>DATJJP010000086.1:0-46824 GCA_035492075.1 Cyclobacteriaceae bacterium | reverse complement strand
CGTTTGTCCTCGGCCTCGTCTAATGTCCTTAGCGCCCACCGTCTCGCGACGGCGCGCATTCAAAAGAATTCGACTCCGTGCATCGCCTCCATCGACCATGCACGGGGTCCGCTGTCAATCTTCATCCATTCAATGAACGTTTGCCTCAAAAATTCAAGGCATAGTGGACTCCGTTGTCCTCATTTTATCAACACGATTCGTTAACCGCGTCTTCATTTCCCCCGAAAGGGACGGCAAAGGTATAATATCTGATTTGTAAAACAATGATCGGCCAAAAAAATTTTAAGCCGCTTTGCTTGCCCTTCGTATCGTTTGTGAACGATCGGGACCGGTCGAAATAATGGTGATCGGTACGGACAATGCTTTTTCCAAAAAAGAAACATAATCGAGCAATTCTGAGGGCATTTGTTCTTCGGAAAGGTTTGTCAATGAAACATTCCAACCTTTGAGTGTTGTGTAAACCGGTTTGATTTTTTCATTCACCACTTCATACGGCATCTCGTCAGAAATTTTACCGTTACTCAACTCATAGTGCGTACAGATTTTTATCTCTGGAAAAATATTCAACACATCTGCCTTCATCATCAAGAGCTGCGTGACGCCATTAATCATAATGGAATACTTCAACGACGGCAAGTCAATCCATCCGCATCGACGCGGGCGACCGGTCGTTGAACCAAACTCGTTCCCTGCTTTTCGCAACCGTTCGCCTTCTTCATTGAGAAGCTCGGTGGGAAAAGGACCGCTGCCCACACGGGTGCTATACGCCTTAAATATTCCATACACTTCGCCAATATGACGCGGTGCCACACCAAGGCCTGTGCAAGCACCAGCAGTTACTGTATTCGAGCTGGTGACGAAAGGGTAACTTCCAAAATCGATGTCGAGCAATGAGCCTTGCGCTCCTTCTGCAAGTATCGTTGACCCTTTTTTCAGTTCGCTATTGATGAAGTATTCACTGTCGACCAGGTTAAATTCTTTCAAGAAGGAAACCGCATCGAGAAAATTCTTTTCCAGGTCTTGCCAATTATAGGATATCTGGTGGCGGCTTAGAATTTCAAAATGGACGCTTGTGAGCTTCTTCAACTTATCCTCAAAATCGTGGGAAAGAATATCGCCTACGCGCAAACCTTGACGCCCTATTTTGTCCTGATAGGAAGGCCCAATTCCTTTCAGCGTAGATCCGATTTTGTTTTCACCTTTCGCCTGCTCGTACGCTTGATCGAGCAACCGATGCGTGGGTACGATGAGAGTCGCTTTTTTAGAAATGAACAGATTTGACTTTACATCGAGACTGAACTTCGCCAGTTTCTCAATTTCAGTTTTGAAAACGATCGGGTCGAGGACTACCCCATTGCCGATGATATTTTTTGTTTTTGGCCGGAAGATCCCTGAGGGAATTTGATGGAGAACGTGTTTGATTCCGTCGAACTCAAGCGTGTGTCCGGCATTCGGGCCGCCTTGAAAACGCGCCACCACATCGTATTTTGGCGCAAGCACATCAACGATTTTTCCTTTTCCTTCGTCGCCCCATTGGAGGCCCAGCAAAACGTCTACTTTCACTCTGAAATTTTTGAGATTGAAATGATTTATTTCCTCACTGCTTCTTCCTCTGATTTTACAATCTGGAATATGGAGTTGAGTTTGGTAATGATCAACAATTTTTTCACGCTTTCTGACGGATTCATGAGGTAAACCTCACCACCCTTATTTCGAAATTTGGTCAGAATGGTGATCAGCACGCCAATGCCGCTGCTATTGATATAACGTAATTCGGAAATATCAATGATGCAGGTAAATACCTCGTGGCTCATCGCTTCATTCACCGTGCCGACCAGTTGCGTTCCGCTGTCTTCGCCGATCAAGTCGCCGCTGATGCGCAGAATGAGGGTTTTGTTTTTTATTTCTTGGGCAAAATTCATGTGTTAGGGAATAAGATTTTTCATGATCATTCACTTGGAGTCAATATCACGATAGTTTGTTTTCGCAATTTTCTTTCTTACAAGAGGCGTACAAAATTAAGGAATGGTGCAACACGTTAAAATGGAGCATTTCGCCAGCTGTTTTCTGAATATTGTGAATTCTTGGATCGCAGAATTCGATCACTTTGTTGCAGTCCGTGCAAATCAAGTGGTCATGTTGCCTTGATCCATATGCTTTTTCGTACTGTGCGAGATTTTTTCCGAACTGGTGCCGGCTTACCAAGTCACACTCGACCAGTAAATCGAGTGTGTTGTAAACCGTTGCCCTGCTTACCCGATAATTTTTGTTTTTCATGTTGATGTAGAGTGACTCCACATCGAAATGTCCGGTCAAGGAATAGATTTCTTCTAGGATGGCGTAGCGCTCTGATGTTTTACGAAGCTCCTTTGTTTCAAGGTAGGCTGTGAAAATAGTGCGTACTTCTTCGTAGAGTTTGGGATTGAGCGCCATGACAAGTTGCAAATATAGTTATATATGTCAGTGCATAACCTTTGGTCATCTTACGGTCTTCTGCTTTCTGAAGTCTTGTGCCATTTTTACCGCTTCATATGCATTGATAACACCACCGGAGATGCTTAGGTCACTAAACGCGACTTCTTTTTTATCGCCGGGTTCCTGCACTTTTAGGCCATCGAATTTACGCGTGGACTTCATTAGGATGTCTTTTACATCATGTGATGTCAACTCGGGAAAATAGGACATCAACAAGGCCGCTACGCCAGCAGCAGCCGGGCTTGCCATGCTCGTCCCGCTTTCGTTTTTATATGTGTTTTGTGGGGTGGTTGAGTACAACTGCACACCTGGGGAGAAGAAGGAAACCGATGACTTTCCATAGTTGGAAAAATCGGCCACGAATTCTTTACCTGCACCCCAAGCCGACGCACCTATTTCAAGCCAATTCTTTGCTTCTTTACCGTTCAAAAAGAATCGCGTGGGGAAATTTTTGACGGCGTCAATGTTGTCGCCGTCATTGCCCGCGGCATGAATCAAAAGCACTCCTTTTTGCTCCGCATATTTCACGGCCCTATCAACTGCTTCTTTTTCGGGGGAGAATTTCTTTCCAAAACTCATGTTGATGATTCGGGCTCCATTTTCGACCGCGTAGATGATTGCGTTGGCCACGTCTTTGTCGCGTTCGTCTCCACTGCTTGGCACGCATCGTACGGGCATGATCTTGACGTGATCCGCAATTCCCTGTATGCCGATGTTATTATTTCGAATGGCGCCGATAATTCCAGCGACATGAGTGCCGTGGGTGGCGTCTGGACCAATCACGTCGTTGTTGCCATAATTTTTCTGGTAGGGGTCTGAATAGTTGTCACCGATCACTTTTCTCGAATCGAATTCAGCATTATAACCATAATTGACTACAGTGTTTAGGTAATCCACTCTTTCTTTGACTTCCTGTAAAGACTCGCCGAGGTCAGTGTTCTCGCCTGCATTGCGAAAAATCATCAGCAAAAATCCTTTGGCGAAAAGTAAATTGGGATCTTGAGACTCAAACGATTTGACTTCCTCTTCTTTCAACTTTTCTGACTTCAGTAATTTCTTGAGGGTGTCTAAGCTATGTTTTAGGTTTCGGTAGATTTTGGAGTACAGTTCGAGTTCTTGAGCGTTGTTCTCCTTAAGCGCCTTGTATTTCTCCTTGATTTTGAGAAATTGGCCGTAGTCTGCCTTGTCCTTTTTGCCGACTTTACCGTCTTTCACCTTCTCAAATTTCTTTCCTAGCCTCACATACTCGAGTGTCAAATCATCGATATCATCCTTGACATTGCCGTTCTTCCCACCGATAAAATTCCATCCGTGCACATCATCGATATGGCCATTGTGGTCATCATCCACGCCATTGTTTGGAATTTCCTTGGTGTTCGTCCAAATCACATCCTTTAAATCTTCATGATCGATATCGATTCCCGAATCAACCACGGCTACGAGTACTTCGCGCGCGGGCATATCTTTCAAAAGAGTGAGGTACGTTTTTTCGACACTAAGTCCTTGGACGGAATCTTGCTGGGGATCGAGCAGGTGCCAATTTTTGGGCACATTGGAGTTCGCCGATTGTGCCTGCGCTTTTATTGTTAAGACCAAAATCATGTAGAACAAAAACCTGGACTTCATTCGCTTAGATTTAAAAATGAACGCGCAATATAGGTCGACAAGTTCATTTTTGAAGTACCGTATTTGATTTTACGCCCGGGTGAATACCATTCGGCAAAAAATCTTACATCAGCATTAATTGTGAAGCCTCTGCCCGAATCGGTCTATCGTGGCACTGTTACTTTGTATCGTCAAACCAAACTCGTGTCGATGATTCATCTGTGCTGTCTGTCTGTGGTGTTTTTTCACCTGACCTTCTTTGCGCTCGCAATTAGATTGAATGCGCGGCTGAAGGCATCGTGATCAGTCCCTAATTACTCGCAAAAACCTTCGCGCCTTCGGTGCAGTTTTTACACATCTCAATAGATGAACGAGATGAGAACAACGCCTTGCGAAAAAGATCATACTTGTCACCTTTCCAGATTTCTTCAAAAGAATTTTTATTCAAATCACCCATGACAAAGTGTGCGTCTTTGTCGAAACAGCATGGCACGACTTTGCCGTCCCATGTGATCACACAACTGTGCCACATTTTCCAACATTCATCCGATAGTCCGTTTTTGATCGAATATGAACCGCGCTCATTTTTTTGATAGCGGGAATACTTATCAATAGATGGAATGAGTTTTGAGCCGTTTTCGAAATCGTAGATCTGCGCTGTCTTCAATTTTACTTCGTCGACTCCTAATTGCCTGGCGAGCGTGTTGATTTCTTCGATTTGGTGTTCGTTGGGTTTCACGACCAGAAACTGGAATATGACGTGCGGGGTTTTCGACTTCAACTCCTTTTTCCAACGCAAAATATTCTCTGTTCCCTCAATCACTTTTTCAAGTCTACCGCCAACGCGATAAGCCTGATACGTATCCTGACTGGCTCCGTCAATTGAAATGATTAGACGATCTAACCCAGATGTCACTGTTTTTTGTGCTGCTTCGTTATTTAGAAAATGGGCATTGGTGGAAGTTGCCGTGTAGATTCCACGTCTCGAAGCATAACTCACCATATCGAGAAGGCCCGTGTGTAGAAAAGGTTCGCCTTGAAAATAGAAAATAAGATATGACAGTTCGGGAAGTTGATTCACGATCGACTCGAACAATTCGTTTTTCATCATGCCTGTTGGTCGAGTGAACGAACGAAGGCCGCTTGGACATTCAGGGCATCTCAAGTTGCACGAAGTGGTTGGCTCCACGGAAATGCTGATAGGCATTCCTCGGTGACGCACTTTTCCAGAGGCTTTTGAAATTTGAAAGCTGGAATAAACACGGGCCATATTCGACCACCGTTTTGGCGATTGCTTGCTGATAAAATTTAGCCCATCTGAAATCTGACGAATCATCACCTTCAAAATTACTTTTTACGGAGCGATTTGTTTTATCTTGGGCGAAAAATTTAGCGGTTGCCACAATGAAGCGATTTTTGATTTCCTGTGCAGTTTTGATTTTCCTTTCCATCGAAGGTTTTTCTCAGTATCCACGGCTGGGCGAAAATGCTTCCATTTCGGTCGTTACTATTGGACCTTCGCAAGAAGAGCTTTATTCAGCATTTGGTCATAGTGCCATTAGAATTTATGATTCTCTAAGTCAACTCGACGTTTTTTTCAATTATGGCGTTTTCAATTTCAACGAGCCTAACTTCTATTTGAAATTCACGCGAGGCAATTTGAATTACATGGTTCAAGCTTACGAATACTCAGATTATCTCCACTATTACATCGAACATAGAAGGTTTGTGCATGAGCAAATCTTGAGTTTGACCATTGAGCAAAAGCAAAAGATTTCCGATTTTCTATTCTGGAATGTCCGTCCTGAAAATCAATATTACCGCTACGACTACTTTTACAACAACTGTGCAACAAAGGTTCGCGATGTTTTCACGCAAGGTTTGAAGGACGAAGTCTTCTTTGACTCAACTTACATCAAAACCAATTATACCATCCGCCATCTCACGGATCTTTATCTGGGGCAACAACCATGGGGAGATCTGGGTATTGACATTTGTTTAGGATTGCCCATGGATAAAAAGGCAAGTCCTTACGAATACATGTTTTTGCCCGATTACATTGAGAGTTCATTCGCACATGCGACCAACAAAATCACCGGCGGGTCTTTGGTAAAGAGAAATGTGTGGGTTTATCAGCCCGAAAAAGAAAAAATTCCATTCCAATGGTTCCATCCCTGGATTGTTTTCGGGGCTGCCTTTGTAATGCTTGCTGTTGTTACTTGGTTTGATTGGCAGAAAAAGAAATTATCGAAGTGGCTGGACATCATTTTGTTCTTTACTCTAGGAATCATTGGCATCCTGCTACTCTTTCTTTGGACGCTGACAGACCATCGCGCCGCTGCGAATAACTTCAATTTATTGTGGGCTGTTCCGACTCACGTAATAGTTGCGGTTGTTTTGATGCGGAAGAACAAGCCGACTTGGATCAAAAAGTATTTTTTAGGTACTACTATTTTGACGGTGGCCTTGCTGGGCTTTTGGTACTTGTTGCCCCAATCGCTTAATGTGTTCTTGATTCCCGTGGTGGGAATTATTCTAATGCGGGCGGTGATCAACTACTTGACGCAAGAGCTTCCAAACGATAGTGCTATCTGATTTGAACATGGAAATGGTCATCGTGCCTCACTGCGTGGCAACCGTGAAAGAGCACTTTCAGATTGGTTAACCCCAGTCGTATTTTCAAGTGAGGTTCAATGAAGACTCTTTCTGTCTCGATTTCGGTAGCGAAAAGCGTTACCAATCTCTTCGTCCTAGTTTCATCGAAATCAAATTTTATCTTATTCCTTTGCGGGACAATTCTTTGAAGAATGCTGTATTGCCAATAGCCTCTTTGCATGCAATTCGCCGGCATGTTCTCTTCATCCCCATGCGGACCCTCGCAAACACCATATCCAATAAATGACGGCACTTTGTCCGTAACCTCATGTGTGTCATGGTCGAGATAGGAAAAAGCGAAGTCCAATTTTTTGCCATCGTTATGGCTCAGGTGCGGCAAAAGAGGAAACCCATTCATGAAGGGGAAATTGGCATCGAGATAGTTCACGACCGTTCCAGGAAACTCTTTGCTAATTGTTTCCGATACCTTGAGGACTGTCTTTCGAAGTTGTGGTCTGACGTAATTCCTGTTCAAGAAAAAAGTTAAAACAGTAGCGGGTTGGACGTTAGCTGTTCTGAACAACGGCAGTTGAACTCTTCCAAACGGCTTGGCCATCATTGGGATGAAGGTGAACACCGACAGGATGTACAACATCAAAAACGTGGCCGTTTTGCCTAGGAATTTGCTCCATCTACTCGATAAGTATTTTGAAAAGGGGACGAATACCGCTAACGAGATCAGGTAAATCAAACCACCCACTTGCGTCACCACCGTTAGTACAGAAAATACAGTGAGCACACTTAACGCCTTTAGGTAATTCATCTGCGACGTGTGTCTCACATATGAATCGGCCTGTTGGCAGTCGCCGCCAAGCACGCCTCTTTCACAGCTTCCATGTAGGTGGGATGGGCATGGCTCATACGCGACACATCTTCGGCAGACGCCCGGTATTCCATTGCTACCACACCAGAGGCAATCATGTCAGCGGCTCGTGCGCCGATGATATGCACCCCTAATATCTCATCGGTGTTTTTATCGGCCAGAATTTTTACAAGGCCATCCACGTCCATAGAAGCTCGGGCGCGACCCAAGGCTTTGTATGGGAAATTTCCAATTTTATAAGCACGGCCTTGTTCTTTCAATTGCTCTTCGGTGAACCCGACGCTCGCCACTTCAGGCCAGGTGTAAACAACACCAGGAATCAGGAGATAATTTACGTGAGGTTTTTGTCCCGCCAATCGTTCCGCTACGTAAACCCCTTCTTCCTCGGCCTTGTGCGCAAGCATAGCACCGCGGATAACATCACCGATGGCATAAATATTGTCAACTTTCGTTTTCAAATGATCGTCCACAGGAATTTGTCCCTTCACCGTTTCAATTCCGACTTTGTCCAGGCCAAGCCCGTCGGTGTAGGGCCTACGTCCAACACTTACTAGGCAATAATCGCCTTTCAACTCGATAGCAGCCCCACCGTTTTTAGGTTCCGCGGTAAGCACCACTTCCTTGCCCGTGTTTTTAAGTACAGTTACTTTGTGTGCGAGATAAAATTCCATCCCCAACTTCTTGGTCGACTTCAAGAGTTCCTTGCCCATCGTTCCGTCCATCGTTGGAATGAGGCTATCTAAAAATTCTACCACGGAAACTTTTGAGCCAATGCGGGCATACACTGAACCGAGTTCCATACCGATCACGCCTCCGCCGACGATGATCAAATGCTTGGGCACCTCTTTTAACTCAAGTGCCTCCGTACTTGAAATAATCCTTTTCTTGTCAAACGGCGCAAAGGGAAGTGCGGTGGGTTTTGATCCTGTGGCGATGATTACGTTGTCGGTGGTGATTGTGGTCTCCTTTCCGTCTTTCGCGGTGACCTTGATGGTGTTTTTATCTACGAACGAGCCAATTCCTTTGTGCACCTCGATTTTATTTTTTTTCATCAAGAAGGCAATCCCGTCTACGTTTTGCTTCACTACGTCGGACTTGCGCGCCACCATTTGCGTAAGGTTTACTTTCGGAGCGGGGATGTCAATCCCGTGTTCTTTGAAGTTGTGCGCCGCATTGTGAAAATGTTCCGTTGAGTCGAGCATCGCTTTTGAAGGAATGCAGCCCACGTTAAGGCAAGTGCCGCCCAGCGTGTCATACTTTTCAACAATTGCAGTTTTGAAACCTAGTTGGGCACATCTAATAGCAGCGACGTAGCCGCCGGGGCCCGAGCCAATAACTATGACATTGTATTGCATAAGGAATAAGAATATTCAATGATTGATGTCACGAAGATACTGTAAGAACGTTTTGTTCAAAATTTAATTTGTGCGCCATTCAAAGTCGACCCCACAACTAGCCAACCCAGTTGTTTTGTAATTTCCCGATGCAATAAAACCGAGTTCAACCCGACTTATTATTAAACTTAAATTACAATGGTCCTGTTCATAGCCGTCATCGCATTGCTAACAATCTATTGGTTTGGTTTAGTTCAACCTAAGCTTGGCAAGAATCCGTCTGGAAAAAGATTGGAGCGTATCCAAAAATCTTCCAACTATCGAAACAATTCCTTCCACAATTTGTTGCCTACGGAAGTCCTGTTGAAAAGTGCCTCGCGCACTAAAATGTTTAAAGACTTCTTTCTCGGAAAGCCAGCGAACACCAAACCATCTAAAGCAATTCCTTCCGTAAAAACGGACCTGAAAAATCTTTCTTCTGAAAAGCCGACCATTGTCTGGTTCGGTCACTCGTCTTATCTGATCAAATCTGAAGGCTTCCGTATTTTGGTCGATCCAGTGATGCAGGGCGAGGCATCCCCTGTGCCCCTATTTGCCAAGCCATTTGATGGCGCGGATGTTTATTCCATAAATGACCTACCTCCCATTGATTTGGTGTTACTTACGCACGATCATTATGACCATTTGCATTACGACTCTATCAAAAAATTGGCCTCAACAGCAACCCAATTTGTTACTTCGCTGGGCGTAGGCGCACACCTTGAGCCTTGGGGGGTGCCCACCGAAAAAATTATTGAACTTGATTGGTGGGAATCCACCTCCGTCGATAAAGAAGTAGAGTTGACTGCCGTTCCGGCCCGTCATTTTTCGGGGAGAAGTTTTGTTCGTGGAAAAACTTTGTGGAGCGCGTTCGTTCTGAAATTGCATGGCCATCAATTATTCTTGGGGGGTGACTCGGGCTACGGAGATCATTTCAAAGAAATCGGAAAACGATTTGGGCCATTTGATATCGCTGTTCTGGAGTGTGGCCAGTACGGAGAGAATTGGCCCTATATTCATACCCTGCCAGAAGAAACAGTAACAGCGGCGCAAGATTTGAATGCAAAAGTGCTAATGCCTGTGCATTGGGCCAAGTTTGAGTTGGCGTTGCACCCCTGGGACGAACCGATCCATCGCGCGATAAAATTTGCGAGTACAATTAATCAGACGGTAACCACTCCTCTCATTGGCGAACCGGTGATTTTAAATTTTTCGTATCCAAGCAAAAAATGGTGGGAGGGCTAATTCAAAAAATTTCAAACAAGGAAAGTGGAAACGCAATTATCAATGTTGAACTTTAGAATATTGAGTGATCCCTACTCTTCGCTGTAGTCGGTAAAAGTTTTTTTCATCTCCTTCGCGTCAATATGCATGTTCAGTGGTTTGGATGCATCAAGTTCCAACATAGGTAGTTTCTGATTGTTGATGTAAGGGAGCAGTTTGTCGCGGTCGTTGTCGAAATCAACACTTCTGCGATTCGCTTTGAGCGCGTAGGTCCTCGCGAAGATATCTCCTTGAAGCTGCAGTTGATTTCTAATTTCGGTTTCCGTTCTAATTAGTTCCAGAATATCATTTTTTGATTTACCCACCACTTCTGTCGCTTCGAGTGTTCCCAGAGTGGCGGTGGCCGAGCCTCCGATCGCGGTGACGGCCTTAAGCCCATCAGCCGAGGTGACGAATGCCGACGACATGGCTGACCCCGCACCGAGAGAAGCGCCGAATATGGAACGATTCTTCTTTCCCTTCTTCGCCTTGTGATAGTCCTTCTCTAGTTTTTTATGTTTTTCGTTCAGCAAATCAATGAGCGCTTTTGCTTGCATTAAAACGCTGCTGTATTTCTGATAAAGAAACTTATCCCGTTGCTCAATGTTTTCAGTATCGTTAATTTTTACTTTCACTTTACGCTGCGACCGGTTGTTCGATCTATCGATCGCGTAGAAAATGATGTCCACATTTTTTGTTTTTTCCGCATCATCGGTAAAGGCATAGCCGGGCGCCCAGGTAAATTCGTATTGCACTTTGGAATTTTCGTTCAAGGCGGTTTTTGGAACACGCTCATCAGAAGAAAGGAAACTGACATTTGCTATATCCTCATCTCCATTGGGGTCTGATACATACAGTTTGAAATTGACCCGTTCGTTTTCTTTGATGTTCAAGGCCGAGTCGCTTGGCACAAGCAAGATCTCCGGGGGCAAATCGAGTTGTGTCTGCATTAACCTGATTTTACCGACGGCCTCCGCTTTGTCAGGTTGATCTTGCGCCGTGAACTCGATTGTAGCAGGTGTGTTTTTTAAACCATTGAATTGATTTCTGGACGGAATCCAGGTGAGCATACCCGATGCTGACAAAGTCATCCCTTCGGGAAGCTGTGCTTGCGCAATCTTGAAAACCAAAGGATCTCCATCAGGGTCTTTTACATAGTCGAAAGAAATCTGATAGCGGTTTTGTGTCGACTGCTTTACGTAAAATACGGGGAGATCGCCGATCTCGGGTGGACGATTTTGATGAAAGACAATGAAGTTGACAGGTGTCCGCACTTTACGGCCATCTTTCCAGTCAGCCTGAAAAATCAAATTTATTTCTTTCTGTTTTTCGAGTCGATCGACAAGGTCAAAAGACGGTCTCCAGGAAAAATTTCCTAGCGTGTCAAAGAGAATGCCATAGCCATTGATTCCTTCGAGCGAAAATTTTGGCGCCTCGGGATCTTTCACTTTCACGCGAAAGGACAGAACCTGCCCCTCCTTCAATTGACTCCAGTTGACAGAATCAGGAAAGATCAGTTGTTGAGCCGACGCGGTGCTCGATGCAATGAAAAGTAGGATCAGTAGTCGAGACATCTTTTAAATTTGAGCGCAAAGGTAGTATTTTGAAAAAAAAATGAAACCCGAGCGTGGTTCAGCTGAAACGATTGCGAACGAAAAAAAATACCTCTGAAAGAAAATCTTCAAACCACAACTTTTTTGAGGACGTATTTGAGGTGGTGGCGCTCATCCCGAAAGGAAGGGTGACCAGCTATGGCGCGATCGCGAAATACCTTGGCTCCAAAATGAGTGCTCGAATGGTGGGTTGGGCAATGAATGCTGCTCACAGTCATAAAATGGCTGCTCACCGTGTGGTCAACAGCCAGGGCCTTCTCACTGGCAAGCACCATTTTAAGACCCCTACGGCGATGCAGCGAGCGCTGGAAAAAGAGGGCGTCAAAGTAGTGAAAGACAAGGTGGTTGACTTCAACAAGCGCTTCTGGAATCCATCCCTAGAGCTTCTTTAAGGGAATTGGCATCCCAATGTGGGATAATCTCAATTGAACAATCTTAGAAATTCGGCTGAATTCAAACTTTGGCACGGTGGCACAATTGTCGTCATAGGCTGACCAACTGAAGATTTTCGACGAACGAACAAAAATCGGGATCGAAAAGAAAAAAAAGACGACAAACATAGAAACCCAAAAATATCCACCCATGGAAGTTTCAATCCTCATGCTCTGCGCCCTAATAATTGGATTTGGAGTAGCTGCGCTCAAGGCCGTCGTGAAGCAGTACAAAAGAAATGGCAAAGAAGATTTTAAGTATAAAAATCTGTAAGACTTGGTTTCGTGTTGTTGGTTGGTTTTGATCGAAGAGGGCCGCGCAAGCGGCCTTCTTTTTTTCACGGGTTCGATGTCCCAAACGGTCAAAAACCTTGATGAAAATTCTCAAAACCATAAAACGCCAAGGTATCTGTCCCGATAAGAGAACTTAAAAAAAAATATCATCAAAATCCAGCTGCAATCAAGGTTTTGTCTTGTGGCACACTGTTCGCACCAATAGACGAAAAGAATTTATGAAAAATGTAGTGGTGCTGTTGTTTGTGGTGATGTTGACGACATCCTCTTTCTCAATGGGAAAAGAGCCGAAAGAAAAACTCAAGATCATCTCGGTCAAATCTCACTCGGTTTACTTTAAAGTTGATCCGTCATTTGTGGGAGGAGTAGTGGAAGTTTATGATGCCAATAAAATGTTGTTGGCAGCTGAAGAACTCCCTCGCACTTATACCATGGTCTTCTTTGATGAAAAGCCTTCAGGGAAATATTTCATAAAAGTCACGAAAGGCAACAAGACGATTGAATTTGGGTACGTAAACATTTAAATAAAAATAGGAACATGAATCCGTTGGCAGTATTATCTCTTTCGATAGCATTTACCGTAATCATTATCTCGCTTTGGAGCTTGCACAAGAAAAGCGTGCGCAGAAAAAGGTATCGGAGCGTTTAATTGCTCATTGGGCTTCACGGGGTACTCTCCGTGAAGCCACCCAAAGGCCGGCAAACGTGATCAAGCCATTCACCACCAAAATTTCAATGCCAATTTTATAACCGCCGAATAGCTCAGCCGAATTTTTGCTGAGCAAATAAGAAATCAATGGCGAGATTAGACAAACCACGGGCACGAACTTACCGATCACTTTTCGATCGGTGAAGATCCCAAAAGAGAAGAGTCCGAGCAGTGGTCCGTACGTATAGCCCGCAACATTGAGTACGGCATCGATCACGGTTTTTTCATTGACCTCTTTGAACACCAAAATGATGAGCAAGAACAAAACCGAGAAACCAAAGTGAACTATGAATTTTTGCCGTTGCTTTGTCTGTTCATCCTTGTCTTTGAAATTCAAAAAATCGATGCAGAACGAAGTTGTTAGACCGGCGAGTGCGGAGTCGGCGCTGGCGTAAGAGGATGCCGTTATACCAAGCAAAAACAAAATTCCCACCAAAGGCCCTAGCTCATTGAATGCCAACCGCGGGAAAAGTTCATCCGTGTATTGCGGAACAGCAATTCCCCGCTGCTCGCAGTAGATGAAAAGCAGGGCACCAAGAGTAAGAAAAAGCAGGTTGACGACCACGAGGGTCAAACTGAACCAGAACATGTTTTTCTGAGCATCGCCCAGCGTTTTGCATGTCAAATTTTTCTGCATGATCTCTTGATCGAGGCCGGTCATTGCAATGGTAATAAACATTCCTCCAAAAAACTGCTTCGGGAAGAAAGAGGCTGAGTTGATGGAGTCTAGCTGGAAGGTTTTGGAATAGCCGTGTGACTGAATGGCGTTCACCATTTCCGAAAACGAAAAGCCGAGCGAGCTGGACACTTGCCAAACCGTAACTGCAACGGCGCCCACAAGAAAAAATGTTTGAAATGTGTCGGTCCAAATAATCGTTTTCACTCCACCCTTAAACGTATAAACCCAAATCAGCAGAATGGTTACGGCTACGGTCACAAAAAAGGGAACCCCCCAAGCATCAAATAAAAACAACTGCAGTACAGTGGCGGCCAGAAAAAGTCGCAACGAAGAACCAATGGATCTGCTCACCAGAAAAAAAAGCGCTCCTGTTTTGTAAGCCCACACATCAAATCGCTGCTCAAGGTAGGTGTAGATGGAAATCACTTTCAGTCGATAATACAACGGCATGAGAATAAACATGATCACCCAGTAGCCCACAAGATATCCGAGTACTACCTGAAAGTACGCGAAGCCCACCTTCCCCACCGCTCCCGGCACCGAAACGAACGTGACCCCAGAGAGTGATGAACCGATCATTCCGAAGGCAACGAGATACCAGGGCGACTGCCTATTCGCGGTAAAAAAAGTATTCGAGTCCGCACCTCGCGAAGTGAAGTAAGAAATGGTGATAAGGGCAGCGAAATAAACGAGGATAATGCTGCTAACAAAAAGAGGAGTCATAATTTAAGAATTCAAGATTCGGTATTTAAAAATCCAAAATTGAAGATTGAACGGTTTGAATCTTGAGCTTTGAATTTAAGACAGCCAAAACTCCTTATTTTTTTTTATTTTTGAAATAGAATTCGGACCGAACATGAAGCCGTCTGTACACGAACAAGAGTTAGTTGATCTTCTCGAGGCCATTGAGACCACGGAGGTGAAGGACCTTGTCGTATTTAATGATGATTTCAACACTTTTGATCACGTCATCGAAACATTGGTGCGCATTTGCAAGCATACCCTGGAGCAAGCAGAACAATGCACGTGGCTAATTCACCACAAAGGAAAATGTACCGTTCGGACGGGTGCCTTTGAAGAACTTGATCCAATGCGAGAGGCTATTTGTGAAGAAGGGATCGACGCGAAAATAATCTGATGGAATATCCTTCAAAATTGATAGAAGAAGCTGTCAACGAAGTTTCTAAGTTGCCAGGCATTGGCAAAAAAACGGCGTTGCGGCTGGTGCTGCACCTGGTGAAGGAGAACGAGAACAGAACGTTAGCTCTAACGGAGGCCCTCAACAAACTGCGCAGCAACATCAAATTCTGCAAGACTTGTTTCAACATTTCAGATGACGACGAGTGTGCTATTTGCAGAAGTCACCGAAGGGACAAATCAATTCTCTGTGTAGTGGAGGAAAGCAATGATGTGATGGCCATAGAAAATACCTCGCAGTATTTGGGTGTCTATCACGTGCTGGGTGGCGTCATCTCTCCCATCAATGGCATTGGACCATCAGAGTTGAAAATTGAACAACTCCTTGGTCGTCTCTCTCAAAACTCAAATGAAATCAAGGAAGTGATACTTGCGCTGAGTCCAACGATGGAAGGAGACACCACTGCTTTTTACATCAACCGCAAACTGAAAGACCTGAACGTGAAAGTAACCTCGATTGCCCGCGGTGTGCCCGTAGGAGGGAATTTGGAATACACGGATGAAATCACGCTCGGCAGAAGCATCACTGCACGCGTTTTGTTCGACTGATTCTACTTTGCTTCCAGCTTAAAGCCAACGCCGTGGTAGTTCACGATCTCCACGCTTGGATCTTCTTTCAAATATTTTCGAAGTTTCGAAATGAAAACATCGAGACTGCGCCCCATGAAATAATCATCATCTCCCCAAACGGAAGTAAGAATCTCCTCGCGTTTGAGTACACGATCTTTGTGAATGCAAAGCAGTTTTAAAACTTCGGCTTCTTTTGGCGTGAGCACTTTCTCTCCCGCCTGATGATTCAATTTGAAGTTTTTTGAATCGAACTTGAAGCCCCCTAGTTCAAATGTGCTATTTTCTTCACGTCCGCTATGTTTTGATCGGCGAAGGAAAACCTCGATGCGGGCGACAAGCTCTTCCATGCTAAACGGTTTGAGAATATAGTCATCGCCACCGGCGCGAAATCCCTCCATCTTATCTTCAATCATCGTCTTGGCCGTCACAAATAAAATGGGCACTTGCGTATTCTTGTCCCGAATCTCTTTCGCCAATGAGAATCCGTCTTTCTTTGGCATCATTACGTCAAAAATGCAAAGGTCGAATGGCTGTTGCTGAAAAAGAGCCTGACCCTGTTCCCCATCTTTGCATAAGGTGACGTCGTAGCCCTTGTGTGCCAGGCCGTCTTTAATCACGTACCCCAACGTTGGGTCATCTTCCACCAAAAGTATTTTTGAACTCATGCGGTAGGTAAAGTTATTTTGAACGTGCTGCCCTCGTTAAGGTTGCTTTCTACCGAAATCTTGCCCTTTAGCGCCTCTACCATTCGCTTTACATAATTCAATCCCAATCCAAAACCTTTCACGTCGTGCAAATTTCCAGTGGGCACCCGATAAAATTGATGGAAAATTTTCCGTTGGTTCTCCTCACTTATTCCGATGCCATTGTCCTTTACCTCGATGAAAACGTCGCCATTCACGTTGCGGGTGGTGATGGTCAATTTAGGGCTCTGGCGATTGTATTTGATGGCGTTGTCGATCAAATTGAAAAGAACGTTGGTGAAATGCAGTTTGTCTACGTTAATCAGGCTTTGCGGAGCCTCCAAGTGCAAATCTACCGTACCGCCTTTCTCTTGAAGAAGAACCGAGCTGTTTTCTACGGCGTCGCGAATCAACTCGTGCGCGTCTAGTCTCTCTTTCTTAAGGGCAACATCGCTGTTTTCCAAGCGTGCCATTTGCAGCACACGTTCTACATGTTGCCTCAAACGATTCGTTTCATTCTCGATGATGGTAGCGTAGTTCAATAACCGATCAGGCGTGTTTATAATTTTTGGATCCCTTAGTACCTCCGAAGAAATCGCGATCGTAGAGAGCGGTGTTTTGAATTCGTGTGTCATGTTGTTGATAAAATCCTTTTGGATTTCTGACAACCTTTTCTGCTTAAGAATGACCAGCAGGGTATACACAAAAAAGAAAATCACCACAATCATCACGGCCGATGAATAAATCCAAATGCCCATCTGGCTGATCAGGTTTGCCTCAATGCGAGAGAACTGCACACCGAAATAATAGCCATCGTCTTTCCAGGTGGGCATGGTGGTGAGGCTCGCGGTTGCTTTACCCGCTTTGTGAATGCTGAAATCAGCGCCTTTCATACATTGTTCTTGGCAATCGTATACACCATATTCGTAGTCGGCGGTGATTTTTCTTTTTTGAAACTCAGATTGTATCAAAACACCGATTACGCTGGCATTGACAGGTCCGTTGACCAAGACCACAAAATAGTTCGTCGACAACTGCTCGACGGGAGAACTCGCCGGCACAGGAGTCTTGTTGATTTCAAATATCCGATTGGCGACGGCATCCAAGGAAGCCTGGACATCTCTATTGAATTGCTTTTCACGTAGATCAAATGCCTTGCGTACCCAATAGACTTGAGTGACGGTGATACCAACGATACTCACCGCAGCTAAAACAATGATGATACGCAATGTATTTCTACTC
This sequence comes from Cyclobacteriaceae bacterium, assembly GCA_035492075.1. Taxonomy (GTDB): domain Bacteria; phylum Bacteroidota; class Bacteroidia; order Cytophagales; family Cyclobacteriaceae; genus ELB16-189. The sequence goes on along the minus strand of DATJJP010000086.1, from coordinate 29,212 downwards.
ACCTTACAAAGGTAACGGGTATTTCGGTGCAAACCTTCGGCGCCAAAAGGCTGTTTAACAAAGGATTAACACTTTTTAAGGGTTTATTGACAGCTCAGCCGGTTTTCATGTGCGAAGTTTGTACAGTTCGAACGAAGGTTTTAAGTTTAACCCTAAAATTGGAATAGAATGAAAAAAATAATGATGATTGCGGCGTTGGCACTGATCGCCAACATTGGATTTAGCCAAAAAGCAACGGATGCTAAAGCAGACTTTGCTACTATTCAGTGGGATGGAGCCACTCATGATTTCGGAAAAATCAAGCAAGGCGTTCCTGTTACTCATAAGTTTACATTTACAAGCACAGGCAAAACACCTGCTGTTATTACAAACGCGCAGCCCTCTTGCGGATGTACCACTCCTGACTGGACTCGCGATCCGGTAATGAAAGGAGGCGAAGGCTACGTGAAAGCAACATTCAACGCAATGGCACTTGGGCCGTTCGACAAAGTAATCACGGTTTCCGCCAACACCGAAGGCGGTGTGACCCTATTGCACATCAAGGGCGAAGTAGAGGGTGCTACGGTAGCAAACACGACAAAGCCGAACAACTAATTCGACTCGATAAAAAACAAAAAGTCAGGTGATGAACCTGACTTTTTTTATTTCATGAATACGTGTTTCTACAATTCGCGAACCCAGATGTTGCGATAACTTACCGGCGTGCCGTGGTCTTGCAATGTAAGCGGGCCCTTGCCATGGGTCTTATAGGCGGCCATCCCTTTGTATTGAGTACCTCCAATGATGGCCACGTGATTTTGGACCAACACTCCGTTATGTAAAACGGTAATGTAAGCGGGTGAAATAATTCTTCCACTCTTCTCGCTGAAACGGGGCGCAGAGTAGATGACGTCGTAGACCTGCCATTCGCCTGGCTTCCTGCTCGCATTCACTAGAGGAACGTGTTGTTTATAAATAGATCCTGCTTGACCGTTGGGATAAGTAATATTTTCGTAGCTGTCGAGCACTTGCAATTCGTAGAGGCCTTGCAAAAAAATCCCGCTGTTGCCGCGGTTTTGCCCATCGCCCTCGGCGGCGGCCGGTGAGCGCCACTCGATGTGCAGCTGAATGTCCCCAAATTCTTGTTTGGTTTTTATCTCGCCACTGCCTTTGACCACAGTAGCGATTCCGTCTTTCACTTCCCAAGCAGGATTCGATCCAGAACCGTTGGACCAGCTCGAAAGATCTTTCCCATCGAACAGAACAATAGCATCAGAAGGTGCGTCACCGGAATTTTTTCCGGGAGTGACCACGGGTGCCTTGATATCCCAAAGTTCTGTCACCCGAGGATCGAGCGACTCACGAGCCGGTATTGACGAGGCCGGTTTGGACGTCATGACGATCACTCCGTTCTTACCTGCATCGCCGTATTTGCTGGTAGCCTCCTTCCCTTTAAGCACTTCAATTCTGTCTAAGTTGCTAGGGCTGATCCACTTAATGTCTTTGATCACTTTTCCATCCAAAACATAGAGTGGAGTAAGTTGTATGTCTTGCGCCTTCACAACAAAATGCGAAAGGAGCAAAGTGAAAATAAATATCCTCTTCATGATTTTAAGTTTAGAATTCCAAAATATGAAAAAGTCAGTCTTCGTGATAGAGATTAATGATGTGTTGACTGATTATTTTATAGAGTTCGGAAAGTTCGGGGTCGCTTTGCAAAAAAGCCATGTGTTTCTCCAGGGTTTCAAGGTCACCTCGTTTGGCAGGTCCGGTTTGGGCGGCTTCCGGCCCCACGTGCAAGCTTTTGTTAATGGTTTCCACGATCAGCGGTTTGAGCCAATCAAACTCAAGGCTATTTTCTTGCATCACTTTTTGGGAAAGGGCAAGCATGTGGTTAGTGAAATTTGATGCAAACACGGCAGCTACATGCAACGCTTTTCGTTCTTCCGAACTAATGACTCGTGCTTGGCCGGTGATCGCCTTCGCCATATCCAACAGTATCGACTCTGTTTCCTCGTTGTTACTTTCAACAAATATGGGTGTCGATTTGAAATCAATTTTTTTGGTCTTGCTAAACGTTTGCAGGGGATAAAAAACACCAACGTTCGATGTGGCCGCGAACTGCAGATCAATCAGCGGAACACTGCCAGAGGTGTGGGCCAGCACGGCATCCTCAGGAAGGACAATTTCCCGTGCAATCGCACTGATGCTATCGTCGTTCACCGCAATAATAAAAACCGTGGAGCCGCTGGTAGAGAAATCAAGGGATGCCTTTACTTCGGCTTGATAAAGTCTGCCTGTTAACGCCTCCGCATGTCGATGGTTGCGACTATACACTTCCTTAACGGTGAAGCCGGCATTGTCAAAAGCGGGTGCTAGGTGCCATGCCAAGTTTCCCGAACCAATGAAAGACACATTCATTTCGCTGTTGCAAGAATTTTCAAATCCGAAGGTAAAGAAAATGCCACGCGCTTAAGCACGTGGCAAAATGAATATTCTTAAAGGCGCTTCACACGGTGACTTTGCAGAGCTCAGCCACTTTATCCACCGCAAAATCAATCTCTTCTTTGGTGGTAAACTTGCTAAACGAAAAACGAACAGCTCCCCGCTTTGATCCTGGATAGAGTGCGTTCAACACATGAGATCCAGTAGTGGCCCCGCTCGAGCAGGCACTTCCACTGGAAGCGGATATTCCCTGGAGGTCCAAATTGAAGAGCATCATTTCGTTCTCATCCGATTCGGGGAAAGACACATTGAGCACGGTATATAGGCTTTTGTTCAAATTGCCTGAGTCACCATGAAAACTGATTCCAGAGACCGACGCAGCGAGTCGTTCGATCATGTATTTTTTTATCGAATTGATTTTGCTCTCGTGTTCTTCCATTTCGCGATAGCAAATTTCCAAAGCTTTGGCTAAACCAATAATTCCATAGGTATTTTCAGTGCCACCGCGCAAATTTCTTTCTTGTGCTCCGCCGTGTATCAACGGTTGAATTTTTCTGTCCTTGTTGATGTACATGAATCCAATGCCCTTAGGGCCGTGGAATTTATGGGCGGCTGCCGTGAGTCCATGTATTTTCAGCTTCTTGAGATCGTGCCTGTAATGCCCCATGGTCTGCACCGTGTCTGAATGAAAATAAGCATGGTGCTTCTGGCACAGGTCGCCCACTTTTTCGATGTCAAGTAGGTTTCCGATTTCATTGTTGGCGTGCATCAGGGAGACCAACGCATTCGGAAATTCCTTAAGCAAGCTTTCAAGATGCCCCAGATCAACGTGTCCTTTCTCGTCCAAGCGAACAAAGTGTAAGTTGATGTCGCCGTTTTTTTCCAACATGTGCAGCGTGTGTTCTACTGCATGGTGCTCGATCGGGGAGGAAATAGCGTTCTTGATTTTATATGTTTTGATAGCCCCGATAATGAGGGCGTTATCAGCCTCAGTGCCCCCGGAAGTAAAGATGATTTCGCCAGGCGTGCAGTTCAAAAGTTCTGCCACCTTTTTTCTCCCAGATTCGATAGCTGCACGCACTTTCCGTCCATGGGCATGCGTGGATGACGGGTTGCCGAAATCTTCCAGCATGAATGGCTTCATGGCTTCGAAGACTTCTGGGTCAAGAGGTGTAGTGGCTGCGTTATCTAGGTATACTCTCATTTTTATTTGCGATTTACGAGATACGAAGTAAGAGTTGCAAAGTTATCACATCCTTAAATAAAAAGGAACATCGTCTAAGTGATACCGATGATCGATTTTATATCATTAATAATTCGTTTCGCTAGGTCGTCGGCTTTCTTTTCGTTTTGCGATTCTGCATAGATGCGAATGATCGGTTCGGTATTGCTCTTACGGAGATGTACCCATTCTTTCTCTTTTTCAAAATCGATCTTTACACCGTCGATCAAATTGATGTTTTCGTTTTGATACTTCTGTTTCATTTTCTCTAACACCATGTCAACATTTATTTGAGGCGTAAGTTCAATTTTGTTCTTCGAAATAAAGTATTCCGGATAGGTTTTTCGAAGCTCCGAGACTTTCATTTTGCTTTTCGCAAGATGTGTCAGAAACAACGCGATGCCCATCAAAGCGTCTCGTCCATAATGTAGTTCGGGAAAAATCACACCTCCGTTGCCTTCACCGCCAATGGGCGCTTTTGTTTCTTTCATTGCATTCACCACGTTCACTTCACCTACGGCGGCGGCTGAATATTTGCCTCCCCTTCGCTCGGTTACATCTCTCAGCGCCCGGGTTGAAGACAAATTGGAAACGGTATTACCTTTTCTGCGGCTCAGCACATAGTCTGCAACCGCTACCAAAGTGTATTCTTCCCCAAAAGGTTTTCCGTCTTCTTGAATTAGCGCGAGCCGATCTACATCGGGATCCACGACAATGCCGAGATCGTATTTTCCTTTTTTTACTTCGCGACTTATCACTTTAATATTTTCAGGAAGTGGTTCTGGGTTGTGAGGAAATTTTCCCGTCGGATCACAGTAAAGTTTTTTAATCTTTTTAACACCCAACTCCTTCAACAACTGAGGAACGGAAATTCCTCCTGTGGAATTCACGGCATCAACAACGATTTTGAAATTTGCTTTTTGGATCGCCTTCAGGTCCACCAGCTTGTTCTTTTTGATCAGCTCAATGTGTTTCCTGATATAATGATCTGCCTTCTTATAGCTTCCCAATTTTTCAACCTCAGCAAAATCAAAGCTTTCATTCTCTGCAATCTTCAATACTTCGGCGCCGTCCGCTGCCGAAATGAACTCGCCTTTTTCGTTCAATAATTTCAATGCGTTCCATTGAATAGGGTTGTGACTTGCCGTAAGGATAATTCCACCTCCCGCTTTTTCGATGGGCACCGCTACTTCAACCGTTGGCGTCGTGGATAGCCCCAGGTCAACCACGTGAAGACCCAATCCTTGAAGGGTGGAGCTGACAAGGTTGTTCACCATTTCACCGGAGATTCTCGCGTCTCGTCCGATAACGATTTTTTTGCCGCCGCGGGACTTTACCCACATGCCGAAAGCCGCAGCAAATTTTACAGTGTCAACGGGTGTAAGCGCTTCACCTGGCCTCCCTCCAATGGTTCCGCGTATTCCTGAAATCGACTTTATTAGAGTCACGTCTTGAAAATTTGTGGCAATGTACGACTTACGGTTTAAGATTTTGCCATTGGTCTTTCTAAAAACATGCATCGTGAATTGTAAATCGTAAATTGCCGGCATGAAGAAACCACTCTCTGCTCCTGATCCAAATCGCGAAACGAAACTCAAAGCCTTTGATCGACTGCTCACCATCATGGACGAGCTCCGCGAGAATTGTCCGTGGGACAAAAAACAAACACTGGAAAGCCTTCGCCACCTGACCATCGAAGAGACGTATGAGCTTTCTGATTCCATTTTGGACAATAATTTGAATGAAATAAAAAAAGAACTTGGGGATTTGATGTTGCATAATGTCTTTTATGCCCGCATCGCCTCCGAGACAAACCGGTTCGACATCGCTGATGTGCTCAACTCCATTTGCGATAAACTGATCGAGCGGCATCCACACGTCTATGGCGACGTGGTGGCTACTGATGAACAAACCGTGAAAGAGAACTGGGAAAAAATAAAATTGCGAACGGGCAACAAGTCGGTACTCGAAGGAGTGCCCAAATCGTTGCCCGCATTAGTGAAGGCCATTCGTGTTCAAGACAAAGCGCGAGGTGTCGGATTCGATTGGGAGAAAAAGGAGCAGGTGTGGCAAAAGGTGGAAGAAGAAATGCAAGAATTCAAGAACGAGTTCAACGTAGAAACTGAAAAACCGATTGACAGACAAAAAGCGATGGCCGAGTTCGGCGATCTCCTTTTTTCACTCGTGAACTATTCTCGATTCCTGGAGATCGACGCGGAAGAGGCACTGGAACGCACCAACAAAAAATTCATCAAACGGTTTCAATACCTAGAGACGGAATCGGCCAAGGATGGAAAAAAAATGGGTGAGATGACGCTCGCCGAAATGGATGTCTATTGGGAAAAAGCGAAGTCGATTCGTGACTAGCGATTGTTGATTTGCGGTGGCGATAACAATAAATAAAAAAATTAATTGTCCCAATCGAAGTACTCGTCCTTCTGAAGCTCCACTTCCTTTTTCTTTTTTGCGCCTCTCGACTGGAATGCTTCCTTTAGTTCTTTCACCTCGCGCTTTAAATCGCTCACCATCTTTTGCTTGGTTGCTCGCTTATCGAGGCTCACATCATATTTGTCTGTCGATCCACCGATTTTCAGGAATATTTTAGTTTGCCCTCCCGACTCCTCGATCGCACCAAAGACTTCGTCTGGATCGATTTTTTTCTTGCTGCGCAAGGGCGCTATCACTCGGTAGTCGATGTGTTGGTCGAATGTATGCGTCCCGCTTAAAGAAATGTTGGAGGCGTTGCTCCGCACCTCCATTTGCGGAATAAAAATGGTTTTGTTCTCTATGTGAATATCGTTTTTCAAATCAGCAAACCGTAGTCGATGGAGTGCATCATCATCTACATATTTATTGAGCTTTTGCATGGGTTCAAAATTGTTGAGTTCGCCATTTTTAATCAACGCGCTGATATCTGCGGTTAATGTCTCCGAGAAAAGTTTGAGTTTTTCGTCCAGTGCCATTTCAAAACCAACAGTGGCGTTGGTCTGTCCTTTTAAATGCCTGGCTTCGATAAAACCTTGGTGAAAGTTTTCAAAGACATAAAAAACACTGTCGATATGGATTCCATTCAGTTGAAAAGCGGAGCTCACGTCGATCACTTTTTTATTCTTCGCTTCTACGATTCCGCCGCCTTCGATCAGGCCGCCCATCGCTTTAAACGCGAGATGACGTGATACCGCCACTTGATTTTTCACCAATAAATCTCCTTTAATATCCCGTGGTGCGAAGCGTTTGTACTTCATCGCCTTCACGTCGCAGTTGAAGTTCAAATGTAAGTTTGGCGAAATCGAGAAGCCAAAGTCCTTAGAGCCGCTCACTCCGATCCCGAAGGCGAACAATTCATCTAAATCAAGAAAATTGGATTTTAGATCAGCCTCAATGCCAATCGGTTGATTCTCAAACAACACATAGGTAATTACGTTTTTGAGAAACCCATTCAACAAAAAATCGCTCCGATCAAGTCGGCCACCAACATTACTCATAGCAATATCCGCTTTGTCGAAGTGGAGGACACCATTAATGTCTTCAAAATGAAGATGCTGTGCGCCCGATGTAAATGAAATATTTTTCAGTTCCAGGCTCCCCGAGGTCAGCACCTGTTGCGCGGTGCTTTTCTTTTTAAGCAGCGAGGTTCGTCCTTGTATTGAAAATTCTGTGGTTATCGCTCCCGATATCTCCCTCACGTTTTCGATAGGGTAAAAATTCTGAATTGAGGCAGCATCAATGTCGCCCTTAAATTCAAGAGCCACGTTGGGGTCATCAAAATTCTGAATCGACAAATTTGCCTTGAACTGCTTGCCATTCAGTTTGCCCGAGAAATTTTTCAGAAAAATCTCAGCTTTCGAAAAATCAGTAAGCTCAGGACTGGCAAATGAGCCTTGTAGGTTTGCCTCCTCAATTCTCGATTTGTAATTCGGGTGAAAAATAGATGCGTTTTTGCAACCAAAGGAAACAGTCATCAAGGGTTTTTGCACCTCTCCTTTCATGACCATGGTGAAATACATGTCACCTCGACTCTCATATTCCTTGACGTTCTCAGTGAGTTTTTCCGGGAGAAGCGACAGTACGGTTTGAATGGTGGTGTTCTTGCCATTGATCGCTACATTAATCATGTCTCGATCTTTGAAATTGTAATCACCTTCCACTTCAAAGTCTGATTTGCCCAGGCTGAGCATGGACTTTCTGATTCCTACATTTTTATTTTTATCGTCATAGTCGACCACTGCATTTACGTCAAAACTTTTTTTCTCAAGCAATGACAATGTCTTGATTGCAATTTTTCCAATGGTAACATCTCCCTCCGCCTCGATGTGATAAATGCGGTTTGAGTTTTTTACTGATGCAATTAAATCTTTGCTCTCAAATTCGTGATGCTGGCGCAACTTTACGTCTTGATAAATGACGTTGGTTTTGGTGAGCTTGACTTTGTGGAGGTCGAAGCCAATGTTGTCGCTGGCTGCTTTCTTTGTCTCTTTGAAGACGGCAAAGTTGGTCAATCCATTCTTGTCCACTTTGAGATGCGTTTCGCTCTCATCGATTTTCAAGCCTTGAATAGAGTACTTGCCATTGATCGCATCGATGGCGTTGAGGGAAAAAGAAACCATCTTTGCCTTAAACAAAGGATAAATTTGTTTGTGGCTGTCTTCCACATACACGTCTTTGAACGTGATCGCCAGGTTTGGAAAATCGTCCCAAGCGGAGATCTCGATCTGTCCGATGTCGACGGGTGTACCCAAGCTTTTATTGGCCTCATCAATAAATTCCTGAAGGATCCGATCCTTAAACAACAAAACCGACCCCGTAAAAGCGGCGATTAAAACGGTTACAGCTAGGAATACATAAAAAAGTATTTTCTTGACAGCCTTCAAGTTGAAAAAATTTGATGCTGCAAAAATACGATTTAGTTCAGCAGAACCGACTATTCCATGGGCTCAAGTAAATGCGTCGCCTCCCGATTAAGCCACCTCAAATACTTCCGCTGAAGCGTGCTTCAGGTATTCTTCATAGTCATATGGACAGTCGCCACCATCCAGCAAGCTTCCTTCAGGAATGAGCGGAAAAATTTCTGCGTAATTCTTGACTAAATTCATGAACACACGTCGATACACGTGAGTTCGGTTAATATTCTCTGGATGAGTTACTCCAAGCGCCGCCATCAGCTCCACAAAACTTTCTACGGTGTTCTTATGAAAATTCGCCACGCGCACTTTTTTGTCTTCCACCACCAACCCTTTCATCAACGCCGGGTTTTGAGTCGCCACACCGGTTGGGCAGGTATTCTTGTTGCACTCCAGTGCTTGAATGCATCCTAGCGCCATCATCATGGCCCGTGCGCAATTACAAGTATCGGCACCCAGCGCCATGGCACGGACAATGTGGAAGCCGGTCAACACTTTTCCAGAAGCGATCAACCTTACTTTGCTCCGAATTCCAAAACCAATTAGTGCGTTGTCTGCAAATGCCAATGCATCGAGGAGAGGCATCCCCACGAAATTCGAAAACTCTGGCGGTGCAGCCCCTGTTCCACCTTCGCCACCGTCAATGGTAATAAAATCGGGATAGCTGTTGAGCAGGATCATGGCTTTGCAGATCGAGAGAAACTCCGTCTTGCGGCCAATGCAAAGTTTGAAACCTACCGGTTTTCCACCGGAGAGGGTGCGGAGCTTGTCTACGAACCTGATCAACTCAACCGGTGTGCTAAATGCGCTGTGAAAAGGTGGCGAGAAAACCGTGGTACCCGGTTTCACCAAGCGTATCGCCGCAATTTCGGGAGTGTTTTTTGCGGCTGGTAAAATCCCTCCGTGACCGGGTTTCGCTCCCTGTGAAAGTTTGATCTCGATCATTTTCACGTTTGGCTTGATGGCGTTCTGCTGAAACGCGCTGTCCGAAAAATTTCCGTCCTCCGAACGTGCTCCAAAATAACCGGTGCCGATCTGCCAAATAATGTCACCTCCGTTTTTCAAATGATAGGGGCTCAGTCCACCCTCGCCTGTATTGTGCGCAAAACCGCCAATCTGAGCACCGGCATTTAGCGACTCTATTGCATTTTGGCTTAATGAGCCAAAACTCATCGCCGATACGTTTAGTACGCTCATGTCGTATGGTTGCGTGCACTTCTCCCCACCAAAACGAACACGGGGGTTGTGATTCATTTTGTGGAAATCCTTGGGCGCGATGGAATGGGTTATCCACTCGTACCCTTCGGCATACACATCTAACTGGGTCCCGAATGGAATGGTGTCGATTTGCTTCTTCGCTCTTTGATAAATAACAGACCGCTCGTTCCGATTAATCGGTGCCCCATCCGTGTCGCTTTCAACAAAATATTGCTGAATCTTCGGGCGCAGGTCTTCAAACACATAACGAAGTCTGCCAAAAAGAGGAAAATTTCTTTTGATGGATTGCCTCACTTGAATCATATCCATCACCCCCATATAAACGAAAGGCAACACTACAATATATAGGGTGGCCGCAAAGACCCAGTAGTAAGCCCATATCCCTACGGCGGCAATTATCGCTAGCGAAGCGACAACAAAAACCTGACGATTATTCATAGACAAGATTGGTTAAGCGAGTTTCAAGTTAGAATTAATTAAGCAATTGGTCAATTCACCCGTTTTTCTGCGGTTAGTATATCGGGACCATTACATCAAAAGACAACCATTCGTTTTATAGGTCGGATTCTTATCAAAACTTAACCTTTTAATAACCAACCTGGAAGAGCCGCTCTATCCTTTTGTACGTTTACAGCTACCATGAACGATTTCTTTAAACGCGTGAAGATCCGTGCCAAGTTGCTGCTTGCCTTCGGTTCCATCATTTTATTGTCAGTTTTCCTTACCGTTTATGCTTTCGTTTCAATTGATCGCATTCTCGCCCTTGAGCGTTTGAAAGAGGAGTCCGAAAATCTGTCGATCAATTTGGAACGAATTGAGCTGGCTACCAAGGAATTCATCTTCGAAGGATACAAATCAAAGAGTTTTCAGGAGAATGAAAAAAGTGAGATGCTTGATCGTTATGATATGGCTCTGGCAGGTGTCAACGAAAACCTGAAGTCAATTTCAGAAAACAAATACCTCGACGACGATGAAACAAAAAAGATCGTCAGAGAACTTTTTGAATCCAAAGTCATCAGCTCGGCTTTTCGCGAAACGAGAGATCTTCTGAAAAGACGGGGCTTCAAGGATTGGGGACTGGAAGGCGCCCTTCGCGAAGCAATACACAAAATCGAAAACTCATCGATCGACTATGATCGCGTGGCTATGCTCACATTGCGCAGACACGAAAAGGATTTCTTTTTGCGCAAGGACCCGAAATATCAAACAGAATTCAACAAAACAGCCGATGCTTTCAGTGGAAGTCTACGCGAGAAGAACAAAGGCGACCTCGTCGGCTTACTGAACAATTATCAGAACGAGTTCAATCAGGTAGTTGCCATCGAAAAGGAAATCGGGTTTACGGACAAGGAAGGAAAAAAGGGCCTGCTTTATTCGAAACTTCAGGAAGTAAGGTCAACTGTTGAGGCCGTTCAGGCAAAAGTACTTTACGTCACGGAGGCTCAAATTGGGCTCTCTAGAATTTGGCTCAGTTCTATTTTTTTCGTCCAACTTGCCACCGCCCTTGTTCTTGCACTCACCTACTCCAACGCCTTCACCTCTGTGATCAAAGAGATCAAAACAACGATGACCGCATTGGCCAGTGGAACTTTCCCTCCTCCATTGAAGGTGCAGAGCGACGAAGAGATCGGTCAAACGAAAAGCGCGATCAATCAATTTCTGGAACGATTGAAGAGCGCTACCTCATTTGCTGAGAAGCTGGGGAGCGGCCGGCTGAATACGAAATATGACGAGCGCTTTGGCGGTGATGTTTTCGCCCAAGCCTTGATTCACATGCAGACAAAATTAAGCGATGCTGATGCCATCCAATCGAAAATCAATTGGAACAACGAAGGTATCGTGCGCTTTAACGAGGCGGTGAAAAACGACTCGGACGATTTGAACACGATGGGTGACAAAATCCTGAGAGCACTCGTTCTCTTTCTGAACGCCAACCAGGCTGCTTTGTACGTGACCAACCACGATGAAAAATATTTTGAAATTGTTTCCACCTATGCCTATGGTAAGAAGCGATTTAAAATGGAGAAGATCGATATGGAGGATGGCTTGGTGGCTCAATGTGCGAAAGAAAAAGAATCAATTTATTTGAAGGAGATTCCTGGCAACTACGTGAAAATAACTTCCGGGCTTGGCGAAGCAACGCCGCGTTGCCTTCTGCTGGTGCCGTTGAAAGTACGTGACGAAGTAAGTGGGGTTCTGGAGATCGCTTCGTTTCAAGTTTTTGAAGAACACCAACGTGCCTTTGTGGAAAAAGTAGCTGAGAACATTGCCTCGCTTATCGCTACCCGACAAAGCTCAGTCAAAACAAAAAAATTGTTGGAAGAATCAAAATTGAAAGCAGAGGGGCTTTCGGCGCAAGAAGAAGAATTGCGTCAAAGCGCTGAAGAACTACGGGCGACGCAAGAAGAAATGCAACGACAACGCAGTGAGTTGGAAATGGAAATCAAAGGCTTGAAGCAGCGCCTACAGAAGTACGAAGCAGAAGAGATCAGTCTTCGCTCCATGAACTAAGTCAAAACTCCAAAATCACGAACTCGGTTCGGCGGTTGGCCTGTCGTCCATCTTCGGTGTTGTTGTCAGCAACAGGGCTCATCTTTCCATATCCTTTCGATTGCAAGCGTGTTGCCGCAATCCCGCCGCTGATTAAATAATCGCGAACCGATTTTGCCCGATCGTGCGAGAGTTTATTGTTGGATGCATCATCGCCGATATTATCCGTGTGGCCTCCAATCTCAATTACCATAGAAGGATTTTTCTTCAAAAGGTCAATCGCCTTTTGCAACTCCAATCTACTTTCGCCCGAAAGCACGGCTTTCCCGGTTTCAAAAAAAATATTGTTGAGGATGACCTTTGCCCCTTTTTCGATCGGCTTGAGCTGAATGTCCTTTTTTATTTCTTTGAATGACGATGCAGTTGGTACGTCAAAACGTTGGGAGAAAAAAAAGAATCCTTCTTTGCTGGCTGAAACACTGTAGGTTCTTCCCGAAGGAAGTACCACCAAATATTTCCCCGTCGACGAGTTACTTTTGCTGGTAGCGATCAATTCGCCTGTCTTAATGTCTTCTACCATCACGTTGGCAGCGACCGGCGCATTTGTTTTGGCGTTGGTCACAACCCCTGCTACAACAATAGAGGATTGAGGCCGCAAGTCTTTGGGGATATCTATTTCATAAAGCTGAAATTTTCCTTGCGCTTTCGATGACGAGATGTATCCCTTCTCACCCGAGCCTCCGATCGTAAAGTAGCGATCATCGCCAGATGTGTTGAGAGGCTTCCCCAAGTTGACGGGTGTACTCCATTTCCCGTTCTCGAAAACGGATTTGAAAATATCCGTCTCTCCAAGTCCAGGGTGTCCGTTGGAAGAAAAATAGAGTGTCTTTCCATCCTGGCTTAAGAAGGGTGAAAGTTCTGTGAGCGGTGTGTTAATGGTGGGGCCAAGGTTTGAAGGCACTCCCCATTCGCCGAAGGGATTGCGCTCTACCAGGTACAAATCTTCGCCCCCGTAGCCGCCCATGCGATTGGAGCTGAAAATTATTTTCGTCCCATCGGCTGAGAGCGTGCTGTGCGCATCCCATTCCGGACCGTTGACCACATTGCCGAGGTTCAGTGGCTTTGACCATTGTTCTCCTTCTAAAACTGAAAAGTACAAATCGCAACCACCTACTCCATCTTGGCGGCCGCATGCACCAAAAACCATCATTTGACCGTCTGCTGAGAATGATGCAGCGCCATCATTGCCTGCACTGTTGAGCGGAGCAGGTAAAAGTTGAGGGTCTCCCCAAGTTCCATTTGTGCGTATCGTGAAATACAGATCTTCGTCGCCTTCCTTGGCGCCGTCGACTTCCTTCGAAAAACCGCCGAATCTTTTTGAGGTGAAATACAATTTATTCCCGGTAGCATCGAGCATAGGCAAATAATCTCCTTGCGGTGAATTGATTGGTGAGGGAAGCGCCACGGGTTCCTTCATTTGTGCGGGTTGTAATGCAAAAGCTTTGGCCTGCTTTGCGTAGTTGATCAAATAGTCGGCTCGATGCCTGGCGCGAGTGGCATTGGCGGAGTTGGGAAATCGCTTTTTAAATTGGCTGAGGAGCCTGATTGACTCGTCCCAGTCTTTTAAGTCTTTGGCGGCTACACCTGCTTCCAAATAAAACCAGGGATCATAATTTGGATTCAGCGTTTCAAGAAATTTGAATCGCTCCCACGCCTTTTGCGATTCACCAATATTGTAATAGCTAGAGGCGAGGTAAAACACGGCATCGGGATTGTCAGGTGCAGACATCACCATTTGTTCCAGTAAGGAAATGGCCTGCTTGAACTTGCCTTCGAGATACATGTTTTTAACGGCGGCGAAATCGGGATCTTCGGCATTGACCGTTCGTCTCTGACCAAACGACGTACATGCACAGAGCAAAAGGGAAAGGATCAGCAGGTTTTTCATTTTCTACGATTGGAGTAGCAGGGAAATTCTTCAGCGAAGCTGCCTTGACGCTACAGATATTTCTCGAGAAGAAGCTTGGTTTTACGAATACCTTCCTCCTCATCTTGGTTTAAGCCTTCAAACTCGACTCCGATATAGCCCTTGAATCCAGATTCTTTCACGATATCGGTTAAGCGCTTGTAGTTCATCAACGGTTGCTCTCCATTTGCATCGAAGTCATAGGTTTTAGCGCTAACGCCTTTTGCATACGGAAGCAGTTCTTTAACGCCTTTGTAGCGATCGTATTCTTCCTTGCAGGGTTCTTGCGTAGTACCCCATGGATGCGTGATGCAGAAATTTCCAAAATCAGGTAGCGTCCCGACATTCGGTTTGTTCACCTGCTTCATGACATCGGCTACCCAAAATCCTTTAGAGGAGTCGCTGCCGTGATTCTCGGCTACCACATTGATGTTCACCTTCGCGGCATATTCTCCTAGCCTTGAAAGAGAATCAATCGACGCAATTTTCTTCGCCTCCGAATTTCCTTCGCCATGCAAATTCACCCGCACTGTCTTACATCCTAAAAAAGCGGCCGCGTCAATCCACTTTTTATGATTTTCGATGGCGGGCAACCTGAGTTTATCTTCTGGGAGTGCGAGAGGGCCTTCCTCATCCACCATAATCAAATGATTGTAAACGCCGGCATCTTTACTGCGCTTCAACATCTCAGCTAAATAGCTTTGATTTTTTCCAGCCTCTTTAAAATTCATTTTTGTTCCACCAAAGAAGCCATTCACATACTCGACGGCATCGATTCCAAAATCTTTTTTTGCTTTCGCAGCAAAGTCTAGATGATCAAGTTTGCCTGCTTGTAAAGCGCGATGAAGTGACCATTCCGCGAGAGAAATTTTTAGACCTGAATCTTTCACAGCTGAAAACAACGTTGGTGTAACTCCCGCTGCCACGGCGGTGAACAAAGATTGCTTTAAAAATCGCCTTCTGCTACTCATATTTTTTGGGTTACTCTTTCAAAGATCACGAATAGCGATCAATATTTAAAGGGGGCGTTCGTTTCTCTACCAGAAAACCGTATAGAGCGTGATGAGGATTCCGATGATGATCGCGGAGCCAATAACAAATCCTTTATTCACCCGAAACATTTTTTTATCAACTTCCAAGGCAAAAGTTTCTTTTTCAGGTTTCGCTAAAGAGATAATGATCATGATCAAAATGATAAACACAAATGTGATGGACATGCGGTCAAGAAAAGGAAAATCGGGAAAGGCACCGTTCGTGAGTAGAGGAAGAAATTTCAAAAGCGTGGAGACAGGGATAGTCAGCAGTGTGCCCACGAGAGCTGCAACCGATGTGGTCTTCTTCCAAAAGAAGCCCATCAGGAAGATCGCGAGTACGCCCGGCGAAATGAACCCCACATACTCCTGAATGAATTGATAAGCTTGATCCAGTGTTTTCAGGGCGGGTGCAACAAGGCCCGCAACAAGCATAGCCACAATCACACTCCAGCGCCCCACTTGCACTATTCTTTTCTCGCTGGCGCCTGTGTTAAAATGTTTCTTAAAAATATCGAGGGAAAAAATCGTCGAGATGCTATTGGCCTTCCCTGCAAGCGAAGCCACGACCGCCGCAATAAGCGCAGCAAAGGCAACGCCTTTCAGTCCTACGGGCAATAAATTCATTAATGTAGGGTACGCATGATCTGGCTTCAAGACACCGGATTCATCTTGCATCTCCACTTGAAACATCCCTTGCTGGTGAAGCACAAACATGGCGATGCCTGGCAACACCGCAATGATTGGAATCAATAACTTTAAAAAGGCAGCGAAGAGAAGTCCTTGCCTTGCCGTTTTCAAGTCTGCGCCCAAAGCACGCTGCGTGATGTATTGATTGCATCCAAAATAATTGAGGTTGTTGATCCACATGCCTCCAATCAACACCGACAAACCTGGAAGGTCTTTATAGTAAGGGTGATCTTTTTCGAAAATCATGTGAAAATGGGATCCGGCTTTTTCATATAGAAGAGAAAGGCCGGCGACGGCATTGTTGCCAAACCCCGATTTTTCCGAAAGCAACGTAAGCGCGAGATACGTAGTAACCAGACCTCCGCCCATGAGTACGATCACTTGAATGACGTCCGTGTATGCAATCACCTTCATCCCGCCGAGTGTCAGCACGAGGGCAAATACAATCAATCCCGCTGCACACCATTCAAAGCGAACACCCGAAATCGCGTTGATAGCGATGGCGCCCAAATAAATAATCGAAGTGAGGTTAACGAACACATAAACCAACAGCCAAAACACGGCCATGATGCTGCTTACTTTATCGTTGTAGCGCATCGATAAAAACTGCGGCATGGTGTAAATTTTATTCTTCAGATAAAGAGGAATGAAAACTACGGCCACAATAATCAACGTGGCGGCCGCCATCCACTCGTACGTGGAGATTGCCAAACCCAGGGCAAAGCCAGAGCCTGACATGCCAATAAAATGCTCGGCAGAAATATTGGACGCGATCAGCGACGCGCCGATGGCCCACCATGTCAATGCGCCTTCGGCAAGAAAAAAATCCTTTGAATCTTGTGCCCGTGTTTTTTTACGATGATAAACCCAGTATCCGTAAGACGAGACAATGACGAAGTAGAGAAGAAATACGATATAGTCCCACCCTGAAAGTTTATTCATGGCAAACCGAGGGGTGGAAATAGTTAAGCCAACGCTGCAACTTCTAGAGCTTTAATACGGGGGGCAAGTATTTTGCCACGAGGTCTTCGTAGTAGGGCTTGAGCACTTTCCAATCGGGTGGTGTAGGATTCTTTGAATAGAGATCGTACGGATTGAAAATTTTCACCCATTTAAACATTTCACGATCGTGATCGTCCATTAAATGATCGTACGCATTTTCGCGATGCTGCGCATAGAACGAGTGATAACGCAACATGTAAAGACCTGACTCCGGCAACGTTTTTTTCATCAAGTGATACACATATTCATCGTGACCCCATGACATATGTACATTTCGGAGGCCGCAATTTTCAGTGTAGACTCCAAATTTGGTGTTGTATTTCTCGTTGTGCGCGTCGGGATTATCAGAGAAAAACTCGGGGTAAACAATTTTGTTGGAGAATGCGCAACCTACCGGAAACGTATCACCCACGACAGCCCATTGTGGTTCACCAAAAAGACACAGCACTTTGCCCATATCATGCATCAGTCCGACAGCCACCATCCAGTCGGGATGGCCATCTTTACGAATGGCTTCCGAGGTCTGGAGCAAATGCTGGAACTGATCAAGATCGGTATCCGGATCAGAGTCATCGACGAGTTGATTTAAAAAGTCAAAAGCTTCCCACGCAGGCATCTCTTTTTTATTGAACGAAAGAAACTCGGCTTTTTTCTTCAATACAAAATCATACGTCTGGTATTTGTGGTTCAATCTATAAAATTCGCGTACGGAGTCGCGTTCAGGTTTCTCGTAATTGCGGTATTCTTCTGTGGATTTTTCCTTGACGATTGCTTCTGGATCTGGATATCGTTGCAACAAGTCCTCTTCCCACAGGTCCAGGTTTTTCAATGGCGCGTCATGCAATTGATCGTTCATATGGTTACGCTTTGAACTAGTAAAATTAGCTAAACGCTGTGGGTTGTCCTAATGAAGCCTTGGGTGGATTCTCGGGGAGTCATGTGCTTTTTTGCGCGTAATTGCTGAATTCACTCATTCGATTTTTCTAACTTGCATACATCCCATGCGAGGTTGGTTGGCTACCATATTCCTTTTGGCTGGTGTTGGGTGCTTTGCTCAGGAGAATCTAGGCAACGTAAACAAGTTAAAGCATGAACTTGCACGTCTGCCCGCGGATACTAACCGTGTATTGCGCCTTTGTGACATCGCCTACAATTATCGATTCAACAAGGTCGATTCGGCTTATTCTTACGCCGCGGAGGCGCTCGTACTTTCCGAGCAGCTTAATTACAAAACGGGTATTGCTTGGTCGAATCTCATCATCGGTTCTACCCACTCGATTCGCGGCCGATTTCCTCAAGCCATTGCTCATTATGAAAAGAGCATCAAACTGGCCGACTCTCTTCACAATTACAGAATCATAGGTCGCGGACTGGCCAACATTGCTTGGTGTGTCTATGATTTGGAAGACTACTATCGCGCCATCGATTATTTCAAGCGCGCGCTCACCTATGCCCAAAAACTATCCAACGAAAGCGCGTTCATCACGACGCTGAAGATGAATCTTGGGCAAAGTTATTTGGCAGGCAAAAAATTGTTTGACGCAGAATTCTATTTGAACGAGGTATACGCACAAGGACCTGACAAGAACACCAACTACGCTTACCTCTTGAATATGTTTGGGGCCTTGCGCCTGGAGCAGCAGCGCTATTTGCTCGCCGATTCAATTTTGACCGATGCCTGGTTCTGCTGTAAAAAATTGCCTGACAAAATCGACAAGGCAGACAACCGTTACTTTTTCGCCAAACTAAAATTTGCCCAAGGCAGGCTCGTAGAGGCGTATCAGTACGCCTTGGAGGCACGCAACTATTATCAACAGGTGGGGTCACAAGTGGACCTTGAACGAACTTATTTTTTGTTGTCGTTGCTAGACACACAGCAAGGCAAAACTGAGCGCGCCCTGGACTATCTGTTGATAAGCAAGGAGCTTCGAGATTCGGTACACAACAGTTTGGCGCGCTACAGCGAATTCGTATTTGACAAAAATGAAAAGGAAAGGGTGATCCTGTTGCAGCAGAAAAACAACGAGTTGCTTCATGCCGAAAAAAGGAACCAACAGACGTTGTGGCAAGCCTCCATTTTTGTTTTTGGTGGCATTATCCTAGGATTAGGTCTATTCACTTGGCAAAAGCTACGGACCAATAAAAAATTGCTCGTCCTCAACAACGAGCTGATTGAAAAAGAGACTGACATCGCTCGTCAAAACGAAAGGCTACGGGAGATGAATGCTTCCAAAGATCGTCTCTTCTCTATTATCGGTCACGACCTAAGGAGCCCGCTGCTTTCTTTCAAGGGGTTTACCAATCTATTGTCTCATCAATCGGTCAACTTGAGCAAAGCAGAACTCAAGGAGTTTCTCCTTGACTTGGACAAATCGGTGAGAAACCTATCCACGTTGCTCGAAAATCTCCTCAACTGGAGTCTTTCGCAAACCGGGTCGATTGAATTCAAGCCCGAGGTCATTGACATCGCGCAGTCAATGAAAGAAAATGAAAATCTGTTGATGGAATTGGCCAACAACAAAAGGATCAGCGTGGTGAACGAATGCCCAACGCCCTTACCGGTGTATGTTCATCCTCAATCTATAAACACGGTCATCCGAAATCTTATTTCAAATGCGATCAAGTTTACGCAAGAGGGCGGTGTTATCCGATTACGTGCCCATCAAATCAACGGCCACGTTCGTGTTTCAATCACTGACACTGGCCTAGGTATCAGCGAAGAAGCAAAGCTGAAACTTTTTAAGATAGGGACAAAGCACTCTACGCTAGGCACGGCGTTCGAGAAAGGCAGCGGCCTTGGACTGATCTTGTGTAAAGAATTTGTCGAAAAAAATGGTGGCATTATCGGATTTGATAGCATCGTTGGCAAGGGCTCCGACTTCTTTTTCACTATTCCCGCCGCCCACCATGCCGTTGGTGCGCAAAAAATCAAAGTGGAAAACCTGGCTGACCACCGGCCGCGGTAATACCTCCTCATTCTTTTTCTATTATTTTCGGTGTTATGAAACGCAACGTGATTATCGTCGCCCTAATTCTCCTGGTGTTTTTCGTCATTTCCTATCTCACCAATATCCTTGGGGCACTCAATCCAAAAGTTTCAGAGAGCTATTCTCTCAGCGAAACGATGGCTGGGTTTTTGCCATTTGCTTTTTTTGTTGCCTATGGCGTTATGTCCATCCCTGCCGGGTTGATGGTGGAACGGCTGGGTGAAAAGCGGATGATGGTGTTTGCTTTTGCACTCGCCTTCGCCGGAGCGGCCGTCTTTGCAGCGCTTCCTCGGTTCAACCTCTTCTTGATTTCACTTTTTACCATTGGTGCAGGCATGGCGATTTTGCAAGTGGTGATCAACCCTTTGTTGCGCGTCGCGGGTGGAGAAGAGCATTACACCGTCAACTCCGTGTTGGCCCAACTTATTTTTGGGTTGGCTTCATTCGTTAGCCCGCAAATGTACTCCTACTTGGTTTCAAACATTGAGCGACATAATCTCAACGCTCCTTTGATTGGTTTAATGACAGACCTTGTGCCGACGCGTATGTCCTGGGTGTCGGTG
The DNA here is from genome assembly GCA_035492075.1 of Cyclobacteriaceae bacterium. Taxonomy (GTDB): domain Bacteria; phylum Bacteroidota; class Bacteroidia; order Cytophagales; family Cyclobacteriaceae; genus ELB16-189. The sequence goes on along the minus strand of DATJJP010000086.1, from coordinate 8,718 downwards.
TATTGGATTTTTTCGGTTATCAGCATTGCAATGATGGTGGTGATCGCATTCATTCCATTTCCAAAAGTCGAATTGCGTGATGATGAAAAAGTTGGATCGCGTTCCAGCTTTGCTGAGTTATTGAAGAACAAATACACGATCCTCTATTTCATCGCCATGTTCGCTTACGTGGGAACGGAACAGGGTATTTCCTACTGGATGTCAAAATTCTTACGTGTGTATCACGGTTTTGATCCCGACACCGTTGGCGCCGACGCCGTCTCTTATTTCTGGGGGTTGATGACTGTTGGTGGAATATTGGGGTTGGTACTTTTCAAGCTCTTCGATACCAAACTCGTACTCCGTTGGTTCACTGCCCTGGCCATCATCAGTCTAAGTATTGCCCTTTTTGCGAATCATCAAATTTCTTTATGGGCATTCCCTATCTGTGGGTTTTTTTTGTCAGTGATGTATCCCTCGGTCGTTTCACTTGGATTGAATTCCGTGGCCAAACATCATGGGTCATTCGCAGGGATTCTAATGACGGGAATCGCTGGAGGCGCCATCGTTCAAATACTGATTGGCGGGATCAGTGATTTAACCTCTTTAAAAACCGGAATGCTTGTCCTTTTCGTTACGTTGGGATTTATTCTCAGCTTAAGCTATTGGGCTAAGCCGATCATCCGCAACGCGACGATCGAGCGCTTCAAAGATTTTTTCAAAAATTGATCACAGCTTCAGGTCAGGCCATCCTTGCCGATATGCCCGTTTCACAAACTGGTTGGCTTGATCAAAGTTGGTGACCTTCATGTTCTGCGCATCCCATTTCAATGAGATGTAGCGTCCAGGGAAAGTAGATCCACTCATTTCCCCATAGACGGGGTCCTTGCGTGTAATTTTTTCACGAATCGTGAAACTGCGCAAAAGCAAGTTGCCCATGAGCACCGTTTCTGTTAACGGGCCTGCGTATCCTACAAATGGAGATGACACTTCCATTTTACCATAGCCGGCAATGCAGGCGTCGACCCACTGCCACCAGTGACCATCCATGTCGCCTTCCACTCGGGTATATTTTTTCGGAACGTTGATGACCTTGTTCAGAGACAATGGAAGCAAAATCGGATTGCGACCACCCCATCCACAGGCGGCCTTGCCTTTCGTTCCAATAAACAAGGTAGCGCCTTCAAAGTCATGAACCCCGGGCCAATCACCCAAAATATCATTCATGTTTTGTTCTGGATCCAACTCATTGGGGCGTTCGGGCGTGATCCCGCCGTCCATCCAATACAGATCAAGATCTTGACCGTTATTCTGTTTGAATTTAAATTTCAGTGAACATGACACCGGCCCACTCTGCGGAAAATTTCCTTCCGAAAAAATTCCGTCGTAGACGGTGCTTGCACTTCCCGACACTTCAGAGGGATAGCCCAATCCGAGTAATTTGAAGGGAGGTCCCATAATGTGGCAGCCCATGTCTCCAAGTGCGCCCGTACCAAACTGCCACCAGCCTCGCCAGTTAAACGGCACGAGGTTGTCGATGTAGTCGGTTTTTTCTGCAGTGCCGAGCCACAAATCCCAGTTCAATTCTTTCGGAACTTTTGGGCGATTGCTTGGCCAAGGTATTCCTTGCGGCCAAACGGGTCGGTCGGTCCAACAATATACTTTTGTGATATCCCCCAAGAGGCCCGCTTCAATCCACTCACGTAACGTGAACATGCCGTCGCAGGATGCACCTTGGTCGCCCATCTGGGTTACCACTTTGTATTTCTTGGCCGCTTCCGTAAGAATACGCGCCTCCCAAATATCATGTGAGAGCGGCTTCTGGAGATACAGGTGTTTATTCAACTGCATCGCACTCACACCAACGATGGCATGGTTGTGGTCGGGTATAGCAACAGAAACGGCATCAAAGTTCTTACTCTCTTTGTCAAAAAGTTCGCGCCAGTCGTGGTAAAACTTTGCTTTAGGAAATTCTTTTATTCGCGGTGCAGCCATACGATCGTCTACATCGCAGAGGAATGACACCACTGCATTTTTCTTTGGATGGGTAGCGTAGTGATGAATGTCGTTTTCCGCTTCACCCCCACAACCGATAGCAGCAATATATAATTTGTCACTCGGCGCCACATGACCCAGTCCGCTCACGGCGTAACTTGGCACTATAGAAAAAGCAGTCATGCTTAAAATACCTGAACTTGCTTTCTTGATAAAATCACGCCTCGAGTGATTCTCCAGGTTTGCCTTCTTGTTTTTTTTCACGATAGGGAAAATTTAATAGGTTATCTATTTGCTGTTTTTAACCAACGGTTTTACAGAGACCTCTTTGAAGAATACTACATCATGTTCTCCATGGTTTTGCATGCCGATGTAGCCTTGCTCCGGTCTTCTCCCAGGGTAAGGCTCGAAATCAAACTTGCGCGCCGGTACCGGATCACCCTCGCGGTAATCGGTCACCTTCACTCCATTTAACATGACAATGGTACGGTCCCCATCCAGTGTGATTTCAAAAGTGTTCCACTCGGGGCCGGGTTTCCAGGCAGTGGCCAAGGGTTTGGTGAACGCATATAACATACCCGTCGAATGGTATTCGTCTTCTCCGGAAGTTTCCGGATGGTTATCGATCTGTACTTCGTATCCATAGAACACGGGCATCCAGGCTTCTTTTGGCTCAATGGGTATTCTAATAAAAAAACCAGAGTTGCTGTTTTCTTTCTCCATTCGGAAAACAACGCGAATAGTGCAATTGCCGAATTTCTCTTTTTCCCAATAGGTGAGACCCATCCCACCATGGGTTTTTACGATACCATCTTCAACGCTTGCAGATCCGTCTCCAACGTGCTTCCAGCCGGCGAGGTCTTTGCCGTTGAAAAGCATCCTCCATTCGGTAGCATTTTTTGACGTCGATTGGCTATAGCCTAACAGCGTGTAAACACATAAAAAAACACAGATTATGGATTTCATGTCTTGGACAATTAATTTGAGCAAGGAAGGTACAACTTATCCGAAATAAGTATTGCACAATTTGATGAGCGTCATGAATTCAATGACCACATCAACGAGAAAGCCAGACGAACATTGATCTGGCTCTCGGAGGGGTTTGGTGAACTAGACGGTGGTCTTTTCCGCTTCTTGTTTAAGATCGCGCGCATAATTTTCGAATATCAATTTGAAATCAGGAAGCAGCCCTTTGACAAGGGCGAACACCACACCATCAAATTTCTCCTCCATCACGAACTCGGTCGAGTTATCGTTGCAAGGTCTAAGTTCAAAATTGCGTAATCCCCGGAAGACATAAGGAATACCATCGCTCCAGGTCATGCGTTGGTTGGTCACAATGCCGGATACTTTCGGCGTGAAAGTTCGATCTGTGCCTGGCACGTGGATCCGGATTCGTTCTCCTTCGCGAATCTTACCGTCAATACGTGTTACCGTCGAGTTCCAACGTGAAAAACCTTTGGCATCGGTCAATAGGGCCCATATCGCTTCTGGTTTTGCGGGGATTTTGGCCCACACTCGGCACCTCATGGAAAACGTGTTCTTTACTTGCGCGAATTCAATCTCTGTTGTTTTCATTTCTTGAAATTTTATGCCGCAAAGCAAAGCCCAGATGGCGTTACTGGAAATGGCGAATAGGCGAACGTGGCAATAGCATAGGCCGACGACCGACAACCGTCGGTCAAAATCATCGACCTAGTGATTTCATTATTTTTTTTCTCTCCCTTGTTTGGTAACTCAAAAGTTACATATATTTGTGTAACTTAAAAGTTACATATAATGGAAAAGGAAATCAAGCAAACCTGGTTTTTCAAGCAGTCGGCACGTGAGGTATGGGACTATCTTACCAAACCTGAACTGATGGAGCAGTGGCTCATGAAGTCGGACTTCAAGCCAATCGCAGGGCATAAATTTTGTTTCATGTTCGTTTCAAAGCCCGAGGGCAAGTACGACGGCGTGGTTCATTGCGAAGTATTGGAAGTGAAGCCGTTCACCAGACTCTCCTACTCCTGGAACGGCAGCACGCAGGACAAAAGCCGGAACTACAATTCAACGGTAGTATGGACGCTCGTACCCAAGACCAGCGGAACAGAGCTTCAACTGCAACACGATGGGTTTACGGTATTGGAGGACATCCTCACGCACACCAGCGGATGGAGCAGCTGTGTGAAGAAATTGGAAGCTCAAATTAATTCCTCAAAAAAATGACAACGCCAACACTTGACGCCTTTCAAGTCATTGCCGACCCGAGCCGTCGGCAGATGCTGATGATGCTATCGAAGAACAGTATGACCATCAATTCGATCGCCGAAAACTTTGACATGAGTCGACCCGCTGTTTCGAAGCATATTAAGATTATGTACACAGCGGGTTTCATTTCCATCAAAGACATTGGCCGGGAGCGGCACTGTGTCTTGAAGCAAGACGGCTTTAACGAGCTACAGGATTTCATCGACTTCTTTGACAAATTCTGGGCGACGAAACTCAGCAAACTGCAAACTCTCTTAAATAACAAATCAAAACAATAATCGATATGAAAAACCAAGATTTCACCACCACTCTTTTGGTAGACCAATCACCTGCCGAAGTTTTCAACGCCATCAACAACCCACGCGCCTGGTGGAGCGAAGACATCGATGGCTGCACCGACAAACTCCATGAAAAATGGTCTTATCGTTTCGAAGACAATCACCGGTGTCAAATGAAAACAATTGAAATGATTCCCGGTAGGAAAGTGGTCTGGCTGGTGGAAGACAACTATTTCAAATTCATCAAAGATCAAAGGGAGTGGACGGGCAATAAAATTACTTTTGAAATTTCCCAGCAAGGGAACCAAACGCAATTGGTTTTCACCCAAGTAGGACTGGTGCCAACCTATGAATGCTATCAAGTGTGCCGAGATGCATGGACGGGTTTTATCCATCAGAGTTTACAAAATCTCATTACCAATGGTACAGGGCAACTCAAATGGTATTTACAACCCTCGCTGCAGTAACATGAAAAATGTATTGACAAAAACGAAATATGTTGTCGCCGTTGAGTTCTCCAAATCTCCGAGCGAAGTCTTCAAACAGCTTGTCGATCTTCGAAAATGGTGGCCAGAAGATTACGTTGGAGAAAAATTAGAGTTGAACAAAGCATTTGTGCTCAAGATTGGCGATGGGCATTTTTCAAGAAACAAGGTGATCGAATTTACCCCCAACAAAAAATTAACATGGCTGACTACCGAGAGCTTTCGCAGCACAGACGACTTCGACTGGTCAGGGACAAAGATGATTTTTGAATTAACTCCAAAAGACAGAGGAACATCGCTAACATTTACCTATGACGGTGTCGTCTTTGAGAATGAAAGAGCCAGGCTTGCTGAAATCTGCGACTTTTGCGTGAAAAATAAACTATACAACGTCACTGAAAGCTTCACCGCCACAATAGAGCTTGCAAAAAGTCCAGAGGAAGTTTTCCGGTGCATCGTCGAGGTAACAAAATGGTGGAGCAATGACTTTGAAGGCGCCAGCGAAAATCCCAACGATGAGTTTATTATCCATCATCCCGGGCAACATTATTCAAAGCAAAAGTTGGTCGAGGTTGTTCCGGGCAAGAAAATGATTTGGCAAGTTACGGAAAGCAACCTGCATTGGCTTGAAATTGACCAACAAGAGTGGACGAACACAAAAATGATTTTTGAAATAGCTACGAGAGATGACAAAACCATTCTTCATTTCACTCATCAAGGGCTAACCCCTGAAAAAGAATGTTACACCAATTGTGAAAAAGGTTGGGGTGTTGTCATTAAAAATTGGCTGCCTCATTTCATCACCCATGGCGCGCCATCGCCGGAAATGAATAAAGCAGACCAACTGCGAGATCAACTCCTTGCTGACACACGAAAATCAAAATAATATGGAAAAGAAAAATTTTCACGTGACAATTAAAGTACATGCATCGCCCGAAGAAGCAATGAGGAGTATAAGTCAAGTAAATAAATGGTGGGCTAAGAAGGTGAAAGGCAGAGCTGAAAAGCAAAACGATAAATTCACCGTTGATTTTGGCGAAACATTCGTCGATTTTCAGATCAGCGAACTTGTTCCAAACAAGAAAGTGGTTTGGGACGTGATCGATTGCAACCTGCACTGGATCACGAACAAGAAAGAATGGAACGGAACCAAAGTGGTTTTCGAAATTACTCCTGAACGGAACCACGCCAAAATTGATTTCACACATGTAGGGCTGGTGCCCGGCGCCGAATGTTACAGCGACTGCGAGGTCGGCTGGAATGGTCATCTCACCGACAGCCTCGTTAGTTTGATTAATAATGGGAAAGGTAAGCCAGAGTAAAGACTCAAATTATACATTCTATAAAAGCCTCAGTGAAAACGGAGGTTTTTCTGTTTCGACTGTTCGGGGACCTCATTTTATTTTCTTGCCTGGAATATCCCTTCCACTTTGGTGCAACGTAAGGCTTTCTATTTTTTGGCCATCAGAATTAAACGTGATGGATGCCTCCACTACTTTCAGGTAAAATTCCGTTGGCGATTTTGCATAGATTTCCACTTTGACTTGATTAGTTGCCTGGGTAAAAAGTTGCTTACCTATTCTGGTAACCTCAATGTTAAAAGCGGGGCTCAACGCGTAGGTACCAACGTAGGTTTCCAAAACTGATTCGGGAACATCAGCATCTGCGGGCTGATATTTCACTCCCAATTTTTCCAGCGCTTTAATGCCTCCTGTATTTCCAGGGTTCAGTTCTAGCGACTTCTTATAGTTTTCTATCGCTAAATCCTTCTGGTTATTCCTGGCAAGAGCTTCTCCATAGCTGTCATAGGCATTGGATGAATTAGGGAACTGCTCCACATTGAATTTGAACAAGGCCAGCGCCACCGGAAGGTTCTTTTCCAAATACGAATAGGCAAGTGTATTCAGGACATTTTCGCCAAAATCGTAATTCGTACCACTCTTCTTTAATTGTTGATAGCGATTTATCGCACCCTCTGCTCCTGTCGCATCGATCTCTTTCCGGAGTGCCGGCACCATGCTTTGTTTTATTTCGGCCAGTGGCGCGTCCGGATTCAATAAATGGAATCCAATATCATCTGCGCCCGCAGTTGAATTCGTCAGAACAACCACACCGGTAGACGTCTCTTTTACAAATCCAGCAAACGTGCGATAGCCGCCGGTGCCACCGTTGTGCCAGATCACATCACCGTTCTTACCTTTTGCTATGTGCCAGCCGAGCCCAACGCGCATCGCTCCCGCTTTATCGTGACGAACTTCGTGCGTCATCTTCATCGCAGGGTATAATTCTGATTTGGTAAGCCCCATATTTGCCGCAAGAAACTTCAGCATGTCGGCGGTGGAACTTCGGATGGCACCCGCCCCTGCCAACGTGGGTATATCCCAATTTTCAACAACGACACCATTGCTGTAACCGATTGCCAAATTCCTTTTCATCTTATCGTCCAGTGTTATTTTGGTTTCCTTCATTTGCAAAGGAGAAGCAATGCTTTTGATCATGAGTGCCTCATACGGCATCCCGGCATTAAGAGCCAGTAGGTGACCCAATAAACCTTGCGCGAGATTGGAGTATTCATAAGCTGATCCGATGTCGCGCGTCAATTGATAGTTGGAAAGAAAACTGTAGAGTTGGGCCACCGTATAATCAGCAAATGGATTTCCAGGGTCCGCAGGAGCAAAGTTTGAAGGCATCCGTGGAAGACCTGAGGTGTGATCAGACAGATGCCCCAGTAAGATCTCCTTTCCACCCCGCTGCGGAACTTTGGCTTCCTTCGGAAGATATTTCTGCGCGGGGTCATCCAGTTTTACTTTTCCATCCAAAACTTGTTGGGCTAGTAAGATCGCCGTAAATACTTTGGAGATCGAACCGATCTCGTAAATCGAATGCTCGTTCGCAGGCGTGCCATTTATTTTTACGTTGCCAAAGTTGAAATACCTGGCGCCGTCTTTGTCAACAATACCAACTACAATACTTGGGCTCTGCTCAAATTCAATTCTCTTCTTGATGCTCGTTTCAACATCTTCGGGAAGTTCTGCCGTTTGGGAAATGGCCAACGGGAGAAACCCCATCAGGAGAAACACTGAAGTGATGAATTCTTTCATAAGGGTTTGTTTGGAAATAGGTAATCAATTATGATCTATTGACCGTTGAATGCCTATATAAGTTCGTCAATTTTCCTGAAGTGTAAGAGCCTGCATTTTTTTACCGGATGGACTGATCTTTCAAAAAATAATTTCCACCGATGGCACGACATAGGAGAATCTCCTACGTGAAAGAAAATTCTAACAAGCGGTCTTTCGTTTTTTCAAATTTCCTACTCCTAAAGAAGTAGGCACAAAACAGATGCGACAAAAACATTTTTGGGAATCACGATTTCTTCAAATAATATTTTCATTTTTAACACCAACAAATGGAGTTGTTCGTTTTTTTTATTGCCTGTTGTAAAAGAGCGTTGTTGTGAGAAAATTTCAGCACTTCCTGCAGTTGGATCAGATGGACTGTGGGCCCACTTGCCTGCAAATGGTAGCGAAACATCACGGCCGCTACTACCCACTAGCTCAATTAAGAAATAAATCTTTTATCACACACGAGGGCGTTTCACTCCTAGGCATTAGCGATGCGGCCGAAGCCATTGGATTTAGGACGATCGGTGTAAAAATTTCATTTGAAAAATTATTTGCAGAAGCTCCGATGCCGTGCATTGTGCACTGGTATCAACGGCATTTCGTTGT
>DATJJP010000085.1:0-17494 GCA_035492075.1 Cyclobacteriaceae bacterium | reverse complement strand
CTATAATGTGGAACAAAGCCAGTTCCTTAGAATGGACGATGCGCGCTTGATCAACTCCACACTGTTCGATCACACCCACAACGGCGTGACCTCTTACTCGGAACGACTCAGTGGAACCCCCAACGAAGTGAACGGAGTGGCACGCTCCATCAGCGTGATGCCGGGCGATACCATTCCGTCCCCGCAGAGTCTCCCGCCTCGGGGACTCTGCGTTATCCACACCGTGTCTCATCGGGAAACAGTTTACAGCCCCGTCGCCGCCACCACGGAATAAATAGCCTGGCGACTAGATGCGATCAAGGAGTACCTTCCCCGCATGGCTGTCGGCAGAGAAATTCCCGAGTATGACGCCTCATTTGATTGGAGGGAATGCCGCACGTGCAAATTCATCGATCAAAAGTTGCACTACATCCACGCGAATCCATGCCGAGGGGTTTGGAGCCTGGTCAATGATTCCATGTGATTACCTTCACAGCTCGGCAAAATATTACGCCACGGGTGAACGGGGTTTGTATGCGATAACTAATTTTATGGAATTGAGGGATGTTGACTTGACAATACGGAAGAATGAAGGAGATTGAGTTGCACAGAGTCCCCGAGGCGGGAGACTCTGCGGGGACGAAAATACGGAAGAATGAAGGAGATTGAGTTGCGCAGAGTCCCCGAGGCGGGAGACTCTGCGGGGACGAAAGAGTTAATGATGATTAAGTTTTCGAAGTAAACTTTTAACATTTCAACAAATGAAAATAGCCTCTCGTGTTGCTAGAGTTTTTGCAGCGTTTTTCCCCTCGGCCTACTTAGTCAATTTTTTCTATGGAGATCTGTTTATTTTTACTCGTAACTATCAGCTTATATTTTTAATATGGGCATTCCCCTGTTTACATTTATTAATTACCTCCATAAGACTAATGATTATGTTAACAGGATATCAGAAATATGATAGTTTTAATTCAATTAAAAATGATCCGGTCGAAGCCTGCTGGTTTTTACCGAGTCGAGTTCGATTTAAGATATTTTTCTTTTCAGTAAACATTGGTGGTCAAGAAATAATTACAAGTGGATTATTTCGAAATGAACCTTCTTCCATATTGGTTTACAGAAATGTTTCTGACAAGGTCAAAATTATTACTTTGGCTGGAGTAGCAAAAATGATTGCCTTGATATTGATGAACCTGATCGCGTTAAGCGCCCTTAAATACATTATCTATACCCTGTTAGGTCCAAAGTAATGGTGGTAGTGAATTCAAAAGCCTGATGGTGTGTGAAATGATTGTAGATCAATGAGCGCTTGATCGCTAAAAAATGGGCAGAAGCTTGCGTTGAGAACAGCTAACTTCTACATGGATGAAGCATATGTATGAAAAGATACCTACTTCTTTTAATCGGACCGTTCGCGTGGTGTTCACAGAGCCTCGCACAAGTGCCATTTGCTTCGATCAAACTTGACAAGACCACAGACTTGCAGACATTCAGTCTGAAGGACTCCGTATTGTTGTCTTACTTTCGACCAAATGCGGTTGGAGGTGGTAATTTTCATGGAGGCGTTATTGTTCGCAAGGATGGCAGCTATAGGGATTTTTCCTTGGAAGACGTCGCGACGCAACTTTGTGGCTCGGAATTGAAAGATGAACAGCTATTTCTCTACTTTATTGAGAAAAAGAAGAACAGGTTGGTGCTGCAAACATTGAAGTACAACAAAGAAAATAATAGCAGGAAGATTCTCGACGATGGAATTATAATCAATGGCCGACTGATCGGTGTTGACGAAAGGAATGGTATCTCGGTCTTTAGTTGGAATAGTTCAGATAGAACGCTTTTTGTTTACAGAGTTAGCGGCGGTGAGCACACGGAAAATTCGTACCAGCTTCCCACAAGTGCCATGTTTCTGGAGGAGTTTGATTTTCAAGTAATGCCGACGCATCCTGGATGGCTTTATCAGTCTAATGCAAAAGCTAAAATTTATTATAACGACCAGCAAGTGAAGGTCACGCTTGATAGAAAATTTAGAACTGAAATAATTTCTTTTAATAAAGGTGAAAAGAATTATGAAGTGACTACGATCGGTGAAGATATGACCAAGGGAAGAGAGACTGCGGTCGGGTCGTTTCTTTGTGACTCATTGCTTTTTCGTATGGATATACCTGACAACGGTGTGAGACTCAGCATTTTTACAGTAAAGGATGGTCTAATGATATCGAGCAGGATTCTCTATGCTGCAAATGCGGGTGAATCGGAGACAACTTATTTTCACTCGGGGAAAGAGGACGTCACCCATCATCAAGAAAAACTAAAACGATTGATGTTATTCTATGGCATCGGAGCAAGGCCCTCCATCATCGCGAACAAACTAAAAAATGGAAATTATTGTGTTACACTCGGTAGTTTTTATAATCAAAAGGGAACAGGTATTGTCGCCAGCGCAAACCCCGTCACGTTGCTGGTGGGGAGCTTTGTGATGACGGCGATCAAGCAGGCGCGGAAAGCGCCAGGTGCAAGCCGTTACATTTACACAAATGTTAACGGAAAGGCAATTGACTTTCAGAACGAGCCCTCGATTGTGTTTAAGGCCATCGATGATTTTGATATTTCTAAACCGAAGGGATCCACCATTGAAGACGTGCTAGTAGAAGATGCTCAAAATGCGATCCTTGCTTTCCATGACCTCAATTCGCAGACGCTTCAGTTGATTAGGGTGCATTCAGAATGAATCACTATTTATTTTTGAATGCCGTCACTTCAAGACCTCGATCCACCCCTTATAACTTTGAGGACACCCAGGCACTGTAACCAAAAAATAGTAAGTATCTGCAGGTAAATTGCTGCTTTGCGGCCAATTGTTCTGATAAGGATACGCAGAAAAAATCGTCTCTCCCCAGCGACTGAATATCTTAACGCTCCCAAACGTTTCATTTGTTAAACCGATGATCTTAAAAGCGTCGTTCTTCCCGTCACCATTTAATGTAACCACATTGTTGTAAAAGACGCCTTCGGGTGTCTTGATCACAATTGTATCTGAACTTATGCCACATTGATTCTTGACGGCTACCCAATATTTGCCCGCAGACACGGGGTAATAAATCGAATCAACGGATCCAGAAGACCATGAATAAGTTGAGCCTTGGTTTGTGGCTTTTAATTTTGGAAAGGAAGAGCAAGCAAAAACATCTTTTCCAAGATCTACCAACGGAGGAGAGAGAAACGACACATTTATAGATGCACGACCAGGACATCCAAAGTTGTTGGTCACAGTAACAGCATAGTGACCTGGACTATTGGCCACATCCGTTTTTCCAATCGACTGATCTTGCCAAAGATAAGTTGAGTAATTCCCGCCTGGATCAAGCCTGAGCTGATTCCCTAGGCATAGCGTTGTGTCTTTGCCAAGAGTTATTTTGGGCGTCGGGTCTACTGTAACAGTTATAGTATCATGAGCGTAAACACCACAAGTACTTCCAGAAACAATAATGGTGGTCGTGTTTTGGAGTTTTGTTTTAAGGACGCTTCCAGTGGAAATGATGCGGGAAGTGTCAGGCCATGTTGACCACTTTAACAAATCAAAGTTTTGACTGATTGTAAGCATCGTCGAATCACCATCGCAAACTCTTTCATTCCCAGAAACTGTCAAACCCAGATTAGCGTCGGGGCCATTGACTTGCTCCACCGTCACATCATCGATGAAATAGAATGCTCCATAATAATAACTATCACCAGAACCACTCGTGCGATTGATCGTCGAGGTCGTGGCATCACTAGAAAAATTTCCGATCATTACCACGTTGGCTGCGGAATTAGCTTTGAATATTCCGCACACACGGACCCATTGAGTGGACGTAATTACTTCTTTTGAAACAATCTGTGGTTGATAGGAAGAAAGGACTTGGTTGGTCGTGTGATCTTGAATCCCTCCAATAGTAAAACAAAACCCCATGTTGTTGGCTGCGTAAACCATGCGGTTGGCGCAAGAGACGTACATAGAGGCGCGATAATATTTGCCCACAATCAAAGGCTGCAAGAGAGGTGCCGAAATATATTCCCTGTATTCTGGTGGGGCCCCTGTGGTGTTGCCGTAAGTGAAAATTCCCGCAAATCTTTTTCCAGAGTGGGGCAATTGAGATCCGGGCTGCTCGCTTAGTGAACCGCCCTCTGGCTGACCAGAGAAGCAGTTTGAACTAAGGGCCGTGGAGAACATGTCTGGACAAGCCCTGGTAGGCGACCACCATTGACAAAAGTATGTAGCCGTCATGTTTGGATCATCACTAAAGGCGCAAACGTCTGTGCCACACTCAAAGTCAGAATTAGGCACAAGATTTTGACACAACAGCGCACTTGTACTAAATACTAAAACTAGGCAAGTAGAAAACGTCTTCATGTGGCTATCAACCGAAAAAACTTGAAAAAATATAGCAGGCAAATTTCGCGATTTTTTCCGTCCCCGCAGAGTCTCCCGCCTCGGGGACTCTGCGTTATCCACACCGTGTCTCGTCCTAAAATAAGTTGACGGTTTTTGATGCTAACATTGCAAGACTTTTCAGGGTGATGCCTCATGATCGAGATAGCAACATAGAGCGAAAACACTTCCCGGTGTGGGTGTACACATAACATCTTTGTCAAGCCTCAAAACACACATCTTGTTGGGATGCACCAGGTGGAATAATATCCCAAATTCATATCTTTAACCCTCAAAAACCAATTCTGAAGAAGCAACTGACATTGACATTGGTCGCTCTGGCATCATTGCCATTGGTATTGTTTGCCCAAGAGCAGAACAATTCCATCCCTCTGGACCATTTCTATGTTAAACCCAGGCATGGCTCAAACATCTTTCGAAGGATATTGAAAGACGTTCACTTTGGGGCTTTCACTGGTGCTGGTCAGACCTTCTTCTCCAACAAACTCGATGGTTTTGGGATTTACCAAGCTCCCAACAGCGCACCCGAGCTGACTACCAGTACAACTGCTGTTCGATTTACTAATTGGGTAAATAACGCAGGGTCTGATTTAAGTGCGTCAGGAGGTTTTGTGGTGGCTAACCCGGGCACTCCCGGGCTTGGATTCAAAGGAAAGGCATTGAATATCCCCCTGGGCGCCACTGTGCATTATGAATTCGACAGGTATAGAATCGGCGGCGGTTATTCTTACGAGCTAATGAGTATCGGAACGCTTCATTCGCAAGTGCTCAGTGATAAAATAAGCAGCATGAGCCCCAATAACCCCACGGGGTTCGTGAGAAAGTATTGGGGCATGGCCGGTGTTTCGTTTTATCGATGGAATGATTATTTGTTTACCGGTGATGTCCAAGTCGGCAGTTACAAAATGAAGGGCAATTACAACAGCTCGCAAGTCGGAGGAAGCAGCACGTTCTTTAACGTGGGCGTAACCATTGAAAGGAATTTGTCGGAGTACTTTAAAGTATATGCACGGCCTGCCTATGAGTTCAAGAGCTACGACCTGGCGGTGCCGGGCAGCGGTCAATCCATACACTACAATATCAACGCAGCCTACGTGCAGGTGGGCTTCACTTATTCTATCCCGGAGTTGCCCCGTTGTTTCTTGAAAGATTGTCATGTGCAAATCAATCACGCCCATGGCAATAAAGAATATCGTAGCCGCAGGCATCCGATTTACAAAAAGCAAAACCCCGGATACGGGGAAAACGACCCAACGTTAATCAAATACAAAGGCAAGAATAAAAACAAGATCAACCCGTATTGAGTGAGTTACCTGACTATTGATCCCAAAGAAATTTCGGTGCCGAAGCTGCACGGCTATCTGCAAGGCGCCGTGGCTCCACGACCCATCGCTTTCGTAAGCACCGTCGACGGCAGCGGCCACGTCAATTTGAGCCCCTTCAGTTTCTTCAATATGTTCAGCACCAAACCGCCTATTTTGGTTTTCTCCCCTTCGCGGAGAGTGCGTGACAATACCACTAAGCACACGTTGGAGAATGTGAAGGAAGTACCGGAGGCAGTGATAAACATCGTGAGTTATCCGATGGTGGAGCAAGCGTCGTTGGCGAGCTGTGAATATCCGAAAGGCGTGAATGAATTCGTAAAAGCGGGATTTAAGGAACTTCCATCAGCGCGTGTCAAGCCACCGCGTGTCGCAGAGTCGCCCGCGTCGTTTGAATGCAAAGTGAATCAAGTGATTTCGTTAGGAGATGAAGGAGGGGCGGGGAATTTGATCGTGTGCGAGATTCTTTTGGCTCATTTCAAAAGTGAAATATTGGATGAACAAGGCCACGTCGATTCACGGCGGCTGGATGCGGTGGCGAGAATGGGGGGGGATTTCTATTGCCGTGCCCATGGAGACAATATCTTCACTGTGCCCAAGCCCAATACGAAGTTGGGGATTGGCTTCGATCAACTCCCTGAGGCCATAAAAAACAGCAAAATCCTTTCGGGCAATGACCTCGGTCGCTTGGCAAATATTGAGAAGATACCCGAAGTGTTGAAGTCATCAGAGCAGCCGAAAGACGTAGATGGGTTGCATCGATGGGTCAAACAGCTACTTAGTGAGGACAAGGTAGAAGAGGCGTGGCGCGCGCTTTTGGGAGGATGAATTTTTGATGATCGGTTAACTCCAACGAAAATTCAATTGTAGATTTCGTTTTCAACAATGATATGACTATGAAGAAGTATTCTTTTTTTGTCCTTGGTTTAGTGGCCATTGGTGCCAGTGCTCAACAAAATTTTGATACTGTAAAAATTAGACCAGTGAAGGTAGCCGAGCAGATATACATGCTCAAAGGGTCGGGCGGCAACATCGGTTTGCTGACAGGCAGCGATGGGTCGCTGATGATCGACGACCAATATGCACCCCTTTCCGTAAAAATTGCGGATGCGATAAAGGCGATCTCACCAAATACGATTCGCTTCTTGGTCAATACCCACATTCATGGAGACCACACCGGTGGCAACGACAACTTCAGCAAGCAGGGTATTACTGTTGTTGCCCATGATCAAGTAAGAGCGAGGATGATGACAGAATCCGTCAACAAGAGGCTGAACAGAACGACCCCGCCGCGCGACAAGGCCGCTCTGCCAATAGTCACGTTCTCGGATAAGTTGAATTTCCATTTGAATGACGAAGAGATTGAGCTCATCCATTTGGATAAAGGACACACTGACGGTGACGTAGCTGTCTACTTCAAGAAGGCGAATGTGATCCACACGGGTGACGCATTTGTACGCTACGGCTATCCTTTCATTGACGAATCCATCGGGGGAGGCATCAATGGATTTGTTTCTTCACTTGACAAGATTCTGGCGATAATCAACGACCAGACAAAAGTTATCCCAGGGCACGGCGAGTTGGCGACCAAAGCAGACGTTAAAATACTGCGGGATCAGGTGGCTGATATTCGTGAACAAGTAGCTCAGGCCTTGAAGAAGGGAAAGAAAGCCGAAGACCTTGCCGGACTCGGCATCACCGACAAATACGAAGAAAAACTTGGCAAAGGCTTCCTTAAGGGAAAAGACTTCGTCTCGATAATTGCTGCGAGCCTTAACGAATCGAAATAGATTAATTTCTATACAGCACCGCCTTCACCGCTTTGACCGTCCTCTCGACGCTAGGTAAGATGGCGTCGATTAGGGTTGGGGCATAGGGCAGGGGTACGTCCAAGCTGTTGATGCGGTGCACGGGTGCATCGAGGTAATCGAACGCGAATTTTTGGATGTGATAGGTGATTTCTGAGGAGATGGCAGCCAAAGGCCAAGCTTCTTCAACAATAACCAGGCGGTTTGTCTTCTTCACCGATTCCACAACGGTGGCATAGTCGATGGGGCGAACCGAACGAAGGTCAATCACTTCGGCGGAAATGCCTTCTTTCTCCAGCTCATTGGCGGCGGCAAGCGCAACTTTCATGATCTTGCCGAACGACACGATCGTCACGTCTGAACCGCTTTTCTTGATATCTGCCGATCCGATAGGGATCAAATATTCTTCGGTGGGTACTTCACCCTTGTCGCCATACATCAATTCACTTTCCATGAAAATCACAGGGTCATTATCGCGAATAGCTGACTTAAGCAGTCCTTTCGCGTCATAAGGCGTATAGGGTACAACGACCTTCAAACCCGGGGTATTGGCGTACCAGTTTTCAAAATTTTGTGAGTGCTGGGAGCTTAACATCCCCGCATTGCCGGTAGGGCCTCTGAATACGATGGGCACATTAAACTGCCCGCCCGACATCGAAAGCATCTTTGCGGCCGAGTTGATCACCTGATCGATGGCGACCAGGGAAAAATTGAAAGTCATAAACTCTACGATAGGTCGGATGCCATTCATGGCCGCTCCAACGCCTACACCGGCAAATCCCAGTTCAGAAATAGGGGTATCGATCACACGGTCCGGTCCAAACTCGTCGAGCATTCCTTGGCTCACTTTGTATGCCCCGTTGTACTCGGCTACTTCCTCGCCCATTAGCAATACACTCTTGTCCCTGCGCATCTCTTCATTCATTGCCTCACGAAGCGCTTCCCTGAATTGAATCTCTCTCATAGTTGTTTTTTCAAAGTCCGTAAAAATAATACCCCGATCATCAATAAAAAAGGGCCGACGCTATCGTCGGCCCTTTTTCACCAATTCCATTAGGTAGAATCTTACTTCAGTGCGTTTCGGAACGCGTCTGTTGTATTGAATTTAGCGAACTCGAGGTCGTTCAGTGCCTTGTCTTTCAGGGCTGAGTTGAGCTTCACTGCGCTAACAATGTTGGTCACCACGGCCTCTCCATTGTTTGTACGAGCGGCAGCGATAGCGGCGCCGTAGAACGCAAGAGCCATGTTGGGATTCTTCTTCGAAGCTTCCGCAAATGAGGACGCTGCGTTGCTGTTGTCCTTATTGAGCAATTGGGCCAACCCTTTGTTGAAAAGGTTCACGTCAGTGTCGGAAGAAGAAGACGTTGAGCGAACTGCATCGCTATAGGCAGCTTTGTAGATCTCATCAGCACCTTTTACGCCGTTTACACCACGGGTTACATCGTTGTTTGCTCCATTCAGGGCCTTCACGGCGTAGCTGTACGACTTGTAAGGGTTGCCTTGCATCAAGGAGATAGAAGCAAGGTTGGCCAACACTTCAGGTGCTTGTTGAAGCTTGTAAGCAATGTCCAATTGAGTTGATGCTTTGCCGGCAAGTTCTGATGAACGGCCCGGGTTGTCAATGATCATTTGGATATAGCAGGCGGCCAAATTGTTGTTGGCATTCCAGTGGTCACCCTTTTTTGTGGCGGCTTCGTAGATCGCTGCTTTTTCATCCACTGAAGGAGTAAGGGTGCCAGCATACATCAATTCTTCGAAGGTAAGAGCATCTGCACCCGCTTCGCCCTTGGTGATTTGCTTCGCAAGAACAGAAATCTCAGCGTCGGTCTTCTTGGCTTTCACCGTAAGGATTTCAGTTTTTGCGGTACGGAGTGCAGGATATAGCGCATTGAATATTTTGTTGTACGACTTCAGTTTATGCAAAGACTTTTCTTTTTCTTCAAACGTGCCACCATTGTTGATGATGGTCATATATTCTGATTTTTCGTCAGCGGAGATTCCATCGTAAGAAGCCAAAGCGGTGCTAAGACCATTCCAATCGTCAACGATCGGTTTCAACACGAATTGAATATCAGCAGCTACACCTTGGTAGTCGTATTTCTTCATTTCATCACGATAGAATTTTTCGATTGCTTTTGCACGTTCTTCAGAGAGTTTGGTGTTGATACGCTCCAAACCTTCGGGTGAGTGAGTACCTGTAATGGTGACCGTCTTCGTGATGTTTTTAGAGGCGATGAACGCATCCAATTGTTTGCCTTTGTCGGCAGTGATTTCAGACTTGCGAAGTACGGATTTCCCTCTTTCAAAAATGAAGTCAGGGATCACTACCGGAACAAGTTCTTCTTTATTGTTATAGCCATGGTCTGCGAATGCAGCATAGTATGAGTTCTGAACAAGTTTGGAAGTGGTGATGATACCGGTTGCAATGGCCAAACGAGGGGTTGATTTCGATTTGGTTCCTTTTGAAGCAACGTATTGTGTCTCCACAGTTCCTACTCGATAAGCATCTTTGTAAGGGAATGAGAAAGATTTACTTACAGGGGTTTGAGAAGTAGCGTTGGCAGGATAGTCTTCTGCTTTGAACGGTACAGCAGGCAGTGCCAATTCATTGTCGCCATACTTGTAAAAAGTATTTACGGTGAATACGGTACCTTTCTTCAAAAGCTTGGCAGGAAGGTTGCCAGACATGTCGAACGCGACGGTGTCCTTGTGCACTTCAAGGGGGTTTGGTTTCACCTCCAGCTTCTGATCTTTGGCTGCTTTGATCATCTGGGGGAGCGTACAGCCGGCCATTGAAACTGCTCCGATGATCCCGAGGGAGTAAACTATTTTTCTCATGGAATTTGGTTTAAAAACTTGATTTTTAGAGTCGCAAATGTAACTGATATCGTTATTTAGATGCAAGGATAGCCAAAAAAATAAGAACTTGTGTTCACCTATTACTCGGGTTCAAGTGCTTATATTTGTGAGTTGAAAAATAAGCCGATGAACTGCATTTTACGCAGGTAAACGGTTTAAAATAACTGAATTATTTTGAGCGTTATGGATATTGTGAAGAGGATTCAATTATTTTTTGAAGGTCACGCCTTCGGGGTTTGCACATATTTAGGCGAGAAACTCGGTGTTGCTACTTCATCGATACGGTTGTTTTTTATCTATGCATCGTTTCTTACGCTGGGATCGCCAGTGATCATCTACTTGTCTTTTGCGTTTGTGCTCAACATCCGAGCTCATTTGCGCAAGCGCAGCACAATTTGGGATTTTTGACCTCCGGTACTGGGTAAAGAGATTCCGCTGATTTAGAGACCTGAGAGTTGCCTTCCGTATAATTGGAAATAACGATATCCGTCACTAACGTTCCAGGTCCTTGTACCATTTTTTCCTACCTACGAAATAGTCAAACACGATAAGCCCGTGGTACATATTTGGGACTTTGTACGTGCTGATGAGCCTTGCGGTTTGAGCGCGCTTCTTCATCTCGTGCCCAAAGCGTCTTAGAAAACTCAAATGGGCAATAATTACCGCCTTGCCGTGCACACCCGATCCGCTTGCCAGAAAATGAAGTGCGGCCGTCCAATCTAGCAGGATTCGTAAAGGCAGTTTCCAAAGCAGCGCCGCGAGGGGTTGATGCTTCACCAGTAAGCTCAAGCCGTTTCTGAAGTTGAAATAGGTTTTGCGGGGATTGGACGCGGACAAAGTACCGCCTCCCACATGGTAAACGGTGCTTTTACCATAGTAATAAATTTTGTGGCCTGCCCGTGATAACTTCCAACACAAATCAATCTCCTCCATGTGTGCGAAGAAGTCTTCATCCAGTCCGCCCATTTCGTGGTAACGATCGGCCCTCACGAATAAACAAGCGCCTGTGGCCCAAAAAATTTCCACCACATCATCATACTGGTGCTTGTCGTCCTCGATAGAATCGAAAATACGTCCGCGACAGAAAGGGTAGGCAAGGATGTCGATCTTTCCACCCGCTGCACCGGCGTACTCAAATTTGGTCTTGACCCTCTGGGATAAGATTTTTGGCTGTGCGGCAGCAATGGTGGCGTCACTTTCCATCAACTCAATGATAGGAGCGAGCCAGCCTTTCGTGACCTCCACATCTGAGTTAATCAGAACATAATATTTTGCTTGCACCAGTTTCAAGATCGCGTTGTACCCTCCACAAAATCCTTTGTTTTCGGATAGGGAAATCACTTCTATCGTGGGGAACAGGTTTTTCACGAACTCGGCTGAGCCGTCGGTGGATCCGTTGTCGCCTACGATAACTTTTGCTCCTTCACTGAAATCTATCAATGAAGGCAAAAATTGTTGAAGGAAATTTTTGCCATTAAAATTGAGAATGACAACCGCGACGCTGGTCATCCCATCAGATTGCTAAGGTCCATGCCGGGAATGTTAGGAAGCATGCCCTCTGTTGATTTTTTCAACTGTTCACGTGCGAGAGACTCCGCTTCGTCGCTGGCTTTATTGACCGCCGCGATTACCAAGTCTTGAATCAATGTCTTGTCATCTGCTTTTAATATGGCAGCGTCGATATCCAGTGCTATGAGTTGTCGTTTTCCGTTTACGGTAGCTTTCACCATTCCGCCACCCGCCTCACCGTTCACTCTGAGGAGGGCAAGGCCATCTTGTGCTTCTTTTAGTCGGGCTTGAACCTCCTTCATCTTGCCCATCATTTTCATCAGATCAAACATAATTCCTGATTTTTCGCCTCAAAGGTATCAGCATTCCCCAGACCAATACAATACGGAAATGTTTTTGTTGGTAGCTTGCCAGAAATCTTGACACCCCTGAAAACTTAACTTATCATTCCATGAGGTACGTTTTAGCGAGTCTTTTCACACTGTCCTTTTTGGCGGGCCAGGCCCAGCAGGATATCGAACGGTACATGAGGTATAACAAAGGGGAAAGGTGGCGAAGGAGTGGCATCGGGCTTACCATCGGGGGTGGAGTGCTTACCGTCGTGGGCATAAGTTTGCTGTCGTCGGCCACCACTACGACCAACGCCTATGGGCAAACCCAATACGCCGCGAACGACCCAAACGCACAATCAGGGGTGCTTTGCTTACTCGGCGGCATGGGTATGCTGGGCGCAGGGATTCCGCTTTGGATTGTCGGCTCACATAAGGTAAAAAAATACAGACCAACGGGTCTATCGCTGAATTTGAATGCAGCCCCTCAAGGACGAGGTCTCGGGCTTGGTCTACGATTTTGAGTATTATTTTCTGATAAGGACAACGACGCCTGTTCTGGAAAAGGACTTGCCGATGAAGTCCATGCCGTCTGCCGTCCATACATAGGTGGCGTCAGGCATAGCGGTTCCATCTTTCTTGCCGTCCCATGTTTCGTCTTTGTCGGACACAAAAACGAGCGACCCCCAACGGTCAAAGACCTGAAGTTTCATGGATGAAACATAAAAGCCTTTCACAAAGAAAGCCCTGTTGGCACCCACTTTACTTTCCGGGTTAAATGCGGTGGGATACGAAAGGCTGATGTGCTTGATGACTTTGACTTCATTGGATACGGAAGCCGCGATACCGTTCTCATTCGCTGTTGCCGTCACTTTATAATACACCACTTGGTTTACTTGATCTTGCTGCGAGTCAGAAAAGGTGGAGTCAGGCCCCACATAAATCGTTTGGGGAGCCTGTCCAGGTTGAAAATATTTTTGAAGCGTGTATGTCTTCACCCCTTGATTCCATCCTTTGTAATCAGACCAATTGAGGCTGACGTTGTTCAGATGATCCAATCCGGCCAGGAGACGGATGGGGCAGGAGACAAGGCCATTTCCGCTTTTGTTGTTGCAGTTGTCGGTGTAGTTGATCATATAACAATAACCGCCCGTTCCATAGTCGGTGTCAGTATATTTGGCCGAAGTGGATACGTCTTTTATTGCGAATGATTCGCCGATCGCGGCCCTGAACACATTGTAGGTTGGCGTAGTGAATGCAGGATCTTGCACCCAACTAAGGTCGACCTGACTGTCATTGACTACGGCGCTGGTGTTGGTGATGGGGGTTGGTGGTGTGCTATTAAATGCCACTCCGCATTTGGTGAGCGATGTGCTGGTAACCCCCGAGGCATAATTACCGATGAGTTGATAACAATACTTTGTTTGACACACCACCGCATTGTCGTTATAGGAAGTAGACGTGGCCGGAAGCGTTGTAAGCAAGCTATTGTTCCGGTTCACATTGATACTATTGATTCCCGTGCTCGACGTCTGCCAAGCAAGCTGATCGGAACTGCTGACCAATGCCAAGCTAAATTTTTGACTGCAGATGGGCGGGGAATAAACATTCGTATTCGCACACGGATCAAACGAACTTAGTCGAAAGCAATAATAATTTGCATCGACACCAAGGTTGGCGGCAATCATCGTGTCAACGGCATAGAGCGTTTGATAGACTTGAAAATTCGAGGCGTTGTTAAAAGCAATTTCACCTTTGTATTCAATGTTGATTTGGTGAGAGAAAGCGAGTTTTAGAGTCGATGCATCTATGGCCGACAGTGATTTTAGTATGGGAATCGGCAACGCGTTTAAGGCAGTGAAGCTTTGGACTTTTGGTGTGCAGTTGGGCGCTGCGCTTACTTTTTGGCCTTGCACGCTAATGTTATAGTTTCCTGCAGCTCCATAGGTAAAGTTTGCTGTTTGGTTATTCCCCGAGGGAATCGTTTTATCTACCGTGCCGTCGTTGTTGAAATCGATGTTGTATTTATCGTACGATTTGTCGGTGATGTTGATGGATACTTGATCGCCGGCACAGGTATAAATGTCGAAAGTGGGAGGACCGTAAGGGTCTACGGTAATAATGATATCATCTGCGCCTGTCGCATTGCTGGGATAAGTGACCGAAAGCTTGTACGTGCCAGGTTGGGTGTACGTAGCCTGAAGGAGATTTTGACCACACGTAGTCGCCGCACATTGACTCGGTGGGATAGAGGAATCATATTGCATGAAACACGGCAGACCGGAAGTACATCCACCGTTTCCGCTCAAGTTGGTATTGGTAATGTTGACCGTGAAAGGAGCACATCCTCGAATTTGGTCTACTTGAAATCGGCCGAGCCTGCTATTATAAGGTTGCGCCATTGTAGCCCACCCGATTGCCATAAGTCCAAGAATAAAAAGTGCCTGCCTCACTATTCTAAATTAAACTCTTTCAAGAATTTTTCCGCCTCCATCAGGTCGTTGTGCAAGAAACGGTCGCTTTCTATAAACGGAACACGGCGACAAAAAGTATCCACTAAATTTTCCAAAATCGGAGAAGTCTTCAAGGGCCTCCTGAAATGCAGAGCTTGCGAGGCGGTGATCAACTCCACCGCTAGAATGGAATATAGGTTGTTTATTACTCGGTAGGCTTTCGTGGCGGCATTGGCCCCCATGCTTACGTGATCTTCTTGCCCGTTGCTAGAGACAATGGAGTCAGCAGAAGCGGGCGTACAGAGCTGTTTGTTCTGACTTACCATCGATGCGGCGGTGTACTGTGGAATCATCAATCCCGAATTGATACCGGGTTCGGCCACAAGGTAATTGGGCAAATCGCGAGTGCCGGAGATCAATTGATATGTTCGGCGCTCGGAAATATTTCCAAGCTCGGCGACGGCAATGGCGAGAAAATCTAAGGCCAAGGCCAGCGGTTGCCCGTGAAAATTTCCAGCGGAAATTATTTTTTGTTCTTGAGCAAAAACGTTGGGGTTGTCAGTGACGCTATTGATCTCCGTAAGGAATACACCGGCGACGTATTGCAGTGCATCGCTACTGGCCCCGTGCACTTGTGGAATGCATCGGAAAGAGTAGGGGTCTTGTACGTGTTTTTTCTTTTGCGAAATGATCTCGCTCCCTTTTAAAATGCGGGCTACTTCATGGGCTACCTTTATTTGCCCCGAATGCGGCCGAATACGATGTACGTCGGCATCAAAGGGTTCAATGCGTCCATCAAATGCGTCGAGCGAGAGAGCACCGATTAAGTTGGCCAATTGGAGGAGTCGAGCGGCATGGAGAACACACCAAGTTCCGTAGGCACTCATGAACTGCGTGCCATTGAGCAGGGCCAGCCCTTCCTTCGAACGAAGGTGCAGTTTCTGCCAACCGAGCGATCGCCATACATCTTCGCTATTCCGATTTTGGTTTTGAAAATGGACCTGACCCTGACCGATCAATGGAAGGGACAAATGTGCCAGAGGGGCGAGGTCACCTGAAGCACCCAGGGACCCCATTTCGTAAATCCGCGGCAAGATGTTTTTATTGAACATCTCTATCAACCGTTCAATAGTTTCTACCTGCACTCCCGAATAGCCATAGGCGAGCGACTGGATTTTCAAGAACAGCATTAAACGCACCAACTCGTGCGGCACTTCGGGTCCCATTCCGCAGGCATGTGAAAGCACCAAATTTTCCTGGAGTTTTTCCAATTGATCTTTGGGAATGTTCTTGTTGTAAAGCGACCCGAAGCCAGTGTTGATTCCATACACTGGTTCGGATGAGCCGTTTATTTTTTTGTCCAAGTATTCGCGGCAGCGTTGTACTTTCTCTTTTGAATCTTTGGAAAGAGAGAGTTGCGCATCGGCACGCATGATTCTTGTCAAATCATCGAGGGAAAGGGGCTTTGCGCTAACGGTATGAACGTGATTCAAGGGAAAGAATTTTAGTTTTTATTGTGCAATTGGATGGCGGTGGCAATTTCTTCGAACGAGAGTTTTAATTGATTGCCCGTCTCCATCCGCTTTAAAGTGAGCTGACCCGTTTTCACCTCATCTGCACCAATGACGATGACAAATGGAATTCTTTTGCGGTCAGCATATTCCATCTGTTTTTTGATTTTGGCGTGGTCTGGATAGATCTCTGCCGCGATGCCGATGTTTCGGAAGGCCTGAACGGTTTTCAATCCGTAACGAAAAGCATCGTCGTCGAGGTGGGCCACCAAAAGCGTGGAAGCGGCAGTGGTTTCCTTAGGGAAAATTTTGAGCTCTTCCATGGCATCGTATAAGCGATCAATTCCGAACGAGAATCCTACGCCTGAGCTTTTCTCTTTGGCATCGAATACGGCGGTAAGGTTGTCATAACGGCCACCGCCGCTCACGCTGCCGATGCTCACATTGTTTATTTTCACTTCAAAGATGCAGCCGGTGTAGTAGCTGAGCCCTCGGGCAAGAGCGATGTCCAATTCAACGTGCTGATCATTGGATCCGAAGTTGGAGATCAGGGAGAGCACTTCGGTCAATTCAGCAATCCCCTTCATTCCTCTTTCCGATTTTTCAAATTTCTTTTTCAGCATTTCGATCTTCCGGGCGAAGTTTCCATTGAAATTCAGAACCTCGAAGAGAAGGGGGAGTTTGGCGGTATCAAATCCTCTCGCCCCCAATTCTTCCTTCACCTTTTCTTCACCGATCTTGTCCAACTTGTCGATGGCGACAAAAAGAGAATTTTCATTTTGGGCGGCGTCAAGCATTTCGGCAAGACCCGACAAAACGTTGCGGTGATTTATTTTTATACAATAGTCTTGGATGCCGAGTCCTTTGAAAGCGTCTTTTATCATGAGGATGATTTCCGCTTCGCACACCAGCGAGTCGGTTCCTACTACATCGGCATCGCATTGGTAAAACTCGCGGTACCGTCCTCTTTGTGGACGGTCTGCACGCCATACGGGCTGAATTTGGTATCGCTTGAAGGGAAAGATGATCTCGTGGCGATTCATTACCACGTAGCGGGCAAAAGGCACGGTGAGGTCATAACGAAGGCCTTTCTCTGAAATATCGAACGTGAGCGCCTTTGCATTTTTGGCTTCGAGCTTTACGCCATCAACGTCTTTGAGAAAGTCTCCCGAATTCAGGATTTTGAATAAAAGTTGGTCACCCTCTTCCCCATACTTTCCTGTGAGTGTACTGAGATTCTCCATTGCCGGAGTCTCCAGGGGTTGAAAGCCATAACGCTGAAATACATTTTTTAT
>DATJJP010000084.1:0-59772 GCA_035492075.1 Cyclobacteriaceae bacterium | reverse complement strand
CATGTCCATTTTTTGTTCTACGGCCCACAAGGCAAGTTCAGTGGCATGCCCGCGGCTTTGTGTAAACTCGATTCGGCACTCGATGCCCGCGGTTTTACATGTTTCGATGATGCGCCCCTCCACGTCATGGCGATATCCTCCGCCGGAAAACTTATTAATAATAAAGAGGGCGTTTTTGCTCATGCTAAATCACACCGATTACTTCTTGAACTTGCCGAAGTTTTGGGCTTACTTGTAAACAAGTTCTCCTAAAGGAGTCCATTGGGCAAACCTAGTTGAATTTATAGGCACGAGCAAGCACCTTCATATACCGATAACATGGCAAGCACTGAGGATCAAGATTTCATACCGAGAAAAATCAAATTCAAAGCATGGGATAAAGAGCATAAGCTTTTGATGCGCCTCAACAGCATCGAATGCAGCAAGGGCGAACTCATCAAAAAAAATCACATTCTCTTGCAGTTTACTGGTTTGCTCGATAAAGAGGGAGAAGAAATCTACGACATGGACGTGCTGTTTATCTCGCTTGATAAATATGTAGTTTTCTGGAACGAACTGAAAAACGGATGGTACTTTTCACCGCTAACAAGTAGAACCAATCAAACTCCTTTCCTGGCCAAGGACGCAGAAAAAATGAAACGCTTTGGAAACTACTTCGAGCTGTCGAAGGAAGCGCTCGACTTCAAGAAAACTATTTTTTGAGCTTCGATTGAATGTATATCACGGCCTGACCGATGGTTTGCATTTTTTCAGCATCGTCATCAGGTATTTTAATATCGAACGTTTGTTCAAATTCCATGACCAACTCCGCATAGTCCAACGAATCAATGCCGAGGTCTTTGACAAAGCTGGCGTCAGACGTGACCTGAGACTCCGGTATTCCTAATTTTTCTGTGAGAATGGCGCTGATCTTGTGTTGAACGTCTTGCATGAAGTAACTAAATTTTTCAAAACTAAGCCTTTTTGGGTTTTCTGCCAAGTTTCAGAAACGCAACACAAACTCAGTTCCCTCTCCTAGTTTAGACTTCACGGAAATCTGCCCGCCATGTTGGCGCATGATCTGTCGCGATAAGCTAAGCCCAATTCCGGAGCCCGTCTTTTTAGTGGTGAAAAAAGGGATGAAGATTTTTTCCAGCGCGTCGGCGTCGATGCCGTTGCCATTGTCCTTTACGGAAATGATAATGTGACCATCGCTATCATAGGCGGCGACAACGATTTTCCTTGCCGGTTGACTATCGAAGGCCTGAATCGCATTCTTGATCAAATTGATGAGCACCTGTTCTATCATTGTTTTGTCGGCCATGACTTTGAGGTCGTCAGATTCGAGCTTTAGTTCCACTGCAACGCCATTGTCCGCCAATTCTTTCTTGTGGAGCATCGTCAATTCCTCCAGCAAGCCCTTCACTTCCACTTCAGCCAGTTTCGGTTTGGGCACATGGGTCAGATTTTTGAATTCCTTTACGAAGCGAATCAATCCTGCACTCCGTTTGCTGATGGTCTGCAGCGACAAATGCATGTCACCGACTTCGTCCTTGGTCAGCAGCAAATTGTCCGTTTTGATTTTCGCGTCCAACTCTCCCTCCACCACTGTAGCCAGCGAAGAAATTGGTGTAACCGAGTTCATGATTTCATGTGTAAGCACGCGTACTAAGTCTTGCCATGCTTTCATTTCCTTCTCTTCCAATTCCGTTTGGATGTTGCTCATCGAAATGAGCTTCATGGGCTTTCCACGCAAAGTCAATTCGATGGCAAAAAAAGACAGTTGCACGGTCTCTTCCCCTGTTTTGAGCTGAAGTAGCTCGCGACCACCCGTTTTTAGTTTCCTGAACGACTCAACCAACGAGGGATCAACATCGTTGAGATCGTCCAGTTTCTCCGCACGCTCCACTTTCAGCAAACGCTTGGCTGCGGTGTTGATGATTTGGATTATACCTTCGTCATCGAATGTAAGGATACCGATCCCTACATGTTGGACAATATTTTTGAAGAACTGATGCTCGGAGTCTTTTTCTTTCCGATTGTTCTTTAGTCGATTGATCGAATCGTTGAGATAAACACAAAAGCGCTTGGTTGCATCGTCCGCGCTTTCGGCCTTAAAAGTCTGGGATACTTCGTCAAACTTTATTTTATCCGATGAAAAAAAAGAATTGGGAGCGGGCTGTTCAAAGATTTCCAAAAGCTGCTTGATCTGAAACCCCACCGCGAAGAGCAGTGCAACCGTAACAAAAAAGCTGAAGTCTTTTGCCAAGACGAACCCCAATGCAAATACGGTGGTGGCCAGAATAGCCAACCGCGTGAACATGGGCGATCGCCAATTAAAGTCCATACTTTTCCATCCTTCGATAGAGGGAAGCTCTGGTCAGGCCGAGCTCTTCGGCCGCCTTTGAAATATTTCCGTTGTGAAGTTGGATCGCCTTGGCGACCGCTGACTTTTCAACCTCGTCCAGATTGAGCGAGTCACTGGACACATCATTGCTTTTTCGGCTGAACAAAAAGTCTGTGTCTTGCAGCGTATTGGAGTCAGCCATAATAACCGCGCGTTCGATGGCGTGCTGCAACTCTCTCACATTCCCCGGCCAAGGATATTTTTTCAGTTTGTTCATGGCTTCTGGCGAAACCGACAAGACCTCTTTGTGGTATTTCTTCGAATAATAATTCAAAAAATGCGTGGTGAGCATCGGAATATCGTCAATACGCTCGCACAACGGAGGAATGTTTATCTCCACGGTATTTATCCGGTAAAGCAAATCCTGTCTAAACCTCCCGTCTTTCACCATTTCATGGAGCGGCATGTTGGTCGCGCAGATCAGTCGAATGTCAACTTCGGTCGGTGTATTTGATCCCACCCTGGTCACTTGTCGCGACTGCAGTGCGCTGAGTAATTTACTCTGTAGGTTCATGCTGAGATTGCCGATCTCATCCAAAAAAAGAGTGCCATTGTTGGCCAACTCGAATCTGCCTAAGCGATCTTCGCGAGCGTCGGTGAATGCTCCTTTTTTATGACCAAATAATTCACTCTCAAACAACGTCTCTGTAACTGCCCCCATGTCCACGCTCACGAAAGAATTGTCCTTTCGCAAGGACTTTTGGTGAATGGCTCTCGCTACGAGTTCTTTTCCCGTTCCATTCTCACCAAGGATCAATATGTTGGCGTCTGTCTTTGCTACCTTGTCGATCAGGGTAAACACGTCGTTCAATGCCTGGCTCTGGCCAATAATGTCTCTGAACGGTTGGCTGATTTGCTCTTCGAGCATCTGCTTTGCCTTTCGCAACTTGTCCACCTCCACATACGATTTCTTCAATTTGATCGCCGTGGAAATGGTAGCTACCAGTTTTTCATTTTGCCAAGGCTTCAAAATAAAATCCGTCGCGCCTTCTTTCAGTGCACGCACGGCCATCTCAACATCTCCAAAAGCGGTGATCATGATCACCACCGCCTGCGAGTCGCGTTCTTTAATTTGTTTCAGCCATTCAAAACCTTCTTTACCGCTGGTCGTGTCTTTGCTAAAATTCATGTCGAGCAAGATCACGTCGTAGGAGTCGTTGTTGAGCAGAAAAGGGATTTTGTTGGGGTTCTTTTCAATGATCACCTGATGATTGTATTTCTTGAGCAGCATCTTAGCTGCCAACAGCACATCTTCATCGTCATCGATCATCAGGATTTTACCAGCGTCATTCACAAGCGTAGGTTATAAGGAGTTTGAATTAAGAAAAATTTATGCCAATTCGATTTAGCAGTAAAAACCGATTTCGAAGGCCAAAATGCAGGTTTGAATGTGCTTATTCGCACAAAGATGTTCAAAATTGAACAGAAAATGAATTCATTTTTCTCGGGGCTTTTCGTCTGAAACTTCGGCAAGGAATTCATAAATGACCACCCGATCGTTATTCTTGATCAGAAAAATCCGCTCGTCCGTGGCAATCACAAATTTGCCGGGTTCAATCTTCACTTCACGTGTCCTCTCAGAATACAGGTCGTAAAAGATCACCCGGTCATCCACCAGATAAAAAAGTTCCTCGCCATAGAACCCAAAATTTTGGGTGGTGCATTTGACGTGATTGATTTTCTTGCCAAGGTTGTTAAAAATGAAAATACCCGAGTACTTGTCGAGTAGAAAAATGAGATTTTGATATTCGCGCAGATACGAAAATACCGGTTTCCCCATTCCAAGGGTATCGATGTTAAATTCCAGTAAGACCTTGCTCGTACTGGGGTTGGCTTTCTTGATCGACCAGTCTGCCTCGTCCAAAACGAGCAGTTTATTGTCATTCGTTGGACAAACCAAAAATGGGTTCACGGCAATAGCAGGATCAATTTTACCGATTTGAGGAAACTGCAAGTTGTGATCATAGATCATGATCTGCTGAGTCAGCCGGTTGTACACAAAGATTTTCGGGTGATACCAAGGCTCAATCAATGTTGGCAGATCTCCCTTTTTTAAAACGGCCAATTCTTTTCCATTGGCGTCATATTTTTTAATCCCGCCATTTTTGAAAACGATGAAAAGATTTCCGAGCCGATCGACGGAGACGTTTTCAATGTTTTTAAAGGAAAGTTCCTTTATCTTTTTGGGTACTTGCGCAATCGCCGGCGTCAGGAACATTGCGCCGGTACAAAAAAAACCGGCAACCATTAATAACCTTAAAGATATTATCCTGTTCATCAATCTTTAAAGGTTTTTAACTCCATGGTGCCGCTGCCAAGTTCTGCATACGTACTGAAATGTACCCACTCTCCCAAATTAATGTACCTACTGCTATCACCGACTTTCAGGTCGAGTGGCAAATGTCGATGACCGAAAACATAAAAATCGTGGTGGTCCTTTTTTTCCAATTCTTTGCAATACGCCAACAAGAATTCGTTGCTCTCTCCATTGAATTTCTCTTCTCGCGCATTGTTGGCGATTCTACTTTGCCGGCTCCACACTTTGGCTATCCATATTCCCAGGTTCGGGTGAATTCGTGCAAAAAGCCATTGACAAATAGAACTGTTAAAAAACGCTTTTAGCATTTTATAAATGTAGTCGCCGTCACCCAGGCCGTCGCCGTGCCCGATGAGCAACCTTGTTTTGTTTACGATTAGCTCTTGGGGTTCGCGATAAATCACGATTCCCATTTCCTTTTCGAAATAATCAAACATCCACATGTCGTGGTTGCCTGTGAAAAAATAAATGGGAAGGCCCTGATCCCGCAGCTCTGCCAACTTTCCCTGAAGTCGAATAAAACCTTTGGGGATAGCGTGCTTATACTCAAACCAGAAATCAAAAATATCTCCCAACAAATAGATGGAATGTGCGTCTGCTTTCGCTCGATCGAGCCAGGCCACTAGTTTTTTTTCGCGCTGTAGGCTGGCGCTGTCGTCGGGTACGCCCAAATGAAAATCAGAAGCGAAGTAGATTTTTTTTCCAGCTGGGAGATCGATTTGCATTGGGCAAAAATAAAAAGCCCGACACGTTTTTTAAAACTTGCCGGGCCTGATTGAGTTCATTCAAAATTACTTAGCGACTGTTTCCTCTTGCGGCTCACTCACGCTGCCATCTTTAGGCTGGTCTTTCTTTTCGTTAGCATTAGAGGTGCCATTGGTGAATTTTTCGTAAGCCGTTTGATGGGCAAAGGGGCGTTTACCAATAAGGCGTTCTAAATCCGTCTGGAACAAAATCTCTTTTTCCAGCAGCTCTTTCGCAATAATTTCCAAATGATCGCGGTGATCCATCAACAGGCGCTTGGTACGCTCAAACGCGCTATCGATTATTTTCTTGACTTCGACGTCGATCCTTTCTGCGGTAGCATCAGAATAGGGCTTGTTGAAACTGTACTCAGATTGTTTGGAATCATAGTAAGACATGTTTCCAATCGCCGCATTCATCCCGTAAACAGTGACCATGCTATACGCCAATTTGGTAATTCGTTCCAAGTCGCTCAATGCGCCTGTTGAAATTTTCCCAAAAACGATTTCTTCCGCTGCGCGGCCACCAAAGGCCATGCACATTTCGTCAATCAATTGTTCGGTCTGATATAAGAATTGCTCCTTTGGTAAATATTGAGCGTAGCCCAACGCCGCCACACCGCGGGGAACAATACTCACCTTGACGAGCGGATCGGCATGTTCCAAAAA
This sequence comes from Cyclobacteriaceae bacterium, assembly GCA_035492075.1. Lineage (GTDB taxonomy): Bacteria > Bacteroidota > Bacteroidia > Cytophagales > Cyclobacteriaceae > ELB16-189. The sequence continues at coordinate 53,657 of DATJJP010000084.1, read as the reverse complement.
CCAGCCCGATACGGCGTGGCCGGCTTCATGGTAAGCAACAATTCTTTTTTCTTCGGGCGAAATGATCTTGTTTTTCTTTTCGAGTCCACCGATCACGCGGTCGATAGCGTCTTGAAAATCATTCATTTCGACTTCTTTCTTATCTCTACGCGCTGCAATCAACGCCGCTTCATTGCACACATTCGCTATTTCAGCTCCAGCAAACCCAGGAGTTTGAGCGGCCAGTTTTTTGATATCTACGTCTTTCGATAGCTTGATGGGTTTCAAATGAACCTTGAAGATCTGTTCACGGCCAGCGATGTCTGGCTTATCGATGCTGATCTGGCGATCGAAGCGTCCGGGGCGAAGCAAAGCAGAGTCTAACACATCCGGCCGGTTGGTCGCGGCAAGAATGATCACTCCGCTGTCGGTAGCGAAGCCATCCATCTCCACCAGCAATGAGTTGAGCGTATTTTCTCGTTCGTCGTTTGCACCAGGCAATTGTCCACGTCCACGGGAACGACCTATGGCATCAATTTCATCGATGAACACAATGCAGGGAGCCTTCTCTTTTGCTTGCTTGAACAAGTCGCGCACGCGAGCGGCGCCTACGCCAACAAACATCTCCACAAAGTCTGATCCAGATAATGAGAAGAACGGTACGGCAGCCTCACCTGCAACGGCCTTTGCCAACAGCGTCTTTCCAGTTCCGGGAGGGCCAACCAGCAACGCTCCCTTAGGGATTTTGCCGCCGAGCTTGGTAAACTTGCCTGGCGTTTTCAAAAAGTCTACGATTTCTTTTACTTCTTCTTTCGCTTCTTCTAGTCCCGCCACGTCCTCAAAAGTGATCTTTACTTTATTCTCGGCGTCAAACAGAGCTGCTTTTGATTTTCCGATATTGAATATCTGACCGCCGGGACCTGCCCCGCCCGTCATCCTTCGCATCAACATCCAGAATCCGACCAGTAAGAGCACAAACAAGCCCCAGCTGGTTATCCACTCATAAGTTCCCCCTTCTTCAAACTCAAGGTCGGGTGCGTTCGGATACTTGGTCTTCAATTCTTCGTATTGTCGAACAAAGCTGTCTGTGGTTCCGATCTTGAAAAAGTAATGCGGTCCACTTGAGCCGAGGCCGAGCGGTCCATTTTTCTCCAGTTCTCCCTTGTATCTTGAATTTTGAAGTGCTTCGTTCTTGAGCGTGATGTGCACCACGGCATCTTTTTTGAGCAACTGCACACGCCGCACATCATTGCCGGAAATCATCGTTTCGAAAGTCGACTTTGGAATCTCGACCATCCCCGAAGTGCTTTTCAACAACGTGATTGCCAACACCACGGCGGTAAGCACGAGAATCACCCACAGTTGATAGTTACCTCTTGGCACCTTTGGCGTGATCAATTTTTTATCCTTGTCTTTTCTGTCCTTGTCCATTCTATAAAACGTATTAAATAACGGCTGTTTTCAATTTAATGTTCAATCTTCTATGATCGTGGTTTTTGCGTCACCCCAGAGCTTCTCCAGCGCATAGAATTCCCGACGGTCTTTTTTGAATATATGAACCACTACACTGATATAGTCGAGAAGCATCCACTCTTTATTGTTTTTTCCTTCGCTATGCCACGGGTTTTCTTTCAAGTCGTTATAGACCATCTCATCGACCGAGTCTGAAATGGCGTTCAATTGTTTGTCAGAATTACCTGAGCAAAGAACAAAAAAATCGGCTACAGCGTTTTTCACCTCCCTCAAATCCATCACCACTATATCGGTTGCTTTTTTCTCCTGCATCCCCTTTACAACGATCTCGGTTAGCTTTTCCGAGTCCTTCTTTTTCTTCCTAGGCATTAACTAAAAGGTCGTTTTCTGCTGGAGTACCAGCCAGTTTAAATTCTATTTGATAAGTTGCGAGCAAAAGCCCTGCGGCCAATCTGCAAATCTAACCAAATTCCCTTGTATAAAATCCTTGCCAAAACGCTTTTCATGGGCCAAAGGTTGGTTTTTGTGCCCGAATGTCAGTCCACTAATTCACTGATGCTCGATTTAACGTCAAAATCGCCACTACCAGAAGGAACGGTGGTCATCACTTCTAATCAGTATGCCGGCCGAGGTCAACGTGGAAGTACTTGGCAGGCAGCCGCAGGAATGAACCTCACCTTTACTGTACTCCTACGCCCTACTTTCCTCGCCGTCAAGCGCCAATTTTCTTTGACGATGATGGCGTCTTTGGCCGTATTTGACTATTTGGATTCGGTTGGCCTGACGAACGTTAAAATCAAATGGCCGAACGACATCCTCGTGGGCGGAAAAAAGATTTGCGGCATGCTGATCGAGAATTCGATTCAGGGTGATGCGATAAACCAGAGTATTGTGGGTATCGGACTGAACATTAACCAGCTTGAATTTCCCGTTGTTACGGCGACGTCACTTGGCCTTTTGAGTGGCCAGACTTTTGACTTGAATGATCAATGGAATTTGCTGATCGAAAAACTGGAGAAACGTTACTTGCAACTACGCGCCGGAAAGCAACAGGAATTGAAGGATGGATACCTGACCCATCTGTTGAACATTCATCGGTCTCAAAAATTCATTTCGAACGGGAGCGAGTTTGTGGGCACCATAAAAACCGTCAGTGATCAAGGTGAATTGATCTTGGAAATGGACGGTCGAGAGAAAGCTTTCTTGCTGAAGGAAATCAGTTTCGTGATATAAAAAAAGCGCCCCGTTTTTACGAGGCGCCTTCGGTCATCGCGAAATGAAATCATTTATTCAACTGAATCGATTCTTTCGCCACGAGCATATAATTTTGTTTGCTGCTCCAGTGGTATCCGAGTGAAAAAGGCAATACCAGAGAGCCTTTCTTGTAGGCGGAGTCTAGATCTTTTTGGAAAAGATTTGCACTGAAGTCGGACACCGGCGGAACATAATCTCCGAAAAGCTGCACTTTCCACTCCGGCTTATTGCTAAAGTATCTGTAAGGCACTCCAGTGTCATCTTGAAAAATAGAGGCGGTGTTAGACAACACCACTTTTCTCATAACGGCAAACGTTTCATAATGCAGCAAATAAGAGGCTGATTTTAAGAAGGTATTGAAAGGGCCTCTGTCGGTGATAAACTTGACGAGCCCAGCCTTGTTTTTCAACGCCAGGTCTTGAACGTCGCCCGAAAAATAATATACGGTTTTGATCAGCTTGGTCTCACGATTGCGAACCAACAATTTCACGGCGGCAATCTTCGCTTTGTAGATTCCTTGAATGTCTACTTCATTTTCATCGCCGGTGGTTGGGTCGAGGCTGATATACTTCTGTTGAAGTATTTCGTATCCTGAACGCTCCATGAAAAAATAAAATATGGGGAGCACTCCTTTGATCTGGCCCAGGTCTTGTTGCATGTGTTTGGTGATGAAATAGCTTTTCTTGAAAATATCGCGGAGCGCGTTGCCCAGGCTGTCGAGGAAACGATCGCGATCTTTTTCAGAAATCTTGGTCAAGTCAGATACTTCACGAATTCGCTCCAGTCCAAGCATGACGTACTCTTTGGAACGGGGGTACAAGAAGTTGGCGTGGAGAAAATCCGGGCCCGAAAAAGGATAAAACAATTTCAGTGAGTCATTTACGGTCTTTGAGAAAACGTCTTGCTCCCAGGCGGCCATTTTCGTCAATCGACTTTCGTACATTTTTTTCCAGCTGGCATCCATTTCTTTACGGAAGTCAACCCAATATTTGTCGTTTTCCAGCAGGGAGAGCTTGTTCTTCGTCAACTGAGGCAGGCCGGCAATGAAACGCGCGGTGTTATCCAGGGCCGTGTCCTTCGGGACGTTTAGTTCTGCCGCTTTTCGAGCCGAATCGATCTTGGCAAGTGAATCAACTCTGCGGAGCGAATCCGTCACCGCTTTTGAAACGGTGTCTCTCTTGGCCGTACAGGCGGCCGAGAACATTAAAGCAACAAATGCAAAAAAAAGGATAGGTTTCTTCATCGGGGTAAATTGAGCCGCAAAGATATTTTAAAATTCGATTCGAAGAATCATTTCCTGGAAACCCATTGGTAAACCAAAAGGCCCGAAAGTATGGTGCCTGCCGAATACAAAATGACCACTGGATTATTGGTGAACTCAAAATAGATCATCCAGCCGGTTATGAGGATAAAGAAAATGGGCGGAATTGGATACAAAGGAAGTTTATAGGAGCTGTCAGGAAACCGTTTCCTAACGATGAACACACCGATAACGGTAAGCATGGCGAAGACCGAGAGGCTAACAGAAATGTATTGTATAATGGCTTTGAAATCACTTACAATAACAAGGAAAATCGACCAACTGCCTTGTATAATGATGGAGATGTAGGGCATTTCGTACTTGTTGGTGGCAGAAAACGTTTTCAGTTTCGGGTAATCTTCACCCATGGCTTCGAGAACGCGAGGCCCCGCAATCGTCATGGCACTAAGTGTAGACAGCAGTGCCGTACTGAAAAGCCCCGCAAAAACAGCCCCAATCGTTGATCCAAACAATTTAAAAGCGACGACATTACCTATATCGTTTTTTCCTTCCAGCTCGGAAAAATTGGACACGTAAAGAAAGGTTCCATTAAGTAAAAGGTAGATGGTCACCACCGCCAAGGTTCCAATAATCAGCGACCGCGGTAGGTTTTTTTCCGGGTTTTCCAGATTGCCTGTAATGTAGGCCGCGGCATTCCATCCTGAATAGGCGTACACAACATACACCAACGAGATGGCAAAACCAGAGCTAAGGATAAGATCTCCGTCAATAGCCTGAGGTAAAAAAGAAACGGACGAAAATTCTATTCCCGAAATAAAAAACGGCGCTACACAGAAGACAAAAATCAGTACGAGTTTGAGAGAGGTAAGAATATTTTGGGCTAAACCGCCGGCCTTGACACCAAACCAATGGATCGCAGAGACCAAGAGGATGGCCGCGACGGCGATCACCCTGACAGGAATTCCAAGGAGTTCATGCGCATATTCACCAATCGCGATAGCTACTGCCGAGATCGCTCCAGCAAATCCTACCAACAAACTGATCCAGCCCGATGCAAAACCTAGAGCGGGATGAAAAATTTGACCGAGGTAATAATACTCGCCTCCCGACCTTTTAAAACTAGCTGCAATTTCAGCGTATGTGAAGGCGCCACAAAGTGCCACCGCTCCACCCAGCGCCCACAGGAACAAAATAGAAAATCCTGATGGTATTGGCCCTACCTGATAGCCCAGTGAAGTGAAAACCCCTGTGCCGATCATATTAGCAATCACAATGGTGATCCCAACAGTGAGCGTGTATTTTTTTTGTCCAGTCATGAATTTCAATTTCTTATTTTGTTCCTGATACGTATGTTAATTTTTTCCGTGGAATTTTCTGATCCACAATAAATGGTGGAGTAAGCTGGGTTTCGAGTTTTAATAAACTCTCTAGTGTTGCGATGTGAACAGAAGGCAAGAAGTGACGGGGGCGCAAAAAAACGACCGCATAAAAATCCAAATTCATAGTGTGGATTAGGCTACCAAAATCACTGTCTTGAGTACTGATTACTTGTTTCGATTTTCTGGCATAGGTACGGACATCAATGTCAGAGGAGCGCACCAGATCAAGCTCCAACAGGCCGTTGATTGCTATGTCTTTCTTTTGTAAAAAACCGATTGCCGCTGGATCAATGTTTTCGTCTGCTGTAAACGAGAATTCTGAAAAAACCATTTCAGCTCGCTTCAATAACAATTTCATTCCTCATCGCCTGAGAAGCATACAGGATTGTTCCATAAACGGCTTCTTTGCTGAGGTGCGAATATTTTGTCGCAATTTCGTCGACTGTTGCGCCAGAGGCTAGCCATTCCAAAATCATTTCAACGCTAATGCGTGTGCCATTGATGATAGGCTTCTCACCTAGTGTATCTGCTTTCGCTACGATGTAACTGAATGCTTTCACAAAGCAAATTTAACAATAAATGTTCTCACCTCTTAAAAGTGACTTCCTGTTGCTGAAATACCTGATTGTCTTTGCCGCGAATCTCCATAGTGACTTTAAAATCTTTTTTTGCCCAATCGATTCGGATGATTCCAAAGTTCTTTTCGATAATGATATTCCCTACGCGATGACGGTTCTCTTCCACCCACTTTTCCGGCCACGTGTGGGTGATTCCGCTGGATGTAAAATCGTAGAGCGGGTAATTCGCTCCGGGCAAGTCGACTTTTGAAAACTCAGCGATATGTCGGTCCCCGCTGATGATCATCACGTTTCTCTTAGAAGCCGCAATCACCTCCAGCAACCGTTGGCGGGCTTTAGGAAAGTTTACCCATTTTTCAAATCGGTGGTCTTCGGCGAGGGCTTGAATACTCGAGTTCACTATAAAAAGAGGGGCACTGGAATTTTTAAGTTCGTCTTCAAACCATTTCCATTGTGCTTCCCCGAGTATATCGCCCATTTCATTGACTTCGTATTTGTACTCTTTTTTTTCTGAGCCCGCTGGTTTATAATACACTTTAATCAGTGTGTCTCTGAAATAACGAGTATCGAGATTGATGACTTTGACCATATTTTTCTTGTCCTCAGACGCGATGGTCATTGAGTTATAGATTCCCTGGTGCCGCCACACATCGTTGCTTTTATCAAGGCCCAAAAACTGGAGGGAAAATTTCTTGTATGCGTCGCGGTGCGCCCAAAATTTTCCTCCATCATTAGTTCCGTAATCGTGATCGTCCCAGGTGCCGGTGACGTAGTGTACGTTTTTCAAAAGCTGTTGATATCCCGGATCGGATTTCTGCTTGGCATACATCTCCTTCAGCTTGACAGAATCACCCGTATCGGCATAAATATTGTCGCCTCCCCAAATCCAAATGATGGGCTTTTGATTGATGATATCGTTCCAAAGCTCCTGAGGTCTTTTTTGATCGTCGCAAGAGCCGAACGCAATGACTGTTTGGTTCTTTTGTGAAAAAGCGGAAACGGAGACAAGTATCAGGCCAACGAAAAGGATTCTGTTAAAACTCATAGCTACAAACATACAATTCCGTTTTTAATTGTCCGTTGCCGTTGGTTTAAATTTCACGTTGCCGCCACCCACGTGTTTGCTATCTTTCAAAGTGAAAAAACCCATCTCATGAAAAATCTAATCATTCTGTTTTGTCTCCTAAGTTCTTTGGCCTTGGCTCAGACACCTGATTCTGTCACTATCAAAGCCAATTACGAAAAATTGGAAGTGCAAATACCCATGCGTGATGGTGTGAAGCTCTTCACTTCTATTTATGTGCCCAAAGATAAAAGCAAGATCTATCCCATCCTGATGCAACGGACGTGCTACAGTGTCGCACCCTATGGGCCGACAAAGTTTCGCCGGAATCTTGGTCCTTCGAAATACCTCATGAGAGACGGGTACATTTTCGTTTATCAAGATGTTCGCGGGCGATGGATGAGCGAGGGCACATTTGATAATATGCGCCCCAACATTCCGGGCAACGACCGAAAAAACAAAACGGCCATCGATGAATCTTCCGACACGTGGGACACGATCGATTGGCTGCTTAAAAACATCAAAGGCAACAACGGACGGGTGGGCCAATGGGGAATTTCCTATCCAGGGTTTTATGCGGCGGCCAGCCTCCCCGACGCACATCCCGCCTTAAAAGCCTCTTCTCCACAAGCTCCCATCAGCGACTTCTTTTTTGACGACTTCCACCACCAGGGCACATTTTTGCAGAGCTACATTGCGGCTATGGCTGTGTTTGGCTATCAGCACGAAAAGCCTACCGATAAAAGCTGGTATGATGATAAGATCAAGCGCTTTTATGAGAATCCTCCAAAAGACGGATATGAGTTCAATCTCAGCCAAGGACCGCTCAAAAACTTTACGGAGAAATATCATCACGATAATTTTTTCTGGCAACAAATCATCGATCATCCTAACTACGACGAATTCTGGCAGCAGCGAAGTTTGCTCCCGCACTTGACAAATGTAAAGCATGCCGTGATGGCGGTAGGTGGTTGGTACGACGCCGAGGATTTGTTTGGCCCTCTCAATATCTACAAGAAAATTGAGAGGACTAGTCCCGGCGCCTACAATACGATCGTGATGGGTCCATGGAGCCACGGCGACTGGGCGCGAGAAACGGGTTTTCAGCAGGTGAACCATATCTACTTTGGAGATAGCATCTCCACCTTTTATCAACGAGAAATCGAACGGAAGTTTTTCAATTCGATATTGAAGGATAGCGCACCGCCTTCGTTGCCAGAAGCCTACATGTTTGATTGCGGCTTAAAAACATGGCGACAATTTACCGAATGGCCTCCCAAGGAAATTCCTTCCGTGAAATTGTACTTTGACGAAAGAGGAAAGCTATCCATCAATCAACCTACAAAATCGGAAACGGTATTTGAATACACGAGCGACCCGGCCAAACCCGTTCCATACACGTCGCAGACCGAAGGTTTGGTTTTCACTCCTCGCCGATTCATGACTGACGATCAGCGTGGCGCTTCGCGCAGGCCAGATGTGATTACGTTTCAAACTGATCCGTTGACCGATGACGTTACTCTTGCCGGAGAAATTGCAGCAAAATTGAAAGTATCGATGACGGGCACCGATGCCGATTTTATTGTGAAGCTGATCGATGTATACCCTGGCGATACACCGAACGACACCAAGCACAACCCCGCCAATATCGTAATGGCCGGTTATCAACAGCTGGTGCGCAGCGAAGTTTTCAGGGGTAGATTCAGAAATAGCTTTGAAAAGCCGGAGCCCTTCACACCCCATCAGATCACAGATGTAAACTTTGCACTGCAAGACGTATTGCATACGTTCAAGAAAGGCCACCGTGTGATGGTGCAAATCCACAGTACGTGGTTCCCCTATATCGACCGCAACCCACAGAAGTACGTCGACAATATTTACAAGGCAAATGAAGAGGATTTCATCAAATCCACGATCAAAGTGTATGGATCATCTGTTGTTGAAATTGGTGGAGGAGATAAATTGAAGGGAAAGTTGGAACCAAAGAAATAACGTTTAAAAGCCCCTGCTTTGAAGTTTTCACGGTAGGGCTTTCTTTTTGTTAAATAATTCCCTTTAACTCCTCAATAAACCCATCCAATTCATCCTTGGTGTTATAATAATGAGGTGAAACACGCACCGCCCAAGGCACTTTCTTATCATCAAAGTCTATCACAGCAACGTTTCTATAACTGGACACCACATTTATTTTCTTCGCTAGAAGTTTTTGCGTGATCATATGCGCATCGGAGCCATTGACGTGAAATGTAACGAGTGCTCCAACTTCCGGTCCGCGGTCAAGAACGCTCACGTTGTTTATTTCCGAGAGTTTTGTTCTCAGGTAATCCGCTAGGGCTTTCACATTCCTCCATATTCGATCTTCGCCAATCGTCAAGCAGTATTCAATCGCAGCTCGCGAGCCAAGCACCAGCGCGTACGCAAACTCCCAATCTTCAAAGCGGATGGCGCCGTCTCTGGGTTTGTAGTGATCCTTTTCGATCCAGTCAGCGCCGCGCATATCAATGAAGAGCGGTTCAAATCCTGAAGCAAGCACCTTGTCAGAAACATAAAGTAGCCCAGTGCCTCGCGGGCCGCGGAGAAATTTCCGGTTGGTCGCGCTTAGAAAATCGCACTTTAGCTCATTGACGTCCAATTTCATTTGACCAATCGACTGACACGCATCCAACAAATAAATCGTGTCGTATTTGTTAATGATCTCGCCGATTTTTTTTACCGGCTGAATCAATCCGGAATTCGTTGGAATGTGCGTGATCGACAGCAAGCGCGGCCGAAGGTCTTTCAACTGCTGGTCGAGATCGTTCAAATCGACGCCTCCTTCCTTCGCGTTCTTAATACGCACCACCCTTATTCCAAATCTTTTTTGCAGCGACAGAAATTGAATCTGGTTTGAAATAAAATCGTCATTGGAAGTCAAGATGGTGTCTCCGGCCTTAAACGGAATGGACGACAAGGCACGTGAATAAGAGTCGGTGGCACTTGAGGTAAATGCAATACTTGAAGGTTTGCAGTTCATCAATCGCCCCGCCTGATGGTAAAACTCTTTTATCGCATCAGCCCGTAATGCGGCAGCTTCATATCCGCCAAGGTTTGCCTCCAGGTGCATGTGATCTACGACCGCTTGCGTCACGACGTTTGGCATCAAACTCGCACCGGCGTTGTTGAGATGGATCACATTCGAGCAGCCGGCTGTATCTTTCCTGAAGGCATTAATTTCTTGTTCAGAGAATGGTTTGTCTATTTTCATACCGTGTTTGTTATCTCTCGTTAGGTTTAATGTGTTGGTATCGCTGCAACAGCGACTCAAATTTTCTCAAATCGACAGGCTTGAAATGCTCTTCTTTTTTTGGGGGATCTTTTAGCAATTTTTCTTTCGGCCTATTAGGTCTTTTTTCAAATCCTCCGCCACAATTAGGACAAACGTTGTGAAGAATATTCCTTACGCAATCTTCACAAAAGGTGCATTCATAGGTGCACACCATCGCTTCTGTACTTTCATTGGGAAGTTTCTTTCCACAGTTTTCGCAAATAGGTCTTAATTCAAGCATGGCGTTGATGATTAAATTTTGGAATTCGATAGGCTAATTAAATTCAGCGATACATTCTATTTCAACCAGCGCTTGATAAGGCAACCCCTTCACCGCAACGGTGGTGCGCGCCGGTCGATGCTCGCCAAAAATTGCGGCATACTCTGTATTCATCCCCTCGAACATATTCATGTCGGTAAGAAACACGTTTGCCTTAACCACATTCGACAACGTTAGGCCTGCAGATTCAAGAACTACCTGCAAGTTCTTCAGCGCCCGTTGCGTCTGGCCGGAGATATCCGTGGCCTCGATCTTCATGGTATGTGGATCAATTGGCGTTTGCCCCGAACAATACAACAAATTACCCGTTTTGATAGCATGCGAATAAGGCCCGATGGCTTTGGGCGCTTGCTCAGAAAAAACTGTTTTCATTTGACTTTGTTTGAAAATTATTTGCAAACCTACACGCCGCGGGTCGGGGAAATCATGCAAATCAGATTCGCGCACGGTTTTTTGAACTAATTTTAATAACCAAAACGATTAATTCCCGCATGACGCTAGATCCATTCGATAAACATCTTCTTCGGCTCCTGCAGCAGAACAACAAGTTGACCTCGGACGAGCTCGCGGAAAAGGTGGGGCTCAGCCCTTCCGCCGTTCAGCGCAGATTGAAAAAACTTCGCGATGAAAAAGTCATAGAGGCCGACGTTTCAATTGTTTCTCCGTCGGTGGTTGGGCTGGCGTTGACCTGCGTAGTGGAAGTGGCGTTGGAAAAAGGGAACTCCGTGGGCCTTGCCAAATTCAAAGCTTCCATGCTCAAGTGCCCCGATGTGACACAATGCTATTACGTGACGGGAAAATATGATTTCGTCCTGATCGTGCACGCTCCTTCGATGCAGTATTATGAGGAGTTCACCAACAAGTGGTTGTTGGATAACCCCAATGTCAGTCACTTTTACACGCATGTGGTGATGGACAAGGTGAAGGTGGGATATGGGGTGTCCATTTAGAAGGACTGATCGGCTAAAATTGCTTTATCCTACGGTCATCTAATAAGCTGTTAATACCCAGGGCTAAGTTGCCAAAGTTTCTAACATGATTTGATTTTCATTTGCAGAGGATAAAAGCCCAGCAAATGACTAAAGCTATTTTTACATTCCCGTTTGTTTTATTGCCTTTTTTCTCGCTCGCCCAACAAGCATCCAAAATATTTTACCAAGACAGCGTAGGTAAAGCTATGTCTTTTGAAGCATTTAGAAAGGCAACAGAATCAGGCACTCTATTTTCAAAACAGATGTCTGTCGAGGGCGACACGGTTACTCAAATCTACCATCTTGAGTCAAAAGCAGAACGGAAAAAACTTTCAGACGAACGAATCATTTCTGAAAAAAACTTACTTGGCAAAGCATTACCAGACAGTAAACTCAAAAGGCTCGATGGTAGCGATTTCAACCTATCCATGCTTAAAGGTAGGACCCTTGTAATTAACTTCTGGTTTATCCAATGTTCCCCCTGTATTGCGGAAATACCTGAATTAAATCGTGTGGTTAACCACTATCAAAACAAACCGGACATTTTATTCTTTGCGCCTGCGTTAGATGACGTCGACGACCTTAAAAAGTTTCTTGGCAAACATCGTTTCTCATACGTCGTTCTTGGCCAGAGTGAAGAGCTTAGCAAGAAAATCGGGATCTCTTCTTTTCCTACTAATATCATCATCAATTCAGATGGATTGATAGACGGAGTGATTGTTGGCGGAAAGGAAAAAATTAGTCAAGTGCTCACGGAAGCAATAGACAGGACGTTGGCTAAGGCCAGCCCTCGTTAAGCTGTTTAGGGAGAATAATTTCACTATTTTGCGCGCAAACCATAAAAATGCTGCGCTCACTTTTTAGGAAAAAATCGCTCTCCACGATTACAAGCACGTCGCACGCTGCCGACGGTCAGGCGTCTGAATTAAAAAAAGTACTCAATGCCCGCGACCTTACGCTGCTCGGCATCGCGGCAATTATCGGCGCTGGCATTTTCAGTACGATCGGTCATGCCAGTTTCAATGGCGGTCCCGCCGTGTCTTTGCTTTTTGTGTTCACTGCAGTGGCATGTGTCTTTACGGCTTTGAGTTACGCACAGTTTGCTTCAACCGTTCCCGTGTCAGGCAGCGCCTATACTTACGCCTACGTATCATTCGGAGAGTTTTTTGCTTGGATCATTGGTTGGGCATTGATCTTGGAATATGCGGTGTCAAACATGGTGGTGGCTATTTCCTGGTCGGAATATTTCACTTCCATGTTGGCGGGATTCAACATCCACTTGCCGGAGTGGCTTACCATCGATCCATCGTCGGCGAGCGAAGCGGTGCGCGCGGCAGCACCTTCCCTTGTCGGCATTAAATTGATATGTGATTTGCCGGCGGGGTTGATCACCGTGTTGGTTACTGCACTGGTTTATGTCGGAATTCGAGAATCACGAACAGCGAGCAATATTTTGGTGATCCTCAAGTTGTGCGTTATTTTCCTGGTGATCGTCGCTGGGTCGTTTTATATAAAACCTGAAAACTGGAGCCCTTTTGCTCCCAACGGAGTCAAAGGAATATTGAGTAGCGTGGCTGCCGTGTTCTTTGCCTTCATCGGGTTCGATTCTATTTCTACGACAGCTGAAGAATGCAAAAACCCGCAGCGTGATTTGCCACGCGCCATGCTTTGGTGTTTGGGGATTTGCACGGTGCTATACATACTCATCGCATTAGTGCTGACGGGCATGGTCAATTACAAAGAGCTTAACGTTGATGATCCGTTAGCTTATGTTTTCCAAAAAGTAGGAGTAAATTTTATAGCGGGCGTAATTTCGGTTTCGGCTGTGGTGGCCATTACCAGCGCATTGTTGGTTTACCAACTGGGGCAACCTCGCATCTGGATGACGATGAGTCGCGATGGATTGTTGTGGCCGCGATTTGCCAAAGTTCATCCCAAGTTTAAAACCCCGTCATTCTCTACGATCGTCACTGGCGTGGTGGTAGCTGTTCCTTCGATGTTTTTTAACATGCAGTTTTTTGTCGACCTCACCAGTGTAGGAACGTTCTTTGCCTTCATCATTGTGTGCGCAGGTGTGTTGTACATGGATCAAAAAGGATTGAGCAACCAGTCGAAGTTCAGAGTGCCTTACATTAATGGAAAATATTTTGTCGTTGCGGGGTTGTTTATTGCCGCGGTGTTTGCGTTGACCTCGAATGGATACGCCGCCGTATTAGCAGAGAAGCCACTCCTTTACGTATTCTGGGCAACCTGGATCCTGATGTCTGTACTTAGTTACAAGAACAGCTTTTCGTTACTGCCGGTATTAGGAATACTCACCAACTTGTATTTGATGACGGAGCTTGGCCTCTGGAATTGGGGGGCTTTTCTTACCTGGCTGATCGTCGGCCTCGTGATTTATTTTTCTTATGGATATAGGAAAAGCAAGCTCGCTACCACCTAGAAATCATTTTCCAATCTTGTAGAATTTTTTGCTCACAGAAAATTGGAGCACCTGATTTTGAGTGTTCGCTACACTGAATGAAGGCGACTCGTTACTGCCTCCAGGATATTTGTTGATATTGCTAACCCCGTAATTGTACCTGAAGGTAAAGTTCAATCCCAAAGGCAGGTCTATCCCCGCACCGAAGGCGATTGAAAAATCGATACTGTTCAAGTAGCGTTTTAAGTCTTGATTATAAGAAGCTTGCCCCAAACTGGTACCCTGCGTACTATTTAATATCTGAACTATGTCCCCCTTCGCACCGACCAGCAAACCAAGTTGTGGACCTATTTGAAGGCTCAGGCCACCCGTTGGATAATATTTAAAAACCACCGGAATGTTGATGTAGTTAAGGTTGGTACGAAGGCCTGTATAATTGGGAGTGGTGTAGGTTTGACCCTGGCGGGAGTACACGATCTCCGGCTGCAAGCCGAACTTGCCCTTGCGAACCAGCCCATAAGCACCCAAATGAAAACTAGTGCGTCCATTGTACACAGCTCCCGCAAGCTTTCCGTCGGAACTTAAGCCCAGCCCACTCTGGTTCAAGCCCACTTTCCCGCCCACTTCCATCTTGATTTGGGCAGATGCTCCTATCGGCAACAAGAACAACGCACACACAACAACCATCAACTTTCTCATAATCATTTAAAAATTTTCGCTGGCAAAAATACAAACGTTAAAGCCCACAAAAAAGAAATCCCGCTTTCGCGGGACTCTTATAACGAAATTTCGGTTCGAATTATTTTCCGAGTTTAAACAGACGATAGCCTGCTGACACCATGATCACTTGGTTCTTCACGTTGCTGGAGCTTCCAGACACATTATTGTTGTTTGATACGCCGAGATTATACCTGGCGTCAATTGACAAACCAAAGGGAAGATCCCAGCCCGCACCAAGCGCTACGCTGATATCTGAGCCTTTGACAAAGTTAGCAGCTCCTTGAGTAGTCGTCACGCCACTGGTGGTCGATTTGATATCCCCTCCCGACAAAAAACCAATCTGAGGGCCCACTTGCAAGTTAATGCCAGCTACGGTATATAACTTGAGAATAACAGGGATGTTGACGTAATCAAAATTTGCGTCGACGTTGGAGGTACTATAAGAATACTTCGTTCCCTGTTTTGAAAAAAGGACCTCAGGTTGAATTCCTATTTTACCAAGTTTAAACAAAGTATACGCGCCAAAGTGATAACCTGTTCGATTATTATAGGTTGTACCCGCCGATTGGGTCGCGTTAACGTTGGCAAAATTCAATCCACCCTTAATACCAATTCCAACAGACGCCTGCGCGTTCGCCGCAAGCGACAAAAGAGAAAAGCAGACAATGACAAAACTTACCTTGATTAGTTTCATATTAAGTAATTTGGTTTGAAGCAAATTTAGTAAAAATCGTGCCACCTTATTGAATTCCGAGTTCTGGGTTCCTGCCTTTTATGGATGAATAAAATTGCGTCAATACTTTTAGGTCCGCTTCCAAATTTTCTGTAGGATGAAAAGGTTGTCCAACGATAACTTTCTTTCTTTGATAGTCGAATCCACAGGGGATAATTGGAACACCTGCTTCCTTGGCGATATAATAAAAGCCGGTTTTTAGTCGATCCACTTTTTGTCGGGTACCTTCAGGCGCCAGGGCCAGAATAAATTCGGGGTGAGCATTAAAAAGAGTCACCACTTGATGAACCATGTCATGGGACGAAGATCTATCAACGGGGTAGCCACCGAGCCATCGAAAAAGCCACCCGAATGGTGGTTTGAAAAGTTGACTTTTCCCCAAAAATTTTGCGTTCTGCAAATGCAAAATGCTGCGCGCCATCACGCCGACCACAAAATCCCAATTGCTGGTGTGGGGGGCCACTGCCACAATAAATTTCCGAACGTCCATCGGAAACGATCCTTCGACGTTCCAGCCGATGAGCTTGAAAATGATACTATAGAGGAAACGCAACATCTCGTGAATAAAGATAACATGCCGTATCGAATCCAGGCCCGGAAAACTTTTTCGATTTAATTTCTTAGCTTTGGGTAATTTTTTCGACCGCAGATCACTCTTTATCGATCTGATTTTTTAACCTAAACTGGACCAACAAACACCATGAATAAAATTGCGGCACCAATTGTCTTTATGGCTTTTTTGTATGCTGGCGATATGTACGCCCAAGCCTGTAACCTGACGAGGATCATCGAAGCCGATGGCGACACCATTTCGCTTTCGTATGATGCCACTAACCACGTTTCTTCGCTCGGAAAAAATTCTGTCGTAAAAACAAATTCAAATGGACATTTTCTTGAAGTAGTGCACGAAGAAGCAAAGACCAACAGTCTTTCGCGTGCCACCTACAAATACGACAACAATAACAATCTGTTGGAGTATGAGCAGTTTATGGGCGCATCTACCACGCCGGCGTTCATTATGAAATTCACATACAATTCTTTTCATCAAGTAATCGAAGCGCAATCCGCGGTGGCGGTGAAAACAAATTTCTTCTATGGCTACCGGGTTTTTACGTACGCCAATACCACCACAAAAAATCCAACAACGATCAAAAATTATTCAGGCGATGCACACGGAAAAACCGGAAGTGCCGACGAAACGATCACCCTAACGTATGACGATAAAAAGACGACGGGCTACATCAATCCGTTGGATGATTTTAGTCCATTTGCCACTCACAACGTCGTGTCAGCAACCGTAAGTGCGGTGGGGTCCAAGCCAGTAACAGAAACGTTTACCTATCAATACAACGCACAGGGTTATCCTGTTTCAAGAACAGAAAGAGAGGGAGGAAGGTCATTCACGACAAATTTCTCATATAGCTGCAGGCAAGAGCCTTAAACAATTTTTTTCGATCGGCTTTTTTGTCGGCGATATAGGAGGGCGCTATCCTCCGCTGCTTCACAGGTAAAATCCAAGCTATTAATTGCGTTCGCCGTCCACAACATTTTTTAAGCGTCTGCCGTTGCATTAACTAAATTGAGTCTATGCGCTTTGATCGACTACTTATAAGTAATTATCCTAACCAAAGCAAAAATCATGAAATGGGAAAAATGTGTAGGGTTAAGCCTGTTAGTTTTAGCGGCTATTTCGTGCAGTAAAACTGAGATAAAAAAAGTACAAACCACAACAACACCTACGACCCCGACGACGCCACCACCAACAACGCCTACGGCTACTTCGGCAAGGTGCCTTCCACTTCAAACCAATCAGTTGAATGCCAACGGTACCACTTTTGCCTCCGAATCTTACGTTTATGATAACGACGTCCTGATCTCTTATTCAAGATCAGGCTCACTTTATGTTGGCACTTACACGTACACTATTACGAGAAATTCTTCTGGTTTGATTACAAAAGTGATAGGTCAAGAACCGAGTCTCACACAAACACTATACACCTACGATGATTCAGACAGACTGACAAGTCAGCTATTTTATGTAACAGGGTTAGCGAATAGCCGATATTATTTCTATAATTCTTTTGGCCAACTGAGCCGCGTCACGTTCGGCCAACCAGATACAACTGCACTTTCGGGTACTTATATATATTCCTACGCAAACAACAACACGAAAAATCCGTCGACGATTGGTTATTACGAAAATAATAAATTATCGACAACCGTTACGATGACATTTGATACCCTAAAGAGCACGAACAGTATTTGCTTCCCCGGTCTGCCTGACGGCTATGGTACATTTTCGTCAAACAATGTCTTAAGCTATGTGCAGGCCTTTGGTGTGGGCAACAGTTACGCGGATATTTACACCTACACCTACAACGCTGATGGATTCCCAATATCGGGTACTCGAATCAACAAACAGGTAGACAATGGCAAAACCTACAGCGACACGATCCCGCTAACTTACTCGTACAGTAATTGCAAATGATCGCAGCCGTAGGACGCCCTTTGAAATCCTAGACAATCTTATCGATGAGTTTTTCGTCGGCGAGGTAAGGTAGGGTAACGGTCAGTCCTCTTTTTACTTCCTTATTGATCGCGTTGATTGCGCCTTCGTTGCGTGCCCAGGCCCTCCTTGCGATGCCGTTGTTCACGTCAAAGTAGAGCATGTTCCTCAAGCGCCTGTCCGCCTCTACGGTGCCATCGAGGAGCATACCAAAGCCGCCATTGATTACTTCGCCCCATCCTACACCGCCGCCGTTGTGAATGGAAACCCAGGTGGCCCCGCGGAAAGAGTCACCGATCACGTTGTGAATTGCCATATCAGCAGTGAAGCGCGAGCCGTCATAGATATTTGAAGTCTCACGATAAGGCGAATCTGTTCCTGATACATCGTGGTGATCGCGACCTAACACAACGGGCCCAATTTTTTTTGCTTTAATCGCATCGTTAAATGCAGCCGCGATTTTTGTTCGGCCCTCCGCGTCGGCATAGAGTATGCGCGCCTTCGAACCGACGACCAATCGATTTGTTTTTGCGGCCTTGATCCAATTGATATTATCGACGAGCTGAGAGTGAATTTCTTTTGGAGCTGACTTATAAATGTCTGTCAGTACATCAGTGGCCAACTGATCGGTGTGATCCAAATCTTCTTGTTTACCTGACGTACACACCCAACGGAACGGTCCGAAGCCATAATCGAAGCACATCGGGCCCATAATATCTTGTACATACGACGGGTAACGGAAATTAATTCCGTCGGCGGCCATGATATCAGCGCCGGCACGCGAGGCTTCAAGAAGGAACGCGTTTCCGTAGTCAAAAAAATAAGTGCCACGATTAGCGTGCTGGTTGATGGCGTCTGCTTGTCTACGCAACGAGGCCTGAACTTTCTTTTTGAATTCATCGGGTTGACTTGCCATTAACTTATTCGATTCCTCAAACGACAGCCCCGCCGGATAATATCCGCCTGCCCACGGATTGTGCAGCGATGTTTGATCCGAACCCAAATCGACAAAAATATTTTCTTTCAAGAATTTTTCCCACACCTCGACGATATTCCCCTGGTACGCAATCGAAACCACCTCTTTATTCTTTTTTGCCTCGGTGATTCGGGCACTAAGTTTATCGAGATCGCTGATCACTTCGTCCACCCATCCTTGTGAATGTCTTTTTTGTGTTGCTTTTTCATTCACTTCTGCCACAACGGTGATGCAGCCCGCAATATTTCCCGCCTTTGGTTGCGCTCCGCTCATTCCGCCAAGGCCAGAGGTGACAAACAATTTGCCAGCTAGCCCTTCGCCCGCTTTGGCGATTTTCCTACCTGCATTTAAGACGGTGATGTTGGTTCCGTGCACTATTCCTTGAGGTCCGATGTACATATAGCTTCCCGCCGTCATCTGGCCGTATTGTGTCACACCCAGCGCATTAAATTTCTCCCAGTCGTCTTGTTTGGAGTAATTCGGGATCATCATGCCGTTTGTCACCACCACTCTCGGCGCCTCATTAGAGGACGGAAATAGGCCCATGGGATGGCCGGAATACATGTGCAAGGTTTGCTCGTCGGTCATCGTGGCGAGATATTTCATCGTCACTAAATACTGAGCCCAATTTTGAAACACTGCTCCATTGCCGCCGTACGTGATCAATTCGTGGGGATGCTGGGCGACGGCCGGATCAAGATTGTTTTGAATCATCACTTGAATGGCTGCTGCTGGCAAACACTGATGTGGATATTCATGGATTGGCCTTGCATACATTCTATAGTCGGGGCGAAACCGATGCATATAGATACGTCCAAATTTCTGCAGCTCTTCGAAAAACTCGCTTGCTAAAATTTCGTGATGCTTGGGGTGAAAATAGCGGAGTGCATTTTTTAGTGCGAGCTTCTTTTCATCAATAGTCAAAATATCTTTCCTCTTTGGGGCGTGGCTTACGGACGAATCAAAAGGTTTCGCTTCAGGAAGGTGCTCTGGAATTCCTTGAAGGATTTGATCTTTAAACGAAAGTTCGGTGGTTGTCATTTTTCCAAAAATTGCTCGGCCTTGAAATTACTTTTTGTGAATTGATATCCCGCTTCAAAAATTTCTTGCGCTTTCTCAATATCGAAAACAGTAAATCGATCCATGTTGGGCGGCGATATGGAAATATCGCACACACTTTTGCTTTGCTGCGTATTTGCATACACGGCGATGAGCAAACTACGTTCGATCACTTTTCTCAAATTCTTGGGGTCGAATTCGCGACTGATTTCGTTGCAATGCGAACCGATCAAGAAATCGCATTGATTACGAATACATCGAGCAGGTAGATTATCCAACAAGCCGCCATCGACATAAAGGTCTCCATTGATGGCAGCAGGATTGAAAACCGCGGGGATACTGCAGGAGGCGACTACTGCTGAGGCAAGTTCGCCGGTAGAAAAGTAGTTGACTTCCCCTTTGCGTATCTCCGTTGCCGCGACCGTCAACGGAATTTTCAGGGCCTCAAAATTATTTTCGGGAATGTTTTTGATGATCAATTCTTTCAGGCCATCCATGGTGAGTAGACCGGTCCATGACCATGCTGGCCTCACTGATTTGAACAAACTGAGGTTGCGAATCTCGGCAAGAATTTGAAGTGGCGTTAATCCATACGCATACAATGAAGCCACAATCGATCCCGCGCTCGTACCCGAAATCACCGAGATTCTTATTCCTATTTCCTCAAGTGCTTGCAATACACCTACGTGAGCAATTCCCCTCGCACCTCCCCCCGACAATGTGATTCCTACTTTCATCTCACTTTCTTAAGATCTTCTCCATCGTTCTACCCTTGGCCAGCTCATCAATTAACTTGTCCAGGTAGCGGATTTGTTGCATTAGCTTGTCTTTGATCTCTTCTACTCGGTGGCCGCAAATTACTCCTGTGATCTTTGAAACGTTGGGGTTGATCTGCGGTGCCTGGGCGAAGAACGTTTGAAAATCGGTTTTGCTGGTGAGATGTTGCTCGAATGTTTTTTTGTTATAACCGGTCAGCCAAAACACGATTTCATCTACTTCTGCCTTTGTACGGCCCTTTTTTTCTGCCTTGTTTATATAGTGCGGATAAACACTTGCTACCGGCATCTTGTAAATTCTCGTGTTATTTTCGTTCATCACCTTT
Source organism: Cyclobacteriaceae bacterium (assembly GCA_035492075.1). Classification (GTDB taxonomy): domain Bacteria; phylum Bacteroidota; class Bacteroidia; order Cytophagales; family Cyclobacteriaceae; genus ELB16-189. The sequence continues at coordinate 32,597 of DATJJP010000084.1, read as the reverse complement.
ACTTTTCAGCGACCTACAAAATTTCGCTCAACGAAAACGTTCTGTCCAACTTCACTCTTCCGTCCACTTCTTTAACGGTGCAACATTCATTCGCCGAATCATGTTCCAAAAACAGTACATAATTATTAACGGCTGCTTCTTTCAGAAATTTTTCTTTCTCATCCAGCGTGATCAATGGCCGAGTATCGTAGCCCATCACATATGGTAAGGGGATATGTCCCGTAGAAGGTAAGAGATCGGCGACAAAACAAACCACTTTGTCTTTGTATCTGATCTTCGGGATCATCATTTTATCCGTATGACCTGAGGCGTAGAAAATATCAAATTGTGAAAACGGCGAAGGTCTATTGATGTCGATAAAATTCAGGTGTCCACTTTCTTGCATCGGCAAAATATTTTCCTTCAAGAAGCTGGCTTTCTCACGTGCGTTGGGTTGGGTGGCCCACTTCCAATGATCGGCATTGCTCCAGTATTTGGCGTTTGAGAAAGTGAGTGACAATTTTTCTCCTTCCTTTTTTACACCTCCCCCACAATGGTCAAAATGAAGATGAGAGAGAAACATGTCGGTAACATCGCTTTCGCTAAACCCAAGCTGATTCAAACTTTTCGTCAAAGAATTATTACCGTGTAAAAAATAATGTTGAAAAAATCTTGCGTCTTGCTTGGTGCCAATGCCATTGTCGATGAGAATCAACCGTCCTCGGTCTTCAATCAAAAGGCATCGCATGGCCCATGTGCACATGTTATTGTCGTCGGCGGGATTGGTCTTTTGCCAAATGGATTTGGGCACGACGCCAAACATGGCGCCACCGTCGAGTTTGAAAAGACCTGTATTGATTACATGAAGTTGCATTCGTTAAAGTTCAAGGTTTAAAGTTGAAAGTTCAAAGTTAAATGATCTCTCAAATCTTAAATTTTGACCTTGAACCCGGAACTATTCTTTCACCACTCCCATTGCGCAGAATTTATCGATGCGCTGGTCGATGCGTACTTCGGGACTGAGTTTATCGAGCTCTTTGAAATTATCTAAAATGGTTCTCTTCACCGTGTCTGCCATGGCCTTGACGTTGGTGTGAGCGCCACCGAGGGGTTCTTTTACTATTCCATCGATAAGTTTATTGGCGAGCATGTCTTTCGCGGTAAGCTTCAATACCTCCGCCGCTTGCTCTTTATAATCCCAGCTTCTCCACAAAATAGAGGAGCAAGATTCTGGAGAGATGACGGAATACCAAGTATTCTCTAACATCAGCACACGGTCGCCAATGGCGATCCCCAACGCTCCGCCGGAAGCACCTTCACCGATAATAATACAGATTACGGGTACTTTGAGCATGAACATTTCTTTCAGATTGCGCGCGATGGCCTCACCCTGTCCACGCTCTTCTGCCTCTAGGCCAGGAAAAGCCCCCGGCGTATCAATGAACGTGACAATAGGTTTGTTGAACTTCTCCGCCAGCTTCATCAAACGCAACGCCTTACGATAACCTTCGGGATTGGCCATACCAAAGTTTCGCATCTGACGTTGCTTTGTGTTCCTGCCTTTCTGCTGGCCTATGAACATGAACGTCTGGCCTTCGACGGTGCCAAGCCCACCCACCATCGCTTTGTCATCCGACACATTTCTATCTCCAAACAATTCAATGAAGTCAGTTGTGATCTCGTAGATGTAATCTAAGGTATAAGGCCGGTCAGGGTGGCGAGAAAGTTGAACGCGCTGCCAACCTGTTAAATTTTCGAAAGTCTCTTTCTTTAATTCGATGATTTTTTTCTCGAGTGCTTGGATCGCACTGTGCACCGATTTGTCACTGCCATCCGCCAACTGCTTCATGTCTCCCAATTTCGATTCGAGTTCAGCAATTGGCTTTTCAAAATCCAGCAAGTTCATCTGTTATATAGTTGATTAAGAAAGCAAAATTAAAAGAATTTTGAGAACTGAGTATTTGGCCGTGCATTGAAACTCATTCCTTCCTATTAAACGATGGGCATGGCAGAAATTTTTCGCGCTTCTTTGACTTGTGCTTTTCGGGAATAGGGTGATGATATTTTAATGCCAACTCGTGAGCTCCACCCGATGCCGGACCTAACGCCGATACAGTAAAGTCATAACTGTATACAATTTCAAAATTGCCGATTTGATAGCCAAGCATGACTACCGCCGCATCTTGACTTGGCCTATTTTCGGCGTTTTTGGAAACGGGAATTCCGCGGTACCACAATCCAAAGATGATTGGATCGTAGAGGAGGTAAGCGCCTACATCGAGTTGTTCAAAATTGGCCTGATGCTTGTACACGAACGACGGAGACAAAACCGGAATTCGTGTCTTTTTTATGCCCTGATAAAGCGGAATTCTCACACCGCCGTGCACCGTTACCTTCATCGGCACATAAGCATATTGATTGATCAACGAGCGGTTCGGTTCATTGACATGACTCGCCGCAAAGCCGAACCAAAAATTCCTGTTGTACGCCAGTAGACCACCTTTGAAATCAAAATAATGTGCCGATCCCGCATTGTTGAGCGAGGGGTCTCCCGTCGGCACTGTCGAATTGACTCCGATTTGAAGTTGGTCAGCAAAAAGCAATTTATTGAAGTCGATGTTGCGCGACGCGTATCCAAAATTCAACCCCGAGGAAATCACCCACGTGCTTGACACACGCCATTTGTAGGAATACAAAAAGTTAAACTGCGTCGACTTCATTCCCGCCGTGCCTGCTTGATCCTGCGTAGCGAGAAACCCAAAACCGCTATTGAATTCTGCTACGTTATAGTCATAAGAAAAGGCAGTCGTTGTATACCCCTGAGCGACACTCGGCCATTGATTTCTATAATTGATAATAAAGCGGTGGTCGTTGGTGGTGCCTGTAAATGCCGGATTCAAATACAATGGAGCCGCATAATATTGACTGAATTCGGGATCCTGGCCCAACGCAATCAAACTAGCGCTCACCAACAATACACTCAGAAATTTCCTCATCGAATTAAATTGATGTCTCCTGTGCGCACCATTTTTTCACCACTGGCTAGTGTCACCGTGAGTTTATACATATACACATCTTGTTCGCAAAGCTTGCCGTTGTAATATCCATCCCAGCCTGTGCCTGGATCTTGACTTCGAAAAAGTAGTTGACCCCATCGGTTGAATACCAACATTTCAAATTGAACAGCGCCTGCCATGACGGGAAGAAAAATATCGTTCCTTCCGTCACCACTTCCTTCACCATTCGTGCCTGGAGAAAAAGCGTTGGGAATAAGAATTTCACCACCCAGTTTTACGGTTACCGCACTTGCTATTTTCACTGTGTCGCTACACCCGAATTCATTGCTCGCGGCCAATGTGATCGTAAAATCCCCCTCTTTCTTGTACACGTGCTCCGGCCTCACATCGGTTGACGTTTCGCCGTCGCCGAAGTCCCACCAGTAGGCCGTTGCATTTTGACTCAAGTTGATGGTGTACAAGATTCCGCCCGGCACATACACTGGATTGGGTGTCGTCTTAAAATTGGCGATCGGTCGCACGTCCACTTCAATGATTTGTGGTTTTGAGTTGGTGATCGTTTGGCCCGAAGCATTGGACGCACTCAGCGTCACCGAATATTTTCCCGCATGCAAATAGGTGTGGATCGGGTCCGACAAAGGAGACGAACCTCCATCTCCAAAATCCCAAGCGTACGTGGATGGATCAGCATACTTCGACAGATTTGTGAATTGTACGGTAAGCGCCTCACAACCCGTTGCGGGATTGTACGTGAAATCCACTACAGGTGGTATCGGTAGAATAGTGATGGTTTGCGTCTGACTCTGCGAGCAAACTGTGTTGGTGGCAGTTAACGTAATGGCGTAGGTGCCAAATGTTGAATAGGTGTGGCTAGTCACGGCACCATTGGTTGAGGTTGTTCCATCGCCAAAATCCCATTCGTAAGTCCACGGACCACCGTTAGTGTTGTTGACCAACGTTACAGTAGATGATGGGAACGTTTGCGTAGTCGGTGTTGCCGTAAAAGACACATTCATGTTGTCCTGCTTCGGCACGGTCAACACGCTGTTCGAAGTTCCACTGGGACAGTTCGCAAAATTTTTGGTATCGAGTGAAAGCTGAACATTGATATCTGACGCGACTCGATTGAATGTAAATTGAAATTGATCCGAAGAATTTGTGATGTCGCTCACTATTACCGCGTTCTCGGCAATCACCCAATGATAAGAAGCGAGCCCCTGTTGTTCTGCACTCAGGTTAACTTTCAAAACTTGGCAGTCAAATTGCAGGGTATCCACTGTAAACAGCGGCGAGGGTATCGGAGAAATACGGATCGTTCGAGAAGAGTCGCCATAGCAAGCCGTAGCGAGTGTGGTTCTAAGCTTGATTATAAAATCTTTGAGTGATAAACTGGTATTTGAAAAGTTATAACTGAAGGTTGGCGTTGTGCCTGTACTTGTGGTAGCAAGGACACCACTCGCATCGCTGACGATCCAGGTATAGTCGGATGGATTGAGCGACTGCGTGGTCGCGTCCACAGCAAAGTTTACCATTTGAGGTGAACAATTATTGTTGAACGGTGAATAATTGGTGGAACTGAATCCTGACTTTGTTCCAGGAAAAATCGTGATCGTAGTGGGCGGAGAAATGGTCTCGCAACCTCCGGCTGAATAAACATGGAGCCGCACATCCACCTGTTTATTCGACGTGCCCGTGTTTGTAAACGAATAGGTAAAAACAGCGCTAAAGGTTGGATCACTTGGTCGTTGCGTTCCGATGGTTTGAAACCCCGTACCCGAATGATCATCCATTTCCCAAACGTATCTATCGACGGGGCCTGGTTGACTCGCTGCAGAATTATTGGTAAAGGTGACGGTGAGAATGCTACAGCCAGATGTTTTGTCGGCAGTAAAATTTGTCAGTGGTGCCGGATCAACGATCACGGGCACAATCAAAATATCAGCGCAACCATTTTGGTCGGTTGTGACGCGAAGGGCAACTTGATAGGTCCCCGCTGGGCCCAATGGTCTCGAGAAAGAAGTTTTATTGTCGTAGGCGGGATCTTTATTAAATATTGTTCCATTGTAGTTGAAGTCCCATTCGCGTAGTACGATCGATTCACCGGTCAATGAATTCAGCGTGGAATTTTCCGCAAACACATTGGCTTGCCCTTGACACACACGCGTCGCGGCAAATGCGGGAACGGGTTTTTCATACACACGTACTTGCGCTTGGTCGTGTGTTTGGCAGCCGGTGACGTTGTCGCGAATGGTGAGCACCGTTTTGTAAATGCCCCTGTTCACAAATGGCCGATCAAAGGGTCCAAGGGGTGCCGACGCAAATCCGGAAGCCGGTGCTTGCAGAATCAGCGTGTTGTTTTCATCGTAAAATTGCCACTGCCATTCCGTTGATGGCGTCACAGAACCTATCGATGCATCGGAAAATCTAACTTGAAATGTGTTGAAAGGCGCTGACGCATTTTGGCAGAAATAGGGCGTGATCGGATTATTGGAAAGATCTGTCGTTTGGATTTTAGCAACAAGTGCCGGCGAGATTGTAACTACTAAGTCAAACGTGTTCACACATCCTCCCGCGGCATTATTGTCAACCACGGAAAGCCGGATCAATTTCTGACCTCCGGTCGTGTATGCAAAAGTAGGATTCTTATTGTGCGATGTCGACGCAGGAACACCTGCGCCAGCACTGTTGTCGAAAAACTGCCACGTGTAGCCAAAGAGCGCCCCGCTAATCGCAGGTGTCAAATTTTCGAAGTAGATGTTGTCGCCAATGCAAAAAGTGGTTTGCAACGGCCCGGACGAATTGCCGAGACGAGTATCAAAATTAGGTTGAGGTGAGGGAACAATGACAATTTGAGCTGTGGTGGTTTGCGGCATGTTGTCGCCGTAAGCCAGATCTCCATTCACCGGATTGAATGGATTTCCATCCAGAAGGTTATTGTCGTAAGCATTGCATTGGTTCCAATTATTCAAGGTCACTTGAAAAATTTTTCCGATGTCCGCGGGCGTGGTCACCGGAACGTTGAGTGGAAGGCTCGTCTGCCCCGGGGAAGTGATCGGATACATGGGATTCGTATTCGGTGCAGGGTTATAATAAGGATATCCTCCCGGCATGGTTGCATTTACTTGCATGCCCGGTATTTGTGTCGCCGCGGGGCCGGTGCCATAAATCCACTGAATCCATCGAGGTGCATTGTTTTCACGGGTCACTCGAGGAAAGCAATTCCACGTACTGTTGTCGGTGAACTGGATAGTTTCCGCAAACCCTTGACACACCCGGTATACCCCAGGGTCGATGGAGATCTGATCGTTTGTCCACACAATCACTTGTGTATTGATCGGAACGACTGCACCTCTCGGATTACAGCCGTTCGATGCATCGATCGTGATATCGTAACCACAATCGTTGGAAACATTCGGATAGGTGTGAGACATCACTACGCCAATCGCATCCACTTCAGTGTAGGTCTCCTCTGGAGTACCATCGCCCCAATTCACATAATAAAGGGTACCCGGCACAGTCGACAAGTACCGCGTTTGAATCTGCACCGAATACGGGGCGCAACCTTTGCTACTGGTGAGGAACTGAAAACCAGGTTCCATATTGCCACCACACTGCGCAAAAGCAAATTCGGCTACGGCTAAGGCAGCAAAAAAAAGAAGATAGCGAAACCAGTGTCCGGTCATTTTCCAAAGGGGTCATGGTAATAAGAAGGCGCAGAACCTGGAACCAGGGGCAAAGGAACTAAAGGATTTAGTGTCGTTAGGCGTGGCTTGCGTCAAGTAACACTTTAACGACTATGAGTCGTGATTTTTTGGGACAAACGGGTATGATGATCGGCCAAATACCATACCTTTGCCCGGATTTTTTCAAGCCATGTCGTCAACCAAATACATATTCGTTACAGGTGGTGTTACTTCTTCTCTCGGAAAAGGAATTATTTCCGCGTCCTTGGGTAAGTTGTTGCAGGCCAGGGGTTTCTCGGTCACCATCCAAAAATTTGACCCCTACATTAATATTGACCCTGGAACGTTGAACCCTTACGAACATGGCGAATGCTACGTAACCGACGACGGGGCTGAGACGGACCTTGACCTCGGTCATTATGAGCGCTTCCTCAACGTGACGACGAGCCAGGCAAACAATGTCACCACGGGCCGCATCTACAATAATGTGATCACCAAAGAAAGGCACGGTGAATATTTGGGAAAGACCGTTCAAGTGGTCCCCCATATCACCGATGAGATCAAAAGAAACATCTTTTTGTTGGGCGAGACCGGAAAATACGATTTCATCATCACCGAGATCGGAGGGTCAGTAGGGGATATTGAATCGCTCCCTTTTGTAGAGGCAGTTCGTCAGGTGCGTTGGGATCTGGGTGCGAACAATTCGATGGTAATCCATCTCACACTCATTCCGTACTTGAAAGCAGCCAAAGAACTAAAAACAAAACCGACACAACATTCGGTGAAAGAACTACTTTCCTACGGGATTCAACCTGATATTTTGGTGTGCCGCACGGAACTTCCTCTTTCTATGGAAATTCGGAAGAAACTGGCCCTTTTCTGCAATGTGAACATCAACTCAGTTATCGAAGCCATAGATGCTGACACGATCTATGACGTTCCGTTGCTGATGAAGAAAGAAAAACTGGATGAGCGCGTTCTCTCCAAACTGAAAATGACTTCGAAGCACGAGCCAGAACTCGAGCAATGGAAAGCATTTTTAGGTAAACTAAAGAACCCGGTCAATGAAGTTACTATCGGGTTGGTAGGAAAATATGTTTCATTGCCCGACGCCTACAAATCGATTGCTGAAGCATTTAATCATGCCGGGTCGCAAAACGATTGCAAAGTAAACGTGAAATGGATTTCATCTGAGGATATTAATAAGGAAACCGTCAAAGAAACGCTGGGCGGACTGGACGGCGTGCTTGTAGCTCCCGGTTTTGGTGAACGAGGACTGGAAGGCAAAATTGAAACGGTACGCTATGTACGGGAACATAAAATCCCCTTTCTCGGCATCTGCTTGGGCATGCAAATGGCCGTCGTCGAATTTGCTCGTCACGTATTGAAATTGGATGCCAGCACGACCGAACTTCACCCCAAAACCAAGCACCCCGTCATCGATCTGATGGAAGAACAAAAAAAGATTACAACAAAAGGCGGCACAATGCGTCTAGGTGCATACACATGCAAACTCAAGAAAGGCTCCAAGGTCCAGCACGTGTATGGCGACGGGTTGATTCATGAGCGTCACCGCCACCGCTATGAATTCAACAACAAGTATTTGGATCAAATGGAAGAAGCGGGAATGAAAGCGGTTGGAATTAATCCGGATTCGGGACTAGTGGAAGTGATCGAGTTGAAGGATCATCCTTGGTTTATCGGTGTGCAGTACCACCCCGAATTGAGAAGTACGGTGCTCAACCCGCATCCGCTGTTCGTCGGATTTGTTGAGGCAGCGATGGATCAGAAAAAAAACGTTAATAGTTAATTGTTGTTCGTTATTGAATTTACCGAGGACGACTATTAATATGATCAACGAATATTGCGATTAACGATTTACTTTTAACGATTAACAATTTAACATGGATAGGAATTCAGCCATAGGTCTTACGTTGATGGCATTCGTGCTGCTTGGCTACTTTTATTTTTTCTCGCCTACACCCGAGCCACCAAAACCCAAACAAATCACTGGCACAATATCCTCGCCCAAAGACACGCTTGCCCAAAAGAATAGCGCGCCTGCCATCGATAGTGCGACCGCAAAACAATTCGGCGACCTCGGCTCGTTCCTCATTGGGAAAGAAGAATTCACGTCTATAGAAAATGATGTCCTGAACTTAACCTTCAGCAACCACGCCATTGTAAGCGCCGTCAATCTCAAGACATTCAAGACATACACGCAAAAACCCCTGTTCCTCTCGAAGGATGGCAACAACCAATTTTCACTCATCGCCATGCACAATGGCAAAATGATTGACCTCTATCAACTGCATTATCAAGTGGCCACCACCAAGGATACGGATACCACTCGAATTGCTTTCACGGCCAACGTGTCGGAGTCGGCGTACATCAAGCATATCTATTCAATCCCTTCCAAAGGATATCAACTTGGTTACCGAATTGAGACCAAGGGCGTGTCACTGGATGGAAAAGATCTATCGTTCGCCTGGATCGACAATATTCCGTTGGTGGAGAAAGACATCGCGGACGTGCGCAATCGAACTACCATCAATTACTATTCTGCCCAAGGGTCTTTTGGCGGCTTGAGTGACGGCGGCCCAGACAACGAATCCATCACGGAGCCAACGAAGTGGGTGGCTATCAAGCAGAAATTTTTCATCACCTCGATCATTGCCAAAAACCAGTTCGGCGCGGCCACTCTTTCCACTTTGATGAATGCTCAAGATTCATCCGTCGTGAAGAGGGCTGAAATAAATTTGGCGATTCCCTCAGCCACCCTTTCGTCAGGGAAAGCCGATTTCACGTATTACTTCGGCCCAAATGATTACCGAATCACTAAAGATGTGACGGATGGTTTTTCACGCAACATGGCACTTGGATGGCCACCCGTGATCTGGATCAACAAATTTGTGGTCATGCCCGTTTTTATTTTTTTACAGGGCATCATCTCCAACTACGGTATAGTGATCATGTTGCTGGTGTTGTTCATGAAGTTGTTGCTTACACCTCTTACCTACAAATCGATGCTGGCAGCGGCCAAAATGCGCTTGCTGAAACCAGAGGCAGACGTGATCGATCAAAAGTACCCCGATAACTTACCTCAGGCGCAACAAGAAAAAATGAAATTGTATCAGCAGGCGGGCGCTAGTCCATTTAGTGGATGCATGCCCCTGCTATTGCAGACACCTATTCTTTTTTCGTTGTTTTACCTTTTCCCCAACTCCATTGACTTGCGTCAAAAAGGTTTCTTGTGGGCAGAGGATTTGTCCACCTATGATTCTATTCTGAACCTTCCCTTTTCCATTCCCTTTTATGGGAGCCATGTGAGTTTGTTTGTGTTGTTAATGACTGCCTCTCAATTGATATATTCTTGGCAGAACAACCAGATTCAATCCGTGCAAGGCCCAATGAAATCGATGGGGTATGTAATGCCGGTGATGTTCATGTTCATCCTTAACTCGTTCTCCGCTGGATTGAGCTTCTACTACTTCATTTCAAACTTGATCACCTTTGCTCAGCAAGCCATCATCAAGCGTTTTGTTGACGAAGACAAAATCATGGCGATCATGAATGAAAACCGAAAGAACGCTGCCCTCGGCAAAACCAAAAAGTCCAAATTCATGGCCAAATTGGAAGATGCCATGAAGGCGAGTGAGGAGGCGAGAAAGAAGGGAAAGAAATAATTTGCTTTCTTCGTTAGTCTCAAGTTTAAAGCTGCAAGCGGTAGGCGGCTCGAATCAGCACTACCCTTGCAGCCGGCAGCCTGAAACTATTTTTTAATCCACATTCCATTGTTCATCGTCTGTTGAGCGTAAGTGGATAACCTTGTTTCACGGATGTTCCACGCGGAATGAATAAAGCTATCTTTGCATCGGACCAGTGAAAAATTGAGAATTCCAACCTTCTGAGTTTATTCATCTGGCTGAAAAGAGGGCGATAATCTTCAATTTTCAAATCACAATCTTCAAATCAACTCATGGGTAAAATTATTGCGATTGCAAACCAAAAAGGAGGAGTAGGTAAAACAACGTCAGCAATCAATCTGGCGGCAAGCCTTGCCGTGCTGGAGTACAAGACTTTATTGGTCGACGCCGACCCACAAGCCAACTCCACTTCAGGGTTGGGGATGAATCCAAAAGACATCAAGAAGAGCATTTATGAGTGTATGGTAGACGGGGTCAATGCCTCTGACGCCATCATCAAAAATGAATTAAAGTTCTTGGATGTGCTTCCCTCCCACATCGACTTAGTAGGTGCCGAAGTGGAAATGGTAAACATCGAACATCGCGAAGAGAAAATGCGCAACGCATTGGCAAAAGTGAAAGACCAATACGATTTCATTTTGATCGACTGCTCCCCTTCATTGGGTCTAATCACGATCAACTCACTCACCGCGGCAGACTCGGTAATCATCCCGGTGCAGTGCGAATATTTTGCATTGGAGGGCCTGGGCAAGTTGTTGAACACGATCAAGATCATTCAGACACGCCTGAACCCAAAATTGGAGATCGAAGGCATCTTGTTGACGCTTTACGATGCGCGCACGTCTCTTGGCAACCAGGTGGTGGAAGAGGTGCGCACGCATTTCAAAAACATCGCCTTCAAAACCATCATTCCACGCAACGTGAAATTGAGTGAGTCGCCTAGTTTCGGTCTCCCGGTGATTGTACATGATGCCGAGAGCAAAGGGGCACTAAGCTATTTGAACTTGGCACATGAGGTATTGAACAAAAACGGAATGCACAAATGAGCGTTAAGAAAAAGGCATTGGGTCGTGGTTTGAGTGCATTGCTCAGCGACTCGGAAGGAGAAAAATCGGAAGTTGAAGTAGTGGTGCCGTCGCTGTCGGGCAACCCCCAGAGCAGCAACCTCAACGAAATTCCGATCGAAGAAATCGAAACGAATCCATTTCAACCTCGCACTCACTTTGATCAAGAGGCGTTGAACGAGTTGTCCGATTCGATTAAAATACATGGCATCATTCAGCCTATCACGGTAAGAAAATTGGCTGATCATCAATATCAGCTCATTTCCGGTGAACGCCGATTTCAAGCATCAAAGCGGGCGGGCTTAACTAAGTTGCCGGCGTACGTTCGCACAGCCAATGACCAGCAGATGCTCGAGATGGCGTTGATCGAAAACATCCAACGCGAAAACCTAAACCCCATCGAAGTTTCACTGAGCTATCAGCGACTGATCTCAGAATGTAATTTGAAACAGGAGGAATTGGGTGAGCGCGTGGGTAAAAACAGAACGACCGTCACCAACTATTTGCGCTTGCTAAAACTTCCACCCGATATTCAAATCGCGGTGCGCGACAATAAAATCTCCATGGGCCACGCCCGCGCCATTATCAACATCGAGAATCCAGATTCGCAATTATTCATCTTTAAAAAGATAATTGCAGATGACCTATCTGTCCGCGCGGTTGAATCATTGGCTCGTGAAGTGGCAGAAGGCGCAAAATTAAAGGAGGCAAAGCCCGTCGCGAATGCCCCCAAAGAGATTCATCAGCTGCAATCCAAGCTTTCTTCACACTTTGGCACGAAAGTTACTGTGAAAAGTGATGGCAAAAAGGGCGATATTCGCATTCCGTTTTTGTCAGTTGAAGATTTAAATCGAATCCTTGATATCCTTAAAGTCTAATACGCTCATCATAGGCCTAGCGGCATTGATTTTTTCATCGTTCGTAAGCCAGGCCCAAGTAAAAGGAGACAGTACCTCTGGTCTTTCAACAGACTCGGTCCGCTTGAAAAGCGGAAAAGTGGTGCACATCAAAACGTACGCCGCCCGCTTCGACCCAAGGAAGGCAATGCTCTATTCCGCCATTCTCCCTGGGGCGGGTCAAGTGTACAACAAAAAATACTGGAAGGTGCCTCTCGTTTATGGCGGTATATTAGGTTTGGCGGCCGTGGTTAAGTTTTACAACGATTTACAGACCAGGTACAAAGGAGAATTATTTTACTTGCTAAATAACCCTGCGCTACAAACCTATCCTGGAACGTATAACACGCCGACATCATTACGATCGGCGATCGATCAATCTCGGCGGCAACGCGACTATTTTACTATTCTTACAGGCTTCATGTACATTTTACAATTCGTCGATGCTCACGTCGATGCTCACTTGAAAGAGTTCGACCTCAATCCACAATTGCACGTGAAGATAGAGCCAAGTATGTTGCCAGGGAACAGCCTGGGCCTGGGACTCACTTTTAGATTCTGAAGGCAAAAATCTTAACTCACCATCTCCAAAATCCGAAATTCAAAAATGAGACTTCTGTTGATTGGTTACGGTAAAATGGGTAAAGCAATTGAAGCGATCGCCGCAAAACGGGGGCATGTCATAGCCGCACGTGCTGACAATCACGACGACCTTTTAAAATTCAACGCGCCCGTGGACGCGGCGATAGAATTTTCGCAACCCGATGCGGTGGTAGAGAACCTGAAATTCTGTTTCGAGAAAGGAATTCCTGTCGCCTGCGGCACTACCGGCTGGCTTGACAAAAGAAAGGAAATGGAGGATTTGTGCATGAAAAAAGGAGGAGCATTTTTCTATGCCTCTAACTACAGCCTTGGAGTGAATATTTTCTTTAAAATGAATGAGTTTCTGGCGAAGTTAATGGGCACCCAATCAGGGTATGAGGTATCGATAGATGAGACGCACCATACGCAAAAGAAAGATGCGCCTAGCGGTACTGCAATCACATTAGCCGAAGGCGTCATCAAAAATAATCAGTCGAAAAAAGGGTGGGCTCTAGACAAAGCGGCTAAGCCCTCCACGCTCGCCATTCATTCTTTTCGCGTCGACCCGACCCCCGGTACCCATATCGTGAGATATCAATCCGCCGCAGATGATATTGAAATCAAACACGTGGCCCATTCACGCGAAGGGTTTGCCCTAGGTGCTGTTTTGGTGGCTGAGTGGATTTCTGGGAAGTCAGGTGTATTCACAATGGATGACTTTTTAAAGTTCTGACTTCCAGAGAAAATGTCTTTCTTTGCACCGTTTTTAAAATACCATTTTGCATGATTTTGATTGTCATCCTTACGTCAGTCTACGCCCTTGGGAGTATCATCGGTTTGTGGAAATTATTTGAGAAAGCAGGGGAAGCAGGTTGGAAAGCCGTGGTTCCCATTTATTCAACGCTTACGTGGTTACAGATTATAGGCCGGCCCTGGTGGTGGATCATCATGCTGTTTATCCCAATCGTAAACGTATTTTATGGAGTGGGCATGATTGTGGATTTGATGCGCTCCCTTGGAAAGGAAAGGTTCTATCAAATTGCAGCTGCCGTGTTAGTGCCATTTATCTATTTCCCTTACCTCGGGTTCAAAAAGGATGTCTCTTATAAAGGCAAAGCCAGCGAAATCCCCGTCGGGAAAAAATCAGTAGCCCGTGAATGGGCAGACGCTATCATTTTTGCGGTAGTAGCAGCTACGCTGATTCGATGGATGATCATGGAAGCCTATACCATCCCCACTCCCTCGATGGAAAATTCGTTGCTGGTAGGTGATTTTTTATTTGTGAGCAAGTTCCACTACGGCACCCGCACGCCAAGGACACCGCTGCAGGTTCCCCTCACGCATCAAAAAATCTGGTTTACTGAAATCCCTTCTTACCTCAACTGGATTCAGTTGCCAAGCTATCGCCTTCCCGGTTTTAGCCACGTGAAGCGCGAAGATGTAGTAGTCTTTAACGTGCCTGGCGTTGCCGAAAATAACTATATGATGCCGCGCGACCAATGGATCGACTATCCCGTCGATTTAAAAACAAACTACATCAAACGGTGTGTCGGCATTCCCGGCGACGTGCTCGAAGTAAAGGACCGCCAATTGGTCATCAATGGGCAGCCATTGAAAAACCCAGAGAACATGCAGTACAGGTATCATGTTATCTCAAAAGACGAAATCAATCAACGTGTTATCGACAAGCTGGGCCTCGACCCGGAAGACTATAGCCCTTATGGACGAACCGCGCCCGACCAGGTAGAGTATGCCATGTTCCTGTCGGCAAAAAAAGTTGAAGAATTGAAGGCGATGCCTTTTATCAAGTCCGTAGAGCTGCCCCAAACAGATCATGAATCCGATGCTCGCATCTTCGCCGGGTCGAAATATTCTCCTTGGAACGGCGACAATTTTGGGCCGCTTACACTGCCAAGCCAGGGTATGACAATTGAAATCAACGATTCTACATTGTCAATTTATGGGTCAACAATTCGCGATTTCGATCACAACAAAAATGTGAAAATCGAAAACAGCAAACTCTTCATCGACGGTCAAGAGGTAAAAAAATATACGTTCCAACAGAACTATTATTTCATGATGGGCGACAATCGCGACAACTCACTGGATTCACGTTACTGGGGTTTTGTTCCCGAAGACCACATCGTCGGAAAAGGATTTTTCATCTGGCTTTCGCTGGATAAGTACGGAAGCTTCTTCAATAAAATCCGTTGGAAGCGATTCTTCAAGCTAATTGACTAGACACAAGTAGGATGTAAGACATGAGATGTAACTAGCAAGAAAATTTTTTACGTCTCACGTCTTACTACTGATGTCTTAAGTCACGCGCCTTATTATTATTTTCTCTGTCCTAGCGAAAACCAATTTCCCGAGTCGTCAACGAAAAGGGCTTCATATCCATAAAATTCCTTCGTCGGAGGTTTTTTGAAAACAATCCCTTTGGATTTCATTTCCTCATAAGTGGCCATTAGGTCGTTGCATTCGAACACCCCAAATCCAAACGTGCCTTTGGCCACCAGGTCGCGCATCTGTTTGGCGGCCTCGCCTTTGAACATCATCCCTTCATCAATAGACATCAATGAAATCTCAAGGTCCGGTTGCTCTGGCGGGCAAACTGTAATCCATCGCATGCCAGGCCCCATGGGAGCATCGGTGTGTACTTTAAATCCGAGTTTGTTTACGTAAAACTCATACGCGCTGTCTTGGTTAAGAACAAACACGCTAACGTGATTCATTCGTGTTATCATTTTGATTGTATTATTACGACTCAAACGTCGCGATCAATCAGCAATTCATCTTCTTTGAAATTGCTATTTTTTCCAACCTTTGTTTTCTGCCCAACAATTGGGAACGAATTGAAGGGGTGCTTCCTTGATCTTCCGTTGGCGTTCTTGAAATTGCTTTTGGTAGACAGAAGGGCTGGTCTTGATCATGCGTTTGAACAAACCTGTGAACGAGCTCAAACTCTCAAAACCCACTTCAAAGCACACATCAGTTACGGAGAGATTCTGCTGCAAAAGTTCCTGCGCCTTGTCAAGGCGGACTTTGGTCAAGTATTGATGGGGGGTTTTCGCATAAATGCTTTTGAATAGTCGAATGAAGTGAAACTTTGAAAAAAGAGCTTCATCGGCGATGTCATTCAAATCGATCTTCGAGGAATAATGGGAGTCAATAAAAAGCTTGGTTTGAACAATCCTCTTGTAGAGGTAAAATTTCGGGTACTCTTCCGTATATTTTTTCATCACTGTTGATTTCCCTCCATCCCATTTACCATTCAATCTCTTTTAACCCCTTGCTTCGCAAATATTCATTGGCCTTGCTAAAATGTCGGCATCCAAAAAAACCACGGTCAGCCGAAAACGGAGACGGGTGCGCGCACATCAACACGAGATGCTTCGATCGGTCGATTATTTCTCCTTTCTTTTGCGCATAGGCTCCCCACAACAAGAACACGACATTCGATTTCGCATCTGAAATCATTTTGATGACAGCATCCGTAAACGTCTCCCATCCTTTGTTCTGATGCGACGCGGGGGATGATGCACGCACCGTCAACGTCGCGTTGAGCAGCAACACCCCTTGATATGCCCATCGCTCCAAATCCCCAGAAACAGGGATCGGTTTGCCCAGGTCCTTATTGATCTCCTTGAAAATATTTATAAGCGAAGGAGGTGGACGAACGCCGTCGCGGACGGAAAAACATAAGCCGTTGGCCTGGCCCGCACCATGGTAAGGATCTTGACCGATGATAACTACTTTGAGATCCTGAAAAGGGCAGCAATCAAAGGCGCGAAAAATTTCCTTTCCTGGCGGATATACCGTTTGCGTTTGGTATTCCTGCTTAACAAAATGAATAAGACTTGAGAAGTATTCTTTTTCAAACTCCTTTTCCAGTTTATCCCTCCAAGAAGGAGCAATTTTTACATCGATGGCCATGAACTTTTTTTTCGACAAATGGTAAGTTCTTTCAATTTGTAAATTAGAAAAAATTAATACTTTTGACCAGATGATTGCTGAAGTAACACAAGGTGTAAAGGTAACGGTGGAGACGGAATACCAACCCTCGTATTCCAATCCGGCGCAGCATCATTTTGTATTCACGTATCGCATCACGATCGAAAACCAAAGCGAATTCACCGTTCAGTTGCTGCGTAGGCATTGGCACATCAACGATGCTGCATTCGAAGCCAGAGAAGTGGAGGGCGAAGGTGTAGTTGGCCAACAGCCCGTTCTCGAGCCGGGACAGTCACATCAATACGTTTCCGGTTGCAATCTCAAGTCAGGAATTGGCAAAATGGCAGGGAGTTATCTGATGGAACGGGTGATGGATGGTTCGCGATTTAATGTGACCATTCCAGAGTTCATCATGATTGCCCCGATGCGCCTCAACTGAGCCAAAAACGCCCTGTCGATTTTTTCGATACCACAATTTCCAAACGCCTATCTTTGGTAAATTATTTTTGTGTCAAATTTTTTTCGTGCAAAATCCTTCGTCAATCACTGGCTAGATGCCGCTGACGAGCATTCCATTCACTCTCCTTTCTTTTTCGATTTTTACAACCGCGTGATACGTGCTGAAAAAGACTATGCGTTTAATGACATCGAAAAAATGCGAGGCCAACTGCTGAGCAACCATGCCGCCGTTCAAGTGAAAGACCTAGGTGCGCCTTCCCCACATTTTAAATACGACCAACGCACCATTGCCAAAGTAGCGGCGACGAGTTTGAACGACGAAAGGCACTGTGCGCTGTTTTATCGAGTGGCTGCCTACGTAGAAGCAAAACGAATTTTAGAGCTTGGCACTTCCATGGGGATAGCATCACTTTATCTGTCCAGGATGGAGGACAGCACCGTAGTGACTTTTGAGGGAAACCCTGCCATGATCAGCATTGCCCGAACAAATTTTGAGTACTTTCATCAGAACAACATCGAATTGGTTGAAGGGAACATCGACCAAACCCTTCCCGATTATCTTCAGGATCCGGCCAAAATAGATTTCGCCTTAATCGACGCCAACCATAAGTATGAACCGACCATTTCCTATTTCAACCAGATCGCGCGGCGGATGAGCGACAATGGCATTATTGTCGTTGATGATATTTACTATTCGGAAGAGATGGCACGTGCGTGGAGGGAAATTAAGAAGCATGACCTCGTCTATGGAAGCGTGGACCTTTATCGATGTGGTATTTTGTTTTTCGATCTAAACCTTAACAAACAACATTTTATCTGGTCGTATTAACAATTGCAACCGAAATTTTCAATTGCGCAAACGTCACTTATTTTTGTAACACAAATAAAGATTATGGCCGAATCCACAGAAGAACAAGCCCCGACACCCGAAAAGAAAAGCAGCAGAACATCCATTTTCATCGGACTGCTACTGGTGATCCTGCTTATTCAAAGTGTGAAAATCTATCTCGATTATCGGGAAAAAGTGGAGGTAAAAGAACAGCTTGCCAACACGGAGGAAGATCTGGGCGAGACCATGCAAAAATTAAAAGACATTCAAACTGAGCTCGATCAGAAAATTCAGGAGATCCATAAATTGGGTGGTGATGTGAAAGAGCTCGAAAAAGCAAAAGCCGAAGTCGAGGCCGAACTAAAGCGGAATAACAAGAGAAGTGCAAAAGCCCTCCAAGAACTGAAGGATCGTGTAGAAGGATACGAACTGTTATTAAAAACCAAGGATGAAGAGATTGAAAAATTGAAGAATGTGAATACGCAGCTCTTCAGCGAAAACAGGAACCTCAAAACCAAACAAAATAAACTTAGCGACTCCATTGTTCATCTCGCCAAAGGAAAAGATGAACTCGCTAACAAAGTGGCGTTGGCTTCACAACTGAAAGCAGAAAACATTTCTATCAAAGGAGTAAACAACAAGGGCAAAGAGCGTGACTCTCCTTTCAGAAATAGGCAATTTCAAAAATTGAAAGTGGAGTTCAATCTCGCTGAAAACAAAGTGGCACCCATTGAAGGAAAAAAGATCATCATTCGAATCATTGATGAGAACAATCAAGTGATCTTTGATGTGGCCAGAGGCTCGGGAACATTCATGGTCAACGGCAAAGAAGAATTCTACACGGCCGCGCAAGAAATCCTTTTCGATAATACAAAACAGAAACTGACGTACCTGTACGAGAAGGGTTCCGAATATGCAGCAGGGAAATATACGGTGGAAATCTATTCTAGCGATTATAAAATCGGGGCTGGAATATTTGAAGTGAAGTGATCAGGCGTTGGCTGCCACTTTTGTATTCATTGGGTAGTCGAAGAGGCCATGCTCTTTAATAGCTTCTTCCACTTTGTGGGGCACAAATTTCTCCCAACCCGCTTCTCCTTTTCGAATCATGGCCAACACGTTGTCAGAGATGATGTGCAAATTGCTAATGTTGGCGTCATCGATGTCTTCTAGTTTTTTGTTGTCCATCAAGTAACGGAACAGTGCTTTCAACTTATCAGGAAGTTCCTTTTCGAAATCTTTCAATGTGAAAAGTGAATTGTCTTTCCGCAACGCCGGATAGATGTACAATTTGCTGTTGGATCCAAAAAGCGACGCAAAACATTCCAAAATTCCTCCGCGAAGGTTCTCGTATGTCTTTTCATCAAAGACTTTTTGCAACGCGTAGATACCCATCACCAACCCCGTCTTGTGGCCTTTTGAGATTTTAGACAGATAATCCACCAATCGATAGTACTCAAAATAATTCGAGACAAGCACATTTTGACCTAGCGAACAAATGATATCGGCGCGGTACAGAAAGTCCTTTTCATCGATGGTGCCATCGGCGCTCAGGTCGTTCAGGGTCAGTTCCGTGAGCGTAATCATTTTATTCTTGTCCACGTCCTGGTCGTGCAGAAAATGCCGGCGTGAGGTGAGCAGCATGTCCACGTTCACATGCGTCACCGGGCGAAAGCGGCCACGAAGCACGAGTACATTTTTCTTGTACAAATATTCCGCGGGTTGCAACACATGACCATCGGGGCCAAACATCGCCGCCTTGGTCAAACCATTTTTCACCAGTTTCAACGCCATTAGCCGGTTATCAACATGCTTCAAATTGGGGCCTTCCAAGCGAAACATATCAATCTCAATTCGGCGGGTAGTCAATCCATCCTCGAGTGAGATCATGAACTCTTCGGGGTCATCGATAAACATGCACCCGTACAACAGATTTACACCCAAGATCCCTAAAGCTACTTGCTGCTGAAGGGGGTCGTTGTCGTGCATTTTTACATGGATCACGCAGTCGTTAAACTCACCCATCGGTTTGGTTTGAAACCTAACCCCCATCCATCCATTACCCTGATTTGTTCGTTCAAAATTCAAAGCTTCAACCGTATCGGCAAAAGCAAAAAAACGCGAGTTCTCGATGCGGTGCGGCAGGCGTTCAGGTAAGAGCTGATATTCGTGTTCCAACATGCGCATCAGCCGATTTTCGCTTACATAACGTTCACATCTGCCGTAAATGGCATCGCTGAACTTCATATCGTAGGCAGACATCGTCTTTGCAATGGTGCCGCTAGCGCCGCCGACCTTGAAAAAATTGGCGGCCGTCTCCTGTCCTGCGCCTACTTCGGCAAATGATCCGTAGATATCCTTGCTTAAATTGACGCGAAGCGCCTTCTCTTGGGTGGTGAGTTTCTTTTCGCCTTCCATAGCTTAAAAAATAACCGCTATAAATTTCATCTATTTTCTGAAAGTAACTGCCTTGGCAGTCACTATTTTGTTAACGTGCTTTTGGGGATTTTAGTTTGCCCCTCGTTTAAAACGAAAATGTCACCCTACCACCGGATGACATTCGTTAAACTTTTGAGGAGTGTTCCAATCCTAGTTGGTTATGAACTTTGTCTTGGCCTCGTCCTTGATGTCAGCCCATTCATCTTGGGGTGGCGTTATCCCCTTCTCGAAGACTTCATTCAGCAACCACTGCACAATTCCTTTCTTCATCCCGAATTTTTTGACAAGGCTCTCACAGAAAGCAATCTCCTTTTTTTCGATCACACCGTCCGCCCATACCATTTGCATCACATCGAAAAGGACATTCATTTTGTCGTGAAAATTGTCCGGCACAATGACGGAAAATTTTTCATCGCTATCCATCAATTCTTTCACTTGCCGGTCCTTTAAGCCGAGGCGTTTGCCAATCTTCAGTAGCATTTTTTGTTCCTTGGCATGAACGAAACCGTCGGCTTTGGCCAATGCCAAGAGGTTTTTAATGTGACTCTTCTTGTAGGAAAGATATTGATGCTCAAAAAAGCCGTGCATATTCTTCAGATGTAAGACTTAAGACATAAGAAAAGGACGACATGAAGATACAGTTTTCACAGCAAGAGAAAAACCTACTTGATCTTTACCCACTTTTTGTTCGACTGCGCTGACTTTACAACGGTCTCCACAAATGTCATTCCGTGCACTCCATGATCGACTCCGGGAAAATCATATTTTTCCGGATTGATTCTTTTGCCCGGCTTGTAGTCGCGCATCGCACGAGTAAATGCTCTATAGATATTCGCGAAAGCTTCCAGATACCCTTCGGGGTGTCCGGCGGGCACGCGAATGAATGACTTGGCATCATCCGACAAATAGGCCCAACCGGCGCGCATCACCTCCTTTGGTTTGTCGAGCCATTTTACCACCAAGGTATTGGGTTCCTCTTGTCGCCATTCGATACCGCCTTTCTCACCAAACACACGAAGGCTTAAATTGTTTTCTTCTCCGGCCGCCACTTGTGTCGCCAACAAAACGCCAGTAGCTCCGTTGTCAAATTTGACAAGCATCGAACTATCATCGTCGATAATACGTCCAGGCACCACTGCATTGAGCATCGTGCACACTTCAGCTATCGTTGACCCCGTGACATATTCGGAAAGATTTGCGGCATGAGTGCCAATATCTCCTATGGCACCACCCATTCCCGACTGTTTCGGGTCGGTGCGCCAAGATGCCTGCATATTGCCGGTTTTCTCCAGCGCTTTTGAAAGCCATCCCTGTGGATACTCTACAAATACTTTACGCACCTTACCAAGCTTGCCGGACTTGATGAAATTCCTTGCTTCTTTCACCATGGGATAGCCCGTGTAGGTGTGTGTAAGTGCCAGGATTAATCCTGTTTTGTCCACTAGCTTCTTTAATGATTTGGCCTCCTCCAGTGAAAAGGCAATGGGCTTTTCTACGACCACGTGAAACCCCGACTCCAACGCCATCTTCGCTGGAGCATAGTGAACGTGGTTGGGGGTGACGATGCTCACGAAATCCATTCGTTCGTCCGGTGGAAGGTTCTTCTCCTTCTCAAACATCTCTGGAAAGGTCTTGTACACCCGTTTCGGGTTGAGGTAAAGAGACTTGCCTGTCTCCACGGACTCTACCGGATCGATGCTAAAGGCCCCGCATACCAATTCAATTTGCCCATCAATGCCGGCGGCCATTCGATGTACTGGGCCAATAAAGGAGGTAAGGCCACCGCCTACCATCCCCATGCGTAATTTTCTCTTCAAGGTTTTTTCTTTTTACCCGTTTTAGATTTTTTCTCGTCTGTCTCGCTCATCAATTGAACTTTTGCCTTTTGCAGTTCTTGTTTTTGGGCTTGACTAACTTCCGGGTAAGATAGCTTCAATTTGTCAAAATGCCTCGCGATAATTGTAGCGATGGTTAACCGCGCAAACCATTTGTCGTCGGCAGGGATGACGAACCAGGGCGCATGGTCTGTGGAGGTTTCACCGATGGCTTCCGAGTAGGCATTTTGATAGTCGTCCCAGAAGGCGCGTTCCTTTAAGTCGGAAAGTGAAAACTTCCAGTTCTTGCCAGGGTCTTCTATCCTTTCGAGGAAACGTTTTTTTTGCTCTTTTTTGGATACATGCAAAAAGAATTTTAGAATAATCATACCGTTGTCAGTCAGATTCTTTTCGAACCTCCGAATTTGCTTGTAACGCCTATCCCAGAATTTTTTATCGACGTCTTTTACATCTTCGATGCCGGGAATGTTTTCGTTTAAGATCCATTGTGGATGAACTTTCGTCACCAGTACATTTTCATAATGGGAACGGTTATGAATAGCAATTTCACCGCGAGCAGGCAAGGCCATCTCGTGCCGCCAAAAGTAGTCGTGATCAAGTTCTTGCGCGCTTGGCGCCTTGAAACTGTAAACTTTTACGCCCAGTGGGTTGAATCCGGACATGATGTGTTTGACTGCTCCATCTTTACCGGCGGCGTCCATCGCCTGCAATACGATCAAAACGCTAAATCGATTGTGCGCATAAAGTTTGTCTTGTACGTTCGCCAAATGCTTTCGGCTTTCTTCAAGCATCTTCTCTGATTGTTGCTTATCCAAAACCTTGCCTTTGTATTTGGTCTCAAAATCTTTGAGCTTGATTTTCTTGCCGGGCAAAACCGTCAATTTCTTAATGGGTATCAGTTTATCATCCATAGACATAAAATGGGGTTTATAAGGCAATCTAACTGTGTCCGATACACGGAACAAGGGATTTTGTCGCGCGATGAGGGTGATAAAAATCAGTTTGATTGATTCCTTTTGACGTGAAGATTGATTATATTCAATTGAACATTAAGGTCAGTGCCATGAAGAAAAAAACTACCACGTTTGCCTTCGTTGCATGGTTTGCTTCGGCAATTTCACTGGCTCAAACCAACGATATTGCTGCCATCAAGGAAGTGATTGCAAAGGAAACAGAATCGTTCTTTGCCGTAAACAAGCAAGGCTGGGCCGACTGCTGGCTCAAAGTACCGTACGCGTATTGGTCGTACTCCGACTCTACAGGTACGAGCTTCGTTCAAGGTTGGGATGGGGAGAAGGGTTTGGAAAAAACATTTGCGGATTATTTCAACACCCAGAAGCCCTCGAAGGCTACCATTACCAACGACTGGCTCGACGTGAAGGTGTATGGCAACGGGGCCTACGCACGCTTCTTCCAAATCGTAAAAGCGGAAATCGATCACGATGTCACATCGCAGGTGAGGGTACTCGAAAAGGTCGCTGGCCACTGGAAAATAATTCATGTGGGGGCGATCGCGAAATACCCAAATACCCCGACGTTAAACCATTGATCACAGTTCGTACCGTTTTCTGGAAGGGTTAGTATTGGCCTGAGCCAAGCATCACCAGTGTACACGCCTCGAGCGCTTCGATATTTTTTTGCTCCAACAACTTCTCGAGCTCATGGTTTTCGGTACCCGGATTGAAGATGACTCGCTTCGGGTTAAGTTTGAAGAAGTAGTCGTACCATTCCCGTTGGTGATCGGGATTGATGTATAGTGTGATGGAATCTACTTCAGAGATCGCTGGCTGTTGGCGCAGATCTAGGATTTCTTTGCCGAAGATATTTCCCTTTTTTATCCCCACGGGAATAAATTCAATTCCATGTTGTTGGAGTCGTTCCGCTGCCAAATAAGCAAAGCGTGATGGATTAGGAGTAGCGCCGATAATTACCGTTTTCTTCATTTCTTGATATAGCGTTTAACCAGTGCCTCCGCACAACGCTCGCCATCCATCGCCGCAGACATGATACCTCCCGCATAACCTGCACCTTCGGCCGCAGGAAACAGCCTTTTTACCTGTGGATGTTCGAGTGTCATTTTGTCTCGAGGGATACGCACTGGCGAAGACGTGCGGCTCTCCACACCCACCACCTGTGCTTCGTTAGTTAGATAACCCTTCATCTTACCGCCAAAGTTCCTGAATCCTTGCTTTAAGCTTTCAAAAACAAAATCCGGCAACACGGATTTCATGTCCACGCTTCGAAGCCCCGGTTGATAAGAGGTGTCGAGCAATGAAGAAGAGATTTTTCCATCCACAAAATCCAATAGCCTTTGGGCAGGAGCAACCTGAGTATTACCAGCCGTTGCGCAAGCACGTTTTTCTACGTCGCTTTGAAAATACATCCCTGCCAACGGCCCAAATTTGTGAAACGATCGGAAATCTTTTTCGCCTACCGCTACCACAATTCCCGAATTGGCGTACTTCGAATCCCGTCGTGACGGGCTCATCCCGTTCACTACCACCTCGCCTTGTGCCGTGGCTGCTGGCACAATGAATCCGCCAGGACACATGCAGAACGAAAACACACCACGCTCTGCTCCATTCACCATCGCTTGGTGAACAAGTGCATAAGATGACGCCGGCAAAAATTCGCCGCGGTCGGAAGCACAATGATATTGGATTTTGTCAATCAAATTCTGTTGATGTTCAACCCGCACGCCAAGGGCAAACGGCTTGGCTTCAAGCAAAATATTTTTACGTTGAAGAAGCTGAAAAATATCCCGCGCGGAATGACCTGTAGCAAGAATAATCCCCTCCCCTTCATGTCTAGTCCCATCGGAGGTAACAACGCCGGTCATTTCGCCATCCGACAAAACAAAATCGGTCACCCTCGAATTAAAATGAATTTGACCACCCGCTTGAAGGATGCTCTCGCGAAGGGCTTCCACAATCTTTGGAAGCTTGTTTGTGCCAATATGTGGATGAGCATCGAATAAAATGTCTTCTTTCGCGCCGTGTGCGATCAGAATTTCCAGCACCCGCCGAACGTCTCCCCGCTTACTCGAACGTGTGTAAAGTTTTCCGTCGGAATAAGTGCCTGCACCACCCTCGCCAAAACAGTAATTGGATTCGGGATTGACAAGCTGCTCTTTGTTGATCGCAGCGAGATCTCGCCTTCTCGCTTGCACATCCTTTCCACGCTCAAAAAGAATCGGTCTGACACCCAACTCAATCAGTCGAATCGCCGCGAACAAACCGGCAGGGCCAGCACCGACGATGATCACCCGTGATCGTTGACTCACGTCCTCGTAGTTTTTCGTATAGGTGATCTGTGCTTGACCAGGCTCCTGGATCTCCACCTGAACTTTGACCGCTATATTTTTACCCCTGGCGTCAATTGACCTCCGAACGGGCGTAAGAAATACTTCTTGAGGATCAAGTCTAAGTTTCTCGTAAAGAGAAGGCCTGAATCGCGCTTCATCGAACGCTTCCTCTGGGCGGAGAACAATTTCTACTTTTTTTTCCATGGGAAAGGGAGTTATCCTTTCAATGGGGCAAAGATACTCGTTTGGAAATCACAGTGGTAGCCAACATCCGAGGTCGATCTCTGATCTTTAATATGGAATTTTGAATCTATATTTGCGACTCATTTTTAATCATGAAGGAGAATTTCGTACAAGAGCTGAAGTGGAGGGGCATGTTGCATGACGTGATGCCGGGCACGGAAGAACAGTTGCAGAAGGGGTCGACGGCAGGCTATATTGGTTTCGACCCGACGGCCGACTCGCTGCATATTGGCAACCTGGTGCAAATTATGACGCTCGTGCACTTCCAACACGCCGGCCACAAGCCCGTGGTCTTGGTGGGGGGAGCAACCGGCATGGTAGGCGACCCTTCCGGAAAATCCGCAGAACGCAATTTGCTGTCAGAGGAAATACTTCGTCACAATGAATCTTGCGTAAAAAAACAACTGGAAAAATTTATCGACTTTACGACAGGATCGAACCGTGCTGAGATGGTCAACAACTACGACTGGTTCAAAGGACTTAGCTTCCTTGATTTCATTCGCGATGTCGGTAAACATATTTCCGTTAGTTACATGATGGCCAAAGACTCTGTGCAAAAGCGGTTGGAGACAGGACTATCGTTTACCGAATTCACCTATCAACTAGTGCAGGGATATGATTTTTACTGGCTTTACAAAAACAAAGGGTGCAAGCTGCAAATGGGTGGCTCCGATCAATGGGGCAACATCGTAACGGGTACAGAACTGATTCGCAGGAAAGATGGAGGCGAAGCTTTTGCGTTGACCACTCCACTGATCAAAAAAGCCGACGGCACAAAATTTGGCAAGACAGAACAAGGCAATGTTTGGCTAGACCATCAGAAAACTTCTCCTTATAAATTCTATCAGTACTGGCTCAATGCGAGCGATGATGATGCCGCCAACTTTATCAAGATTTTCACCCAACGGAAAAAGGAAGAAATCGATTCATTGATAGCTGAGCACAGTCAAGCTCCACACCTACGAAAACTGCAAACAGAATTAGCAAAGGATATCACCGCAAGAGTGCACTCGCAGGAAGAAGTAGACAAAGCAATAAAGGCCTCTTCCATCTTATTTGGAAATTCGGTGACGGAAGATTTGGTCGCCATGGATGAACAAACTTTTCTTGCCGTTTTTGAAGGCGTTCCTCAAATTGCCGTGAGCAAATCTTCCTATCACAACTGCGCGAGTGTAACAGACCTTTTATCTGACGTTACCCAAGGAAAGATTTTCACTTCCAAAGGCGAGGCACGCAAAATGATTTCAGGTGGCGGCGTGAGTATCAACAAACAGAAAGTAGAAGACGGTGCGCAAAAACCAGCCTATGCATTGCTTTCAAACCGCTACCTACTGGCGCAGAAGGGAAAGAAAAATTATTTCTTAATCGAAATCACCAATTGACATGTGGGCATTGTGGAGAGACGCGCTGCAGAACAAGCGTTTCCTTTTTCATTTTATCGTTGGCCTCATTGGCCTTATCGCGTTTGCCCTTTTTCTTCCTTATTTTTTCATCGAAATTCTTTTGCCTAAACCAGGCGAGCCGTGGGTAGACCCCGTTCTGAATTTCTTTACGCCAAAGGATTGGTCAACGGAAATTTTCATTCTCATTTATGTTTGCTCAGTGCTTGGCATTGCGTTCAACATCACTGAACCCAAAACGATCCTGTTGGGTCTCCAGCTATACGTTGTGGTCAATTTCATGCGCATCGCTAGCTTGTACGTTTTCACCCTCGAAGCTCCCGAGGGAATAATCCCACTGAGCGATCCTTTTCTAACAGTGTTCGCTTACGGTCAGCCGATCTATGTCAAGGACTTATTTTTTTCAGGCCACATCTCGACGCTCTGCGTGTTTTTGTTTATCGAGAAACGACCGTGGCTGAAAACCCTGATTTTTACCAGTACAGTGGTTGTGGCAACTCTGTTAGCTTGGCAGCGTGTGCACTATACCCTGGACATGGTAGCCGCGCCGCTGATCACGTGGGGAGTTCACGGATTCTTCAAGTGGTTTGACGCCAAGTATGTCTATCGTTGATCTACTTGAATAAAAGTATCCGAAAAGATTAACCTATTAAATTAGTATGCGTAAAATGCTTTTATTAATTTTCTATTAATTTAGCGGTAATTTTCTAATAACCTTTGGCAAGACATGGATTTGAACGGCAAGGAGAATAAAAGCAAAAATGGAGTCAATGGCAATCACCACACTTCAAACGGCCACCACAATGGTAATGGACATGTCAACGGTAAGAATCCTTTTCATAACAGTTACCCGGTTTTTCAGTTAGGCGAAAAACTAACCGAAGAACAGAAGACTTTTTTCGAGCAGAACGGATTTATTCATTTCAAGAATTTCATAGACAAAGACAAGGTAACAGAGCTTTTGCGAGAAGCAGAAGCCATTCAGGACGATTGGGTGAGCCGTGACTATAAGGCGATCAATGGCGTTCCGATTAAATACGGCACTGACATTAACGGCAAAAAAATCGTTCAACGTTTTGCATTTATCAACCAGCACAGTGAGAAGTTCGCAGACATCATTCGCGACGGTCGACTAAAAGGTTTATTCGAGTTCATTGGAACGGCAGATTGCCGTATCGGCGAAAATGAGAAAGATGGGCTCGTATTCAATCACTACATCAATACCGATGAGAGCAACTTCAGCCAGCTCGGTTGGCATACGGACGCACTCCGCGATATATTCCAGGGGCAGAAGGTGATGCCAATGCTCAACGTGGGTATTCATCTAGACAACTCCACCACCGACAACGGAGGGTTGAGGCTCATTCCAGGTACACACAACAAAGGCATCCGCACGATGCTATTCAAGAAAATTTATTTTATCAGCCACAAGCCCGACAAAAAAGAAGTGGGCCTCAATGTGGAGGCAGGTGACCTCACCGTGCACGACGGCCGGTTGTGGCATCGCGTAGCCCGTTCTCCATTTACCGGCGAGAAGAGCCGCCGCCGAGTGATGTACGTACCTATCGTGACCGGCAAATTTGCACCGCGAGATGAGAACAGCAAACCGTTGCTGTATCAGCGCCTGATCTCCATTACCAACCGATAGCGATGGCCTTTGCATTAGTTACAGGAGCCAGCGGAGGCATCGGCTTAGACATTGCGCGCGAACTTGGCAAACGAAAAATAGATTTGCTTCTAGTGGCACGCTCTGAAAAAAATCTTTTACAGGCGCAGCAAGAACTTACACGACAATACGGCGTGCGTGTCGAGTACCTTGGCGCAGACCTATCCAATTCGGGAGGTGTGTCATCCGTGCTAAATTGGATTTCAAAAAACAATTATCAGATCAGTATCCTAGTCAACAACGCGGGCTATGGAATCTGGGGTAGCGTAGAAAACACAAGTTGGACCGACCTCAGCAATATGATGAATCTGAACATGGTGGCTGTGGTGGAGCTTTGTCACTCCCTTCTTCCTGAATTGAAGAAACACAATCAGTCCTATATCCTAAACGTAGCGAGCACCGCTTCTTACCAGGCCATACCCACGCTTGCAACGTATGCCGCCTCAAAAGCCTTCGTGCTTTTGTTTACCCGGGGACTTCGAAGGGAGTTGAAAAAAACAAATGTTTCGGTCACCTGCCTGAGTCCCGGCGCAACGTCCACCAATTTCGTAGACCGTGCTGGCATGAATGAGCAACTAAAAACAAAAGCCGAAAAATTCAGCATGAAATCTGCAGAGGTAGCGTCGATTGCAGTGAAGGGTATGTTCAGCAAAAGGGCGGAAATCATCCCCGGTTTTATAAACTGGTTTAGCGTACAAATGACCTACTTCGTACCCAAGGCCGTTCCGGAGGGAATCGCAGAGGGGCTGTACAAGACGAAAGCCTAAAAAGCTTCGGTGATGTAAAAATAGAATCCGCTTGAGCGTTGGCCTATACCTACATCAAATCTAAAATTCAATTTCTCCTTTTTGTCTATCGCGTAGCGGAGCCCCGTACCGAGGGCCGGCTTCAACCCATTGAAGGTAAAAACATCCGGTGTTTGACTGGCGACACGTCCCGCGCCACCGAACACCACCATCCCGATGCGATTGATCAGGTGAATCCGGTGTTCTGCCTGGAAGGCAATCAGGTTATTGTCGGTATATCTTCCTTCGTAATACCCGCGCATGATCGTGTTGTTCCCTATGTTTGCCATGCTTCTTACGGGCACTGTTCCATTGTTCGCCACGAGCACAAACTGAAATGCCAACACTTGATTTTGACTTAACGAAAAGTATTTTCGAATGTCGACGGTTTGCCCAGTAAAATTGAATTTACTGCCCAGGGCCTTAGTAAAATCGGTGATGGAGTATGACAAGTAAAAGCCTTTTGTTGGGCTAAACGTATTGTCTCGGCCATCCCAGAGCGCCACAAAACCCAGACCAGACACAAAACTACCTTGACGTCCATTTACGTTCTGCACGTCGAACAGACTCTGTCCCTGGGGCACATCTTTTCCGTAATCGAAAGAGAATACATTCTGCATTTCAATGGCAGCGCCCAGAAATAATTTTTTATATGTCTTTCGAAGCAGTTGAGGGAATAAATAAAACTGGCCAATGGTGTACCGCTCGAAATTATTGCCCGAGTTGTTTCCCAGCCCCCAGAATCGATCCGGAAAATAACTCGCGGAAGCTTTTGTCTTTAGTAGATACTTTTCATTGTGAAAGAAAATCACGCTCTCCATTCCAAGCACGGTTTGCTTGCGAAGTGTGTAAAGACCGAGGGCCTGTACATACGATGTGCGCGTGGTCGAATCGTGACCGAGTTTGAAATAATAGTTGCCCGCGCCACCAAAGGCAAGTGTAGTTTCGGGTGAATATATCACCGCAGGGAAGGCAAAAAGTTTCCGTTTTTTTCCTTTGTTGGTTATGGAATCCTTCTCGAGATTGATTTGCGCACGGGCGCTAATGCAGATGCAGAAAAGCAGGAAGGAAATCAAAAAAGAATACTTGGTCAACACGGGAAATTTCAGGCACAAGATGACTATTTAGTTTTTAAAACGAAAACAACCTTGCCCTTTGACCGCGCGGGGACTTTTCCGTTCGAGGTTCGCACCAGAGAGTTCTTCTGAATCTCCGCTTTCAGAAGTTGCTCAGCCCTAAGGCTAAGGCCGCGATCCAGCGTCGTGATTTTTACGATATCGCCATTCTCGTCACATTCTATTTCAAAAGTGATCCTACCGTCTTCATTGTCCGGGATTTCCGGGCTTTTCGGATGACTGGCCCACTCCCAGCCCGACATGGCTAAGCCAAAACCATCACCTCCTCCACCACCGCCGGGTTTTCCATACAGCGCTTTGGCATCTAGTTTTCCTTCAGGGCTTCCTTTGTCGCCGGTTTTCCCTGGATCATCTCCGTGACTCTGGTTTGTCTCTCCTTTCTTTTCACCACTAGCACCTACGTAAACTGCTTTCTTCTCGACGGTAGGCTTGACGTCTTCCGTCTTCTCTTTTTTTATTTCAATTTTTTCCTTCGGTTTGTCCTCCGGCTTGATCTTCTTTGCTTTTACCTCGACGTCACTGGTTTCGTCGGAAATAACTTTATCGTCGTCCTTTTTTTCTTCGACTTGTAGTTGAGGGGTTTCTTTGACCGGCTGGATTTCTTCCTTTTTGTCTTCCGCTTTTTGATCTTTGCTTTTATCTTCTGCGTCGGGGTTTCCTACAGGCGCATCCGGTTGAACATCACCTCCTCCTTGGTCATCCAAACCAAAATTCAGTTCCACGCCATATTCGGGAGCCGGTGGATAGGGGGCACGCCAGGAGATCAGGAAGAAAAACGAAAGGAACAGGCTTGCGTGAAGGGCAGCAGAAACCAGAAAAGCGATTCGCTTGTTCTTTACATCCCTCGGCCCTTCCATCCTCTCCATATTTTTTTCTCAGGTCAGTACTTCATTACCCAAAGAGCCTCGCCAAATTCGGCCTTCGAGGCATCTGCGCTCGACTGAGCACTAGCAAAAGAGTCAAAATCTCCGATACACAAGCGATAATATTTCCATTTGCCAAAGGGGGGTATGATCTTACTCGACTTGCCCGCCGCGCTGAGTTTCTTGGCTCTGTCCATTGCCAAGTCTCCATCCACGGAGCTGGATATCACCACATAGTACCGGCCTGTTCGATTTGACAATGTTTCAATAGTGCCGTCGGCAGGCTTTGCTTTCGCCGCGGTTTCGGCTTTGATCCGCTCTTCTTCAGCCACACGTGCTACGCTATCTGCGGCCGCCTGTTCTTTTTTCTTCCGAGCTTCCTCAAGTCTTGCCAGCTTATCCTTCTCCTGTTTGGGAACCCATACAAACTTATAAGCCAGGAAAACACCCACCAGCAGTATCAATACTACGATGATGCCGATGATCTTGCCGGACCCACCGCCCTCTTCCTCTTCTTCATAATAAGGAGTTGATTCGGTGGTCGTGGAGCCGCTAGAATAGGAACTCTCTTCCGTTGGCTCTTCGGCAGACTTGGAAGAATCCAATTGGTCGAGGGGCTTATATTCTATGTCAGGCAACCCGAAGTTTTCTGAGTCGTCTTGATTTTTGTCTTCTGCCATAACGATAGGTTTAACTGTATGTTAATACAAAAATAAATGAATTTCCATGAAATAGCCATGAACTTTCGTTCAATAA
>DATJJP010000083.1:0-84287 GCA_035492075.1 Cyclobacteriaceae bacterium | reverse complement strand
CCACCTTTACATCTGATCGCAGCCGTAAACGAATGGCATTATCCAATGTGGCCTCAAATGTCTTTTGGGCCTCTTCAAAACTCAGATTTTTAAATTTTTCTTTTACTTCAAACGAGTACCATTTCGAGACAGCGTAGGTGCCAGCGTGCAAATCGAAACTGATGTTGTGACCCGGATCCAAAGAATAAACATGCTCAAAGAAAGTTTGGTGGGTATGGTGATGATAGCCCAAAAATAGAAAGTCGAACAGTATTTGCCGGTTGGCTTTGCGAACAGGCATTTGGGTCAAGATCTGTCTGATCTCCGATCCGAAGTAGAAACTGGATTGGTCTTCATAATAATAAAGTGGTTTCACGCCAAAGCGATCGCGGCTGATAAAGACGGTATTCTTTTTCTTGTCGTGGATGGCGAAGGCCCACATTCCGTTGAAACGATTCACGCACTGTTCGCCCCATTCTTGATAAGCAGCCAACATGACCTCCGTGTCCGAGCCACTTTTAAAGGAATAACCTTTGGCTACAAGCTCCTCACGAATCTCGATGTAATTAAAAATCTCTCCATTGTAGGTGATCACTAAATCGCCGTGGTGCATGGGCTGCGACCCCAGCTCAGACAAATCCAAAATGGACAGCCTTCGGTGGCCAAATCCGACAGGGCCGTTGAAATAAAAACCATCGGCATCTGGTCCCCGGTGGCTAACCGAGTCGTTCATTGTTTTCACTTTGCGCTCGTCAACCCCGACGCCCTTTTTCATCAGTATCCCTGAAATACCACACATCGTTTATGATAATTTTTTTAACGTTCTAATTTCCAAAAGAAAATAAGCGGAGTACAAAACTATCTCATGCACCACATAAACAAAAATTAACTTATCAAGCGAAAGCTTAAAGTAGGTGGCGCATAAGCCGAGCGTTGAGAACGTCGTCACAAAATAAACGGATTGCCAGACAGACGCAGTCTTCAATTTAGTGGCAGCATTAAAGACAGATGACAGAGGGCTTACAATTAGCTGGATTAGGAAGCTGAATGAGAGTAGCGCAGCCAGCTCTCCCGATCGTGCC
Organism: Cyclobacteriaceae bacterium; assembly: GCA_035492075.1. Classification (GTDB taxonomy): domain Bacteria; phylum Bacteroidota; class Bacteroidia; order Cytophagales; family Cyclobacteriaceae; genus ELB16-189. The sequence continues at coordinate 83,226 of DATJJP010000083.1, read as the reverse complement.
CACTTGTCTCCGAATACAATTTTGAAAATTTCAACCCCCCAAAAGCGTATCGCAAGGCATATGGGCAACCCGAGCAAGAGTAAACCAAGGGCAGAACGATAAAAAAAGCTTAGTGCTCTATGAAAATCTTTACTGTTAATAAGCGCGGTTATTTTCTGGTAGAAGACGTCCTTGAACGATCCGCCAACGAGTCCCAAGGGAGCGCTAAGCACGAGTGCTGTCAACCCAAAATAACCTAAGTCGGATACAGAATAGAATTCAGTCAGGATAAGAGCAAGCCCTTGGACAGAGGCGATATCAAGGAAAGCGGGAATGAGGCCATACTTGGGGTAGTCTTTGTACTTGCCTGCTACTTGGTAAAGGCTTCTGATTTTAGTGAACACTGGCTTAATCATCGATTTTCTTTGAAGAAAAAACCAAGAGCCAATGACCCCAAAGATTCGGCCTGCAATCAACCCGACGGACGTGAGGTTTAGAACGCCCATTAGGATTGTTGGGACCACATAAAAAACCGACTGGAGGACTTTTGCAGTGGCGTTGTGCAGAAACGTCTTATTTCGAACTGACAGATAAGAAAATGAGGTCCAAATTCCGAAGAAAAGAACATAATAAGGGATGTAGTAGACAGAGTGGCTTAACGGGTTTGTCAAAAAAGCACCCACTATAATGGAAACGACAATTAGTAAAACCGTGTAAGCGATCGTCAGGTATATGCTCAATGTAAAAATTCGGATCGCCTCAGTATTTTTTTGAGGGAGCACAATGGCGAATTGATAACGACCTCCGACCCCAACTACCAGAATACTGGCCACAGCAAAAAAAGAGGTATACAACGCAAAGTCGGCTTCCGAGTACAAACGCGTAAGAACGGGGGTAACTGCAAATGGCAGTAGCTGGGCCAGGCCAATGCCTACCATCTGATAAAAGACATTCTTGAAAAATTCAGAATTGGAGTAAACCGATTTTAATTTCGAAAGCAAGGGATAAGATTTTTGACTTAATTTCTTGAGTCGTAAAAAGGTTGATCGACGTGAAGCAAGCACAGAAACGCCGCTAGAAATACTGCGCCGGCGTATCGTGTAAGCAAATTTTCAAACATTGCCGAAAAAGAGAAAATGAATATAAAACCAGTATTCACGAGATTTTTTTGAACAAACGCGCCTGCAAAAAACTGAATTAGCCCAAACAAAAATAGCCCAAGGCCAATGATGCCGCCACCCAGCAGGAAATCAAGATATTGATTGTGGCTGTTGAACATTTCCTTCGCGGGCACATCATATCCTTTCTCAATGTACTTGTTGATCAAGGTCGACTCTTTGTTTCCTTCCCCCACTCCCCACAACCAGTTCTCTTTTATGACGCTTAAGGATGCATCCCAGGATAGGATTCGCAGCGAATGACCAAATCTTGCCTTAGGATCAATTTTTCCAACTGTTCCAGGGAGTGTGCTAACGAATTCGTTAAGCCTCGGATTAAAATACATAAAGGCGATAGAAACCAGAACGATGCCGGCCATAACTCCGCCCTTGATTTTCCAGGAGACCTGAGTCACAAACGGAATTCCAATTGTAAGTAGCAACGCACTAAGCATAGAAGCCTTACTAGACAAAAGAAAAAGGGGGATGAAGGTAAATGGGTAAGTGACAAGCCAAAAGACCTTGTTAGTTGAGGTCGTCCTATATATTTCAAAAATCAAGAGCAGGGCCATGACGAGGTACAACCCAAAATAAGTTGAGTCAATGAAGAATGAAAATTCATTGTCGAAGAAATAATTTCCACCCATGATAGCGGATGTGAGGAAATCGAATTTTTCGCTGATGGGTAACTTGGGGTTGAAGACCCAATGACCATCGATGTACCGAATCGATCGAATCACCGCCCTGACGAAACACATTACCACCGCAGCATAACACCCCGCGAGATAAGCGTAACTGGCCTTGCGCTTAAAATCATTGCGCAGAAAAAAAGACGAATAAAACCCGATCATCAACGGCACCAACACAAACGTGATCCGTCTTTCGATCAATGCCCAACCTCCGTTCGTGGCGAGCACTGACACCGTAAAGTATACGAAGAGGGCAGGAAGAAACCAATGTAGTTTAAAAAGCGGAACCGTCTTGGTTTTGATGGCGACAATAACGATTGCCAAAAAGGTTAATACAATGGCAAGGCTATTTAGTTTCTGAAAAAAGGGTAGAGTGAAAAAGAAAAATAGTAATCCAGCTTCGAGATAATCTATTTCTTTTCGATCGGGAGTACTAGCCAAGGTCATCGCAGAAGATTAAGTTGCAAATCTACATTGATTGTTCGATACCCGAATTATCCGATCTTAGCAGCTTGAATTATTTTTCGCCGCTAAATTTTTTGGCTAATCATGAAGTTTCAAAGAATCTACAAAGAGCTAAATGCAACTTCGTACATCTTGTCCCTGCTATTGATCGCAGAGCTGATTATTTTTTCATGGTGCATTAACAAAGGATTTGATTTTAGTGACGAGGCATATGGATACTTGGGATTTATAAATCCGAAAGAAGTTCAGCATGCAGGTACTTATTATACAACACTATATACTTTTTTTTGGGGGTGGTTGGGGGTTGGCATAGTCAAAGTCCGGATCATTCGAATGCTTTTGCTGATCGTATGCGGAGCCATTTTTGCGTATGGATTAATTGAGTGGAGCAAAAGAAAAGCGCACCTGACCGGAACGCAACAAATCAACCTCTTCCTCTTCGTTCTCCTTGGATGCTTTCATATCAATGGCAATGGAAGTCAATCGTTGACGTATAATTTGTCGTCCACATTCCTGTTCTTGATAAGCACTGGAAGTTTTCTTTATGTGTACCAACGTACAACTCTCTTTTCCAAGCAAGATATGGTGATATTTTTTCTGCTTGGATCGCTGCTTTTTGGCCTCTTCGCGGTAAAATTTTCCAACGCCATAATTATGGCAATCGCGCTAGCGGCTCTCTTTATTATTGATGGGAGAAGCCTTAAGCTAAAGGGTCTGTATTTGCTCATTTCCATCGGAGGCTCGCTGACGATGGCCGTTTTGCTTTTCGGTTTTGACGTTGCCCAATGGGCGATCGATTACTACCATACCCTCGCGAGCGTTGGCAACTCCTCAAGCACCTCTATCTGGAGTAGATATTTGGAAGATTTCAATAACGTTAAAACTAACCTGGTAATCGCCCTTATACCCTGGATTGTGCTCTCGATCTGTTGCGTCGTGACAACTCAATACAGCAAGTCAAACATTATTAAGTTGACTGGCGCTCTGCTGTTTGCGGGAGTAATGATTTATATCACTTATCAGAAAATACTTTACTTAGGCGGGGCAAAGCACATCTATGTCATCTCGTTCTTTAATTTGATGGTCCTTGAGATTTTGATCGGCGCCCTAGGGGTATCAAAAATCATAAGTACTGTGCAGAAAAAACAGACAGACAACACCTACATTCTTTTGTGCCTTTTTCTGGCAGCCATTCCTTTTTTCGGTTCAATCGGTACAAGCAATTTGTTGAGCGTGCAGGTCATTTGGTATTCCCCATTTTTCTTCGCTTCGTTATTTCTATTGCTTCATTTTTTTGATCAGCGGTTTGTTCTAAATATCCTGGTTGTTGTTATCGCTGTTCATGGAGCTCTTATTGCTTCGGGCCTCATTTTTTACCCCTATAGAATCAACGATACCCTCGCTGAACAAACGGTACCTCTGCCGGAAGAAATAGGAGAGCAAGTGATGCTTGATTCTGCCTTGGCAAAATCGGTGACAAATGTTTATGAACTGATTCAATCGAAATCAAAATTCACCAAAGGCGGACCTGTTTTTTCGTTCCGATCTGAGTACGGGTTTATCTATTTTTTGAAAGGAAATTTGCCGGGATGGGGTTGGTATAAGGATGAATCCCCCGAGCTTAACTGCAAAAACTTGAGAAAGACGAATATCCTTAACTTGAATGAAACCATTTTTATAGTTCCTAAAGAGTACAAGATGGATTCTACGTTCCAGTCTTGTTTAAAAGAAATTCAGATCTCATTTCCTGAGAAGTACGAAGCGGTTGGAGAAGTAAGCTATTCGTTTGAAGGAACGAAAAGAGATTTGAAAATATTCGTTCCTCTTGCGTTAAAGAAATAGACGCGACACATCTCGTTGGTTTCTGACATTTCGTCTACTGATCCTACAGCCGCCTGAGGTTTAGACAATCTCAGAAAACAAAGCTAGATTAGCAGCTCGAAAAAAATTGACGCCTTAGGGCTTCGTTAACGCGAACTGATCAAAATTTTGATGAGCCTGTGATTTCCGAACCGTGTTCAGCTAATGCGAAACACCCAGAAAACCAAATCGAGGTCAACGAGGCGCAATGCGTCTAATAATTAAGTCACCGAATCAATGAATTACCTTTCTATAATTAGTCCGGTTTATAAAGCAGAGGCAATTGTGGACGAGCTTGTAAAAAGGATTCACGAAGAAGTTTTAAAAATAACCGTTGACTATGAAATTATCCTGGTGGATGATGGAAGCCCTGATAGCTCCTGGTCAAAAATTGGAGAAAATTGCGGTAGAGACGCAAAAGTTAAAGGAATTAAGCTGAGCAGAAATTTTGGCCAGCATTATGCCGTAACCGCAGGAATGGCTGCTGCAAACGGAAAGCTGATTGTGATTATGGATTGCGATCTGCAGGACGACCCGTCTTACATTTCTTTGTTGATAGACGCGTATAACCATGGAAATGAAATTGTGTTTACAAAAAGAATCGATCGAAAGCACTCTTTCAAAAAGAGAATATCTTCATGGATATATAATTTGCTTTTTCATTTTTTTTCTGAGAGTCGGTACGACGTGGATGCCGGTTCTTTGGTTTTGTTCACCTCTACTGTGCGAGATGTGCTATTGAAATTGGAAGACAAGGACAGGTTGTATGTGCAGATGCTCAAATGGGTAGGTTATAAAAACACCTATGTAGCCGTGGAGCACAAAAGAAGATTCTCTGGAGAGTCTTCTTACACCCTCTTGAAGTTGATCAAATTGGCTATGCAGGGATGGACGTCCCATTCTGCCAGGCTGTTAAAACTGTCTGTATACGGAGGTTTCACGCTCTCACTGATTACTTTTTTAATCTCGCTCGTCATCGTTGTGCGGTATTTTACGGAAGGATTTCTGCCTGGCTGGCCCAGCTTATTCATCGCCATTATGTTCTCAACCGGGTTAATTCTCATTAGCATTGGAATAGCCGGTATTTACATCGGAAAAATTTTTGAACAGTCAAAAAGACGCCCCTTATTTATTGTGGATAAGAAAATTAACCTGGATTGAAAAAAATTCTAATTACTCAATCAAATTATATTCCCTGGAAAGGGTACTTCGATGCGATCAACCAAGTCGATGAGGTGATCCTGTACGATGAGGCTCAATACACAAGAAGAGATTGGAGGAATCGAAATGTTATCAAAACTGCCCAGGGAACGGCGTGGCTTACAATTCCAGTCCAGGTTACGGGCAGGTACTTTCAGAAAATAAGTGAGGTTAAGATCAGTGAAAAAAAATGGAATGAAAAGCACCTGAAAACATTAAACGCAAACTACGCCCGAGCACAGCATTTTAAGGAGCTTAAAGAATTCACAGAACATCTTTACGTGAACGCAGTAATGGATTATTTGTCAGAAATTAATTTCTGGTTCTTGACAGAGATATCAAAATGGATGAATGTCAAGACCCCAATCCAATTCTGCGATTCTTATCCTGCTGAACAAAAAAATCCAACTGAAAGGTTGGTTGCCATAAGTAAGCAAAGAGGGGCATCCCACTATTATACGGGGCCTGCAGCAAAGGTATATTTGGAGGAGGATAGATTTGTCCAGGAAAACATTGAGGTTTGTTATTTAGATTACGATGACTATCCCGAGTATCCACAACTTTTCGGTCGATTTAGTCACAACGTTACAATTCTAGACTTACTTTTCAATACTGGCTCCAATTTTTACAGCCATATGAAATCCTTTAGCTGATGAAAACGGAAAGCATAATTGAGAGTGTTGGGAAATATTATTCCGAAAAGATCAAAAAATTTGGACCTGTCCCTGAAGGGGTCGACTGGAATGGAGCGGCTTCTCAAAACCTGCGGTTCGGGCAATTGGTCAAACTGCTCGATCCCAATGAGCAGAATGCTTCCATGCTCGATTTCGGATGTGGATATGGTGCATTGCTGGATTACCTCCTTGCACGAGATTTGATTGTTAATTACACGGGATATGATATTAGTCGGGCTATGATCGAACAAGCTGTAAATACTCACCGATCTACTCCGGCGTCATGGATATCAAACCAAAGCGAATTATCTTGTTATGATTATGTAGTAGCGAGCGGAGTATTCAACGTAAAGGGGAGTGTTTTGCCCGAAGAGTGGGAACAGTATCTTTTCAAGATGCTGTCTTACATCAATTCGTTGGCATTGAAAGGGTTCGCCTTTAACCTCCTGACCGATTATGCAGATGCAAGCAGAATGAGAAAAGACTTATTTTATGAAAGCCCATCTAAGTTATTCGATTATTGCAAGACTACATTTTCTAAGTCAGTAGCGCTGTTACATGACTACCCATTGTACGAATTCACAATTTTAGTACGAAAGAATAGCGAATGAAGCCGCTTGTTATTTTTGGAACTGGTGACATTGCCTCACTAGCAAACTATTATTTCCAATCTGATTCTGAATATATTGTTGAAGCTTTTACCGTGGATCGCAAATACCTCCAAAGCTCATTTGAAGGCAAGCCGGTGGTAGCGTTCGAAGACCTTAGCCGGTTTTATCCTTCCGATAAATACGATCTGTTCATTGCGTTGAGCTACAAAAATTTGAATAGGGTAAGAGAAGCAAAATATCGTGTAGCGAAAGCAGAAGGTTATTCATTAGCCAGTTACATAAGTAGCAAATGCACTTATCTTTCTCAATTTGCACCAGGAGACAATTGCTTTATCCTAGAAAACAACACGATACAACCATTCGTGCAAATCGGAAGTAACATAACCCTGTGGAGTGGAAACCATGTTGGTCATCACAGTATTATTGATGATCATAACTTTGTAAGCTCTCATGTTGTTATTTCGGGGCACTGCCACATTGAGTCCAATTGTTTTTTGGGAGTCAATGCAACTCTTCACAACGGAGTTAGGATTGCAAAAAATAATGTTATCGGAGCTGGGGCCGTTATATCGAAATCAACAAGAGAAAGCGAAGTGTATTTGCCACAAAGAAGCTCCCTCTTCACCAAAAAAAGCGATGAAATAAATTTATGATCCTATGCAAGTTTGGGAAAAAATGGGGCGAATCTATGAAAACAAAAGTCTGCATTTCACACACGCCTCAGTGCCTCTCGCCTGGCTTGAGACAGATGGGTCATATACTATTTTTTTTACGGCCAGAAACCAAAAAAATCAGTCCGTTCCTTACTCCTTGTCGTTTGACCTGGATAGGTTAAAGGTACTCCACATATCGGAAACGCCATTGCTATTGCCTGGGAGAGCGGGGGAGTTTGATTCTGACGGAGTGATGCCGTCGTGCCTGGTACGCAGGAATGACCTTTTATACCTATTTTATATAGGCTGGAATCGGGCGGTCGATGTGCCTTTTAGAAACTCCATTGGCCTAGCAATAAGCAAAGACGGAGGGAGAATTTTCACAAAGGCATTTAATGGACCAATCGTGGATCGCGGAATCTTTGACCCTTGTTTTGTGGCAAGTTGTGATGTTGCCGAACACGGAAATGGTTTCATTATGTGGTATTTGTCAGCGCTTAAATGGGTGCAAACAGACGAAGGCTGGAAGCATTATTATCACATCAAGTACGCCATGTCCCAAGATCTTATAAATTGGACAAGGGAAGGAAAGATTGCCATTGATTTTTTGGACGAATCAGAATACGCCATTTCCACGCCCCGAATTTTGAAAAATAAAATGGGCTTGTTTGGGATGTGGTATTCGTACAGGGGGGGCACTAAAAATCAAACTTACCGAATTGGCTATGCAGAATCTGAAAATGGTTTTGATTGGATCAGAAAAGACGATGAGATTGGATTGAATTTAAGCAAGGATGGGTGGGATTCCAAAATGGTCTGCTATCCCTTCCTATTTGAAAGCAAGAATAACTTATTTATGCTCTACAATGGAAACGATTATGGTAGAACAGGTTTTGGATTAGCAAGGTTAAAAACATGAATAAAATAGGATTTAATAAGCCGTTCTTAACTGGAAGCGAAACCGTCTATATTAATCAAGCCGTCTTAAGAAAACATACTTCGGGGAACGGCCATTTCACGCATCTATGCCACCAGTTTTTTGAGAAGAAATATAAATTCAAAAAATGTCTCTTAACCACATCATGCACAGATGCCCTTGAAATGTGTGCTATTCTCTTGGATATTCAACCAGGGGATGAAGTAATAATGCCATCATACACTTTCGTTTCAACCGCGAACGCATTCGTTCTTAGGGGCGCTAAAATTATTTTTGCCGATAGTCTAAGTAGCCACCCCAATATTGACGCAGCATCAGCGGAGCAGTTGATCACCGTAAAAACAAAGGCTATTGTAGTGGTGCACTACGGGGGCGTAGCCTGCGATATGGGGGCGATTCTTGCTACGGCTAAAAAACACAACCTTTTTGTAGTGGAGGATGCCGCCCAATCGATCGACAGTTATTATCATGGTCGGCCTCTTGGAAGCCTTGGTCACCTTGCCGCTTTTTCATTTCACGAAACCAAAAACATTATCTCGGGTGAAGGGGGAATGTTGGTTGTCAACGATGACCGGTTTGAAAAAAGAGCAGATATTATTTGGGAGAAAGGCACTAACCGGAAGGCTTTTTTCAGCGGCGAGGTTGACAAATACAGTTGGGTGGATATCGGCAGTTCTTTCCTTGCCTCAGAAATCACGGCGGCATTTCTTTATGCGCAGTTGGAGAAGTTGGAAATGATTCAAACAAGAAGGAAAAGAATTTGGGAGAATTATAATGAGGGCTTGAGGCACCTTGCGGAGGAAGGCCGGATTAGGCTCCCATTCATTCCCAGTTTCGCCACGAATAATGGCCACCTTTTTTATATTATTTGCGAGACGCAGTCAAGTAGGGACAAACTAATAAACCATTTGAGAAACAACGGTATTTACGCCACGTTTCATTACCTCCCGTTGCATCTTTCCCCCTTTTACAAAGCAATTCATGGTAACAGAAGACTGCTAAATTGCGAACATTATGGTGAGACGATCATTAGGCTCCCTTTTTATTACGAGTTATCCGAGCCTGATCAACTCCAGATTATGCAGACAATCGGTTCTTTTTTTGAGTAAAATTTAGGGACCAACCTTAGAGCCCAACCTCTTACTTCGTCGATAGTGATCGAAATGAATGAGTGGTTTAATTAAGCCTTTAATTGTTACTTTTGCATCCTTTGCAAATTTAGAAATGGAAAAAATTGGCGTTATTGGTCTTGGATATGTCGGGCTTCCACTGGCTGTGGAGTTCGGAAAGGTTATAGAAACCATCGGGTTTGACATCAATCAAACACGGATTGATGAACTGAAAAAAGGAACTGACCGCACCCTGGAAGTCGAAGAGGGCGAGCTCAAAACGGCCAATCACCTGACCTTCACCTCAAAAGCCAATGATCTAAAATCCGTAAACTATTTCATCGTTACTGTGCCCACGCCCGTCGATGAGTTTCACGTTCCCGACCTGAAGCCCCTCCAGTCTGCGAGCAAGACGGTAGGCTCAGTTTTGAAAAAGGGAGATATCGTTATTTATGAATCTACGGTTTACCCAGGTTGTACCGAAGAAATCTGTGTCCCTGTCCTGGAAAAAGAGAGTGGGCTGAAATTCAACAAGGATTTTTTTGCCGGGTATTCGCCCGAAAGAATCAATCCAGGAGACAAACAGCACAGGTTGCCCAATATCAAGAAGATCACCAGCGGAAGCACACCCGAGGTGGCTGAGCAAGTTGATCAACTTTACAGGACAATCATCAAAGCGGGCACGCACAAAGCATCTTCACTGAAGGTAGCCGAAGCTGCAAAAGTGATAGAAAATTCCCAACGCGACCTCAACATTGCTTTCGTTAACGAACTGGCGTTAATTTTTAACCGAATCGGCATCGACACGCATGAAGTGTTGGAAGCGGCTGCCACAAAATGGAACTTCTTGCCCTTCAAACCAGGTATGGTAGGTGGTCATTGCATCGGCGTAGACCCCTACTATCTCACCTACAAAGCGGAAAGCTTGGGCTACCACCCGGAAGTGATTTTGTCCGGCCGGAAGATCAACGACAACATGGCAGTTTACATAGCCAATGACGTGATCAAGCTGATGGCAAAAAATCAACTGCCGATTCACAATGGAAAAGTACTGGTGCTGGGCCTCACGTTTAAGGAGAATTGCCCTGACATTCGCAATAGCAAAGTAGTAGACCTTGTTCGAGAGCTGACTAGCTTCGGCACACAAGTTGAAATTTACGATCCCCATGCTGATGCTGAGGAAGTAAAACACGAATACAACCTTACGTTGATAAAATCCCTTTCAAAAAAATACCACTCGATCGTGCTGGCCGTGGCACACAAAGAATTCTCTACGATCAATTGGGTTGACCTCAAAGAGCCAAACGCGGTGATTTACGATGTGAAGGGATTCTTAGAAAAATCAACCGTGACCGCGCGGTTGTAAATCGGTGCCGTTGATCAATGCAAAAAAATGATGACCAGATGAACCAGTCAAAGGAGAAATTGAGCGAAATAAAAATGGTTGACCTTCAGGGGCAATACCTGAGAATAAAGAATGAAATAGATGCGGCCATTCAGGACGTGCTGATGTCTACCGACTTTATCCAGGGCCCGCAGGTAAAATCCTTTGCCGAGGCGTTGGCGAAGTACAACCGCAGTAATTATGCAGTGACTTGTGCAAACGGCACAGATGCGTTGCAGATCGCCATGATGGCTCTCGGTCTAAGACCCGGAGATGAAGTTATTCTGCCGGTTCATACGTACGTGGCAACCGCGGAGGTGATCGCTTTGTTGGGATTGACTCCGGTTTTCATCGACATCGATGATAAGTCTTTTAATCTTGACCATTCTCAAATCAAAAATAAAATCACGTCAAAAACGAAAGCCATTGTTCCGGTGCACCTCTATGGCCAGTGTGCAGACATGGAGTCGATTTTGAAAGTGGCTAAAGAAAATAACCTTCATGTGATTGAAGACCTGGCACAAGCATTGGGCGCGGACTATACATTTTCGGATGGAACCGTGAAGCGAGCAGGCAATATGGGTGTGATCGGGAGCACCTCGTTCTTCCCCTCCAAAAATCTTGGTTGTTATGGTGACGGTGGTGCAGTTTTTACAACCGATCCCGCGCTGGCTGAAAAAATGAAAATGATATCCACCCATGGACAGAAAGTAAAATACCAGCATGACATCGTTGGCATAAACAGCCGCCTCGATACATTGCAGGCCGCCATCCTCGAAGTGAAACTGAAATACTTGGACAGCTATGCCAAAGCAAGGAACGAAGCGGCCAATTATTACGACAAGCATTTGGCCGGCGTCTCATTCATTGAAATTCCTGCGCGTTCCAAGAACTCAACACACGTATTCCACCAATACACGATCAAGACCAAAGGCATTGAGAGAGATCACTTCAAGAAATACCTAGAAAATAAAGGTGTTCCTACAATGATTTATTATCACATCCCGCTCCATTTCCAGAAGGCGTATAAGCAGGCTGGATTCGGGGAGGGTTCATTTCCCGTCACGGAAAGATTGTCGAACACGGTGCTCTCGTTGCCCATCCATACCGAGATGACCGAAAGTGAATTGTCATACATTTGCGAAACGATCAAACAGTACAATGGCTGACGAAAAGAAATTCTTTGCCCATCCCTCTTCCATTATCGACGACGGCTGCGATATTGGTGAAGGCACAAAAATTTGGCATTTCTCGCACATTATGTCCAATTGCAAAATTGGCGAGAAGTGCAACATTGGCCAGAATGTAGTGGTATCGCCAGAAGTAGTGTTAGGAAAAAATGTGAAAGTGCAGAACAACGTTTCCATTTATACCGGAGTGATTTGTGAGGACGATGTATTCCTTGGTCCTTCGATGGTGTTCACCAACGTCACCAATCCTAGAAGTGCGGTGAACAGAAAAAATCAATATGCTAAAACAATCGTAAAAAAAGGTGCATCCATTGGTGCAAACGCAACGATCGTATGCGGCCACGATATTGGTGAATACGCTTTCATAGGAGCGGGGGCGGTGGTCACCAAAACGGTTCCTGCATATGCCCTTGTCATCGGAAATCCCGCTCGGCAGGCGGGGTGGATGAGTGAATATGGCCACAAACTGAAGTTCGACGCCAATGGCGAAGCTACTTGTGAAGAAGGCGGTGAGAAATATTTTTTAAAAAACGGAATTGTGAACAAAAAATAGATGAAAAATTTTGCAATGATAGGGGCAGCAGGTTATATCGCTCCAAGACACTTACAAGCGATCAAGGACACCGGCAATAGTTTGCTCGCGGCCATGGACAAGTTCGACAGCGTCGGGATAATGGACTCCTATTTTCCACACGCTGATTTTTTTACGGAGTTTGAGCGATTTGACCGGCATATTGAAAAACTGAGACGCATGGGAAAAGTGTTGGACTACGTGAGCATCTGCTCGCCTAACTATTTGCACGACTCCCACATCCGTTTTGCCCTGCGTCACCATGCGCATGCCATCTGTGAAAAGCCACTGGTACTCAATCCTTGGAACGTCGATGCGTTGGCCGACATCGAAAAAGAGACTGGAAAAAAAGTGTACACCATCCTCCAACTGCGTCTACACCCCAACATCATCCAGTTGAAAAAAGAAATCGATGCAGCACCTGCCGATAAAGTTTTTGACGTAAACCTCACGTATATCACTTCTCGAGGCAAGTGGTACCACCACAGTTGGAAAGGCGACGAGGCTAAGTCAGGAGGAATTGCCACTAATATTGGCATCCATTTTTTCGATATGCTGCTGTGGGTTTTCGGTGAAAAAAAGAGTGTAAAAATGACCAGCTATGAAACGGACAAAGCATCCGGTATCATTGAATTGAAAAAAGCCCGCGTCAATTGGATGCTGAGCATTAACGAAAACGACCTGCCAGCGGAGGCAAAGGCGAAAGGCAAGCGTACGTTCCGATCGCTAAAGATGAACGGTAACGAGATAGAGTTCAGTGATGGGTTCACCGAACTACATACCAAAAGTTATTCTGAAATCCTCGCGGGAAGAGGATTCGGCCTCAACGACGCACGCCCATCGATTGAACTTGCACATGAAATAAGACTCAAACGGAACTAAAATCCGACATATCATTAAACTTCTTTTAAACCGTTTTTAAAAAATGGAAAATCAGCAAAAGCCTGCAGGTGAAATAGACTTGGCGTTATTATTTGCCAAAGTTGGAGACTTTTTAAAAAACGTGGCCTTTGGATTCGTGAGATTCTTGGCCCTGATTAGAAAAGTCCCATTGGATAACCGAAAACTGTTTGTCGGCTTTATTGCCGTCGGTGCCGTTTTAGGTTTTTCTTATTCTCAATTTCTGAAGAAGAAATTCTACGAGTCAACCATGATCCTCAGCTCAGATTATCTCAATAAAAGAATAGTCGATAGCTCCATCGACAACCTTAATTTACTTGCTCATGAAGAGACATCAAAGGGGTTGGCTAAGGTGCTCCATGTCTCAGATACACTGGCGTCTAAAATTAAAAAATTTGAAGCGAAACCATTTGTTGCGGAAATGGAGCTTGTTCAGTTAGAAGTCTTGAAGGAGCAGCTTCGAAGCGCCCAAGTGAATGGCAAAAATCAAGATGTCATCAATCAAGTTATTAAGAGAATTGAGATAGAAAACCAGCATGCGTTTCAGTTTACTGTGAGGACACTGAGCCCGACTGCCATCAGGCCTCTTCAGGAAGCCCTAGTGAATTATTTCAAGAACAACGAGTACATCAAAAAGAGAATCCAAATTAACCAAGAGAATTTGGTGGCAAAAAAAGGCAAAATTAAAGGAGAATTACTTAAGCTGGACAGCTTGAAAAAAGTGATTTACTCCAACTATAAGATGATGTCGGAGCAGAGTCGGCAGGGCTCTAATAACGTTATCCTTAGTGACAAGGCAGTGACTAACCCGATCGAAATTTATACTCAGGACATCGCTCTTTACGAACAGTTACTGGCAATTGAGCGCGCCATCTTCCTCCAACCCGATTTTGAAGTAATAGACGGATTCACGGAGTTTGATGAACCGGCCAGTGCCAGCCGGATGAAAGTAATCGCAACCACTGTGTTGATCGCATTTGCCTTGGCCTACGGCATAGTGGCCCTGCGTCAATTTGATAGATACCTTTCAACGGTCAAGTAATTACTTCCAACCATGTGTGGGCGATTTAAACGAAATCGATAAGCACCGCTGATCAAGTAAATAAAACAATTCGAAACTTTGATCGTAATATTTATAATTGCGGTCTGATTTTTCATCAACTATGGCGTTAGCATCTGTCACCGAGCAACAACAAGCTCACAAAGAGAAAATTAAACAAGTCTACTCCGAAGTCGGTAAGGTAGTCGTTGGGCAGGAATATATGGTCAACCGACTGCTGGTTGGTCTATTTACCAATGGTCACGTTTTGTTGGAGGGAGTTCCTGGCCTCGCGAAAACACTTACTATCAGCACTCTCGCAAAAGTGCTGCATTTGGATTTTCAGCGCATCCAGTTTACGCCAGACCTTCTGCCGGCCGACTTGATTGGCACTATGATCTACAACCAAAAGGAGGGAAAATTCGAAGTAAAGAAAGGTCCCATTTTTGCCAATATTATTTTGGCTGATGAGATTAACCGATCTCCTGCCAAGGTACAATCAGCCTTGCTTGAGTCGATGCAAGAGAAGCAGGTGACTATCGGGGAAACAACATTTAAGCTGGACAGGCCTTTCCTAGTTTTAGCTACACAGAATCCAGTTGATCAAGAGGGAACTTATCCGCTTCCGGAAGCGCAGGTGGATCGCTTCATGATGAAGGTATTTGTTGATTACCCAACAAAAGATGAAGAACTGGAGATCATGCGCAGGATATCAAACATGCAATTTGTGTTTGATGTAAATACAGTTTTAACTAAAGAGGATATTTTTGCAATTCGCGATGAAGTAAACAAAGTGAAAATATCCGAATCGCTGGAAAGGTATATTATTGAACTGGTCACGGCTACCCGCAAACCCAAAGAATACAAGCTCGAGAAGGAGGCACAGTACATTCAGTTTGGTGCTTCACCACGTGCAAGTATTAATCTCAATCTTTCAGCCAAAGCGGTAGCATACATGGACGGCCGCGATTATGTATTGCCCGAAGATATCAAAGAAGTTGCCCTGGACGTGATGAATCACCGCATCCTATTGAACTACGAAGCCGAGGCAGATAACGTGAAGACGGCCGATATCATTAAAGTGCTACTGAACAAAGTGCCAATAAGCAAGTAGGTAATCAAAACGCAAATTTATTGTGTTCCGCTTTGGTCATGAATGTTTTTTCGTAAACGCTTCGTAAACCTTCCTCAAGGTTGATGGAATAAGTCCATCCCAGTTTTGCCAGTCTACTTACATCCATGAATTTTCTTGGTGTGCCATCTGGTTTTGTGCTGTCAAAGGAGATCGCTCCTTGATAACCGACAATGTTTTTAATCAGGGCCGCTAAATCTGAAATTGAGATTTCGTGACCCGTGCCGACATTGATGAACCCCAGATCAGAATAGCGATCCATCAAGAACAAAGATGCGTTAGCAAGGTCATCCACATGAAGGAATTCTCTCAACGGTGTACCTGTGCCCCATATTTCAACTGAAGCTGTGCCGCTGGTTTTTGCTTCATGAAATTTCCTCATCAGGGCGGGGACTACGTGCGAACTTTTAAGATCATAATTGTCATTGGGACCGTATAAATTGGTCGGCATCGCACTGATGAAGTTGCATCCATATTGCCGTCGGTAGTTCTCGCATAGCTTGATGCCCGCTATTTTGGCAATCGCGTAAGGTTCGTTGGTCTCTTCCAAAAAACCCGACAATAGAGCGCTTTCCTTGAGTGGCTGTGGCGCCATCTTCGGATAGATGCATGACGATCCTAGAAATAAAAGTTTTTTTACGCCGTGTTTGTAGCCTTGATGAATGACGTTACTTTCGATCAGCAGATTGTCATAGAGAAACTCAGCGCGATAGGTATTGTTGGCCATGATACCCCCCACCTTGGCCGCGGCGAGGAAAACATATTCAGGTTTCTCCGATTCAAAAAACGTCTCAACCGAAGATTGACTCCTCAAGTCGAGTTCTGCAGAGGTTCGCACCACCAAATTGGTATAGCCTTCCGCTGTTAGTTTTCTGATAATGGCCGAACCCACCATTCCCCGATGTCCCGCAACAAATATTTTAGAAGATTTTTCCATCATTCGTGGTACTGGAAGATCTTGTGGCCACCACTTTTCAAGTAATGGTCGCGCTGAAACAACTCCAGGTCATTTTTTACCATTTCGTCGATGAGGCCGTCCAGGTCATACTTTAGATTCCATTTTAACTCTTCTTTGGCCTTGGTCGCGTCTCCCAATAACAAGTCAACTTCGGTGGGTCTAAAGTATTTGTCGTCTATTTTCACCACGTCTTGACCGACCATAACTTTTGCATCGGGATTCGACACGCTGGCCACATACCCCACTTCGCCGAGCCCATTTCCTTTGAACTCTACATTGATCCCAAGCTTGTGAAATGCCTTAACGATGAAGTCCCTTACCGTAGTGGTCACCCCGGTGGCGATGACAAAATCATCAGGTTTGTGGTGCTGCAGCATCAACCACATGGCGTACACATAATCCTTTGCGTGCCCCCAGTCGCGCTTAGCATCCAGGTTACCCATGTGCACAACGGACTGCAGCCCCAACGCAATTCGACAAGCTGCCCTTGTTATTTTTCGGCTTACAAAAGTTTCGCCCCTCAGCGGTGATTCGTGATTGAAAAGAATTCCATTGCAGGCAAAAATGTCGTAGGCCTCGCGATAATTAACGGTGATCCAATACCCGTAGAGTTTAGCCGCGGCGTAAGGAGAACGGGGATAAAATGGAGTTGTTTCTTTTTGAGGGACTGCTTGGACTAATCCATAAAGCTCAGACGACGATGCTTGGTAAAACTTTGTTTTTTTTGCCAATCCCAGCGTTCGAATTGCCTCAAGTATTCGTAACACGCCCAACCCGTCGGCATTGGCCGTATATTCGGGCATGTCAAAGCTTACCCTCACATGAGACATGGCACCTAGGTTGTAGATCTCGTCCGGCTGAATTTCTTGAATTATCCGAATGATGTTCAGTGAGTCGGTTAGGTCGCCATAATGCAGTTTCAGGTTGACTTTGTCTTCGTGAGGGTCCTGGTACAAATGGTCTATTCGGTCCGTATTGATAAGCGAACTCCTTCTTTTTATTCCGTGTACCTCATAACCCTTCGAAAGAAGCAGTTCAGCCAAATAGGCACCGTCTTGCCCCGTGATTCCCGTAATAAGAGCTTTCTTCATCATTTACGTTAAAGATTTCTCGACGCGAAATTAACCTTAAATCCTAATTAATTTTCCTCAACCGCTCTTGGTGGGTGGTCATCACTTTCTTGATCTGTTCATTCACGCTAGCCAATGAATCTTGCGCCTTTTTGTTGCGGTCAAGTTTTATGATCAGCGCCTCATGTTCAAGTTGGTTGGCATCCATAGATTTACTCAAATGGATTTTCTCTTGCTCATTGTTGGCGAGCTGAATTGTCATGTCTTTGTTTTGGTTTACCAAGCGTTGCTTTTGCTTCTCCACCGCTTCGGACGCTTCTTTGGCTTGATCAATGTCCACCTGCACTTTTGAACGCTGAAACTGAACGCCGAACTGATAGGCCAGTCTTTCCAACTGCTTATTTACATAGGCGATGTCTTTTTCTTCCCATTCCTTTGATTGGATACCCAGCCACACCCGAACCACACTTCCATTCTCAAAAATAAATCCATACACCATTCCCTTTGGATAAACCGTACCGTTAAAGACGGGTTCTGTCACCACAGTCGGATCTGAAGAAAACAGTTTTACACGGCCAATGTCCTTAAGGAACTTGCTCCACTGTGAACTCACATCGCTGAATTTTCCCTCCATCTCCACGGAGAAACCCTCTACTTTTTCGCCCTTCACTTTTTCTTCCATTTTTTTTACTTCGACATTTTGCGCAATGGAAGGAGCATACAACAGCAGCAACGCGAATACGAAAAGAGGCTTCACCATGTAATTGTTTAATTTCCGCCAAAGCTACAGTGTACTTCGAAGCTTGACCAGAAATTTATTTGTTAATTTTAGTATAGATGTTAGAGCCACGTTTTCGTCCGATCCCTTTTCTCGCCAAGAAGTACCAATAATGTCAAAAAGAATCTTGATCACGGGCGCTAGTGGGTTGATTGGGTCAGCACTTTCCGAGAGTCTGTCCAAAAATCATTCGGTTGTCCATTTAGGCAGAACGAGAAAACCCGGAAACACATCCTTTGTTTGGGATGTCAAAGAAAAACGAGTTGATGAAAGGGCCCTCTTCGGCGTTGACGCCGTTGTTCACTTGGCAGGCGCAAGCGTGGGTGAAAAACGGTGGACCGCCGCATGGAAAAAGGAAATCCTGGACAGTCGCGTTCAGTCTACCCGACTTTTGTATGATACGTTAAAAAAAGCCGCCTCATCTTCGGTGAAAACTTTTATAGCAGCTTCGGCCATTGGTTACTATGGGTTTGAAAGTGATTCTGTTTTTGATGAGGAGAGCAAGTCAGGAAATGATTTTTTGGCACAGGTAACGAAACAGTGGGAAGACGAAGTGGATAAAATCAAGTCGCTCGGTATCCGAGTGGTAAAAATTCGCGTGGGGATTGTGCTAAGCAAGAACGGAGGTGCTCTCGAGAAAATGGCCACGCCAATAAAATACGGTGTCGGTTCACCCCTCGGCTCCGGCAAACAATATCTGTCATGGATTCACTTGCACGACCTGTGCGGCATATTCTCAAAAGCAATTGAAGATGAAAATTTACGCGGCGCCTACAATGCCACTTCAAACTGGACCACCAACAAAAACATGACGGAAACAATTGCAAATGTTTTGCAAAAGCCTTTGTGGCTCCCCCCTGTACCGGGCTTCGTTTTGAAATTGATCCTTGGAGAAATGGCAAAGATTGTCTTGAACGGAAGTAAGGTCTCCTCTCTGAAAATAAGACAAGCGGGATATCATTTCAAATATCTAGACTTGGAGGCCGCGTTGACCGATTTACTTTGCTGACAATTCCTCCATTGCAATCGCGAATTCGGCGGCATGACACCGAAGCTATTCTCCTAACGCAAACCATCCGTTTCTCTATTCTCAATTTACCTCGCGCTTTTTAAAATAATGAAGTTTGTGTACCAGCATCGATGAATGGCTCTATTTTTGATTGGCCGTTTCATTTAATTAATTTGACAGGTATTTTCAATTCGAAAAAAAGTATGGCAACGAAATCAGGCAAAGGCAAAGTGATAAAAATTCAAGATGCACTCGAGGAGGAGCACCGCATTCGTCAGGCATTTAAAGACAAAAACTGGTCGGATATCAAGAGCTCGGACTCTTGGGTGATTTTCAAGGTAATGAGCGAGTTTGTGGAAGGTTTCGAAAAACTGGCGAAGATCGGACCGTGTGTTACCATTTTTGGCTCTGCTCGAGTGAAACCAAATAACCCCTATTACAGAATGGCAGAGGAGATTGCTGAGCAATTGGTGTTGCAAGGCTATGGCGTGATTACCGGCGGAGGCCCCGGCATCATGGAAGCGGGAAATAAAGGCGCCCGGAAAGCGGGAGGAAAGTCGGTGGGCTTGAACATCTACCTTCCGCACGAACAGAAAGGAAACATCTACATTGATCCTGATAAATTGATCACATTCGATTATTTCTTCGTGCGAAAAGTAATGTTCGTAAAATATTCGCAGGGCTTCATTGTGATGCCGGGTGGGTTTGGAACATTGGACGAACTCTCGGAAGCGTTGACACTTATTCAAACAAAAAAAATCGGTCGATTTCCCATCGTAATGGTAGGCAAGAAATTTTGGTCCGGCATGATGGACTGGATCAAAACGACCTTAGTGGAAGAAAAAATGATCAGCCCCGAAGACTTGGATTTAATCAACTTGGTGGACAAACCAGAAGATGCGGTGGCGGTGATCGATGAGTTTTACGGTAAATACCTGCTGTCACCTAACTTCTAGGAATGAGTCGCCCCTATATTCTTGCAGAGTCCAATTGGAAAGCCATCAAAGAAACAAAGTTTGAACTTGCCGTTCTCCCTTGGGGCGCCTGCGAAGCTCACAATTTTCATTTGCCTTACAGTACGGACATCATCGAGGGAGAAAATATCGCGGCAGAAGCGGCCCGTCAGGTTTGGGAACAAGGAGAAAAAATTATTGTGTTGCCCGTCATTCCCTTTGGAGTTAATACGGGTCAGCACGATGTGGCACTGGATATGAACATGAACCCGAGCACGCAGTTTATTGTGCTCCGCGATGTCATCGAAACACTGAACCGCCAGGGAATCCACAAGCTCATCATTTTGAACAGCCATGGGGGGAACGATTTCAAAACAATGATCCGTGAGCTGGGTTTGAAATTTCCCAAAATGTTTTTGGCTTCGTGCGATTGGTTCAAGATGGGCGACCAAAAGGATTTTTTTGAAAACAAAGATGATCACGCCGGTGAAATGGAAACAAGCCTGCTGATGTATTTACGTCCAGACCTTGTCTTGCCATTGAGCGAAGCGGGAGACGGTGCCGCGAAGAAATTCAAGTACCTGGCGATTCAGCAAGGGTGGGCATGGGCCGAACGCCAATGGACAAAGGTGACGGCGTCCACGGGAGTGGGTGACCCACGCAAGGCTACGGCCGAGAAAGGCGAGAGGTATTTTAAGTCCGTGACCCAACGAGTGGCAAATCTTTTCCTAGAGATCGCACAAACGAAAAACGGAGAGCACTACAGCTAGCCACGCAAATTCCGTTTGAAAAATCCCTATTTTTAAGAAACCTTAACCTTAAACCAATTTACAATGACCTTCAACATCAAACATGCAGAAAGCCTCTCTCGCGGAGAGCTTTTACTGCGAACTATCTTCGGGTTCATTTACATTTATTTGCCTCACGGCTTCTTATTAATTTTTGTTAGCCTCTGGGGAGCGATCCTCAGTTTCATCTCTTGGTGGATTATCCTGTTCACTGGCCGTTACCCACAAAGTTTTTTCGAATATCAACTGGGTGTGCTCCGTTGGGGAGCACGGTTGCGGGCACGCCAATTTAATTTGAGCGACGGCTACCCCGCGTTTGGTGTCAGCTCAACGGATCCCGCTGTCACTCTTGACGTGGAATACCCGGCCAGCATTAGCCGAGGATTGACCTTGCTGCGCGCATTTTTTGGATGGCTGTATGTGGGAATTCCACACGGTTTTTGTTTGGCATTTATCGGCCTCGCTGTGCTTGTTGCTAATTTCGTTGGATTCTGGGTAGTGTTGTTCACCGGAAGAATGTCGGAAGGACTCCACAATTTCATGGTCGGTTTTTTGCGCTGGAGCACGCGCGTGAATTTGTACATGGCCAATATGACCGATACGTATCCACCTTTTTCGTTGGACTAACTATTGACGATGGAATTTCATCCACTACCTCAACCAGAGGAAATACCCGAGCGCGACAAGGAAGACGCGATGGGTGCGTATTTGATGATGTTTGCAGCGGTGGCCATCGGGCTGCCGTTGCCAGTCATCAACTTGATCGCTTCCATTATTTATTATTTCATCAATAGAAAAAAAAGTAGGTTTATTCACTTTCATAGTTTGCAGGCGCTGATTTCCAACATTCCTACCACCATCATCAACTGGGGTGCGGTGATCTGGGCAGTTACTATTTTTCTCCGGGAAGATTGGCACGTGACGCAAGAGTTTTGGGCTTACTTGATTTTTGCAGGCGTAAGTACATTCATTTATTTCATCATCAACATCATCGCCGCTTACAAAGCACGTCAGGGAAAGATGTATTATATGCTGTTGTTCGGTAAAATGGCGTACGAAGCTGCGTACCGGGTAAAACAGGAAGATACTCCCTCGTCAGAACCTGTAAACAAACCTCCCTTTTAAGCATGCGTTCAAGTACTCTTCGCGATTTATTATTGCTGCTGGCCATAGGCGCTGGCCTTTTTGTAGGTGGGTATATCTTGGTTAAAAAATTCTTTAAGAGCGACTTTGATTTGAGCTTCAAAGTTTCTTACGAACAAGAAGAAAAACTTGGAAACCTCTTCAAGGATTTGATTTGGGACCAATACCAGACCGTGAAGGACAACGCGGCAGATTCTGCAGTGCAACAGATCAAAGACCGATTAGTCAAAGCCCTCGACACGACTGCTTATCGTTACCAGTTCACGATTATCAAAAACGAGCAGATCAATGCTTTCACTATCCCCGGTGGCAACATCTATGTTTTTTCAGGGCTGATCCAGGCGGCCGAGTCTCCCGAGGAAGTGGCCGCAGTCTTGGCCCACGAAATGGGGCACGCAGAACAACGGCACGTGGTGACGAAATTGATGAAGGAACTTTCGATGACAGCGATCATTACAGTCCTATCGGGGGGTGACCCGAGCGTGTTGGCGCAAATCTTGAGGAACGTGATCGGAAATACATTTGATCGTGAACAGGAAAGCAAGGCGGATCAATTCGCTCTCGCACTTTTGGAGAAAGCAAAAATCTCACCCAAGAACTTGGGCCGATTTTTCGAAAGACTCAATGAAAAAAACCTGGACTACGACGAAAACCTGGAGATTTTGATGACCCACCCGCACAACGATAAACGCATTGATCAAGTGCGCAAATACAAAACCAAAAATGACTTTAAGCCCGAGCCTTTTCAGATCGACTGGAAAAAAGTGGAGCAATCGCTGTAAAGGTTCTACAGCGTAAACATTGCTCCACTAGTAATAAGAAATCGCTGGATTAGTCCTTTATCTTGAGCAAAAGGTCTCTCACCTTTTGCTCAATTAAATTTCTGACTTCTCGAAATTGAGACTCATTCATTTCTCGCGGATCGGGTATATTCCAATCTTCTCGATTTTTGGCGTTGACAAAGGGACATTCGTCACCGCAACCCATGGTGATCGCATATTCGTATTCCACCTTTGGAATTTCTTCCAATGACTTCGAATGGTGCGACGCCAAGTCATAATGCAGTTCTTTCATTGCCGCAACGGCCTTCGGATTTATTTTCCCTGATGGTTTTGAGCCGGCGCTAAACGCCTTCACGAAAGAGCCACCGTGAAGGGTAGCAAAGGCCTGCGCCATTTGACTGCGGTTGGAATTCTCCACACACACAAAGAGAACATTCTTACTCATACGCCGATCAGTTTACTTCTGCGCTCCATCAACACCGTGTCGCGCCATACGTTTTTCATTTTGCCAATTCTTTCATGATAGCCTACCTGACGGAAACCACACTGCTCATGGATTTTGATACTCGCTTTGTTCTCTGGAAATATGCCGGCCTTCAATGTCCACAAATTTTGCTTTTCGCTTTCTTGAACAATGTCTTGCAACAGTTTTTTGCCGACTCCCTTTCCTTGAAAATCGCGATGAACATAGACACTCACCTCGGCCACTCCCGCGTAAACGCATCGACCCGAAACCGGTGTAAGAGCAGCCCACCCCAGCACCCGATCCTTGTCATCAAGCGCCACGAGCCGGCATGTCTTCAAATGGTTTTTATCCCAAACTTCCCAACCGGGCGCCTCCGTTTCGAACGTGGCATGGCCACCGGCGATGCCGTGCATATAAATTTCTTTGACCGCGGGGTAATCCGTTTCTAACAGAGCTCGTACCTTCATTAGCAGCAAGCTACTTTTTCCTGTGAAGATTCGGAAACAGCGGCATTGCATCCACAACTGGACTTCACGTCATCAGACGACACGGTGCAACAGGCGGATGCCTCCTTCATTTCATAATGCGGATCGTTGAATTCCGCGTCGGCATGAAAATAGTAGACCTCCCATTGTACTCCATCAGGGTCGTTGGCCCAGAACTTGTCTTGCTTGGCATAGCAACAGTTGGTGCCAAGCTCTTCTCTCGAAACGAGATTTTTGCTTTTGGCCACCTCCAGCTTCGAATTCAATTGCTCTAAGGTCTCTACCTGAAAGCCCAGGTGACCGAAATTGCTTTGTACTCTGTCCTTGTTTTCAACGAAGGAAATAATCAACGACGGCTTTTCGAGCACGTATTTCGCGTACTTCGGTTTTACTTTTACGGGGGCTTGCTCGAAAAATTTCGAGTAAAAGTCGATGGACGTATTGATGTCGGTAACATACAGACTCACGTGCATTCTTGGAAATGGATTCATAGCATTTTATAATTTAAGAGTTTAACAACAATTTGGGTTTTGGATTTTTGTCCTGGCAAAGAACTCGCCAAAGGTCTTTTCAAATTTCTCGAACGTCTTCCAATTGACACAATAACAGGATTTCACCCCGTCTACGGTTCCTATAATGAGCTCCGCTTTCAAAAGCTCTTTAAGATGCTGCGAAACCGTCGACTGAGCCAAGGGCAGCACCTCCACGATTTCACCGCAAATGCATTCCTCGCGTTTAGCGATTTCTTTTAGGATCGCCACACGTGCGGGGTGGGAAATGACTTTTGCAAAATCGGCCAGTTCATTTTCCTTTTTATTGAATTCTTCTTTTCGTGTAGCTGCCATAATTCATTGTATATCGTAAATATACGATAAATATAAAAAGAGGTTGCGAGAAATTCAAAAAATTATTGAACGAAAAAACGATATTTGATTTTGGCCTTGCTTTTACGATTTTTGAAGGACATACATTTTTATGCTAAATCAGATCAACGAAGCTGTCCGTTTTATTCAAAGTCATGGCATCACACAGCCGGAAGTCGGCATCATTTTAGGGACAGGTCTCGGAACTCGGTTCGTGAAGGAGATGAAGAATTCGGTGGTGATCAACTACAATTCAATACCTCACTTCCCGATTTCCACCGTGGAATCCCACAAGGGAAAATTGATCTACGGAGAATTAAAAGGCAAGCGGGTACTGGCGATGCAGGGACGCTTTCATTTTTATGAAGGGTACGACATGCATCAAATCACCTTGCCGGTGCGTGTGATGAAGTTCTTGGGCATCGACTATTTGTTGATCTCCAATGCGGCAGGCACCATGAATTTGAAATGGAAAAAAGGAGAGTTGATGCTCATCGAAGACCATATTAATTTGCAACACGACAATCCACTGCGCGGTGAAAATTTTGAGGTTCTTGGCCCTCGCTTTCCGGACATGAGCCAACCCTATTCAAAAAAATTGAATGACCTTCTCATCGGCATTGCGAAGAAGAAAAAAATTAAACTCAACAAGGGAGTCTATGTCGCGGTGCAAGGACCTAACCTGGAAACGAGAGCGGAATATCGATTTCTCCGCACCATCGGGGCAGATGCGGTAGGCATGAGCACCGTGCCTGAAGTACTGGTAGCCAACCATATGAGTCTAGCCTGTTGCGCCATTTCAGTGATCACCGATGAATGTGACCCCGATAACTTAAAGCCGGTGAACATTTCTCAGATCATAAAGACCGCTGAAGGATCAGAAGCAAAGCTCACCGAATTGTATGTTGAATTGATTGGTAAACTGTAACAAAAAAATATGCTGCTTAACCTCGACAACATTCCCTCTTTCTACAAAAACTATGTAAAACAAATTGATGAGCCGGATGTACTGCAGGCGCTGCGAATTTCGGGCCATCGGATGTTGGAGTTGGTCCATTCCATCCCCGTCAGTAAGGCCGATTTTGCCTATGGCCCTGGCAAATGGACGATTCGCGAAATGCTTTGCCACATGATGGATGCTGAGCGGATTTTTTGTTACCGGGCTTTGCGCTTTGCTCGCAATGACAAGACGCCTTTGCCCGGCTTTGAGGAAAACGACTATGCTACCCAAGCCAATGCCACTGGCAGATCGCTGCAAACGATAGCGTCGGAAATGGCACATATCAGAAGTTCGACCATCGATTTGTTTGAAAGCTTCACGCCTGAAATGCTCAACCGAAAAGGAACCGCCAGCGGAAAAGAGCTTTCAGTGATTGCCCTGGGCTTTATCATTCCAGGCCACGAAACACATCACCGGAAAATCTTGGTGGAGCGCTACCTCGCAGAAACAGCATGAGAAGACTTTTGGTGCTTGCTTTTCCATTGATGATTGGTTGCTCTTCAACCAAGTGGATTAGAAAGGAAGTCAAAGAAACAGAAAACCAACTGCATGAGCATGTTGGTTTTTACTTGTACGATTTGACGTCGAAAAAAGTAAAAGTTGATTACAACGGCGCAAAATATTTTACACCTGCTTCAAACACTAAGATCTTTACTTTTTATGCGTCCCTTCGACTATTGGGGGACTCCCTTTGTTCTTTAAAATATCTGAAGCGAGGTGACTCGCTAATAATTCAGGGCATGGGCGACCCCTCGTTCTTGTACAAAGATGTTTTTAACAACGGCCGAACATTTCAATTCCTAAAACAACACCAAGGCAACATCTTTTTTGCGCCGAGTAATTTTCAAACGCCTGCCTTAGGCACCGGTTGGGCCTGGGACGACTACAACGATTATTATTCGGCCGAGCGATCTGCATTTCCTATCTATGGAAATCTGATTTCGATAAAGAAGGGGGCGAATGAAGGTTTGGTATTTCAGCCGCGGATATTTGAAGGTGATTTTGCAAAGTCAAACACGGAGCATGATAGCGAAGAAATTATGCGCGGAGTAGACTCAAATCATTTGACTTACTTCAATGGGCAGAGAAAAAGAAAGGAATGGACTATTCCCTTCCGCACAGGCGATAGTTTGACAGTGCAACTTCTGAGGGACACCTTGTCGCAAAAAATTGGCTTTATTGACGTTTCGCATTTGGATAGTTCGCGAATCTTGAAAAGCATTCCGGCCGACAGTGTGTATAGAGTGATGATGCAGGTGAGCGACAATTTCATCGCGGAGCAACTCTTGCTGCAATGTGCGGCGGTGGTAAGTGATACGCTGAAACCTGAGATCGCGATAAAGTATGCCACAAAAAATTTCCTGAGTGATTTGCCCGATGCGCCACAATGGGTGGACGGATCGGGGCTCTCTCGCTTCAACCTTTTCACGCCTCGGTCAATCGTAGCACTTTGGAGAAAGGTCTATGAAATTGTTCCGCAAGAGCGCCTGTTCAAGCTCATCGCTATAGGTGGAAAAAATGGAACGATAAAAAATTACTTTAAGGCTGATCAACCTTATGTCTTTGGAAAAACAGGCTCACTCAACAACGTTCGAAGCCTCAGCGGGTTTATCCTTACTAAGAAGGGAAAGATTTTTATTTTCAGTTTCATGAATAATAACTTTATTTCGCCCAGTAGTGAGGTGCGCAAAAAAATGGAGCAGATCGTAAACTACGTCCACGATAACTATTGACTAAATGATTAAAAAACTCCTGTATTTCTCGTTCGGCTTTTTGTGCTTTACGCAAGTGGAGGCGCAAGTCGATAGTCTCGACGTAAAAATCGGGCAGATGATTTTGGTGGGTGTCCGCTCATCACAGATAGATACAGCGGTACTGGACGAAATAAGGGCGGGTAAAATTGGTTCGATCATCTATTTTGAAAACAATATTCCCAAATCAGCGAGTGCATTTACAGCCATCAAGAAAATGAGCTGGACGTACCAAAAAGCGGCCCCGATCCCTCTCTTTATTTCTATCGATGAAGAAGGAGGCAGAGTCAACCGCCTGAAAGAAAAGTACGGATTCACCAGAACGATCAGCGCAGCCAACGCGGGCAAGTCCAAAACGCTTGACTCCGTCCGCTTTTACAGCGAAGCGACAGCATCAACACTCGCAGGGCTAGGGATAAACGTGAACTTTGCACCAAGCGTGGATCTAGCATCCAACCCCACGAATCCAATTATCGCCAAATTGGGCCGCTCCTTTTCTGCAAAGGAAGACAGCGTAACCCTTTTGGCAAGAGAAGTGGTGAAACAGCATCGGAGGTTTGGCGTCGTCACTTCCTTGAAGCATTTCCCCGGACATGGCAGCTCGCAAGCCGACACGCATTTGGGCCTTACCGATGTGACCAATACATGGGAACCCCGCGAGTTGAAGCCGTTTCAGTCACTCATTGATTCGGGATATGTAGACGCGATCATGAGCGCGCATATCGTAAACAAAAAGATCGACCGCAAGGGATTGCCTGGAACACTTTCAAAATCTGTCATAGATAGTCTGCTGAGAAAAAAAATGCGTTACCAAGGGGTGATCTTTTCGGACGCGATGGAGATGAAGGCCATTGCTGCCAATTATGGCCTGGAAGAAGCGATCAAGTTAGCAATCAATGCTGGCATCGACATTTTGTGTTTCGCTCACAACGCCCAAGGCATGGAAGAGCATACCGGAGATGGTGTACATGCCTTGATCAAGAAATTTGTAGCCTCGGGCGAAATTCCCAAAGCGAGGATTGACGAATCGTTTCGCCGAATCATGAAACTGAAAAAAAACTTGGGAACGTCTCAACTGGAAAAATTGAAATATGAGAATCAAAAATTGATGCAACTGGTCAATCAACGGACCGTCGAGCTAAAAAAGGCAAATGAGGAAATCGAGAAGCTGACGCCCAAGAAAAAGAAGGCGAAGAAGAAAAAGGTGAAGTCATAGGCTGCGAACTGGCCAGCCCTTGAACCCGTTCATAAAACAACTATGGAACCAGCCAAAGGAAAAATCACAAAGGAGGAACTGAAAAGAAATCGACGAATAGCCTTGATTCTTGGCGCGACATCCAGTATCGCCCTGATCATGACCGTATATGCCTTTGTTCAAAAAGAAATAGCCGAAGAGAAGATCATCATCTCGAGCCGAGCCGTAAAGTTGGCGGACTCACTCCGTGTAGAACTCCGGCATTGCAAGGAAGGCAGGGAACTCGCTCAAAAAATTTCGGAATTCGAAACGAAGCGAGCGGATAGCATGGTGGAGCAAGTGCGTAAAAAGAAATAACCTATGGCGTCATCAAATGGTGAAGAGCAGCTTGTTCGTCTTAAAAAGAACAACGAAAGATTGACAATCCTTTGCATCTTCTTTGGCGCCATTGCGATCGGCGCTGGCCTCTACGCTAGAATACAGGCGTCAATTGCAAAAGAAAACGTTCTGATTGCCGCCATTGCGGTGAAGAGAGCGGCCGAGGCAAAGCAAATAGCTGAACGGTCCCGTGTCGAAGCTGAGCAGCAACGAAAAATTGCCGCATCGCTAAACGAACAGCTTGCCAAAATGATGAAAGAAAAACCCAGGGCCTCGAAATGAACTACATTATTTCCCCGGCGACTCGAAATGAGGTGCCTGTCATCGTCAGCGTGCCACATTGCGGAACAGAATTTCCAGACGACGTGAAGGATCTGTACGTGCCCGAATTGATTGCGGCACCTGATGACACGGATTGGTTTGTGCACCAACTTTA
Organism: Cyclobacteriaceae bacterium; assembly: GCA_035492075.1. Classification (GTDB taxonomy): domain Bacteria; phylum Bacteroidota; class Bacteroidia; order Cytophagales; family Cyclobacteriaceae; genus ELB16-189. Next base: position 53,621 of record DATJJP010000083.1, on the reverse strand, counting down.
TGACTTCGCCCCTGAGATGGGCATGACGATGATTCACGCAAAGTACAGTCGTTGGGTGATCGATCTAAATCGAGATCCGCAGAGCAAGCCACTTTATACGGATGGAAGAATAATTACGGCACTTTGCCCCACGACCACCTTTCTAGGACAGCCAATTTATCGCGACCAACGAACCGAGATTGACTCGAATGAAACTACACGAAGGCTTGAAAAATATTATTGGCCTTACCACAAGCAGCTCGAAGAAAACCTTGATCGACTGAAAAAGAAATTCGGAAAAGTGCTTTTGTGGGATTGTCATTCCATTCGTCAAGTGGTGCAGACCATTCAAAAAGAAAAATTTCCCGACATGATCTTGGGTGATGCAGACGGCACTTCTGCGAGTATTGGATTGATCGAAACAGCACTGACCAACTTGGACCATTCGAACTATTCGGTGAATCATAATCATCCTTTCAAAGGAGGATTCATCACCCGGAATTTTGGACAACCGTCGGACAACGTACACGCACTCCAACTGGAGATGGCGAAAGTTCATTATATGGACGACTCTGAGACCAAATATGACAAAGCACGGGCCGACAAAATGCGTGCCGTGCTACAAAAGACATTCTCCAAACTGATTGACCAGCTCGTTTAGTTACTTGATCTTGGTGAGTTTGGCTCCCGTGAAATAACCTTCTTTTATCAGCGCCATCAACTGCTTAGGTGTAGGATTGATTTGATAGAATGTATCGTCCTTCCTTTTGTGTTCGCTCACCTTCAGTTTCTTTGAAATCTTGGCGAGTTTCTCTTTTCCTTTTGCGTCGTCCTGTAAATCGATAGACAAAAATTCGAACGAGCCATCGGTATGTTGTTTGATTAAACGCAACACCCACTGATCGTTGAACTTGAAATTCACGAAATAATAGTTTTGGTAAAATTTTACTACCAACGTGTCGCTCAATGTTCCCTTTCCCAACCATTCTTTGTCTTTTTTGTCACGCATGTGATAACCCCACGATTCAATAATCAGCGTGTCGGAAAAGTCACCCGTCGTTTGATCGTAGGCCTGAAAAATGCCACGGAGGTTTGGCGGTATCTCTTTTAGGGCGGGAAAGCCAGCCGGCTGTGCTTCCTTGTATGTAACTTCCTTGCAAGAAGTAAGAAGCAGAGCCCAAGCTAAAATCAAAAGGAAAAGCCGCATAGATAATAATAGATGCTAAAACGGGACCGTGGCTTGAATGTTGCTATTTGGTTTTTTTCTTTCAGCAAGTTAGGAGTATTTTTGAGCCCAAAATTTTTGTGAAATGATTTTCAGCTTTTTGATCACCATCGCTTCCTTGGTTCATCCCATCCACATTTCAGTGACGGAGATCAACTACAATGAAAAATCGAAATCATTGCAGATGACCACGCGCATCTTTGCCGACGAGCTGGAGCTAGGAGTGCGTGCCCAACGCAAAGAAGCTGAACTGGATTTGTTCGAACCAAAAAATGGAATGACCACTAAACAAATGGTCCAAAATTATTTGCTCGAGCATGTCAAAATCAAAATTGACGGCAAGTCTGCGAAAATGAATTTTCTGGGTTTTGAAAAAGAAGATATTTCAATCGTGTCCTACATCGAGATTGAAAACGTGAAAAAACTAAAGGCCATAGAAGTGTTCAACGACTTGGTGACCGAGCTTCACGAAGACCAATCAAACCTCGTACACGTGACCTACAAAGGACCCGTGAAGAGCACGCGCCTCACCCGCGACAACCCCAAAGAAGTTTTTACTTTCGAGGTAAAGAAATAAAATCCAGGATTGAATTTTTAACATCAAAATCATGCGAGAAAAAATTGTGGCCGGTAATTGGAAAATGAACAAGACGTTAGAGGAAGCGAGGATTCTCACTACTGAAGTGATGGGGATGGTAGCCGACGAAGTGAAAGGCAAAGTTAAGACCATTCTTTGCGTGCCGTTTCCTTATTTGGCCATCTTAAAAAATCAGCTTGGAAATTCTGCTGTGAAAATAGGAGCGCAGAATTGCAGCGAACACGATTGGGGAGCATACACAGGTGAGGTCTCTTCGTTGATGTTGAAGTCGATGGAAATCCCCTACGTTATTCTTGGCCACAGTGAGCGCAGACAATATTTTGGCGAAAACGGAAAACTTCTGGCCACAAAAGTCGACAAGGCCCTGGCCGCCAACCTCACTCCGATCTTTTGTTGTGGCGAGCCTCTTGAAATTAGAGAAGCGGGCACTCATGAAAAATTAGTAAAACTGCAAGTAGAAGAATCCCTGTTTCATTTGACGGCAGAGGCGCTCAAGAAAATAGTAATCGCTTATGAGCCCGTGTGGGCAATAGGTACCGGAAAGACCGCAAGTGCTCAACAAGCACAAGAAATGCACGCGGTGATTAGAAAACATTTGGCCTCCAAATATGGTGACTCTGTAGCTTCTGAGATATCTATTCTTTATGGCGGGAGCGTGAATGCTAAAAATGCTCAAGAACTTTTCTCTTGCCCTGATGTCGATGGCGGACTCGTGGGCGGGGCCTCGCTGAAGTCACGAGAGTTTGTGGATATCGTGAAAGCGATGAAATAACAGACATTGATCGTAAAAAAAGAGACCCGATTATTCGGGCCTCTTTTCATTTTATTCTTGCACTAGATCAGTATGCTCTCGCAAACAAAACCCTCCTGCTCGAAGGCTTCCCCGAATAAATACACTTGCCGTTTTCCTCCGGCGCGTCCAGTGGGATACAACGAATGGTCGCCTTTGTCTCTTCCTTTATAGCCGCCTCGGTTTCCTTTGTGCCATCCCAGTGCGCGAGGATGAAGCCGGGTTTTTCGTCAAGGGCCTTCTTAAACGCATCATACGAATCCACCTTGATGGTGTTGTCTGCTCTGAACTTCTGGGCCTTTTGATAAATATTTAGTTGAATGGCGTCGAGGAGTTTCGGAATCTCACCCACAACATCTTCCATTTTCATCACTTGCTTTTCCTTGGTGTCCCGCCGTGCTACTTCCACGGTCCCGTTTTCCAGGTCACGGGGGCCGATGGCAATTCGCACAGGTACGCCACGCATTTCATATTCAGCAAATTTGAAGCCCGGCTTGTAATTGTCGCGGTTATCAAACTTAACGGAGTACCCCAGCTTCCGCAAGGCAGTTGCAATCACTTCAACTTTTTCCGAGATTTTACTCAACTCTTCCTCCGTCCGGAAAATGGGTACGATCACTGCGTGAATAGGTGCAAGTTTTGGAGGAAGTACAAGGCCATCGTCATCTGAATGGGACATGATGAGTGCGCCCATAAGGCGGGTACTCACCCCCCACGAAGTGCCCCACACCAGTTCCAACTTGCCCTCTTTGTTAGTGAACTGCACATCAAATGCCTTCGCGAAATTTTGACCTAGAAAATGGGAGGTCCCTGCTTGCAGTGCTTTGCCATCCTGCATCAATGCTTCGATGCAATAGGTGTCAACCGCGCCAGGAAATTTCTCGCCTTCTGATTTTTTTCCTTTGATCACAGGCACAGCCATAAAATTCTCAGCGAACTCCGCATAGATGTCCAGCATTTGACGCGTCTCTTTCACTGCTTCGTCGGCAGTGGCGTGTGCGGTGTGCCCTTCTTGCCACAGGAATTCTGAGGTACGTAAAAACAAACGCGTGCGCATCTCCCAACGTACCACATTGCACCATTGGTTGATAAGAATAGGCAAGTCGCGGTAGGACTGAATCCATTTCTTGTAGCTGTTCCAGATTACCGTCTCTGAAGTTGGGCGTATAATCAGTTCTTCCTCCAATTTTGCTTCAGGGTCGACGATCACGCCGCTGCCGTCAGGGGCGTTTTTTAACCTATAGTGGGTGACTATTGCGCACTCCTTGGCAAAACCCTCCACGTGACTAGCTTCTTTCGCCAAAAACGACTTGGGCACAAACAACGGAAAATAGGCATTGGTATGGCCTGTATCCTTAAACATCTTGTCCAACGCCTGTTGCATCTTTTCCCAGATGCTATAACCGTAAGGCTTTATGATCATGCAGCCCCGCACGTCAGAATTCTCTGCCAAATCGGCCTTTTTTACCAGGTCGATATACCATTGTGAGTAGTCTTCGGAGCGATTCGTTATTTCTTTTCCCATTTCTAACCAATTAAGACCGCAAATATATTCAGCTCGTCCGGTGTGGCATTCTCTTTGTTCGGAAAACTGGTATAAAATGTCCGAATTCATTAGATTTACGTTACTAACCATGGATGAATTCCATACAACTATGAAAACGAAATCAATCTTAATGTCATTGGTCGCTGTTGCGTCGGGGATCTGTGCGATGGCGCAAGAGAATGATGATATGTATTTTAGTTCTAAAGATCGTGCGTCAATCGGCTTGAAAGGTCGTGAGGAAGTGGTATTAGCTTCTGCTAAAAGCACAGGCACCGCACAAACGATTAACCCATCAGACAGTTACTCGGCAAGAAACGAAAACCCGGATTATGTAGCGGGAGCGAAGGCAGGATCTAACAGCTCAAGCTCACCTTATTTTAGTTCGAACTATCAGCCAAGCGTGAATCAAAACTTGTACAGCAACAACTGTAATTGTGGATACAACAACAGCTATGCTTACAACAATCCTTACGGATATAATCGCTATGGATACGGAAGTCCATACTCAAGCTATTATAACTACGGCTATAATAGCGCATTTGGTATGGGTGGCATGTACGGTATGGGTTATGGAATGGGAGGTTACGGTATGGGCTATGGAATGGGAGGCTATGGTATGGGTTACGGCATGGGCTATGGGATGGGTTACTACGGTATGGGCTATGGACTCTCAATGATGTATGGCTCACCTTATGGCTATGGTTACAGCCCCTACGGTTATGGTTATGGTGGTTACGGCTACGGCTACGGAATGCCGGTGGTCATGACGACGGGAATTAGCGGCGGAACAACGGACAATACCGGCCCTGTTTATGGTAGACACCCATCACGGACCACAGCTGCCAACAACTCCTATTACACTAACAGTGGCAGAACAAACCGCGGTAGCGGAAGTACGGCTTATTACAATGGAGGTAGTCGCTCAACGACGGGCTCAAGAATTTCGAGTAGCAACTCGACCTACTACAACAATGCTTGGAGACAAAGCGCAACAAACAACAGAGGAAGTAGTTGGAATACTTCAGGCACTACCCGCACGTGGAGCAATCCAAGCACCAATTCTACTTGGAGCAATCCAGGCGGCAATACGAGACAAAGCTGGAGCTCTCCTGTGAATAGCGGCGGCATGCGTAGTGCGGGCTTCTCAGGTGGTGGTGGCTTTAGTGGCGGCGGCGGTGGAGGCGGACATGCTGGTGGCGGTGGCCACGGAAGACGATAAACTTTTCTGTATTCGTCTTTCTAGCTAACTAAATTTCGATTCTATGAAAAAAAATGTAGGCCTTGGGCTGAGTGGGCTTTTCGTGTTCTTTTCCATAAGCGCAATTGCGCAATCGTATGCAGATGAAGCATTGATCTTCAGCAGAATAAATTCAACGGGTAGCGCGCGAATCCAGGCCATGGGAGGCGCACAGGTGGCGCTGGGTGGTGACTACAGTACGGCTTACTCCAATCCCGCAGGGCTGGGTTTCTACAATAAATCAGAAGCAACATTGTCTTTCGGGCAGAATTTTTATAACACCACTTCGAGTTATTACAATGCGGACACAAAAGACGCTCAAAGTAATTTCAATGTGCCAGGGTTCAGCGTCGTCTTCCACAATGACAAAAACACAGGAAAACTGATCAGCGGCAATTTTGGGTTGTCTTTGACACGCACCAATAACTTCAACCAAAATTTTACTTACCAAACCGATGCCAACGGAAACCCCAACAGTTCGTTGATCGACTACTTCGTTCAGCAGAGCTATGGGAGCTTTCCAGGTGATTTTGGACAAAATGGAAATTCATTTTATACCCTTCAACGATTGGCCTACAACAACTACTTGATTGGCCCACAGAATGAAGTGATCCCAAATGCGGATTCGTCCATTTGGCACACCTACATTGGTCAGATTCCTTTTCAGCATGAACGCAACAAGGTAGATGGTGCCCAAAATCAATTCAATATCTCGTATGGATTGAACTTCAATGACAAGGTTTATGTGGGTGGCGCTGTTGGGCTCCCCACCTTCCATTATCACTCCAACCGGACTTACTACGAAAAATTTGATGACCCCACCACACCGATCTACGGATTTGACTTGACCGAAGATTATACCATCAAGGGATCGGGTATAAATGCCACGATCGGTACTATCATTAAAGCGCAAGATTTTGTGCAGTTCGGATTTTCGATCGCTACACCTACCTATTTCTATGACGTGAACGACAATTATACGGCAACCATGACTTCCGTGTGGGACAACTATACCTATGTCGACTCGACCTACCCCAGCCACACTACGACATTTAATTCTGGAGATCAACTCAAAGACGGAATGCAAGATTTGACGGCAAATTATGCATTGACTACGCCCTGGAGGATCAAGGGCGGAGCGACGTTCTTTGTTAAAAAGCAGGGATTTATTACGCTCGAGGTGGAGAAAGTCAATTACAGCAAATCGGCTTTGACTTCGAATACCGATGGGTTGGACTTCACTTATGACAATAGCGATATCAAAAGCATGTATCGAAATGTTTTTAATTTCAGAGGCGGGGGCGAGTATCGGTTCGACAGATTTCGGGGTCGTGTGGGCTTTAGCTATATGCCGGATCCTTATGCAGCGCCACAAAATGGCATTGACAATTCCATTACCAGTTTCACGGGCGGCGTTGGCTACAGAACCGACAAGTTTTTTGTGGACTTAGGACTTAACATGAGCCAATGGAATGGAAGTTATGTGCCGTATCATTTGGCGAACAATTCTCCAGTAGTCGCGCAAAAGAACTCAATGACGGGAATCACGGTGACCTTTGGCGTCAACCTGTAATCTTCTTCAAGATTTCCTCCAGGGTAGCCTCACCGGAAATCAGGACACGTGCCTGTTTATAAAAATCGATTCGTTGTGATCGCAACAACTTGATTTCGTTGTGTAATTGTTCAGGGCTGAGATTAGCGAACAGAGGACGCAATGAGAGATTTGTCTTTTGCAGTCGCGAGCAGATTTCGGAAATGGGAACGTCAAGGAATACGGTTTTGCCGGACCTATTCATTAACTCCATGTTGTCAAAAAAACTCGGGGTGCCGCCGCCGGTAGCCATCACGAAATCCTCCTTTTCATCACAAAAGGACTTTAATGTTTTTGCTTCGAGTGACCTAAAAAAATCTTCCTTTCGCGTCGCAAAGATTTCCTGAACAGTTTTCCCCTCAATATTCTCCAGTTCGGCATCAAGATCTAAGAATGGAACCCTTAAATTTTCCGCAAGCTGTTTACCGATAGTGGTTTTGCCACTTCCCGGTAGGCCGATCAGAAAGATTTTCATTTGGAAATGAGTTTCAAAACATCGTCGGCCGATGGAGTGTCATTGTCATGCCAGTTGCCTAGCACGGTTCCGTTTTTCCATAATGCGATTCCGGGATTGGACCGTATCATCGTCTTCAACACAGTGGCGTCAACAAAATAGAAGGGGATTGCCAGCTGATTTTCATGACGGAGCTTTTCAATGGATTCGTTCGAGGATCCAGTGAGGATCATGGATTCTACTTTGCCTTCGAGTTTTTGGGTCAGTTCGCGAATGGCGGATATATTTTTTAGGGAAGCTTTGTCTGCGTTGGCAATGACAATCATCAATTTATTGCCTTCGAACGAATAGGGCGTTTTGTCCTCACCTTCGGGAGACGTCACGCTGTAGTCGGTGATCTTCGGTTTGATTTTATCTTCGTTGGTGACACGTGACGAGATGTATTTATAGCCCCCCTCGGTTAAATATTTCAATGACTTGACTTGCTTGCCGTCCTTTTCGAAAATGTATTCGATAATAGGTTGTTCGGGTGGTTGCATCTGCAGAGGAATATTGTTTCCAACGCGATAGGCTCTGAAGTCGATGAAGGGCAGATGACGGATCGCGTAAACGCCAAGAAAGAGACAAATCGCACTGACGGCGATGATCACCGTGTCTCCTTCGCGCGTTCGGAGTACAGGGACGTAACGGTGCTTATACCAAAACAGGTGCATCACGAATACCATCAGCACAATGTCTTTGGTAAACGATTGCCAAGGGGTGAGCTTGATGGCGTCACCAAAACATCCACAGTCAGTGACTTTATTGAAATACGCTGAGTAAAAAGTAAGAAAAGTAAAAAACACCATCAACAGAAGCAGGATCCAGCCTGTCCATTTCATCCTCCAAAAAACCAGAATGGCCACGCCCAACGCCAGTTCAAGAATGATCATCACCATTCCAATCTCCAACGACCAAGGAATGAAGAAATTAAAAAATGAGCCGAAGTCGTCGGCAAACACTTCAAAATATTCTTCCATCTTGATTTGCGTGCCAATGGGATCGTTAAGTTTGATCAGCCCCGAAAAAATGAAAAGAGCTCCGACAAAGAAGCGTGAGAATTGGTCTAGGATTTTTTGCATAGTCAGTCGATAGTCAATGGTCTATGGTCGATAGAGATAAGGCAGTGGACTTATCGGCCGTTGTCCATTGACAATTTAATCATGCAGAAGACAGAATAGTTGATCATGTCCTGATAATTTGCTTTCACGCCTTCGCTTGCAAGTGTTTTACCTTGATTGTCTTCAATTTGTTTTACTCTTAACAATTTCATAAGAATTATGTCGGTCATGGAGCTTACACGCATCTCGCGCCAAGCTTCGTCGTAGTCATGATTTTTGTTCTGCAGTAAATCAAAAGTGTCGTTTGCGGCGCGATCATAAAGAGGTTCGAGTTCGGTAAAGTTCATCTCATTTTTGTCGGCGCCAGTCAAGTTCATTTGGATCATTGCAATAATGCAATAATTGATAATGCCCGTGAATTCATCCCTTATGCTGTCGTCCACTTTCTGTACACCTTTTTCTTGAATGCTTCGGATACGCTGTGCTTTGATAAAAATTTGATCGGTAATCGAGGGCAATCGCAGCACACGCCAGGCAGTGCCATAATCGTGGGTTTTCTTGGCAAACAACTTTTTGCAGCCAGCAATCACCTCTTTATATTCGTGAGCAGTTTTTTCGTTCATAAAGGATGCAAAGTAAAATATTTTCAGCCAACAAAACACTGAACGTAGGCGGCCGACTGGTTGATTTGTCGGTTCCTAAAGTGATGGGTGTTCTTAACGTTACACCCGACAGCTTTTACGACGGAAAAAGATATGCCGATGAAAAATCAGCCCTGGATCACGCTGAAAAAATGCTCACGGAGGGCGCGGATTTCATCGATGTGGGCGGCTATTCCACTCGCCCCGGCGCCACGGCGATCTCGGTGGAAGAGGAATTAAACCGGGTTTTGCCTGTGATTAGGGCGGTTGTCAGAAAATTTCCGAACGCAGTAGTTTCAATCGATACCTTTCGTGCAACGATTGCCAAGCAAGCAGTGGACGCGGGGGCAACGATGATCAATGATGTCTCTGGCGGTTCGCTTGACGACCAAATGTTTTCAACGGTGGCATCGCTGAAAGTGCCTTATGTGTTGATGCACATGCGTGGCGACCCACAAACGATGACACGGGAAACACAATACGATCATTTGGTAAAGGACATCACTGATTTTTTTCACACAAAACTTTTTTTACTGCATGGCCTTGGTGTCAAAGATGTCATTGTTGATCCGGGATTTGGTTTTGCAAAGACGGTAGAACAAAATTTTGAGCTGCTTAGAAAACTCGATCATTTTCAGCTGCTGGAGAAACCGATTTTGGCGGGCCTTTCACGCAAGTCCATGATTTGGAGAACACTGGAAACTACGCCCGAGAATGCGCTGAATGGCACTACCACTCTCAATACCATTGCCCTTCAAAAAGGAGCCTCTATACTCAGGGTGCATGATGTCCGTGAAGCAAAGGAGTGCATTCGACTGACGCAAAAATATAAAGGAATGACTTAGAGCTGTTACCTTCGTGCATGAAGAAACTTAAGCTGGAGGAGTTAGGGCGGATTTCGATCGATGAATTTAAAGAGGTTGAAAAAATTCCTGTTTGCATTTTGTTGGACAATGTGCGGAGCCTTCATAATGTAGGCTCGGCATTTCGCACCGCCGATGCTTTTCGAATAGAGAAAATTTATCTTACAGGGATCACAGGTACACCGCCTCATCGTGAAATTCACAAAACGGCATTAGGTTCTACGGAATCAGTGGCCTGGGAATACATCCAAAACCCTAAACAAGCGGTTGAAAAATTGAAACAGGATGATTACCAAATTGTGGTGATCGAACAAACCACCGAGAGTATCCCGCTTCAAAAATTCAATCCGATGAAGAACAAGAAACACTGCCTCGTGTTTGGCAATGAAGTCAACGGGGTGAGCGAGGCGGTCATCGAGCAAGGTGAAATCGCATTGGAAGTACCTCAAGCGGGCACAAAGCACTCGCTGAATATTTCCGTATGCCTAGGCATCGTCGTCTGGGATATTTTTTGGAAGCTCAAACTTAAATGAGTGGGATCGAGCTTGTGGATTGATTACTTTTGGGTCCTCAATTTTAATGCCATGACAAGGATTTATTTTATAATGCTGATTTTGATTTCGGCGAATGTGGTTGCCCAGAAAAATGTGAAAGAAAGCGTGACGCTGGAGAAGCCAGTGGTCATTGATGGAGACGTGAACGACTGGCCTATGGAGTGGTGGGTGGATCCCGATGGAAAATTCTTCTGCAACGTATCCAATGACGCGGACAATCTCTACGTTCGGCTCAAGGTAGCGGACGACCTCACGCAGCAAAAAATCGGATTGTTCGGTCTTTCGCTAAAGCTGAACCCCAGCGGAAAGAGAAAAGGAAAAGTAGGTCTTAAGTACCCCACGGGTAGAGACGCCAGCGAATTCAAGAAAAAGGAGCCCACGGAAGCAGAAGTAGCAAGGGACACTAGGGACAAAGTCGAGATGAAAAGAGAATTGCTCGGCGATGTAGATGTGGTGGAACTCATCGGGTTGGCGAAGGAAAATATCGTTTCCGCAAGACTCGGATTGGCCAATGGTATTGAAGCGATGATTATTACTCTTCCGGACGGATCTTATACCTACGAAGCAAAAATTCCGTTCAAGGCTTTTAGGATAAAGAAAAGCGAAGTACCTATTCTAGGTGTAGAATTTCAGACGGGCCGTTATACTCCGCAGGCGAAAAATAATCCAAACACCAATCAAAATTCACCGGCCAGCGGAGCAGGGATGGGACCCAATTCGTACGGAATGGCAGGCTATCGAATGCCACGATATTATGGCGCTGGCTTCAGCAGCGCACAATACAATACTTTTTCTACCCCTGGCTACTTTTTTGTGGCAGTGAAATTGAAATAACAAGGAGACTTTGAGTACTGATCGCTATACACAACGCGGGGTTTCCGCCAGCAAAGAAGATGTTCATCACGCGATAAAAAATCTTGACAAAGGACTTTTCCCAAAGGCATTTTGCAAAATTGTGCCCGACCTCCTCGCAGGCGATTCCAATTATTGCACGGTAATGCATGCTGACGGCGCGGGTACAAAATCCTCTTTGGCCTACATCTATTGGAAAGAAACAGGTGACCTGAGTGTTTGGAAGGGAATTGCGCAAGATGCGATCATCATGAATGTGGATGACTTGCTTTGCGTAGGCGCTACTGGGCCCATCACGCTGTCATCCACCATCGGTCGAAATAAGAATTTGATTCCAAGAGAAGTGATCTCGGCCATCATTGAGGGAACAGAAGCAGTTCTTGAAATGCTCCGCCAACATGGAATGCAAATTCACAGCACGGGTGGTGAAACTGCCGACGTTGGAGATTTAGTTCGAACAATAATAGTTGATAGCACCGTCGCCGCTCGAATGAAGAGAGCAGACGTCATCGACAACGCCAAAATTCAGCACGGTGATGTCATCGTGGGGCTGGCATCTTATGGGCAATCCAACTACGAGAAAGAATACAACGGCGGCATGGGCAGCAATGGGTTGACATCTGCCAGGCACGATGTGTTTCACAACGAATATTCAAAGAAATACCCCGAGTCATTTGACGGAAGTGTCCCGTCCAACTTAGTTTACTTGGGGAAATACCGGATGACGGACACTATCCCAGGAGTGCCCGTAAACGTTGGAAAACTTGTGCTTTCACCTACACGCACTTACGCTCCGATCGTCGTATCGGTGTTGAACGAACTCCGTGGACAAATCCACGGCATGGTGCATTGCAGCGGCGGAGCACAAACGAAGATTCTTCATTTCATAGATCAACTGCACGTCGTTAAAGGCAATTTGTTCGCAGTACCTCCGCTTTTCAATTTGATCCATGAATGCAGTGGCACGGATTGGAAGGAAATGTATAAAGTCTTCAACATGGGACATCGGATGGAATTTTACATAGAAGAAAAGCATGCAGAACGTGTTGTGGAAATCTCAAAAAGTTTTGGAATAGAGGCGAAAGTGATCGGCCGTGTGGAGAAATCGAAAGAAAAAAAAGTGACTCTGAAGACGGCGCAAGGAAATTTTGAATACTAAACTTATTTCAAGCTAAGATGGAACTCGCCGGAGGCAAATATCATATTCAAGGGATTGAACTGGCAACGATTGCTAAGGAATTTGGTACTCCCGTCTTTGTATATGACGGAAAAAAAATCACCAGCCAACTTCAAAACCTCAAGAACGCTTTCTCTGAAAATCCGTTGAAGGTCAAATTTGCTTTGAAGGCGTTGAGCAACATTTCTATTTTGAAATTGTTGCACATGCACGGGGCGGGAATGGATGCGGTTTCTGTGAATGAAGTAAAGCTTGCGCTCGGCGTAGGGGTCAAAAAAGAGGATATCAATTTTACACCCAGCTGCGTCGACTTCAGTGAAATCGCGGAAGGAGTGGACTTAGGCGTTTCTGTCAACCTCGACAATCTGACGATGTTGGAGAGATTTGGCAGGAAGTACGGGAGTAGCTATCCTTGTGGGCTGCGATTGAACCCGCACATCATGGCCGGAGGCAATTACAAAATCTCCACAGGCCATGGCAATTCAAAATTTGGAATCTCGATCTATCAACTGCCGGATGTGATGCGTTTGGTAGACCAATACAGGATCGTCGTAAACGGACTGCACATCCACACGGGCTCTGAAATCACTGAAACCGAAGTGTATTTAAAGATGGCCGAAATCCTTTTTGGCATTGCCCGCGATTTTCCAGCGCTGCAATTCATCGATTTCGGAAGCGGATTTAAAGTGGCGTACAAAGAAGGTGATCATGTCACCAATATCTATGACCTTGGCCTGAAACTGGGCAAAAGCTTTAAAGAATTTTATCACAGCTACGGTAAGCAACTCGAGCTTTGGATCGAGCCGGGGAAATATTTGGTGAGCGAGGCAGGGTATCTCTTGGTCAATGTGAACGTAGTGAAGACAACGCCATCGGTGACTTTTGCCGGGGTTGACAGTGGCCTCAACCACCTGATCCGCCCGATGATGTACGACGCATATCATGAAATTGTAAATGTTACTAACACTACCGGAGATCATAAAATTTACACTGTGGTAGGCAACATCTGCGAAACCGACACATTGGGTGCCGACCGCAAAATGAATGAGGTGCGTGAAGGAGATTTGTTTGCAATAAAAAATGCAGGTGCCTACGGGTATTCCATGGCTTCGAACTATAACTCACGTTTCCGCCCTGCCGAGGTGCTGGTGTGGAACGGAAAGGCACACCTTATTCGCAAAAGAGACACGTTTGACGATCTCGTTAGAAATCAGGTGGTCGCCGAAATTTGAGAGGCATCCGACGACAGCAAACAAAAAAGCGCGTCGAAGGATGCGCTTTTTTCTTCAATAAGAAGTGCGTGTTTATTTCAACCTCGCTTTAAAAAACTCAACAGAGTTCTTGTACGCGTCGGCCGTCGCTTCTTTGTTGTGCTTTGGATTGCTGGGATTGGCGAACGCATGGTCGGCGTCGTAGGGTTTCACCGTCAGATTTTTGCCAGCGGTTTTCATGTTTGCTTCAAATTTGGCTGTTACATCCTTGTTGATCCAGGCGTCTTGTGTTGCAAATACGTCGAGCACATCACAATTCAATCCTTTCAGACGGTCAATATTTTCTTCCGGCATTCCATAATAAATAACACACGCGGTGGCTTGTCTTCCGGCCGTGAGGGCGGCCTGCATTGATTGGCCTCCGCCAAAACACCAACCGATGGTACCAATTTTGGCATTGGCCCCAACGTATGCAACGGCGCCTTTCACAATTGCATTGCCGCGATCTTGTTTGAACTCGCCCATATATTTACCGGCCTCATCCCGGGTAGTAGCCAGTTTTCCATCGTACATGTCCAAAGCCAAGACGTTTACATTGCCGACGTCATTGTAAAGATTTTCCGCTTCACGTTTGACGTTGTCGTTGAGACCCCACCATTCCTGGAAAACAAAAATCCAGTTGTTTGTCTTCTTTTTGGCTTCGATCAAATATCCATTCGCTTCGGCGCCATCGGTTTTGAATTTAATCATCCTACCGCCCGCTTCACTGACGTGCGTGTACACCATCGGTGCAAGGTGTGCACTGTTGAATTTTTTACTGGACGCAAACATTGCAAACTTCTCCGTGGAAGAAGTGTGGCAGATAGGGTCAGTCTGAGCAAAAACGTTCACTGCAATGAAAACGATTGCCGTCAGGCTCAATATTCTTTTCATAAGGTTAGGTTTAGTGTTAAAGGAACAGAATCAATTTACAATCAATTTGCCAATTGTCCTCTTGCAATTCGGTCGTAAGTAATAAAATCGGTGTTCACTGGCTCATATCCGTTTTGTCGAAGCAACATCGCCACTTGCGCTCTATGATAGCTCGCGTGATTGGCCGTGTGGATCATAATCGTCTCCACGTTGTTGGTGAATGGGTTACCCGTGTAGTTGGTATAATTCAATTCACGATCAAAATTTTCAGTCGCTTCGATGAACTGCAGCCATTGATGATCTATACCTTCGAACATGGCCTCTAGTTCACCAAGGGAGTAACTGTCCCAAAGTTTTACGTTTGGCATAGGCAGCCCTTTGATTCGGTGGAGCCACAACATCTCTGCGGCGGCTACGTGCCCCATCAGGGAAAGAATTTTTTCGTTGGAGATAGACTGTTGCTCAAGGCAACGCAGCACGCGTTGATTTGCCCAGGCATTGTATTGGTATAACCGCAAAAAATATTTCTTCATAAAATGGTCCAACAAAATTACGAATGGAATAATTCATTTTTGCATGCGTAAATTACCTTTTGCCAAAGATGTCGGCGAACCGACTTGATAATATCTGACGACTATATTTTTCTTCGGCAAGTTTTCGTGCAGCAGTTTGATATCGCTCCAATTTTTTCTTGTCGCTAATGAAAGAGAGAATTTTGTTTGCAAAATCAGTTGGTTGTTTCGCATCGACGGCCAGCCCACAGCCCACCCGTTCGATTTCGTTTTTTATCCAACCGCCGAAGTTGACAACGATGAGCTTTCCTGAGGCCAATCCGTCAAAGTACTTGTTGGGTGAACCGGTCTCAAGAATGGGCATATTTTTATAGCTCACGAAGACGGCATCAGTGACGTTCATGATTTCTTTGACACCGTTTCGATCAACGAAACCAGTGATTGAAATATTTTCAAGTTTTAGTTTTTGAACGGAGGATTTTAGGCGCTCAGCCATCGCACCTTCACCGCACATCAAGAAATGAATAGGCAGATTCGCTTTGCGCGACACGTTGGCGCACTCAATGAAGTAATCTAGTCCGTTGGCAAACCCCAAGGCACCGATGTAAGAGACCACAAATTTTCCTTGCACAGAATATTTCTTTTCGAGCGCGAAGTCCTTTGACTCCGGTAGATAGAAATCGCAATCGGCGAAATTCGGAATGACCTCTACTTTAACTCCCGAGACTTTACTTTCGATTGCGTTTTTTATGGAGGAGGATAATGCGACCACTGATTTTGCATTTTTATAAATGACTTTTTCCAATCGATAAAGCGTAGCGGCAAAAATCGAGCTCTTAATAATGCCCATTTGAACAGGTGCATCGGGCCAAAGGTCGCCTACCTCGAAAATGTATGGCAGTCCTAACTTCCTTTTTAACTGCATCGCGGCCAGTCCCACTGTCAGGGGTGTAGAGATGGCATAGCAGATATCGATGTTATGCATTTTTTTTGCGAGCGCAACACTTTTCCAAACGTAAAAAAGAAAAGACAGGCTCCGCTTTGCAAACCCAAACGCGTTTTCGTAAGCAATCGGCAAATGATGGATTTCTATTCCTTCCAGATGTTCTTGGCGATAACGTTTTTCGTTGCTTCCGGTGATTACGGTTACCTGAATACCTCTTTCCACCAGGGCTTTGGCCAAATAATAGGAGCGAATTGCGCCACCTGTAGCTGGCGCTTTGAAATGCTGGTGGAGTAGGAGGACTTTCACATCGCAAATAAAAGAGGAAACCTTGTTCGTCCAAACGCGTTTGATCAGTTTGTGATTTAAGATACCGATCGGTATCTTTGTGCCATGCGTAATCGCGATGAAACAATAGGAGTGATCCTCAAACAGGCGGGCCGTCTGTTCAATTCACACGGCTACAAGGCTACCTCCATTGGACACATCACCAAGGCCACGGGCTACACGAAAGGCGCTGTTTATCGTCATTTCAAGAGCAAGGAGGGGCTGGAAGCAGAGACGCTAGCCTATTTGACTTCACTGCTTTATGAAAATCTGGGTAACCGTATAAAGCAAGAGAATAACGCGGGCGACAAACTCCGAGCTGTGTTGAGCTACCACGAGTCTTATATTACCAAGCCGCCGATCCAAGGAGGATGCCCGTTATTGAACGCAGCGATTGAGGCGGATGACAGCAATCCCCTCCTACGGAAAAAAGCACACACTATTTTAAATACGCTGAAGGAGTCGATTATCCACATCCTTGATCGAGGAATTGAATTCAAACAGATTAAGAAATCGGTGGACAAAAATTATTTTGCTACGGTAATGATCGCCAGCCTGGAAGGGGCGATTATGATGAGTAAACTTTCCAAAACAGATCACGACATTCGAATCGTCCTCAGGCATTTGGAAAAAATGATCAGTGATATTGAAATGTAAAAAAATTTTGAACACGAAGATACCGATTGGTATCCAAAAATTGAGGGATATGAAAAAGCAGGTATTGATTTTTTCGATTCGCGCATATTTCAATATGCTGTCGTGGGTTGCCCCTTCCCGCGCGGGACGTGAGGGCTTTTATCTTTTCTGTAAGCCTCGTCGACGAGCGGT
The DNA here is from genome assembly GCA_035492075.1 of Cyclobacteriaceae bacterium. Classification (GTDB taxonomy): domain Bacteria; phylum Bacteroidota; class Bacteroidia; order Cytophagales; family Cyclobacteriaceae; genus ELB16-189. The sequence goes on along the minus strand of DATJJP010000083.1, from coordinate 36,281 downwards.
GAAGCCTCATCATATGGAATTTTTAGACACCGCTGAAAAATTTTTGATCATTTATGACGGAAAAAAAATTCAAGGGTATCGCTGGGGAAGCGGCGAAAAGAAACTGCTGCTGCTGCACGGTTGGGAAAGCCATAGCTACTGGTGGAAAAGCATAGTGGCCAAGCTGTCAAAAGAAAAATATACTATTTATTCGATCGACGCGCCGGGCCATGGTTTATCCGAAGGGAGCTACAACAATATCCCTTACTACAGTGGATTGATTGAGCAGGTCATTCAGGAACAAGGCGGTTTTTTTGCTGTTCTTGGGCATTCGATGGGTGCGTTTTCTACGGCTTACACATTGCATCGAGCTCCCAAACTGCGCGTGTCCAACTTTGTTGCCATGGCGGCACCCGGAGAGGCAAAGGAGTTTGTTGAATTTTATAAACGAGCGGTGGGTTTTTCGGACCGCACGATGGGAGCAATCAATAAATACTTCGTCGAGAAACTTGGGCATGGACCCGAGTACTTCTCCCTAAGGGAATTTGCAAAAAATCTCAAACTGCCCGGGCTCATCATTCACGATACGAAAGACCCCGATGCCCCTTATGAACACGCCGTTGACGCGCATCGAAATTGGAAAGCTTCGCGAATGATAAGTACCACCGGCCTAGGTCACAATTTAAAGTCGGTTGATTTGATCAAGAATGTTGAAGAATTTCTCAGCGAGGAAATTCACCAAGAAATAAATTCTTGAGCGGTAAGGTTATTTTCTGAATTTAATACCGAAGTAAAAATTTCTAGTGGCCGCCGCATTGAAGTACCTGCCGCCGGTTGCGTTGAGGTCATTGCCTAAACTATAATGCTGATCCAATGCGTTGTCAACACCCGCAAAAATTTCCAGAGACGCTTTGTTGAGATTTTCTTTTAAGCCGATTCTTGATCCAACCAGGAAGTAATCAGGCGCGTAAACGGAATTCGCATCATTCATTGGAATCCGATCAACGTAGTTGGCGGTCAAATTCCAGTAGAATTTTTTAAAATTCAAATCAGCCCCGCCCACGATGGTATTTTGAGGTGAGCCTGTCCAGTGATTTCCCGAATAGTTAATACCGTCGTGTTGGTAGTCGGTGAATGTATAATTTGTGAGCGTGTAGGCTCCCCAAATTTTTAAATAGGAAATTGCACTTGTAGGTGAAGAAACCAAATACGAAATCAGTGTTTCAATTCCCTTTTGCGAAGTGTGTCCCGCATTGACGAAATAATCGGCATTGAAAATATTTTTCTCGCTCACAATGGCTTGTGCCAATTCAAAATCATAGCTCACAATGTCAAAGGAAAAATTCCTGAACGCTATTCCACGGAATCCAACCTCATAACTGATCCCCTGCTCCGGAGAAAGTGTGCTGTTGTAAAATCCTGCCGAAGGACGTACTTCAGCCTGTGATGGTGCTGAAAACCCCTTGCTCACGGACGCGAATACTGAAAACGAATCGCTCATTTTTTTTAGCAACGCCACTCTTGGCGATACAACAGGATCGAAATTTCTTTGCGCATTGCCAGCGGGCAGTCCAGCAAGACGTTGAAAGTTGTATTTCAAGTAATTCCCACTAGCTCCTACAGTCAGATAGAAATTCTTCGGAAGATCAAATTCAGCCTGCGTAAACAGTAGAAAAGAGTTTGATGTTAGGCGATCGTCTGTTTGAACGGTGTCGCGTACACCATTGACGTTGCCGTAGTCGGTGAGCGGAGAGTAAAAGTATTGGTATTCCGCACCGAACGTCAACTTGCCCTTCCATGTTTGCTTGTCTACGTCAAATTGCGTGTTGGTACGTCCGCCAAGATTCTGTTCAACCCTTCGTTCGTAATTCAGAATGGATGGGTTTGTGAAGTCCGTATAAGAACCGTAGGCTCCTATTCGCGAAGACCAATGCGGATTCCATTGGTGCTCGAGGGTCGACGATCCGTATAGGGTTTTATTGTAAATAGCCGCCTGTTGCTGCACAGCGCCGGGAGTAGCGCCCGATGGCCGAGCTTGCTTTGGGTCGGCGTTGTATTGTGCCAGGGTCAGACCGCCGGGAGTTTGATAATACAAGTCAGTGTAGAAGAAGGACGCCTGCAATCCATTTTTTTCATTGAGAGAAAATTTCCCTTCGAAGTTGAAGGCATCCCGTCGCATGGCGGATTGTTCTCGGTATCCTTCGGCTTGCTGATGAGCGTAGTTTGCAAAGATTTTTCGCTTGGAGCTCACGAAAGAGGCGCTCGCTTGATACCGTTGAAACCCGAAACTGCCACCCGTCGTCGAAAACTGAAACTGATTTTGTTTAGCAACGGGATTGTTCAGCAAGGCGACACCGCCAGTGCCAGCTCCATACAAACTTCCTCCGGGCCCTTTGATTACTTCGACTCTTCCAAGAGCATCGAAGTCAAGGAGATTGAGATAAGTATTTCCACCTCCATCGGTGAGCGGAAGTCCATTCCAATAAAATTTCACATTTCGCACACCGAATGGGGAACGAAGTGTGCTGCCCCTGATTGAAAAACGATAACTTCCAGGTGACCGCTCCTCCATGCGCACACCCGGAATCGTGTTCATGGTGGAGACGAAGGAGGAATTGTTAAATCGGTTGAGTTCTTTTTCTGAGGCGATGCCCAAGGCCACGGGCGATTCTTTCAGGGAGCGGTTGTACTGGTAAGCACTTACAACTACTTCTTCCAATCGTCGTGTGGTGTCGGCCTTTTCCTGTGCGGCCAAACGAACGCTTACAACAAGAGCGCAAAAAAGCAGCCGCCGGGTCATAGGTTTGTGAACTGTCAAAACGCAGAAAGTACTTCTTCGGTTGTCTTTGAATTCGGGAAATAGCCCAACAGCTTCAGCATCACCCGGTCAACCAATGTGTCGGGACAGGAGGCGCCGCTGGTGAGAACAATTTTTACAGGTTCTTTTTGAGGAAGGAAGTTGAATGATGTTTCCTTCTTTTTCTGATGATAGTTAAAATGATGGATTTCCCCTGACGTCTGGATTTCTCTTTCAGAGTTGATGAAATAGGTGGGAAAATTCCGTTCACAGAGTTCAACAATGTGCGATGTGTTTGAGCTGTTGTATCCACCCACAACGACGGCCAGATCAGCATCGGTTTTCAGTAGCTCATACGTCGAATCTTGATTGTCGTTGGTGGCGTAGCAAAGGGTATCTCTCGTGTCGGCAAAGTGGTCTTTCAAATTTGATTCACCATATTTTTCGATCATCGTCTGTTTGAAAAAATCGGCGATGGCCTGAGTTTCGGTGGCGAGCATCGTGGTTTGGTTGACGACGCCGACTCGTTTTAAATCATTTTCAGGATTGAAATCTTTTGAAAACCGGCCTTGAAATTCTTCATAAAACTCAGCGGCGGTTTTTTCTCCGGTCACATAGTGTGCCAATTGTTTGGCATCGTCCATGTCTTGAACAACTACAGAAGCGCCTCCACTTGCACTATGCGAAAATGTGGCACGAGTCTCCTCGTGTTTTGGCTTACCATGAATAATGATGGTATAATCTTCTTTTCCTAGCTTCTCAGCCCGGGCCCACACTTTTTCCACAAAGGGGCAAGTCGTGTTGTACTTTTGAACCTCTACGTTCTTGTCCAACAGAAATTTTTCTATCTCCAATGTCGTGCCAAATGCCGGAATGATCACGACATCGTCTTCGCCAAGGTTTTCCCACGGAATAAATTGTGTGCCGTCGGTATCCGTGATAAATTTTATTCCCCGACTTTGCAGATCGGCATTCACTTCTTGATTGTGGATCATTTGACTGAGGAGATAAACATTTCTGCCTTTATTTTCCTCCAGCGCGCGATAACTGATTTCGATCGCATTCTCCACGCCATAACAAAATCCAAAATGGCGGGCCAAGAAAAATTGCACAGCGCCGAAGTCGAGCAAGGTCGGCGCGAAATCTTGTTTTCGATGATCGTTGGCACGGCGCCAGTCTTTCACTCGACCTGTGATTGAAGAGCGATAGTAAGCGGGTATGTCGAATTTTTTGATGATGGAGGGATTAAGGTCTCAAAGTTAAGGGCATTGTCACTAAACAAAAAACCCTGACTCAGTCAGGGTTTCTATCTTTAGGCTGCCTTCGACAGCTTGTCTTCTTTTATTTTGTTGATTCGAATTTCCTTAGCGCTGAGATCGAACCATTTCACTTCTACTACTTTGTTTTTGATGTACTTCAGAACTTCCACCACTTTGCCGTCAATTTTACTGCGGACGACGTCGCCTTTCTTAAATAACCTTCTCATAATGGTTTTGATTTAATTTGGTGACGAAGACCCCAAGAGCGAAGCTCTTGGGGTTTCTTATTTAGAATTTAGAACCTGAATGCATATAAATACTCGCGAGGCATATCGGGGTAAACACCCGCCAAGATGACTTTATCACCTGGTTTCTTCTTTTTCAACAGTTCATCCACCTGAACCGTTGATTTTACGGGTTTGTCGTCGATATGCGTAATGATGAATCCTTCTCTAATGTTTGTTTCTTTTTGGATTTTCCCGTTGTCGATTGCAGTAATCGCTACGCCATTCTCCAAGTCCAATGACTTCAATTTTTTAGCGTCCAGGTCTTGAAGTTCTACGCCCAACGTCGTCAACGCATCTTTTTCCTCACGTCTCACAACGCCATATTTGCCATCCTTATTGCGGAGCGTCACAGCGATCGTCAACAACTTGCCCTTTCGATCAACCACAATATTGATTTTGTCGCCAGGTCTTTTTCTTCCCACGTATTCAATTAAGGCGGTGCTGGATTTGATGGGCGTTTCATCAATTTTTGTCACTACGTCTCCCACTTGAATACCTGCATCTTTCGCGGCGCTCTTCCCTTCAGCGGCAAAACCAGACACGAAAGCACCTTCCGAAACATCTAAACCTTGGTCTTTTGCAAGGTCGCTGTTGACACTGCCAACGGAGATTCCTAGCCATCCACGCTGCACCGTGCCGTAGGCTATAAGATCTTCCACTACTTTGCTGACAATGTTTGCAGGGATAGCAAAACCGTAACCGGAGTAAGACCCCGTGGGGCTGGCGATGGCTGTGTTGATGCCAAGGAGGCCTCCGTCGAGATTTACAAGCGCGCCGCCACTGTTGCCGGGATTGATCGCAGCATCGGTTTGGATGAATGATTCGATTGCCGTATTCCCCTGCTCGACGTTGCGCGACGGATTATTTGAATTGATGATATTTATGTTCCGCCCTTTCGCGCTGATGATTCCCGCGGTGACCGTTGAATTCAAGTTGAACGGATTTCCCACGGCCAGCACCCATTCCCCAATTTTTGAATCGTCTGAATTCACAAACGACAGATAAGGCAAGTCCTTTTGGCTTATTTTAATCAATGCCAAGTCAGTGTCAGGATCAGTGCCTACCACTTCTGCCTTAAAAGAACGATTATCATGTAGCGTTACGTCAACCACATCAGCATCAGCCACCACGTGGTTGTTGGTGACGATGTAGCCATCGGCATTAATGATAACGCCTGACCCGCTGCTGACACTTGGCCCCATTTGCGGCCTGCCGGGTCCGAAAAAAAACTGCTGAACCGGATCGTTCGATTCGCGAGAGCCGATAGCATCTTGTTTCGACTGAATGTGCACGACAGCGTTTGTTACTTTCTCTGCAGTACCCGTAAAATCGAGGGGAACGGCTTCTCCTTTTTCATTGATGCGATACGCCACCTGCGACATGGGCGTGCCGTTGACATGCTCAATTTTAACATTGCTTTTTTCTTTGCTAAACCACGAGTACGTGGCGATGGTCATTACGCTGCCCAAAATAGCAGCCAACACGAGGGATCCAAAGTTTTTCATAACCTACTTGTTTTGTTCACGATTTTGCGGATGAAGATGAACCGCAGCTGAGAAAAGTTTTGATCTTTTTTGTTCAACAAACAACTCCGTTTCAACGTCATTCCGTCAATGGAATTTTAGTGGTTCAATGTTAACGAAAAAAGTGCCAATTGGGTTCTTGCCTATGTAAAACTGACATTTTTTCATTGTTAATAAACCCAAAATGACTGTTTCTAGGGTATTTACGGAGAATCAAAAAAGGTGACAATTGCGTTACGGCTTCACATGGTTTATGCTCCCGCCAATCGGAGCAACCAAGACCGGCCTTTTTGAGATGTTTTGCTAGAACTTCAACGGCCATAGCAGACAGCTAGGTGATGCCCCTAGCCGGCCGAGCAGGTGTTGTTTCATCGATAAAACACGGGTTGTGTTTTGACCTTTTGTTTCAAGACTCTTGATCAGTGCCAGTCGGACGACCTGATACCGCAGCAAGTTTAACCTACTGCGCCTATTGGGCTCGTCCAGGTGACGTAGTGGCGGCTTTCGTTTATTAGGGAGGCAGAAATATCTATTTCCGAGATCGTCCCCCGGCGAACAAAGGCTCATGAATTACGTTAATTTTGCCTTTTCAAGAACAGGTAAAAACTAGACGGGTATCATTTGGGCCTCCCTCTTTGGAGACGACAAAACGAACTATTCACTCCTTTGCCAAAAGAATTAAATGATCAAAACAGCGGGTACTATTTTTTTGAAACGCGGCCGTGAGGCATCGGTGAAGCGTTTTCACCCTTGGGTATTTTCAGGGGCGATTCACAAGATGGAAGGTACGCCTGCGGAAGGAGAATGGGTGGAGATAAAAGACTTTCAGAACGAAACGCTCGGCTTTGGTCATTACCAAAAAGGCACAATTACCGTTCGGATGCTGTCGTTCGCATCGAAGCATCCGGACGAAAAGATTTTCGAGGAGAAGATGGCCAATGCGCACAGGCAAAGAGTGCTTACGAATGTCATCAACGAACATACGAATGGGTACCGCTTGATACATGGAGAAGGGGATGGCTTGCCTGGATTGATCGTCGATATCTATAACGGAGTGGCAGTCATGCAGGCACATAGCGTAGGGATGCAGACGGATCGTCAGTTGATCGCCGAGGCAATCAAAAAGACCCTGCTCAATTCAGTCCATTCCATTTACTACAAAAGCCAGAGCACGCTGAACGTAAAAACAGAAAATGAATATTTGCTGGGATTGGGCGCGGTGCCCCACGTCATCACCGAACACGGCAATAAATTTTATGTGGATTGGGAGGAAGGTCAAAAAACCGGTTTCTTTCTGGATCAGCGGGAGAATCGGAAACTCGTGGGACAAATGAGTAAAGGCATTTCCGTGCTGAACACCTTCTGCTACACGGGCGGATTTTCAGTCTATGCCCTGAATGAGGGTGCTTCTCTCGTTCACTCCGTCGATGCGTCTGAAAAAGCCATCCGCTTGACTCGCAAAAATATTGAGCTCAATGGGTTTGATGCACAACAACACGAGTGCTTCGCGATGGACACGTTTGATTTTTTGAAAGACAAAAAGAACGTGTATGACCTCATTGTGCTGGACCCGCCCGCGTTCGCCAAGCACAAGGACGCTCGTCATCAGGCGATGAAGGGTTATCAACGCCTGAATGCCGAAGCGATGCGCGTGATTAAGCCGAACGGAATCATTTTTACTTTTTCTTGCTCTCAGGTGGTGGATAAGCAGCTGTTTTATGACACTGTTGTGTCTTCGGCAATTCAAGCGGGAAGAGAAATTAAAGTGTTGCAACACCTTGGTCAGCCCGGGGATCACCCGGTTTCTATTTACCATCCCGAAGGAGAGTATTTGAAAGGACTGGTGCTATACGTTTCATGATTTACCTCGGGCGCCTTTGCGCTCGTGGAACGCGCCTTGATATTCGGGGTCGTCCCTTCTTTTTTGACGATCTATTTCGCGGGCCATTTCTTGCTGTTCTTCGAATGGGGTTTCTTCAATCGCGACCTCCGTTGGCATTTTTCTTACTTTAATCTTTTCACGGATCAGTTTTTCGATTTTCTCGATGTGATATACTTCTGCCTTGGTCGCGAAAGTGATCGCTTTGCCATCCTGAAAAGCGCGTCCCGTTCTGCCAATGCGGTGCACATAATCTTCATACAAAACGGGCACATCGAAATTGATCACATGCGATACTTTTTCAACGTCGATCCCCCGCGCCGCCACGTCGGTAGCTACCAGAATGCGCAGTTGACCTTCGCGAAATTCATTCATCGCGTTGATGCGGGTGTTTTGGCCCTTGTTGGAGTGGATGACACGAACAGGCCCTAATTTTCTTCGCTCTATGAATTTGAAAACATTGTCGGCGGCTTCTTTGGTGCGTGTAAAAATCATCACGCGATTGAATTCATCTGCCTTCGAAAGGAGATGTTCCAGAAAATTGATCTTGGTGCGGAGATTGGGAACGTGATAAACTTCTTGCGCCACTTGTGATGCGGTCGTGGCTTGTGGGGTAATTTCTACCCGGGTAGGGAATTCCAAAAATTCTTGAGACAGTCTTTCCACTTTTTCCGGAAAAGTGGCTGAGAATAACAAGTTCTGCCGTTTGGAGGGCAGCACCTCAAAAATTCTTCGGAGCTGAGGCATAAAACCCATGTCCATCATGCGGTCGGCTTCGTCAAGGACGAGCGTTTTGATTTGCTTTGCAGGCAATTCATTTCTCAAGTAAATCTCCATGAATCGGCCGGGAGTAGCGATGATGATGTCAACTCCTTTTCTTAGTTCATCGATTTGAGTCTTAGGGCCAACGCCGCCATACAACGCGGCAAGTCTCAGGTCCGAGAACTTGGCAAGGGCAGATGCATGAGCATGGATCTGAACCGCAAGCTCCTTGGTGGGAACCAAGATCAGGGCTCTCGGGTCAATTCCCTGTGCATATTTTATTTTCATCAGCAAGGGCAACACATAAGCCGCCGTCTTACCCGTGCCCGTTTGCGCAATACCGATGACTTGCTGCCCCCCAAGAATCAAAGGAATGCACTTTTGCTGGATTTCGGTGGGCGCAGCAAAGCCGGCCTCCTCAATGGCCTGAAAAAGCTGCTTGTTGAACTTGAAGTCGGACCACTGCATCGTTGGTTGTTGGTTATTGGTTAATCGTTATTGGCTGTTATCCGTTGTCGAATAACGATTAACTGATAACGAATATCTTTGCAAGATAATGAACACTCTCATTCTCAACGCGAAATTAGTCAACGAAGGCGAAGTCTTCGATGCCGACCTCTTAATCAAAGGACAGCGAATAGAAAAAATAGGGAAAGACTTGCAATCTCACCGTGCCGACGAGATTGTTGATGCGAAGGGACAACATCTTTTGCCGGGTGCCATCGATGATCAAGTTCATTTTCGGGAGCCGGGCCTTACCCACAAGGGAAATATTTTTTCAGAATCACGGGCAGCTGTTGCTGGCGGGGTGACAAGTTTCATGGAAATGCCAAATACTTCCCCGCCTACGTTCACCCAAGAACTGTTGGAGCAGAAGTACCAAATTGCCTCGAAAAATTCTTTGGCGAATTATTCTTTTTTTGTCGGGGCATCCAATGACAATCTTGATGAGGTTTTGAAAACGGATGTAAAGAAAGTTTGCGGACTTAAAATCTTCATGGGCTCATCCACAGGAAACTTGTTGGTTGACAATGAGAAGACATTGGAAGGATTTTTTTCCAAATTTCCTGCGTTGATCGCCACCCACTGTGAAGACGAACCAACGATTCGGAAAAATACGGAAGACTGGAAAAGTAAATTTGGTGAGAACGTACCGATTCATGAGCACATGTTCATCCGGAGTGAGGAAGCCTGTTATCGGTCCTCGTCGTTTGCGGTGGGCTTGGCCAAAAAATATGGAACGAAGCTGCACATCCTTCATATCTCAACAGCGAAGGAAATCGCGTTATTCGACAATTCCATTCCACTGGAAAAAAAGAAAATCACAGCGGAGGCCTGCGTCCATCACCTTTGGTTTAATGATTCGGATTATGAAAAACTGGGAACAAGAATCAAATGGAATCCTGCAATAAAAACGAAAAACGACCAGCAGGCAATCTTGGACGCCGTGCTGGATAATCATATTGACGTGATCGCAACGGACCACGCGCCTCACACCCTTGAGGAAAAAAACAATTCGTATTTCAAAGCTCCTTCCGGAGGGCCCTTGGTGCAGCATAGTTTGGTGGCCATGCTCGAGTTTTTTCATCGCGGAAAAATTTCTTTGGAACGGGTAGTTGAAAAAATGAGCCACAGTCCGGCGATTCTCTTTCAAATTGAAAAGCGAGGGTTCATTAGGGAGGGATATTTTGCTGACCTCGTCTTGGTTGATCTAAATAAACCTTGGACGGTTACTAAAGAAAACATATTGGCCCATTGCGGATGGTCGCCGTTTGAAGCGCAGACATTTGCTTCCGCGGTGAGCATGACGTGGATCTCGGGAAATCTTGCTTACTCGGAGGGAAAAATCAGAGAGTATGGATCAGGAATGCGATTGACCTTTTCCAGGTAATTTTTGCATTTTCATTTGGTCATGTTACCTTTGCGATCCGTTGCTGCGAAAAGGGCACGGAAATCCGCCTTCAAAAAGCGAAGGCGTTAGATGGCGGGCATAGCTCAGTTGGTTAGAGCATCAGATTGTGATTCTGAGGGTCGTGGGTTCGAGCCCCATTGCTCGCCCTAAAATCAAAAGCCTTGACAGTGCCGTCAGGGCTTTTTTTTATTTCTTATCTTCACGCATGCTTTCGTGGACGGAGTTGCGAAAATATCCCCTCGATGAGAAAGTACAGGCCCTCTACCGGCACGCTACGTTCGTCACCGCCATCCGATATTATCGTCATAAAGTAAATCTCTACTTGCTCGGTGATGATTATGTTGAGGTCTTCGTCAATCACAAGAAAGCAATGATCGACAGAATTGACTTACTCGACCGTTCGCATTCGCGAATGAAATTTTATTCTGATCAAATCAAGCTGAGCCTGTAAACAAAAAAGCCCTCGCGAGGAGGACTTTCTGCTTCAAAAATGAAATGAACTTTATTTCTGCGGATTCGCTCCTTTTCCGGATCCCGATATGGATTGACGCATGTCTGTATCAGCTTGCACATTTTGCATCTTGTAGTAATCCATTACACCCAGGTTGCCATTGACAAATGCAGTTGCTATTGCTTTTGGGATTTCGGATTCTGCCTGAATTACATTTGCCCTGGCTTCTTGAGCTTTGGCAATCATCTCTTGTTCTAATGCTACGGCCATGGCTCTGCGTTCTTCTGCTTTTGCTTCAGCCACTTTCAAATCGGCTGCGGCTTGGTCGGTTTGAAGTTTGGCACCAATGTTTGCCCCTACATCTACATCTGCAATATCAATCGAAAGGATTTCAAATGCGGTACCGGCATCGAGCCCTCTTGACAAAACCAGTTTTGAAATTTTGTCTGGATTGGCAAGCACCTCGCGGTGCGATTTTGCAGAGCCAATCGATGTAACAATGCCTTCTCCAACGCGCGCCAAAATAGTTTCCTCGCCGGCTCCGCCAACCAGTTGCTGAATGCTGGCGCGAACGGTAACGCGAGCAATAGCGATCAACTGAATTCCGTCGGCAGCCACCGCGGCAACTTTTGGGGTGTTAATCACTTTGGGATTTACTGAAATTTGTACGGCTTCAAAAACGTCACGACCGGCCAGGTTAATGGCCGTTGCCTGCTTGAAACTTAGACTTATGTTGGCCTTGTCGGCGGAAATCAGAGCTCGAATTACATTTGGCACATCGCCACCGGCTAAATAATGTGTTTCCAGTTCGCGGGTGGTTACTTGAAGCCCTGCCTTGGTTGCTGTGATGAGGGAATTTACGATGACGCTGGGCGGTACTTTGCGAATACGCATCCCAATCAGTTCACCTATCGTGACTTTAACCCCCGCAAAAATCGCGGTGATCCACAATCCCACGGGCACAAAATACATGAACATGAAAAAGAAAATGACGCAGATGAAAACAATGAAAATAAAGGCCAGTTGTTCCATGGGTTTAGTTTATAGGTTCTACAAAAATTTGATTGGATAAAATTTTGGTGATACGAACACGTTTGCCGGTTTCCAGATATTCACCGGAGGTTTTTACCTCGTACGTTTTGTTGTTGATCTCTGCTTTACCGACCGGGCGTAATGTGGAAGTAGTTTGCCCCTCGATGCCAACAGACAATTGATCAAGTTCACCTTCATTCACTTTGCTGTCGCTCGAGGTTTTCAAAGAGAATTTTCCCCAGACATTGGTTGAAAAAGCGTAATACAAAATCACGGCAGCGGACACCCCTGTTACACCCACCGTAATCCAGCCTACAGGGCTTCCAAAATAACGGAAACTCAAGCCGACGCCGAGAATCACAAACGCAAATCCAATGACGCCGACCAACGTGGTGCCTGGCACAAAAACAATTTCCGCCACGACCAACGCAAGGCCAAACACAATCAACGACACAACGATTGCCCACTCCATGCGGTAAAAGTAGTCATTTCGCTGACCATGTATGGAAGAGTGCAGTAATAAAAGTTAAGGGTGAGTTGATTGCACAATGTTTTCGTTCGCCTGAAAAAAGCGCTAACTTCGATATGCACACTTAAACATCAAATGCCATGAAAAAGATATTGATACTCTCTCTGTTCTTGATGGTGGGATTGGTCTTCCAAATAAAAGCACAAACCGTTTATGCATCAGCGAAAGGAGAAAAATACCATACCGCCGATTGCAAACTTTCTGGAGAAGCCAACGGCATGGAACTGGCCGACGCAAAGAAGGCGGGCAAAACTGCCTGCGCCATGTGCAAGCCTGATGAGCACTTGAAGGACAAGAAAACGCAATGCACAGGAAAGACAGCCGATGGCACACAATGCAAGCGCATGACGTCAGACAAAAGCAGCAAGTGTTTCCAGCATAAAGGAAAATAAAATTGCCCTTAGAACGTATGCAAAGGTCCAGGATCATCAAACGCCTGGCCTTTCTGCTTTTAGAGCAAGCACGATGTTAAGATCTTGGCACTATGAGTTTGCTTCCTTTTTCTCGACCTGATTTAAGAGAACTCCCTCGAAAACCGGTTATCGTTATTCTTGTCAGCACCATTTGTTTGATCGGCATTAATTTTCTCACGAATGCAAGTACGTTGCCTTTTGCTGGCCGGGGATTCCAGGGCGAGCATTATCTTTTTTATCACTACACCTTTTGGGCGCTCGCGTCCTCTTTTTTTTACTTGGCTCTTCCCATTTTTGCCATCAAAGTGCTCTTTAAGGAACGACTGAGGGATTATGGATTAAAGCGGCAACAATTCTTCGGATACTTTAAGGTTTACTTGCTCGTGTTTTTGATTGTCTTCCCATTGATCGTGATGGTATCGTTCACTCCGGAATTTCAATCGACCTACCCGTTTTATTTTCCGTTGAATGGTGAATTTTTTTACTACCTGGTTTGGGAATTTTTTTACGTGGTTCAGTTTTTTGCGCTTGAATTTTTCTTTCGCGGATTCATGGTGCATGGGCTGAAGAAAGAAATGGGCCTGCTATCTGTTTTTGTCATGATGGTTCCCTATTGCATGATCCATTTTGGCAAACCCTTGCCCGAATGCGTCGGATCGATTTTCGCAGGTATTTTTCTGGGGCTGATGAGTTACAAGACCCGTTCTGTCTGGATGGGAGGGCTGCTGCACGCGGCAGCGGCGCTGAGCATGAATTGGCTGAGCCTTTGGCACCGTGGCTATTTCTAGGTCAACACTCGATGAAGATCCCGTCGTTGTCTCCGCGAATGGCGTAGCATTTCAGATTCGCACTTCGCCGGTCTACTTCTCTACCTGTTCCGAGTTGAAATGTGTATTGATGCAATGGGCACACTAGATCTCCGCGCTGATTGATATTGCCCAGGTGAAGAGAGCCTTCGTTGTGCGTGCAGTTGTTTTGGACGCCATAGATTTTATCACCCTGTCGAACGAGGCAGATGCTTTTTCCGCGTACTTTAAGAAGCTTTGGCTGGTTTTCGGTTAAGATCTTTTCAGCATCCGACCTGGTAGCGAAGATTTTAATCCATTCCATAAGCAAACATTCGCAGTAAAATAGCTAGGTTAATCTTTAACCAATCAACTAATCTAGCGATGAAACATGTTTTCACAATCTTTTTGTTCTACGGTTCATTCGTTTTTTCCTTTGGTCAGGGCAGAACTGCTCTCGGGGCTGAGGGGGGAGTTCCTACGGGTTCCAATACCGACGGAATAGGTACTGGCTTTGGGGCTTGGATCAGGCACGAAAAAGGGATCAACAAAAAATTCACGTGGACGGCCTCGGCAGGATATCTTTATTTTCCGGCGTCAGCGTCAGCGACCTTCCCAATTCCAGGTTCTCCACCCATCACTTTTAGCCTCACGGGCCACTATAATTTTGCACCCGTCCTTCTTGGCACGAAGTTCTATCTCAGCGAGAATTTCAGTGGACTTTATTTTGGAGCGGAATTTGGCGTGACGGTCAGGACGTTTAAAGGAACCATCCTCTCGTACGGATATTCACAATCGGTCTCGGAGCGCGACAATAAGTTCACGATGGTGCCGGCCGTGGGATTCCACACTAAGAGGTTCGACCTTGCATTTAGGTATACGATTATCGACCAGTCGAACTATTGCGGAGCCCGGATTGGATATACGTTGAACTAAGTGTTCCGGAAATAACACATCCCGAGGACGTTGGTATGCAAGCATCCTGATAAAACGGAAAGTAGTCCGCACGAACGCAACTCTATTTCTTCTGATACTTCCAGTTTCTCCCCTTTCCCTCCATAATCCATTCGATGGCTTGCACCATCCTCTTGTTTTTGGTTTCAGCCGTTTTGGCTTCCTCAAACCATTCGATGTAGTCTTTGCGGTTGGTATAACTGAAGTTTTTGAAAGTTTCGTTGGCCAATTTGTTTTTGTTGAGCTCTTTCTGAAAATAGGCGGGTGTGGCGATGGTCTTTGATCCGGCGGGGGTCACTTTCACTTGGCGCTTGATCCCTTTTTCATTGAGTTCAACGGCTTGCTTGATGAAGCTGATGAGAATTTTATCGGATGGCAAATCTTTTAGTGACGTAATGCGATCGAAGTTGCCCATGGTTCCTTGATCGTTGGGTTTTAAGACACCATTCGGATCATCCATTAGAGATGCTTTCCAAAACCCAAAAGAACAATGTTGCTTGAAGGCGGCCATACTGCACATCACGCCTTTGTAGTCAAAATTGGGGAACCCCCATTTGATCGTTTCTTCGACCTCGGGGCAAGCTTTGTGCACCAGCGCACGCAGGTGCGTGAGCACCGGTTTTGCGAAATCCGCCGACTTGGCGATGTAGGCGTCTACGCGTCTGTCTTTACTCATAAAATTTTTCTCTGTGATAAATTTGATTTAACTCAAACTGATGTTCTTCTTCAAAATTGCGATTTTAATAAAAGGCATCCTCAATATGGACGATCTCGCGTTCCCCCTGGCATTCGCGGATTGATACAATATCGTACCGTACATTGCCTTGCCAGTTTTTTTGGTACGTATATTCCACCGCTCCGGCGATCACGTTGTTGGCTTTTTTGCGATCGACGAAATCCTCCGGGAAGCCGTACGCGTCAGAACTTCGCATTTTCACCTCCACAAAAATCAACCAGTTATTTTTTTTCGCAATTAAATCGATTTCGGAGCGCTTGTATCTGTAGTTACGTTCTACGATTTCGAAACCTTTCGTCACTAAGAAATCCGCGGCGAGAGCTTCACCTTCTTTGCCTTTTTTAATTTTATCGCTCACTCGATTTATTTTACCTTTGGCACTCAATTTAAAAAAAGATGAAGAAACTCATCGAGGGCTTCACGCAGCAACTCGCCCATGCCATCAAACTTGGTCAAAGCATGGACTTGGTGCGACCCGGCAGTGACATACGAAATATTTTGATCACTGGCATGGGAGGCTCGGGCATCGGTGCGAATTTGGTGGAGTCTCTCACGTTTGGTCGCGTGCCGATCCCCATTACTGTCTCCAAAGGATACAACATTCCGCAGTTTGTAAGTCCCCATACCCTATTCATTGCTTGCTCTTATAGCGGCAACACGGAAGAGACATTGGCAGCTGTGCATAAAGGGATGCTGAAGCGCGCGCACATTATCTGCGTGACGTCAGGCGGAAAATTGTTGGAGGTAGCCAAGGAATACAACCTTTTTTACATTCAAGTGCCGGGTGGATCTGTGAGCACGCGCGGGCAGCTTGGCTACATGATGGTTTCGTTGCTATATGCATTGTATCATACCAATTTGATCGGAGCCGCTTTTATTAAAGAAACTGAAAATGCGATTGAATACCTGGATCGCGGCGAAAAGGCGGTACAGTCAGAAGCAGAATTGATAGCAAAAAAACTGCGCGGCAAACTTCCTATTATCTATTGTGACGAACGCCTACGAGCGATGGCCCTTCGTTTTCAGAATCAGCTGAACGAAAACTCCAAACAGATGGCGCACGTCAATACCTTTCCCGAAATGAATCACAACGAACTTGTGGGCTGGCGATTTCCTGAAAGCGTCTTGCAGCAGTCGCAGGTGATCTATTTGTATTCCGACCATGATCACGAACGGGTGGAGAAACGCATGGAGATCTGCCGTGAGATTTTTGAGAAGCGTTCTAATCCCATCATCGACATAGTGGCCGAAGGCGCGTCACTATTGGAACAATATTATTACCTCATCCACCTCACGGATTGGATTTCGTATTTCTTGGCGAAAGAAAACGGAGTTGATGCTGACTCAATGGACAACATCACCTTCTTGAAAGAAGAGCTGGCGAAATTGAAGTGAACCATTTTTTGGGAGCACTAGTTTGTCATTGAGCAGTTAACCAATGAATTCCCTTCTCAACAAGCAAACGCATTTCCTCGACCTAGGCCTGATCGATTACCAGAAAGCGTGGGATTATCAAACGGACTTGTTCAACAAGACCCTGGAGATAAAGTCAGAAAACCGAAATCGATCGGAAATCGAACAACTAACAACGAACAACTATTTGATTTTCTGCGAGCACCCACATGTTTACACGCTTGGCAAAAGTGGTGATGAGAAGAATTTAGTTATCAAAGGGTCGGAACTACCCTCCATCGGGGCCGGTTTCTATCGTATCAACCGCGGCGGCGACATCACTTATCACGGGCCGGGGCAAGTGGTGGTTTATCCGGTGATTGATCTCGAGAATTTTTACACCGACATCCACAAATACATGCGAATGTTGGAAGAGGGAGTGATCCAAACGCTGAACGAATTCCATCTCCAGGCCGGACGTATCAAGGGTTTAACAGGTGTGTGGCTTGATGTTGAAGATTCGCGCAAAGCCAGAAAGATTTGTGCGATGGGCGTGAAGACCAGTCGATGGGTGACGATGCATGGCTTAGCACTCAATGTCAATACGGATTTAAACTACTTTAACAATATCGTACCCTGCGGCATTAGCGACAAAGCTGTCACTTCAATGCAAAAAGAATTAAATTCATCGCTGGATTTCCAATCGGTGAAAGATGTTTTAAAATCGAAGCTGGGTTCTCTTTTCGAAATGCAGTTGACAGAATGAAGAAAGACATAAGCATACCGGAGGTAAAAAACGTCACACTCGCCGTGGTGCGCGAGAAAAATATCTTGAATCAAGACGAGTGGAAAGTCTACCTGATCAACAACAACAATTTTCCCATCGAAAACACCCTGGTGGCGAGCAGAGGTTACGGTGAAAAGAATGGAGAAGAGCAGCGCACTTCTACATTACGACATTTTCTGGAAACCGTAAATGAAAAGAATTTTGCAGTGGTAGAATCAATCGACCCCAACGTGTTTCATTTGAACAATGAATACTGGGTGAGTTACTACATTGGAAAGGAAATCTATGACAAGCGTTTTGTATTTGTGCCCGACTCCATTTGTGAAGAAAACCTCGTCTACATCAAAGAGATCGAAAAAGAAGGTGTGCTTCATTCCTGATGAAATAAACAAATGAATCATGAAGAATTTTTTGATCCTTGTCTCGACAGTTCTTCTCTCTCAAGGTATTCTCGCACAAACTGCAAAGCCCAGGGCGCGCGACCTGGGCATCCCCTTCAGTGGCACACCTGGAAAACTAAATGCAATCACTGATGTGGCTGGCGTAGAGGTAGGCCATAAAACTTTAATAGAAGGCAAAGGAAAATTAATCGTTGGAAAAGGCCCTGTGCGAACCGGGGTTACAATGGTATTTCCAAGGGGAAAAAATTCACTCGACCGCGTGTTTGCGGCTTGGTTTGCGCTGAACGGAAATGGGGAGATGACAGGCACCACCTGGCTCGAAGAATCGGGTTGCTTGGGAACACCTATTTCGATTACCAACACCCACAGCGTGGGCACGGTGCGCGACGCCATCATTCAATATTATTCCGACAAGATGCCAAAAGACTCTTACTCGGGTGACATCAGTTTGCCGGTGGTCGCTGAGACATGGGATGGATTCTTGAACGACATCAATGGCTTTCATGTAAAAAAAGAACACGTGATCGACGCGATCAACGCAGCGTCATCGGGTGCCGTGGCGGAAGGAAATGTAGGAGGAGGCACGGGCATGATCGCGCATCAGTTTAAGGGCGGAATAGGAACGGCTTCTCGAAAAGTGAGCAGCGTGTACACAGTAGGTGCCCTTGTCCAAGCAAACTACGGAGGTCGTAATCAACTCACGATTGCAGGTGTGCCTGTGGGAAACGAAATCCTGGATCTACTTCCCGAGCGTGGAAAACTCGGAGAGGATCAAGGCTCTATCATTGTGGTGATTGCGACGGATGCACCGTTGTTGCCTCATCAATTAAAACGCTTGGCGAAGCGGATTCCTCTGGGCATTGGTGTGGTCGGCGGGCGCGGGGGAAATTCGTCAGGAGATATTTTTATTGTTTTCTCTACGGCCAATGTTGAGGCCAATAAGACATCGGGCGTGGCAAACGTGCAAATGATTCCGAATGAGGCGATCAATCCGTTTTTCACCGCCGTTGCTGAAGCTGTGGAAGAGGCGATCGTGAATGCACTTGTGGCCGCGGAAACAATGGAGGGCGTAGATGGCAACAAGGCCTATGCTATTCCACACGATCGACTGCAGGCGGCGTTGAAGAAATACAATCGATTGAGTAAATAGAACGGTGCGATGAAACCGGTGGCGCCTGATTTGGCGAGATACTTCATCGCCATAATTCCACCTCCCCCGATCTTTGAACATGCCCTGTCGCTGAAGAATTATTTCAAGGAAAAATACCACGCCAAAGCATCGCTTAACTCCCCACCCCACATTACGGTGCAAGCGCCTTTTCTCTGGAACGAAAAAAAAGAGAGCGAACTGAGTGAATCACTGGGACGTTTTGGGCGACGAAAAAAATCATTTGAAGTATCTCTTATGGGGTTTGGGTCCTTTGCGCCACGCGTCATCTTTATTTCGGTTGGGTCGGAGAAAGGTATTACGGAGTTCCAGAAAGAGCTTGAAAAATTCTGCAATGAAGAACTTCATTTGACGGCAGGAATTAAGAAGGAAAATAAATTTCATCCACATCTTACCGTGGCCTTTCGCGATCTAAAAAAACAGGAGTTTGATTTAGCTTGGCAAGAGTTCAAAGACAAAGAATTTTCTGCGACGTTCATGGCCGACGGATTTGACCTACTTAAGCACGACGGAAAATCCTGGTTTCCCCACCATCATTTTCGCTTTTAATTGGCCCTCGGATTTCTTATTTTGGTTGATTCGTTTGTCTATGAAAAACCTGTTTGTTGGCTTTTTGTTGGCCCTTGGCATTGACGCCTTGGCTCAACCGGGTTCCGAAATCTTTCTTTTCGATTTCCGCGAACGCAAAGATCAAGTAGCGATCGAGAATGGAAAGAACATTACCAATCATAAAGGGTACGACAATCAACCGTTTTTCCATGCCGACGAGCCGCTGATTTATTATTCATCATTTAACGATGAGGGCCGATCAGACATCAAGTACTATAACTATAAAACAAACGAGACCAAATCCTTGACTCAAACTCCTGAAAAAGAATATTCGCCAACGCTCACGCTGGATCGCCAGTTTATTTCATGCATTATTCAACGAGACAACAATGCTCAGGACTTGGGGAAATACCCGGTGGAAGGAGGGGAACCAACCGTGCTCATAAACAACCTCACCATCGGCTATCATGTGTGGGCCGACAATAGTCATCTGGCTTTGTTTGTGCTTGGCGCGGGCGGTCAGCCAAACGAGTTGCATTATTATCGGCTGCCTACAAAATCGGACACGGTGGTAGCGCAGAATATCGGGAGATCGTTGCACAAAATTCCAAATGAATCGGCGATCAGCTTTGTTCACAAGGTGTCGGAAAAAGAATGGCTCATCAAAAAATTTAATACCGTGACCCACGCGATCTCAACGATCGCAACTACCCTTCCCGGAAATGAAGACATGTGCTGGACCCCGGACGGCAAAATCTTGATGAGCGGAGATTCAAAGATCTATTGGATCAATCCCAACACTGATGTCGTGTGGAAAGAAGTAAAGATAGAAGGTCCTCCCCTTACGAAGGGAATCACCAGAATAGCCGTGAACATGTCGGGAAATAAATTGGCGATGGTGATGGCTGAATAAGTTGTTAGAAAGTTACAGGTTGCGCGCTCCAAGTTTCAAGTCCATTTTGATCCAATCCCGCAAGCCTAACCTCTAACCACCACCTGTTAATTCTCCCCAAACGCCCCTTTCGCCACGTACCAACTCTTGACATCGATTCCGAGCAGACCTTCCACCACAGCAGGATCGGATTCGACGACCCTTTTATCAAGGTCTCCCTTAATGATGAGGATCCCTCCGTCAGTGTCATTAAAGATGCCCTCTGCCACGATGTTGCCTGATTTCTTTAACTCGCTCAGATAGTCATCATGCTTTCTCAGGATCTGAGGCACATCAAAGGCATTTGACTTGACTACGTACGAAGAAAATCGAATGAAATTATACTTGACCATCTGATAGGGCTCCTTTACCAATTGAGGTACCCCTATTCTGGAACGGTAGGGAAGCACTTCCACGTTCCATCTTTTGTTGAGAATGCCCGGATCGTCCTTCAACCATTCTTTGACCTCATCCATCGACTTGGAATTGAAAATGAAGATGCCACCACCACCCTCAAACGGTCCAGCCACCAGCAGCCTGCCCTCGCCGGCCAACTTCTTAATATTGGCGAAATGTCCCTCCATGATTTTGTCGACCTGTTCCTTCGGCAACTCGGCCTTGTCGGACTTGTGGTGAAGAAACACGATCACCATCGGCTGGGCCGAGACGGAGCCCCAAGCGACCAGCAGACAAAAAACGATTCTCATAGCTCTCCTTTTTGTGAAGATACCAAACTTGAGATTTTTTTACTTGTCTTTTCAAAAAAGCCAGACAATTGTAACTTCACGCGTTCAAACATACACTTACGAACTAATTAACCTTCATGGTCATCATTGCCGACAGCGGAGGCTCAAAGATTGACTGGCGACTCTTAAAAAAAGATGGAACGATTGGCCAGGCCAACAGCACGGGCTTCAATCCTTACTATCAGCCGTTAGACCATTTGAAAAAAATAATTCAAGACTCGTTGCTGCCACAGGTGCACGAAACAGTCTCGAAGATTTTTTACTACGGTACCGGGGTTTCGTCAGAAAAGAACGTTCAAAGCATACAGGCCCTGTTTGCTGAACACTTTCCTCAAGCAACGAGTGAGGTGGGATGGGATCTTTTGGCAGCCGCTCGCGCCCTGTGCGGTCACGAACCGGGCATTGCTTGTATTCTCGGCACCGGATCGAATTCCTGCCTGTATGACGGCGAAAAGATAACCGATAACGTAGCTAACCTAGGCTGGATACTGGCCGACGAAGGCTCGGGAACCTACATGGGAAAGCGTCTGGTGTTCGAC
Source organism: Cyclobacteriaceae bacterium (assembly GCA_035492075.1). Classification (GTDB taxonomy): domain Bacteria; phylum Bacteroidota; class Bacteroidia; order Cytophagales; family Cyclobacteriaceae; genus ELB16-189. The sequence goes on along the minus strand of DATJJP010000083.1, from coordinate 14,470 downwards.
TATTTCCGTCACGAAATGCCAGAGAGCGTGGCCAAACAATTCCACGCCCGATTTCCTTGGACCCGAGAAGAGGTTCTTGAAAAAGTATACCAAACCGAAAAACCGGGAGCGTTTCTTGCGAGCTTTGCCAAATTCATCTTTCAACACTTGAAAGAGCCATATTGCTATCAGCTCGCGTACAAAAGCCTATCCGACTTCTTCGAAAACAACGTGATGAAGTACCACAATTACAAAAACCTCAAAGTTCACTTCACGGGATCTATCGGTTTTTACTTCAGCGATGTGTTGAGGCAGGTAGCCAACGACAAAGGCATTACCGTAAAAAATATTTTAGAGGGACCGATAGCAGGGCTGACTTTATACCATCAAAAAGACTTGTGAGAATACCATATACCACCGAAGCGTCTTCAAAGTACAACGACCTGGAAAACATGAGCATTCGCGAGTTGCTCGTCAACATCAATCGCGAAGACGCCACTGTTCCACTCGCTATCGAAAAGAAGATTCCTCAAATTGAAGCCTTCGCAAAAGCGGTTGTAGAAAAAATGGAAAAAGGAGGAAGGCTCTTTTACGTAGGAGCTGGCACCAGTGGGCGTTTGGGAATTGTGGATGCATCGGAAATACCTCCTACCTATGGAATGCCGCCCGGAAGAGTGATCGGGCTCATCGCCGGCGGAGACAAAGCAATCCGTAGAGCCGTGGAGCACGCCGAAGACGACCCCAAACAGGCGTGGAAGGATCTTGAGAAATACAAAGTCAATGAAAACGATGTGTTGCTCGGAATCGCAGCATCAGGTCGAACGCCTTATGTGATCGGAGCAGTGAAAGATGCGCGCAAAAAGAAAATCGTAACAGGATGCATCACTTGCAATGAAGGCAGTGAACTTGCCGCCAACGTTGACCACCCGATTGAGATTGTGGTGGGCCCGGAGTTTGTGACCGGAAGCACGCGCATGAAGGCAGGCACGGCGCAAAAACTTGCACTCAATATGATATCCACCTCCGTCATGGTGCAACTCGGACGAGTGAAAGGAAACAAAATGGTGGATATGCAGCTTACCAATAATAAGTTGATCGATCGAGGAGTGAAAATGATCATGTCTGAACTAAAGGTAAATCAAGGGAAAGCGGAAAAGCTGTTGAAAAAACATGGCAGCGTTCGTAAGGCCATCAGCAGCGTAAAATAACTCAAAGTAGCGCAAGCTGGGCACTGCTTATCACCGCATCTAACGGAACGAGATACTGTCTTTTTGATTTTACCTCCCGGCATAGCACTCGCGTCCGTCTGAGCTTGCCCTTCCTGAACCACCGGCCCTGCAAGTGAAAGACACTTCCCTCGGGAAGATGTGACAAAAGCACCGCCTCTTTGCCGTGGGGCTCCACGGAGCGAAAGAGATGAGTGAGTTCGGAGTCGGCAAAGCTGGACGCTTTCGGTGCGTCCATGTGCTTTATTAAGCCCGACAGCAGCGGCTCGGGGAAAATCGCTGGCGTCAGGAGCGGTGACATCAATTGCTGAAAAGTTTTCTTCCATTCGTCACCGTGCGCTTCCGCTTTGAACTGATACTGCCGATGCACCCAGTGGTGTGCCACTTCATGAACGTAGGTCATCAAAAACAAATACGGGTTCAGGTCTTGGTTTACTGTGATCTGAGGAGTGCTGCCCGTTTTGCAAGTGAAGTCGCCCACCTTAGACTGACGGGATTTACGAAGTTTGAAGGCGAATGGAAAATCCAGCCAAAGGCGAGTGCAATACTCCACCGCGGGAGCAGGAACATGGCGTGATAGAAGTTCTTCGAGTTTTTTTAAATCCATGGAAAAGAAAAAGGCTTTAGTTTTCCTAAAGCCTTCCCGGGAAAATCTCTGGTTAAGAGATTACTTCTTTTTTGCAGAAGCGGCTTTAGCGATTGAATCAGCTTTAGCGACAGAGTCAGCTTTAGCTTTCACTTTAGCAGCTTCTTCAGCTTGTACTTTTGCGACGGAGTCAGCCTTTCTTGTTGAATCTTCTTTCATTTTAGCGGCTTCAGCAGCGGCTTTTTCTTTTCCGCCACCACACGCTACGAAAGCAACAGCAAAGCTAGTTACCATCAAAAGTGCGAACAATTTTTTCATAGTTTACAGGTTATAAATTTGGGCGCAAATATATGCGGATTGTTCGATTTTATATCAATAAGTAATAAAAAAATCGTTTTTTGGCCTAAATAGGCCACTCAAATGAACCTAACTGGCCCCTGCAATCGCTTGCAAACTTATTTCTTCCTAAAAAATAACCGAACTGGCGTGCCCTCAAAATCGAACTTTTCGCGCAACCGGTTTTCCAAGAAACGCTGGTAGGATTCCTGAATATACTGCGGCAGATTACAAAAAAACACGAATGACGGGGTCTTGGCCGCTACCTGGGTAATGTATTTTATCTGGATAAGCTTTCCTTTGGTGGCCGGCGGTGGGTAATGGGCTATTTCCGGCAACAACGCATCGTTAAGCTCGGACGTAGGTACCTTCTTGCTTTTGTTGTTGTAAACCTGAACCGCCTTTTCAATCACTTGAAAGATGCGCTGTTTCGTTAGGGCCGAAGCGAAAATAAAAGGCACATAATCAATGGGCGCTATTTTCTCATTCATTTCTTTGGTCAGCTTGTCGGAGGTCTTGCTGTCTTTCTCAATCAAGTCCCACTTATTAACCATGATGACGATTCCCTTGCCCTGCTTTTGAGCCAGGCTGATGATGTTCACATCCTGCGACTCCAACCCCCGCTCCGCATCAATCACGATAATGCACACATCACTTTCCTCAAGTGCGCGGAGAGAGCGCAGCACGGAATAAAATTCCACATCCTCCACTACTTTGCCCTTTTTGCGAATGCCGGCAGTGTCAATCAAAATAAAATCGTTGCCGTACATCTTATAGTGTGAGTGAATCGCATCACGTGTGGTTCCTGCTTCGTCAGTTACAATACTTCGCTCGGTACCAAGCAATACATTTAGCAGTGAAGATTTGCCCACGTTTGGTCGGCCAAGAATTGCAATTTTTGGGATGCCCGCGTTTGGATCTTTTACCCCCTCCGACGGAAAGATTTTAACGACTTCATCCAGCAGTTCTCCCGTGCCAGAACCGTTCTCCGCCGAGATGGGGAATACATCACCCATGCCCAACTCGTAGAACTCAGTTGCTTCTACTGTTTTCTTCGGTGTGTCCGCCTTGTTTGCGGCAATGAACACCGGCTTCCTCGACTTACGAATGATGTTGGCAAACTCTTTGTCGTAGCCGGTCAGACCCTGCTGGCAATCGACCATAAAGATGACAGCCGTGCATTCTTCAACAGCCATCTCTACTTGTCTGCGAATCTGAGATTCAAATTTATCATCAGAGCCCGTAACGTAGCCCCCCGTGTCGATTACCGTAAAAAACTTCCCCGTCCATTCGGCGTACCCGTAATGGCGATCGCGGGTCACACCGGGCATGTCATCCATAATGGCCACCCGTTGTTCCACCATTCGGTTGAAAAACGTTGATTTGCCTACGTTGGGCCTACCCACGATCGCTACAATGTTCGCCATACCTTAATTATCGATGTTCTAAATCGGGCGCAAGTTAAGTCAAACATTGGCTAATCGAACATTGGTCCCGAAATCTATCGTGGCTCATTGAGAATTTGCCCATCGATAATCGATGAATTAATTCCCGTATCCGAACTGCTTCAGGCGAAGTTTCTGCTTTCTCCAATTGTCCGACACCTTCACGTGGGTTTCAAGAAAAATCTTTTTACCAAAGAATTTCTCCAGGTCTATGCGCGCTTCTGTTCCTACTTTTTTCAGAGAGCTCCCCGCTTTGCCAATGACAATTCCTTTTTGCGAATCACGTTCCACGAAAATCGTAGCGCGAATGCGAATGATGGTTTCTTCTTCCTTGAATGACTCTATGCCTACCTCCGTGCTGTATGGGATCTCCTGTTCGTAATTCAAAAAAATCTTTTCCCGAATGATTTCAGAAGCAAAGAATCGCTCGCTTCGATCGGTCAAGTCGTCTTTCGGATAGAAACCAGGGTGCTCCGGCAATTGATCTTTGATCGCCGTAAGCACCTGATGGAGGTTTTCTCCCGTTTTAGCAGACACTGGAATGATCGTTTCAGCCTTGATCAGATTCTTCCAGTACTCTACCTTGTCGTGCACCTGTGATCCTTTCGCCAAGTCGATCTTGTTGATGAGTAAAACGATAGGCGTTTGTAAGTTTTGAAATTTGGCCAGAAGCTTTTCGTCGAATTTTTCCTCCAGTTCCACAATCAGCAAAATCACATCTGCGTCGTCCAGCGAAACTTTAACGTAGTCCATCATGGCCTGCTGGAGCTCATATTTAGGCTCGAGTAAACCAGGTGTGTCGGAATATACGATCTGAAAATCAGCCCCATTCAAAATCCCCATGATCCGATGACGCGTGGTTTGAGCCTTGGCGGTGATGATGGAGAGATTTTCCCCCACCAATTTGTTCATCAAACTACTCTTACCCACATTGGGCTTGCCCACAATACTTACAAATCCAGCTTTATGCATGGACAAAAGTACAACGAAGGCGACTAAGAAAATAAATAAGAGAACCATCGACCCTTATCCCAAAACCAAACACTTGGTAGTGACGCAAATATTTTACAGGCGGAACCTCTATTAGAATCGGCGAATCGTAAATTGTGACTCGTAATTTTTCCAACAAATGATTTCAACTATGAGCAAAAAATTATTTTTCTCCGCAGCGGTTCTATTGTTGTTTGGCTTTACTTCCACTCCCGATGATCAAGATGGTTGGGTGAGTCTTTTCGACGGAAAGACCACCACTGGATGGCATACGTATGGAAAGGCCGGTGCCGGTAAAGCTTGGAACATAGATGATGGCGCTCTCCATCTTCAGGCCGCAGCCAAACACGGATATCAAACTGCGGGTGGAGGAGACCTCGTCACAAATGACGAATTCACCGATTTTCATCTTATGCTCGACTGGAAAATCGCCAAGGACCAGAATAGCGGAATTATTTTTTATGTAAACGAAGACACTTCCAAATACAAACAAACTTGGAACACAGGCCTCGAAATGCAGGTGGTCGACAAGAATGGGCACCCCGACGCAAAAATTTTTAAACACAATGCAGGCGACCTATATGATTTGGTTCCATGCTCAACGGACGTTGCCAAAGGAACGAATGAATGGAATCATGTCGAGATCAAAAGCATTAAAGGCAAACTAGATCTTTACCTTAACGGAACGAACGTGGTTTCAACTACCCTCTGGGATGACAAATGGAAAGACATGGTGGCACATAGCAAATTCAAGTCCATGCCCGGATTCGGTATTTACAAGCAAGGACGCATCGCACTGCAAGATCATGGTGGCGAGGTGTGGTTCAAAAATGTTAAGATCAAAAAACTTTAACTCTTCCAATACATGGAGCGAACAAAAGTAGCCCTGCTTGGCTCGGGGTTTATCGCTGATATTCATATCGAAAGCTATCAACGGTTTGTACCTGAAGCTGAAGTCGTGGCGGTTTACGCCCGCGATATCAACAAGGCAAAAGCTTTTGCACAAAAACATCACATCCCCAACTGGTATGATTCGGTTGACGACATTATTTCCAAGTCGGGGTGCGAGGTAGTTGATATTTGCTTACCGAATTTCCTCCATGCGCAAACAACCCTCAAAGCAGCACGCGCTAAAAAACATGTCATCATTGAGAAGCCGCTGGCGGTGACACTGGAAGAGGCCGACGAAATGATAAAGGTTTGTGCAGAGCAGAAAGTCAATTTGATGTACGCGGAAGAGCTGTGTTTTGCGCCGAAATATGAGCGGGTAAGACATTTGGTGAAAGAAGGAGCAGTCGGCGAATTGTTCATGCTCAAACAAGCGGAAAAGCATTCCGGTCCACATACCGACTGGTTTTACGATGTCGATCTTGCAGGCGGGGGTGTGCTGATGGACATGGGGTGCCACGCCTTCGGGTGGTTTTTTTGGATGCTCAACAACGCGCGCGTGAAAAGTGTCACTGCAAGCATGAGCACTGTGCTTCATAGCCCGAGAACAAAAGGAGAAGACAACTCCATTGTGATTGTCGAATTTGAGAATGGTGTAACTGCGGTTGCTGAAAACAGCTGGGCGAAGCACGGAGGCATGGACGACCGATGTGAAGTATATGGAAAAGCCGGCGTTGTTTATGCCGATCTGTTTTTAGGGAACGCAGCCCTTGCCTATAGCAAAAACGGGTACGGGTATGCGATGGAAAAGGCAGACACCACCGCGGGTTGGAGCTTCCCCATTTTCGAGGAAGCGTTTAATCAAGGGTACCCGCATGAATTAAAACATTTCATTGATTGTGTAAGGACGGGCCAGCCGCCGTTGGTCACGGGAAAACTTGGCCGTGATGTGCTTGAAGTGATTTATGCCGCCTATGCTTCCGCGGGGCAAGGCAAGAAAATCGAGCTGCCTTTCAAAGCCCAGGTTAAAAAGCCAGTGGATCTCTGGTTGAAGTAATTAGCTCTTCGTGGTGCTCGTTAATTCTGAGGCGGCTTCTTGATCAATCAAAACTTGTGAATTCTTGTGTTTGCGGATCATGCTCGCGGGGATTAGCATGGAGATATTTCCTTCAAGCGCGTTTTTAATGATCGCCGATTTCTTTTTTCCATTCGCCAGCATCAAGACCTTTTTGGCCTCAAAAAATTGAGCGAGCCCTAATGTCATCCCTTTGACGAGCGCTGTCTGCTGTGAAAAATATTTCTGACCTACTTGTTGTGTTGTCGAATCAAGGTCAGCGATGTGTGCGTAAAGTGTTTCCGATGCGCCAGGCTCATTGAATCCGACGTGGCCGTTCATGCCGACGCCTACCAGCATCAGGTCAATTCCTCCCAAGCGGGTAATGGCCTCATCCATTTTTCTACACTCCTTGAAAAGGTCTTTCGCAAAAGCATCGAACAAATGGACGTTCTGGCTTTTAATTTGAAGCGGAGCAAATACATTTTCGTGGAGAAAATAATGACAACTTCCGGGGTTGGACGGAGGTACACCCATCCATTCATCGAGGGCGACAAAATGGACGGCGCCAACGTTTGTTTTTTGGTCGATCAATGCTTTCACGAGCAATTGGTATGTCAACTTTGGTGAATCCCCCGTCGCGAGACAAAGCGTGCATCTCGGATTTGATTTTATCGTTTCAAGGATTTGCTCGGCGCTAAACCTGGAGAGATGTTCGTAAGTGTCGAATATGGAAAGTTTCATTTTATTAAAAGTGGTAGTGAGTCGATAAGATTTTTGAGAGTGGGGCTGGATCCATGTCGAATGTAATAATTCGAAACGGCGTGGGCAGTGCTTAAGCAGTCGACCAAGTCGAGATTCAATAGATAGGCATAGCAAAATCCAGCATTGAAATTATCTCCGGCGCCGGTTAGCAATTTGGGATGCTCGACAAAATAACTAGCGTGCCTCGCCTGTTGTTCGCGTGTCACCACGGCGGCTTCATTTCGGTTGTGGAGCAAAAGGACTGTGATACCGAGCTTTTCGATCAGCTCCGAGCCGATCTCTAACAAACTTTTTTGCGGAGCAGTATTTCCGCACAACAATTGATGCAACAGGTGTGCCTCATTTTGATTGACACCCATGATTGTTTTACCAAACGCCGTAAACTGACCCACCAGAGACAACATCAGTTTAATTTCATCGTGCGTTCGTTTGGAGCAATCTGAAGAATCAAAAAAGAGAGTAGGCTTCGTCTTGAAGTTGCATTTTGGAAAAACGTCATTCAACAAACCTTGCCAAAAAAGGGTGCTCTTAGTAAGCTCACCCCAATTGAGCATGCCAATGAGGGTTGCATTTTCGTAGGCGACCCTAAGTGCATCGACGCCAACTCGCGCTTTCAGTGTCGGCCAATCGGTTTCATTCAATTCGTCAACGTTACCAAGCATGATTTTCCCGTCTTTAAATTCAAGAGCCTGCGTGTGACCGGGCGACGAAAAACTTAAAAGTTGGCAGGCCTTGGACATTGAATCAAAGGCAGAATGAATCTGTGGATACCCCATGGCACCGATACAATTGACAGACAAACCGAGATTCGCCAAGGCGTTCGCCATGATCGGCATGTTACCACCAAGTTTCGTAATCTGGTTGGTGAGCTCGATAGTGAAATTCTTGCCCACCTTTTCTGTAATATACTCTCCCCAACTTTTCATCGAATCAAAATAGACATTCGATCCATCGGGGGCGTGGTGATGTATCAATCGGATAATCGAGTCTACGAATCCGTCAAAACCCAACGTAGCCGTAATCGACGGTTTTTTTTCGGTTTGATCCCTCAACACATTAATTAAACGCTCCATTTTTCAAAAGCTTAAGATTTTCAAAATCTAAAAACCACCCACATCAAAGAGGCAGGGTGGTAAAATTAACCCACATCTTTTAAACGGCCGAGAAGAATTCATACCAGATGGTTGAATTTGTTCTAATTACGGAAGGAGACTTTTGTTGTCGCAAAACGAGAATTGACGTTTTGTCGGCATAGAATAAGTTTAGAGGGGGCCCATTCCAGATGGGCCTTTTTCGTTCTATGAGCTTTTTATCGAGGCAGCCAATAGGATCTATCCAAATAAATGGGCTATGATAATCACCCCATTATAGCAGATGCACACACCTTAATTCACACCGATTAGGTGAAAACCCGCCGTTTTTTTTGCAGGTCATTTGTGGATTCAAGAAACGTCAAGTTTCAATTATTTACCTAAACTCAATTTACTATGAGAAAATTTTTACTGATGTGCTTCGCATTCGGTATTGCCCTCAGTGTCTGGGCGCAAGATCGAGTCGTGACAGGTAGGGTTACTTCCGCAGAGGATGGAACGGCCCTGCCTGGTGTGAACGTGGTGATCAAGGGAACAACTAATGGTACTGTGACTGATACAGAGGGGAAATACAGCCTTTCAGTTCCAGCTTCTGCGAACGTAACAATTGCTTTTTCTTTCATCGGGTTAAAAACAGTTGAGATAGCCGCTGGAGACAAATCTGTTGTTGATGTGCAACTTGGAGTTGACATTACCCAACTTTCTGAAGTGGTTGTAACAGGGCTGAATATTCAGAGAGAATCAAAGAACCTAGGCTATTCTGTAGCCACCGTAAAGAACGAAGTAATCAATCAGGCGAAAGTCACAAATTTAGCGGCGGCTCTCAGTGGTAAAGTATCGGGTTTGCAGATCAACCAAACCAGCAACAGCGTAAGTGGCGGCGATGTTAGGATCGTGTTGCGAGGCAACAGGTCTTTCCTAGGCAACAACCAAGCTCTAGTTGTTTTGGACGGAGTGCAGGTGGATAACACCTACCTCAACTCGATCAACCCGAATGACGTGGAGAATGTCACGGTATTGAAGGGAGCAAACGCCGCTGCTCTGTATGGATCCCAAGCCTCAAATGGTGTATTGGTAATCACCACGAAGTCAGGTGGCGGCAAAAAAGGAGGCGCACCTGAGATTACTTTCAGCAACACCACTCAACTGAACTCTGTCTCATACATCCCCAAGTTGCAGACGCGTTTTGGTATGAACGGTGGTGAGGGGCCGGGCGCTGATTCTTTTAATGTCGATCCAAATTACGGCTTCGGGTACTACATCCCCTATGAAAACCAGAACTACGGTCCTGAGTTCAATGGGCAATTGGTTCAATTGGGAAGACCTCTTCAAGACGGTAGGACGCAAATGGTTACCTATGAGAACAGGTACAACGATCACCTGAAATTCTGGGACGTTGGGGTAAACCAGCAAAACGACCTTTCGTTTTCGATGGGTACTGAAAACAGCCACTATTATGTATCTGTTCAGGATGTACAGAACAACGGCATCGTTCCAAAAGATCAGTACCGCAGGGACGTGTTCCGTTTCAATGGAGACACCAAGTATGGCATCTTCAAAACAGCTTATAAAGTAGCGTACACTGTTACCAGCCAAAATGTTTACAGTAACTGGAACGGGAGCTTAAACAATAACCTCTACTGGAGCTGGATGAACGTTGGTATGTCAGTGCCATTGACCCAATACAAAGATTGGAAAAACAATATTTGGGCGAGCCCTACTGGCTGGTACGATGACTTTTTTGAAAACCCCTATTTCGTAATTGATCAAAACAGACTTCATCAAAACAGACAAGACTTCCTGGGAAGTTTAGACATGTCAGTACAGGCTACGAAATGGTTGAGCTTTACAGCGAGGGGCGGTCTCACCAACTATGTCCAGCACGACAATTATCAAGTTGCACCCAAGGTATATGACCTGACGTTGGCTAACCCCAACAAGACTACGGCTGCTCAATCGAAGTCAACCAACGGAGTTATTCCTGGCGCTACTGGTGATTACTACACCACGAGCAGACGCGTGAATGCCGATTTCATGGCCAATATATCTCATTCGTTCAATCAAGAATTGTCGGTAACAGGAGTATTGGGTTTCAATATTTTTGATGACTATTACACCGACAACAGTGTGTATGCCACAGCGTTGGCATACTCTGATCCCCAGATTTACAACGTGGCTTATCGTTCTGGCATTTTGCAGGGAACTTCACAAACGAAAAGATATAGAAGAGAATCGGTGTACGCCGATGCTGCAATCAACTGGAGATATTTGACTTTGCATGGGGATTGGCGTAACGATTGGATTTCATTACTCGCACCTGGCAATTGGTCTTTCAGCTATCCTGAAGTTGACCTTGCTTTCCGTTTTACCGACGCCATACCTGCACTCAAAGAGAACCGGTTTATCAACTTTGGAAAAATAACTGCGTCTTATGGTAAGACGGGCAATGTGAATGTTGACCCATACCAATTGAAGACACCTATCAATGCGGGTACGCCGTTCAATGTTCCGGTAATGTATTTGGGTGGCGGCATTGTAACTCCTTCACTGATGCCCGAGTTCACGTTGTCCAAAGAAGTTGGGATTGAACTTGGACTATGGGAAGAGCGAATCAGCGCAAAAGCCAACTATTATGAAACCAACACCACCAACCAGACGGTTCCATTCCAAGTTTCGACGACCACAGGTTACAGCTCGGCGTTGGTTAATGTGGGTGAAATGCTCAACCAGGGACTGGAGTTTGATTTGTCTGTAACTCCCCTGAAAACAGCCTCAGGTCTTGCATGGACGGTTGGCGGAAACTTCACAGACGTTATTGCTAACACGCCTACTTACATTTATCAGGACGCAAATGGAAACGTGACCAACCGAATCCAGGTTCTCAACAACAGTCAAAACGGTACTAACTCCTACGCCACGGTGGGCTACAATTATCCTACTCTTTTTACAACGGATTGGGCTAGAGTGCCCGATGGCCCCCAGGCGGGAAGAGTGATCGTTGATCCGGTGTCAGGCTTACCCACGAGAAACCCCAACTTGGTTAACCTAGGACAGACGAACCCCAGATATCGGTTGGGTTTGACCACTAACGTCAGTTGGAAAGGAATTTCATTGAGCATTTTGCTGGATTATCGCGCAGGCAACGTAATCTATAACCAGTTTGGACAGAACATCGAATTCGGAGGCATTGGATACAAGTCTGCACAGGCGGGTCGTCAGCGTTTTGTGTATCCAAATTCTGCCATTCTGAATTCAGACGGGACTTATAGTGCTAACACAAATGTTACGGTACAGGAAGGCAACTACAATTTCTGGCAAAGCACTTTCAATACCATTGGCTCAGTCTATGTCACTTCAGCTGCTTTTTGGAAGTTGCGGGAACTCAGTTTGTCGTATCAGATTCCATCGGCGATAACACAAAAAATAAAACTCAAATCGGCAAGAGTTAGTGTGGTCGCAAGAAACTTGTTCATGTGGAGGCCTAAGTCCAACCAGTGGACTGATCCTGAGTTCAGCAACGATACCAGTAACGGTACAGGTACGGTTGGAACTAACATCTTACCTCCGGTGCGCACCTATGGAGCTAACGTTACACTTACGTTTTAATTCTTAAATCTAATTAGAGATGAAAAGAAAAATCATATACTCTTTGATGGCTGTCACCCTGATTGTATTCAGCGCGTGCAAAAGCTATTTGGATATTAATACCAATCCGAACCAGTTAAGTCAAACCAACCCCGATTTCGTTTTGTCGGGAGCGTTGGTAACGACCGTTCAAAATACGGTGTCCTTTATCAATCTTTATACTTCACAATGGGGTGGATATTTGGCTGCATCTGGCGGATATTCACCGTCTGGAGATTACGTGCGGTATTACAACAATCCGGCTACATTCGGCAACGGTACATGGAACAGCATCTATAGTAATCTCAGCAACTATGCTTATGTAGAGAAGAATTCATCCGCGAATCAAAACTATGTAGCTGTTTGCGAGATAATGAAGGCCTATGGGTTCCAACAGCTGGTTGACATTTTTGGCGACGTTCCCTATTCGCAGTCGCTTACTGGATTTTCATACCTGTATCCCTTGTACGATAACCAACAGACGGTTTACCACAAGATTGCGAACAAGCTAGATTCGGCAGTTCTTTTAATCAAGAACACAGGTAATGCTCCGGTGAGTGCAACGGCTGACGTAATGTTCAAAGGAGACATGACCAAATGGGCCAAGCTAGCCAATACTTTACATCTACGTTTGTTGATAAGGCAATCGGAAGTGGCCGACAACGCTTATATCGCAAGTGAAATTGCCAAGATTAGTTCGAATGGAATGGGCTTTTTGGGCGCGGGGGAAGACGCTACGATTAATCCCGGCTATCAGAAAGCTAGTGGCCTTCAGAATCCGACCTGGAATAATTACGGAGCTAGCTACACAGGGACTCCAAGTGATTATCTAAGGTGTTCCGCATTCGGAGTGAAGATGTTGAAAAACTTATCAGATCCCCGCCTTGATTATATATGCCTTACCATAGGAATCGATGATTTTGGTAAGCCAGGCGTGTTGGGTAGTGGCCCTTACGTGGGCATCGATTTTGGATCGCCGGCTGCAGTAGCAACTAACTCAAACAACACTAGCGCGCTGGGCCCAGGTATCGTGGTATCGCCTACGCAAAATCAGGTATTTATCTCGGCCGCACAGAGTATGTTCTTGCAGGCGGAAGCGGTATTAAGAGGCTGGATGCCTGGCGATCCCAAGGCTCTTTATAATGCCGCGATCACCGAGTCCTTTAGAATATTGGGAGTGGCCAGTTCAAAACCAGCAAGTTCATACTACAACGGTACTGCACTATGGCCAGCATCCGATTTCCAGAGCAACCTCCAAGCATTGATCACCCAAAAGTGGATTGCGAATTACGGAGTTGACTGTTTAGAGGCGTGGAGTGATTTCAGAAGACTGGGAATACCAAGCGTACCCAAATCAGTTGACCCTTCTATCACATCGTCAACACCGTATCCTGCTAGGTTGTTATATCCCCAATCTGAATTTAATAATAACCCTAACAGTGTTCAAAAAGCGATCGATGCCAATGGCGGAGACTTCACTGTATTCGCTCCAAGGATTTTCTGGGATCCAAATTAATTTTTCAAGCTTAAAAATATCTTAGTATGAGAAAATTAAATAGTAGATATAAAGTCACGGCAACACTTATATTATTGTTGGTAGGAGTTACAACCTCTTGCCTTAAGGACGAAGGCAGAGTTGATTTTTCGGACGTGGGATATGTGATCGAAATGCTGGATGCCAAAGCCATCGGCCGATCCATTTCTTTGAACTCAACAGGCCAGGATATGATGTTGGACGTGCGAGTCAACCAAACGGGGGCCGATGCAACCGACCATGACATAACTGTAACCGTCGGTCTCAATCCAGATGCAGTAGCAACATATAATCAGGACCATTCACACGTGCCTGGAGTTATGGTTGATCCTAGCTGGGTTGATTTTCCCGCGAGCGTAACCATCAAAGCAGGCTTGGATGATTTTGGAAACAAGAATCGTGTTGCCGTAATCCCATTGACCATCCACTCAGGTTCTTTACCCAAGGGGTCGGGTAACTACGTGGTTCCCCTTCAAATCGTATCAGCTAGTCCAACAACCACAATCAGTGGAAACTTTGGAGCCATCCTGTTCAATTTTTACCATAACATTTACGATGGTGTTTACACCATGGGCGGTCAAATGGACAGATATTCGGCCACTACGGGTGCGCCCCTTGGCGATGCCCTTAGCGGCCCGATGAAAGCAGGCGTTACCACAAATGTGATCACGGTGGGTGAAAACACATCTACTTTTGTTATGCATTGGTCCGATGGTTCAAACGTCGGGGGTGTTGGTGACACGGCCACGCCTCAAATCACTGTGAAGCCAGACAACTCACTTGTTCTTGACATCACAGACGGAGGTACCACTCCTGCAAACTGGGGACCTATTGCATCCAAAACGAATTACTATGATCCTGCCGCAAGGAAGTTTTATATTAATTATAAGTGGGCTGCTGATGCTCCTTCGCCGACGGCAACGACTAGGGGGATGGAATATGTATTGACGTT
>DATJJP010000082.1:0-13454 GCA_035492075.1 Cyclobacteriaceae bacterium | reverse complement strand
CGCGTTATATGGAGCCCCGCGTGCCGGGCAGGGATATCGGATTTTCAACCTGCTGAAATTTAGAACGATGGTGGTCAATGCCGATGCCGCGCGCAAATCTCTTCAGCATCTCAATTTATATGGAGGCAGCACATCAACGGTATCCCTTCCGCCAACATGTACTCATGAAGGCGAATGCGAAACGATCATCACCAAAGACGGAAAATACGGTTGCGAAAAATCAACGAAATCAAAGTCGGATGAGTCCTCTGCTTTCTTCAAAGTGAAAGATGATCCAAGAATAACCCGCTTTGGAAAATTTTTGCGCAACACCAGCTTGGATGAGTTGCCCCAGTTGATCAATGTATTGAAAGGTGACATGTCTTTGGTTGGCAACAGGCCTCTCCCACTTTACGAAGCCGAAAAATTAACTACGGATGAAGCGGTGATGCGTTTCATGGCCCCCGCCGGAATCACCGGACTGTGGCAGGTAACCAAACGCGGACGCAAAGGGGATATGTCTGAAAAAGAAAGAATTGATTTGGATAAAAAGTACGCCCATGAGCATTCGTTTTGGCATGACATAAAACTCATCTTCAAAACGTTTCCCGCGCTTTTTCAAAAAGAAAATGTCTAACAAAAATTAAACACCCTTAATTATGAAAGTCGCTTTTATTGGAACTGGATACGTGGGCTTAGTAAGCGCCACGGCCTTCGCCGAAATGGGCAACGACGTAACCTGTGTTGACGTCGATCAAAAGAAAGTAGATAAACTGAGCAGTGGTAAACTGACGATCTACGAACCGGGCTTGGATGACCTGTTTCTGCGCAACATCCGCGAAAACCGTTTGAGCTTCACCACAAAGCTGGAGGAAGCAGTGAAGAAAAGCACCATTCTTTTTCTCACCCTGCCTACACCTCCGCAAGAAGACGGCTCGGCCGATCTCTCTTATGTGATGAACGTCACCAATCAACTGGCCACACTTCTCGATTCTTACAAACTGGTTGTCACCAAGAGTACTGTACCCGTCGGCACCGCAGACAAAATCAGAACCGCGCTTGAAGCGAAAGGGCTACGAAGCGGCGTGCACTTTGATGTAGTGAGCAATCCTGAGTTTTTGCGCGAAGGCTCAGCCGTCCAGGACTTCATGAAACCTGAGCGAGTGGTGATCGGCACTCGCAATCCGGCCGCCGCCGAATTGATGCGCAGTTTATACGATCCATTTGTACGCAACGGGAATCCAATCATCGTGATGGACGAGCGTTCTTCCGAGTTGGTGAAGTATGCATCCAATGGCTTCCTGGCAATGAAAATCAGTTTCATCAATGAGATTGCCAACCTATGCGAAGCCGTTGGCGCAGATGTGGAGCGTGTCCGTCAAGGCATGGGCAAAGACAGCAGAATTGGCTCGCAGTTTTTATATGCAGGTTTAGGTTACGGTGGAAGTTGCTTCCCCAAGGATGTTCAGGCATTGGCCCGCACCAGCAAAGAGTTTGACTACAATTTCCAAATCCTCAAGGCAGTGATGAATGTGAACGAGATGCAGCGCGAGAATTTGTTGGAGAAAGTGGTGGAGCGTTTTGGTGATTTGACAGGCAAACAATTTGCGGTGTGGGGTCTTGCCTTTAAACCGAATACGGACGACGTACGCGAGGCTCCCGCCCTATGGCTCATCGAACAACTGGTGAATAGAGGGGCCAAAGTTGTCGCTTATGACCCCGAAGGTTTAGAAAATGCATTGCGTTCCTTGAAAGTTGACATTCAGTGGGCAAAAGATCGCAATGAAGTCTTGAACAACAGCGATGCGCTGATCATTTGCACAGAGTGGAACGAGTTCAGAAATCCGGATTGGGATGTGATGAAGTCTTCACTCAATAATCAGATCATATTTGACGGTCGCAATCTCTACGATTCGCAACGAGTGGCAGAGCTTGGCTTCGAATATTACAGCATCGGCCGGCCGTTTATTGCGCCCACTGCCTCGGAAAAAACGTCAATACAGCGCGCCGCTTAACTCAAAATGAAAAAGAAATTTCTTGTTGGGTGTGTGCTTTCCCTGGGGCTTCTGGTCCCAGGGTTTTCACAAGAAAATTACCTGCCTCCCATGGACTCGGTGATCGCAGCAGCGCTGGCGTATAGTCCGTTGGTTAAGACTCAACAAGCTTCTATTTATAAACAGGAAGCGGAGATGAAGCGCAACAGCAAGCTCTGGTTGCAATCCCTTCAACTTCAAGTAGGCTCACAATACAATAGCTATTACACCAATGAAAACGTGGCCTTGCCTGTATTCGGGTCACAAACCGGTTTGATCTTACGTTTTTCGGTATACGATTTCATTTCGCGGAAAAATGTGATCGATCGATCGCGCTGGGAAGTGGAAGAAGCAAAACAACGGACGGACCAACAACGGGTGGTAATTCGCCAAATGGTAATCAGCTACTATCAAACAGCAGTGAAAAACCAAGCGCTTCTCCGTGTGTGCAACGAACGAGTGGAAGCAGCCAAGAGCCATGTGATCATGGCCGAACACGAATTCAAAACCGGCGACATCCAAGTCTCTGAGCTTTCGCGAGTGACTCAAATTGCAGGCCAAGCACAAATGGAGTTGGAAAAAGCGAAGGCCGAATATTACGAAGCCTATTTTCTGCTCGAGGCGATGATTGGGAAAAAACTTTCTGAAATCTGATCATCACACGCTATGACGCTGCTCGATTTCATCAAGTTGCTTATCAGTTACAAAAAGTGGCTACTCACGTTACCGATTATCGTTGCAGCGTCGGTTTTTGTTCTGACTATGCGCCAGCCAAAAGAATACACTTCCCAAGCTCTATTATATACGGGAGTTGTTCCAACGAGTGATGAGACCGTCAATGTGCAAGCCCGTGTTGATGTTTTCGCGGTAAACAATGCCATCGACAACATTCAAACCATACTGACGAGTCGTCAAGTGCTGCAAGAGGTAAGTCATCGCATGATTGCGCGACACCTCATTCGGCTTAGAACAAATCCAAAGACCGTTGAAAAGTCAATTTCTACTTTTTGGAGTGAGCGTCAAGACGTAATCAAATTGGTATCCGGTTACAAGGGCGAAGAAGAAATAGTCAAAGCACTGCAAGAAAAAAGTGATGAATTGCCTATCCGTTGGTTGGTAGAAGATGAAACGAGTTTTTACTCTACGATGAAAACCAAAAGCGGATTGAAAGTGAAACGGAGTGGTTCGTCCGATTTGCTGGAAGTCCAATTCGTAAGTAACGAGGCTTCCGTCGCCAAAGAAACATTGAGTTTTCTGATTGACGTCTTTACAAGGCGATTCAAGGACTTGAAAAAATCCGAGGTCGGCTCAATGGTGGCGTTCTTCGAAAAAGAAGTGGCCAAAGCTGCCGAACGCCTGTCAAAGTGCGCCGAGGACATGAAAAGTTTCCAGGTGAAAAATAGAATCATCAACTACTATGAGCAAACTCACCTCACCTCTATCGAGACGGAACACTTGAATGGTCAATACTATGACGAATTGATGAAACTGGCCGCTGCAGAGCAGGCCTTCCAAGACTTGAGAACAAAACTGGGAGATCCTTTTCAACAAGCTTTGTCGAGCGAAGAGATCATCCGTGCGCAACAACGGCTTTCTGAATTAATGACCAAAAAACAATTGGCTAATCCATCGGGTCGTCAATTTCAGCTCTTGGTGGATTCTATTTCAAGAGTGGAAGGAAACCTTCGCGAATCCATCAATCGTCTTTATGTGGATGGGCGAACAGAGGAGGGGGTTTCGAAAAAAGAAGTATTGAAACAATGGTTGGAGAAATTCATTGCCCTCTCTGAAGCACGAGCCAGGGTGGTGGTGATGGAAAGCCGAAAAACAAAACAAGAAAAAGAATATGATTTTTTTGCACCGCTAGGATCTGTACTCCACAATTTCGAGCGACAGATGGATGTGGCCGAGCGAGAATACCTCGACTTGCTCCACAGCCTGAATCAAGCGCGCCTAAGGCAACAAAGCACCGAATCGTCGACGAGCCTGGCAACGGTTGATCCCCCGACGTCACCATTGAAGGCAGAACCGTCGAAGAGAAAACTGCTGGTCGTGATCGGATGGCTCGGCACCCTCCTTATTATTATTGGCGTCATCATCTTCATCGAATATTTTGACAGCACTTTACAGAGTCCTGAACGTGCCGAGAGCAAAACAGGGTTGACCGTGCTGGGTGCCCTCACAAAAGATATGGAGAGCAAATCGGGAAAACTGGCGCAGGCGAATCTGCTGCTACGGTATGTCGCCAACATCGGCAATGACGGCACGCAAAAGAAAGTGTTGTTTATTCACAAGAATGAATCGACCGAGGGTGAATGGGGCTTGCACTTTGCGGAATTGCTTCATCGTCACAAACAGCAAGTAGCGTTAGCGGGCACTGCGCCAGCTTCTCACAACGGCTTCCCGCTCATTGCGGTCGAGGACCTGAATAAAGAAAATCAATTTGACGCAGTGATCGCGTCGCTCCCATCATTGGCGAACGCATCGTCGGAATTGAAATTAGTAAAGAGTGTCGATGAGGTCGTGGTAGTGGTGGCGTGTGAGCACATGTGGAATGCTGCCGACAGTCAAACCGTGAGCCTACTCGAGAAAATCACAAAAAAGAAACCTTATCTCCTATTGACGGGAATTGAAGACAGACGATTGGAAAACTGGATTGGAGAATTACCGAAGGAACGGTCAAAGTTTAGAAAGTTGGTGAAGAAGCTCATCAAGTTCCAATTCAACTGAAGATGAAGAATTGCGAATATGATATCATCTGTGTGGCTCAGCCGGCGTGGGACGGGCCCTACGCAAAGTCGACCGTATTGTTGATGAAAGAAATAGCGAAACACCATCGCGTCCTGTATGTAGACTACGCCGCGACCTGGAAAGATTTCTTTGCCTCATTATTCAAGGGCGACTTCAAAAAAACGCTTCGCTTGCTGGGCGTGAGCAAAAGGCTTAAATCAAATCCCACAGAAGTTAAACAGCTGGCCATACTCACCTTGCCGCCAATCCTGCCAATCAATTTCTTGCCGAATGGAAAAATTTACTCTGTCCTTTCCAACATCAACGGATGGGTAGCCTCGATATCGATAAAAAAGGCCATGAGGAAATTGAATCTGCAAAGGCCAGTAGTGGTAAATGCCTTTGCGCCCGGCCTAGGCGTTTCCCTTTTCAACAGGCTCAACGAACTTGCTAATTTTTACTATTGCTACGACGAAATCGGTGAAGCCGATTGGAACAAAAAGCACGGCGGAAAGATGGAAGATATTTATTCTCGCAAGGCGAACGCTGTGATTTTGTCTTCTGATGCGCTAAGGCAAGAGAAAACTCTATTAAATAGAAAAACATTTGTAGTAAAAAATGGTGTTGATTTTGAAAAATTTCAGTCCGTTCCGAAGGAAATTCATAAGAATCACAAGCCCGTGGTTGGTTTTGTGGGTAGCCTCGACTCACGCATTGACTACCACCTGTTACACCAGGTGATCTCAGCATCTCCTGAGTACGATTTTGTTTTCGTCGGTCGTGTGGTTGACAGGCAATTCGAAGGGCTTAGGGAATATTCGAATGTCCGATGGATTCATCCTGTCGATTACCACGACCTGCCGAACAAAATTCAGCAATTCGATATTGGAATTATCCCCTTCGTGAAATCAGCGTTCACGGAGAAAATCTATCCATTGAAAATCAATGAATACTTAGCTGTGGGGAAACCCGTGGTGATGACTTCCTTCGCGTCACTTCCCGAGTTCGATCACCTTGTGGAGAAGGCGGATGATGCCAATTCGTTCAAACAAAAGATCGCAAAATCCATTCAATGTAATTCTTTGGCAATGGCTACCGAACGGAAAGCTTTTGCAAAAAACAATTCATGGAAAAAAAGGGCCGAAGAATTTTGCATCATTATAGACCAGGTGATGTGCAGCCCCCACCCCATATGATCGCGAGAGTTTACAAATGGTCGATTCAACGGCAATCATTGTGGTCGCTGGCCGCCAATGGAATCTCCGCACTCTCTGGATTGATCCTATTCGCACTTACTTCGTCAAGACTCACCGCCGCCGATTTTGGAATCTGGATTTTGTTTCAAACAGGCAGCGGGTTGCTAGACATGTTCCGCGTGGGTCTGTTGCTGCCCGGATTTCTTCAGCTCAGTGCAGGCAAACACAGAAAGACAAAAATGGAAATCTTTCACTCTGTGCAGCACATTTTCATTTTGCTAACCGCCGCACAAATCATTTTATGTGTAATACTGTATTTGATTGTTCCCGTATCTTCTCCATGGAGTTTCTTTTTTCAATATTACCCATGGATCACGATTTCCGGCGCCTTAATGACCGTGAGCGAATGGTGGTTTCAATCCAACGTTCGATTCCAACATATCTTTTTTGTTCGTTTCGTTAACCGAGCGCTAATGATTGTCCTTGTTTTTTTTCTGGCGTTTGATTTGAAGAGCCTCATTTATTTCCAATCGGTCAATAATTTGTTCACTTGCGTTATCATCATCTTTTTTATTCCGGTGCCTGCCTTTAGGTACATTAAACACAAGCTGCACCACAGAAACCTTTTCCATTTTGGCAAGTACTCCACTCCCACCCAACTGGCATCGAATCTGTTGAAAAGTTCAGATACTCTATTAATAAGCTACGCCTTGGGATCGGCAGCCACCGGTTTGTATGGCGCAGCGGCCAAGTTCCTTGAGTTTGTTGAGCTACCCATCAGAAGCCTTGGTGCCGTTTTGTTTAACAACCTGGCCAAACTTGCCAATGCAAACAGACATCATGATGCCATTATTTTAGCCAAAAAAGAAATCCTAAAAACAACTTTGCGCATCGCGCCGATCGCATTTTTCCTGGGAATATTTGCCCCCTTTATCATTGAGCAGATCTCTGGAGATTCCTACGCCAGTAGCGTACCTATTTTGCGTGCCATGGCGATTTACTGTCTTTTCATTCCCGCGGATCGTTGCTGCGGGCTGCTGTTGGAATCTTTTGGTCACCCCGACTTAAACCTTCTCAAAGTGATCGTCATGCTTCTTTTCAATCTTATCGGTGATGTCATTGCCATTTATTTTTACCAATCGCCGCTCGCAGTAGCTTATTCCTCCATCATCACTTTCTCCATCGGCATTGGCTTCGGTTTTTGGATGGTCATTTTCAAAGCGATTCCTCGCCAACAAAATGCTAAATTGAAGTTGGCAACACACCAATAAATGCGATGAATAAACCGGGCGTAATTCTGGTGATTGTTATTCTGTGCAGTCTCCTTGTATACACGCTCGCCAGTGGCAACTGGATACTTGGCCTGGTCATTTCGATTTTACCGATCGTCCTTCTTTGTGCCATTTATTTTCTTGGGAGCCCCATGGCGGGTCTTTATCTCACGCTCGTGTGGGCTGCGGTGGGATTGGGTGTGAAGAGATATCTACCTGCCGATTCCGGCCCGGCATCCGCGCTCGGCCTTGGTGTGGATATTTTTCTGGTGGTGGCTTGGCTGAGTTTCTTTCTTAAGAATTTCTACAAGGATTTTAACACCAGCTATTTAAAAAACGGCCTGATGATCGGCACGTTGATTTGGTTCGGTTACAATGTGTTTGAAATCCTCAATCCGGAAGCGCCAACTTTTGTCGGCTGGTTTTATGCCGTAAGAGGTGTTGTGCTCTACATGATTTTGGTTGTGCCATTCGCATTAATTGCTTTGCGTGAAAGAAAATACATTGATCGTTTTATTCTCATCTGGTTCGGCATTTCTTTCCTCGGTGTTCTTTGGGGAATGAAACAACTGTATGTCGGCCTCGACTTCGGCGAGCTGCAGTGGCTCTCGGAACCAGGAAATCGTTCTACACATTTGCTCTTTGGAAAACTCAGAGTGTTTTCATTTTATAGTGACTCCGGCCAGTTTGGCGCCAGTATGGGGCACGCAGCGATCGTGGCTATTGTAATGGGAATTCAGTCCATCGGCCGCACCAAATACATCTTGCTCACTTGTGGTTTATTTTTCTTTTATGGGATGATGATCTCCGGAACTCGTGGAGCTATCGCCGTGCCGCTCGTTGGTGGTGTTGCCTTTCTGTTCATAAAAAAGAACTGGACGTTGCTGATGGTGGGCACGGCAGTGATTGGGTTTGCCTTTGGTGCATTAAAATACACGTCCATTGGAAGTGGCATTTATGAAGTGCAGCGCATGCGCACCGCTCTTGATCCCAACAACGCATCGCTTCAAGTGCGTGTGGAAAATCAGAAAAAACTGTTTGAATACCTGAAGTCGCACCCACTTGGCGGTGGCGTTGGTTCGGCCGGATATTGGGGGCTGCGATTTAATCCGAATTCATTTCTCGCCAATCTTGCACTTGACAGCTGGTACGTAAAAATCGCCGCGGAAGACGGTTTCCCTGGCCTCGCCGTGTTCGTGGGATTCGTGATTTATTTTCTGGTGCGGGGTTACCAGCGTATTTCATGGATGCCAGACTCGGAGATGAAAAATATTCTGATTGCGCTCTACGCTGGCGTTGCGGGCATTGCCGTGGCGAGCTACGGAAACCAAGTGTGGGGACAAATGCCCACAGGCATAATCCTCTATATTTCAATGTGCATTATCTGGACTTTCACCGACCCGGATTTTAATCGAAGCGCCGAGCCAGTTAGTCGAAACGGGCATTCGGGTTGATCGAATTTAGCGATTCAGAGCCTTTTTGAAGGATATTTTTGAGCCATGAACATCGTCATGGACTTCATCGCGGCATACTCGATTTGCGTTGCCGCTTACTTGCTGGCGTTATCGATTGCGTCGCTGTTGCCAGCCAAACGTATAACGGGGGGCAACGCCCTGGTGAATCGCATCCTCGTTTTACTTCCCGTTTATAAAGAGGATGAAGTCATTCTTGAGAGTGCCCAAAAGGCATTGGGCCTGGATTATAATCGCTCCAAGTTTGATGTCGCTGTGATCGCCGATTCACTTCAGGAAGAAACTAAAGTTCAGTTGGGAGAAATGGGTTGCCGGGTGGTTGAAATGAATTTGCGACCGCGCTCAAAAGCAAAGGCCATTAACCTCGCCTTGCGTGAAATTCCAGAAGCCTACGACATCTGTGTGGTCCTTGATGCCGACAATTATTTTTCCGCAGACGCGCTTGTTCAAATCAATGCCGTTTTCAATTCAGGTGCAAAGGCAATTCAATGTCAGCGCGTCGCTAAAGAAATAACAACTCCAATTTCCGTCTTAGATGCATTGAGCGAAGGCATCAACAACTCCATTTTTAGAAGAGGACATCGCAGGATAAATCTCTCGGCGGCGTTGGCGGGATCAGGAATGGCATTCGATTATTTCTTATTCCAGAAGGTGATGAAGAAAATAGAAGCTACCAACGGATTTGACAAGGACCTTGAGTTTGAAGTGATTTCCACCGGCGAAAAGATTGAATACCTGGAAACGGTTCCTGTGTTTGACGAAAAAGTGAATTCGCTCGAGGTACTTCAAAAGCAGCGTACACGATGGTTTGCCGCTCAGATCATCAACATTCGAAAAGGGTTTTTGTTTTTCATCAAAAGCCCTTCACTGGATCTACTGGACAAATGGTGGCAAATGTTTTTACCATCCAGACTGCTGTTGGTTGGATTTTTCCTGGCGGCCACGATCGTGTCTGCGCTGCTTCAAAATGATTCGACAACAAAAATACTCGCCGTTTCAACGGCGCTTACAACAATAGCATTGCTCATCGCCGCCCCATTCAGATACTTGAAAGGAAACACGAGAGCACTGTTGCACCTGCCTGTTTCTTTCGTGACACTGATTTTCTCAATGCTCTCCATTGGCAAGGCGCGCAAAGGTTTTATTCATACCCCACACTCACACTCAAAAGCATAGCAAAATGAGAATAGGAATTGAAGCGCAACGGATACTGCGCACCAAAAAACATGGCATGGACATGGTGGCACTGCAACTGATACGCTCATTGCAGAAAATAGCCCCGGAAAATGAATATGTGATTTTTGTTCGCCCCGGAGATGACGCGTCGGTGTTGAGCAGTTTGCTAAGTGTTGAAGTAGTGTACGTTCGGGGAATTACCTATGCGGACTGGGAGCAGGTGTGGTTGCCAATCGCCATCTTAAAACAGCGCATCGACGTAATGCATTTTACCAGCAACACCGCTTCGTTGTTTTGCCCAGTGCCTTATGTTTTGACACTACATGATATCATCTTTTTGGAGAACGGTAAGAAATCAAAAAGCTGGTATCAAAAATTGGGCAACGTTTATCGCCAATGGGTATGTCCCCTGGCGATCAAGCGCGCCGAGAAGGTGGTAACGGTTTCGATCTTCGAGTCAGGGCAAATCTTAAATCGCTTTCCTGAAATGGAAAGAAAACTGAGAGTGATTTATAATGCCGCGGCCGAGAAATTTTCTCCCGCCTCACAAAAAACTACTTCAAAGAAATTCAATCACCTGCCCGATCGTTTTCTGCTTTTCCTCGGAAACACCGACCCAAAGAAAAATACGGACAATGTGATTCGCGCTTACGCACATTACCGAAATCAGTTAAATGGAACGTTGCCCTTAGTCATCGGAGACTATCCGCGCAAGCTGGTTGAAAAAATCCTCGTTAAAAATGGAGACGGATACCTGTTGGAAGATATCATCAGCCTGGGCTACATACGTCAGTTTGACCTCGCCGCTCTTTACAGAAAAGCAACTGGATTTCTCTATCCATCCGTTCGCGAAAGTTTTGGGATCCCGATTTTGGAAGCCATGGCCAGTCATTGCCCCGTGATCACCTCTCACACTTCATCGATGCCCGAGGTGGCTGAAGATGCGGCGGTACTGATTAATCCCTCGCAGGCGGAAGAACTTGCCAACGCGATGTTAAAAATTGAAATCGACAAGGTTTTCAGAAATGAATTGATCGCTAAAGGCGACGAGCGCGTTCGCGATTTCAGTTGGAACAAAAGCGCAAAGCAATATGCGCAACTATACGATGAACTGTTTACTTATAAAATGTTAAATAAGCTATCTATTCAAAATCTATGAAAATGAAAAAAATGTATGCGTTGGTAGTGCTGCTGGGTGCGGTCACCTACTCCTGTAATAATTTGGGCAACCTGGCGCCCGTGTCTCAGAGTGAGTTTGATTATCATTCCACAATGGATGTGACAATGAATGTTTCTTTTACCGATAACCAAGGAAATACACTAGGCAAAGTTCCTTATACAATTGCCTCTTCTCCATTGTTTGACAGCACGACTGTGTTGGCGCAAGTTTCTACGGGGATCAGCGGCGCCGATCAAGTGTCGTTGAATATCCCAACTGCGACAGACACGCTGTTCGTAAAAACAGCCTACAATGGAATTCCCACGACATGGAAAGTGGCCGTTCAAGATGGCACCGTGCACTGGAACCTAGCGGTGGCCATGAATGAACTTGCGGCCACAGAAAAATCACCGTCGTCTAAAGGAGGGCGTGTGGCTGCTCTGCCTTACACCATCAACTATATTGGCACCTTCGACTCGCAAGGTCGGCCCAAATACCTCGAGCCCATAGGCGATGTCATTGACGCCGCCTTATTGTCGAGGATCAACGCATCACTGCCTGAGACCAAAAATCTCACCTCGACAAATCCGGAATACATCACATCGGATGACAAAAGCATCGAAGTCACCGACAACGCCGACGTGTGGATTACTTTTATTGCTGAAGGAGCCGGCTATCTAAATACCCTTGGATACTATGTCTACGATAAAAATTCCCCACCCCAAACAGTCAACGACATCAAGAACGTAACGATCATCTTCCCGAATTGTTCATTTCCAGGGAGCGGGGGAAATTTAAAATCGGGCGACAAAGTTTATCTCGGAAAATTTTCGCCTGGCCAAATGATCGGATGGGTAGTATTCTCCAACGCCTTTTCCGGGGGTCAGGTAACGAACGGTTATTGGCAATTATATTCCAATCAGGCACTCAACAGTTTCATCTCGAACTCCAACTTGCGCCAACAGAACGTGTTGTTGAACGATCCGGGCTATGGCCGCGTGATACTTGGATTTGAAGACATCCGTAGAGACAATGGAGGGTGTGACAATGACTTCAACGATGTGCTGTTTTCAATTTCTGCAAACCCCATCACCGCCATCAACACGCAAGTGCTTTCTTCACTGGAAACGCCGGCGGATGCTGACGGCGACGGCGTCACCGACAAGTCGGATGCTTATCCGAACGACGCAACGCGGGCCTATAACCAATATTTCCCCGCCCAGAATTCGTACAACATCCTCGCGTACGAAGATCTCTGGCCAAGCCGCGGCGACTATGACTTTAATGACCTCGTCATGGCATACAACGTTCAGCAAGTTCTGAATGCGCAAAACAAAGTTGTTGATTTGAAAATGAGCTATCAGTTGCGCGCCGTCGGTGGAAGCAATCAGATCGGTTTCGGCGTTCAACTTCCGGTTGCCGGTTCCAACTTGCAGCAAGCCACCCTGACGCCCGCTTACAACGGTAATTCGGTGGTGATAAACGGCGCTGAGACAGGTCAGGCGCGCCTTGTGTTTCCGTTCTTTGATGATGCTCACCGTCAGATCAAAGCCTCCGGTGGATCTTTTACCAACACCGTTTCGAGCGATCCTTATGTACAGCCAGTGAGCTATCAACTTAACTTGACGTTTGCGTCACCAGTGTCGCAATCGCAGCTGGGGTCAGCGCCTTACAACAGTTTCATCTACGTAAATGATCGCTCTGTTGAAGTTCACCTGCCTAACCAAGTCCCTACCGATAAGGCCGACCGCTCCCTGTTCGGGCAGCATGCCGACAAATCGAACCCCGCAAAGGGGACCTACTACCTAACATACGACAACAAGCCGTGGGCACTCCTGATTCCTGGAACGTTTGACTATCCCTCAGAGAAACAGTCGGTAGAATCGACGTACAATTACTTCTCCCCCTGGGCGACCAGCAAAGGGAATCAACACAAAGATTGGTACGGCAACGGAAATGGATATAGAAACGGTTCGCGAGTATACTCGCACTAAAGAGTTATAACGGTCAAAAAGCCCTTGCTCGTATCATGCGAGCGAGGGTTTGTTTTTTTATGACTTGGGGCAAGGCACATTTGATAACATCCTTTGTAACACTTCACACGTTTGAAAAATTCTGCTTCAAATCCACACGGTTAACATTTTGATGGTAGCAAAGCTTTTTCCTTTAGGTAAAGTGTGTTGGCCGACAAGAAGGCTCTTTCTCCACTGGCCAGATGACTATAAAATGTTACCGAGCAGGAAAAGGACGGCCTTCACAACGGCCTAAATAAATCTTCCAGAATAAAATTCGCGGGCGACTGGAAAGGTCTCGTTATTAAACACCTTGAACCTCTGTGCATTTGGTGTTTCTGGCCTGTGCAAACCTTCGCAGCATTCGCGTTTGGTAAAACGTTCTGAGCATGTTCGCGGCATCCATGCGTTTGGTAAATAGTCCGT
>DATJJP010000081.1:0-73746 GCA_035492075.1 Cyclobacteriaceae bacterium | reverse complement strand
ATTGGCGGACGGATATTTTGTAATTCCATATACCGTCGGAGATTACTTGGCCGGCATTGGATGGAATGACAAGGTCGGCACAGACCACCCCGCTTTCAAAGAAGCTATTGATGTTGTAAACGAACGCGTCAACAAGCTTCTCTCTATTAAGGGCAAAAAATCCGTCGATGAATTCCACCGTGAGCTTGGCTTGACGATGTGGGAGTATTGCGGCATGTCACGCAATGCGGAAGGATTAAAAAAAGCAAAACAAAAAATTCAAGAACTGAAAAAAGAGTTCTGGCAGGACGTAAATATCTTAGGGAGCAGCAATGAGTTGAACATGGAACTGGAAAAGGCCGGACGTGTGGCAGACTTTATGGAACTCGGGGAACTGATGGTTGATGATGCACTCAACCGCTCTGAGTCATGCGGCGGCCACTTCCGCGAAGAATCCCAAACCCCGGACGGTGAAGCATTGCGCAAAGACGACGAATTTACTTATGCGTCCGCATGGCAGTATGCAGGTGAGAATCAGCCCGAGGTTTTGCACAAAGAAGAATTGCGTTTTGAAAATGTTAAGTTGACCCAACGTAGCTATAAGTAGAAGTTAATAGTTCATCATTATCGATTATTTGATTGAAACGATTAACCCAACAACAATTAACGGATAACCATTAACGATAAAAGACCCATGAAGATCACACTCAAGGTTTGGAGGCAAAAAAATAGCAACACCAAAGGAGAGTTTAAAACATATCAAGCAGACCATGTGTCATCCGACATGTCGTTTCTTGAAATGCTGGATGTTTTGAACACGAGCCTAATCAAAAAAGGAGAGGAGCCTATCCATTTCGACCACGACTGCCGCGAGGGCATTTGTGGGATGTGCAGCTTGTATATCAATGGCCGTCCGCATGGACCACTTCAGACCACGACTTGCCAATTGCACATGCGCACCTTTAAAGACGGCGAGACCATTACTGTGGAGCCGTGGCGCGCTAAGGCGTTTCCTGTGATCAAAGATTTGGTTGTCGATCGCACGGCCTTTGATCGCATACAGCGTGCTGGCGGTTATGTCAGCGTAAATACGGGCGGTGTACCTGACGCCAATGAAATCCCCATTCCTAAAAAAATAGCAGATGAAGCTTTTGACGCAGCTGCGTGCATCGGTTGCGGTGCCTGTGTAGCCGCATGTAAAAATGCTTCTGCCATGCTTTTTGTCAGCGCTAAGATTTCACAGCTCGCGTTGTTGCCACAAGGCAAGGCAGAAAGAAAGGAAAGGGCCGAGAAAATGGTGGCTCAAATGGACTCCGAAGGTTTCGGAGCCTGTACCAACACAAAAGCCTGCGAGGCTGAATGCCCTAAAGGAATCTCGGTGACCAATATTGCACGTATGAACCGCGAGTATTTCTCGGCGATATTTACCAGCTACGAAGTAAAAGTAGGGGGAGGAGAATAAGAATTCCACACGGTTAACGAAATGGATCGCCAGGGCAGGTTTGTTCTGGCGATTTTCTTTTCCTCCCTTCGGGCAACTATTCGCATTCAATCCGCATCAAATAAATAATTTGAGTTAGCGTTATGGAATCCTGCCCATTCGTGCATCCATAAGGAAAAATAAATTATGAAAACAAATCTACACCTATCGATCGCCAATCCTTGCGCCGAGAATTGGGGCAATTTCACTTCTACCGCTGAGGGCCGCCATTGCAGCCGCTGCAACAAAGTGGTCGTAGACTTTACTTCGATGTCCGACGAAAAGATCGCTCGATTTTTTCAACAGCGAAATTCTGGAATTTGTGGACGCCTCAATGTCAAGCAGCTAAAGACCTTTTCATATTCTGCCAATCCTCAAATAAAGCCGGGACTCGGGTTGCTCAAAGCAGGGATTCTGGGAACATTGCTTTTGTTGAGTTTGCCTGCAGTCGTCCATGCGCAAGCGGAAAAGAGTAAAACGGAGCAAGTCGTTGAGAAGGTGGCTCAAACGTCTGCTTCCGCAAAAGAACACGTAGTGGGTGGGGTGGTTCGCTCACAAGAGGATCACACTCCACTGTCGGGAGTAAATGTGATGTTAAAGGGATCTACCGTAGGAACAGTGACCGACGGTGAAGGAAAATTTGAGTTCCCTCAAAAATTATCGAAAGGAGACATTCTGCAGTTTTCTTTTATTGGCCTAGTGACCGAAGAACTTGCGATTCCCGATCTCACCGCAAAGGAGCCTGTCGAAATAAATATGAAAATGAGTTTTGAGCTCATGGGAGAAGTTGCCGTCAATGAAGTTTATTCTGAACCACCGTCCAGACTGCGCACGTGGTGGACCAGGGTTAAAAACTTATTCTGATTTTAGATGCCATCGAAAGCTACTTGTGTTTTACTTCTCCTGTTAGCGATGGTAGCTGTCGCACACGGTCAAATTGAAGATTTTGCCACGACAAATTTCACGAAGGCAGATAGCGTCGCTCAATTATATCCGCAATATTCGCTGCGCGACATGCACGGTCTTGCGCGTAAATTGAGCGAACCGCTGTCTACTGACGTTGAGAAATTTAGGGCAATCTACCTTTGGACCTGCCTTAATATTGAAAACGACTACTACCTATTTCGAGAGAACCAAATCAAAAGAGCCAGGTTAAAAGACGCACAAGAAGTGGCGAAATGGAATAAGAAATTTTATCCTATCGTCATGGAGGCGTTACTGAAAAAACATCGAACGGTATGCACTGGGTATGCTTACTTGATCAGGGAGCTTGCCCTACACGCTGGCCTTTCTTGTGTTATGATCGATGGCTATGGTCGAACGTCGCAGGCCAACGTAGGCGGCGACGCAAAACCAAATCACTCATGGAACGCTGTCCGACTGAACGGCAAATGGTATTTGTGTGACGCTACTTGGTCGAGCGGAGCCATCGATATGGGGAAAAGGGAATTTTCCAAGAGCTACAATGACACTTACTTCTTATTGGAGCCACATCTATTCATCGCCAATCATTACCCGGTGGATTCAGCATGGACCCTCACCAGGGAAAAACCAACCCTGTTGGAGTTCTTACAAAAACCCTTGGTGTACAGTGGTGCACTCCAACATAAGATCTATGGTTTTGAGCCCGAAACGTTCACGATCCACGTGGAAAGAGGGAGGCCGACGACATTCCGTTTCAAAGACAGGGGACACCTGGCACTCGATAAGGTTGAACTGCAAATCAAAGCGTATGGTACAAGCAGCCTTTTTCCGAAAGAATTTAGACAGACCCCTGACGGATATATATCGGTGGAGCACGTATTTACATCCAGGGGCCATCTGATTCTACACCTGCTGGTGAATGGCACCTATGTTTCAAGTTATACAGTAGATGTGGATTAATTTCGCAAGAGTCTGCGATAAGGCGAAAATGCCCTGAAGACGTATAAAATGATTCATTTGACCATTTCCCCAATTCAAAAATAATTCTACCTTTGCGCTCCAAAATTTGCGTTTTGGAGGTTTTTTGACCTGTGGTGTAATGGTAACACAGCAGATTTTGATTCTGCTTTTCCAGGTTCGAGTCCTGGCAGGTCAACGTTTTAAGCCCGCGATTGGAAATGAGCGGGTTTTTAATTAGGACATGGCGGTAAAGATTTTTTCAGGAAGTGCAACTACGTATTTGGCAGAAAAGATTGCCGATGCTTATGGCGAGCCATTGGGTAAAGTGAACTATCAGCACTTCAGCGATGGTGAAATGTCCCCTTATATCTCCGAGTCGGTCCGTGGGCACGACGTCTTTCTAGTACAGTCTACGTTTGCGCCGTCCGACAACTTCATGGAGCTTCTGCTCATGATTGATGCTACTCGCCGTGCGAGCGCCCAAAACGTCAACGTAATTATTCCTTATTTCGGCTACGCTAGGCAAGACAGAAAAGATAAACCTCGAGTAGCGATTGCCGCTAAATTGATAGCGAATTTGATTTCAGCTGCAGGCGCCGATCGTATCATGACGTGCGACTTGCATGCGGACCAGATTCAAGGATTCTTTGATATTCCCCTGGATCACCTTGACGGAAATTACATTTTTGTTCCTTATTTGAAATCACTTGGGCTAAAGGATATCATGTTTGCCTCACCCGATGTTGGTGGTATCAAGAGAGCCAGAAGCTTTGCCAAATTTTTTGATGCGGAATTGGCAGTGTGCGATAAATATCGCAAAGAGGCCAACAAGATTGAGAGCATGCGTTTGATCGGAGAGGTGGAGGGCAAGGACGTGATTTTAGTGGACGACCTTGTTGACACAGCCGGGACTATTTGTAAAGCAGCAGGTTTGCTGAAAGACAAAGGAGCAAAGTCGGTGCGAGCGGTGTGTACCCACCCTGTTCTTTCAGGAAAAGCGTACGAAAACATTGACAAGTCGCAACTGGAAGAGATTGTGGTAACCGATACCATCCCATTGAAGGGGCAGTCCTCAAAAATAAAAGTACTGACGGTATCCGATCTTTTCGCGAAGGCGATTCGAAAAATTCATGATCACGAATCGATCAGTTCGTTGTTCATTAGACTTTAATTGTAAACTTTTAAACTTAATTATTTATGAAAACTGTAGAGATTATAGGGTATCGAAGAGCAAATCTCGGCAAGAACGACGCTCAGAAGATCAGGGAGGAAGGTAACGTGCCATGTGTGCTTTATGGCGGCGACAATCAAGTGCATTTTTATGCGCCCGTGATTTTGTTCCGCGACCTGGTGTACACCAACGAAGCTCACTTCGTTCACATTAATATCGAAGGCGAGGAGTGCCAGGCGATCATGCAGGAAGTTCAATTTCACCCAGTGAGTGAAATTATACTGCACGTTGATTTCTTGCGCATCAGCAATGAACGCAAAATCAAAATGGATATTCCTACTCGCTTGGTGGGTCAAGCCAAAGGTGTTGAGAAAGGTGGGTTGCTTGTGAGAAAGCGCGCTTCTTTGAAAGTGTATGCTTTCCCTAAAGACATGCCTGACCACATCGACATCGATTGTTCTGATCTGGATTTCCACCATGCCATCAAGGTAGGAGACATGAAGATCGCGAATCTGGAGTTCCTGGATCCGAAAGCGGCTGCGATTGCAGCTGTAGAGGTTCCTCGCGCTGCTAAGATGGCTGATGAGACTGCTGCTGCCGTTCCTGCTGAAGGTGCTGCTGCCGCCCCTGCTGCGGGCGCTGCTGCCACTCCTGCTGCCGGTGCTCCTGCCGCGGGTGATGCGAAAAAAGCGGAAGCTCCTAAGAAAGACGAAAAGAAGAAGTAATTCTCTTACATCGAATACGAATCCCGTTCTGACCCAGAACGGGATTTTTTGTTTCTGACCACCGTCCGCATTGACTGTCGACCGTCGTCTGTGGACTAAATACTATTTTGCAGGATGAAATACCTGATTGCAGGTTTGGGAAATATTGGACCTGAGTATGAGCTCACGCGCCACAACATCGGCTTTCTGGTGCTTGACCGTATTGCAGACAATCATAAGGTTGAATTCAAGACCGACCGTTTGGCAGACAAGGGGGAGTTGAAGTACAAAGGGCGCCAACTACATTTGATCAAGCCCAACACGTACATGAACCTCAGTGGTAAGGCGATCGCTTATTGGTTGCAAGAATTGAAAATACCCAAAGAAAATCTCTTGGTGATTGTGGATGACATAGCCCTGCCTTTTGGTAGTTTGAGGTTGCGCACGAAGGGGAGTTCTGCAGGGCACAATGGGCTAAAAAACATTGAACAACTGTTGGGGGGGCAAGACTACTCCCGCCTGCGTTTTGGAATTGGCAACCACTTTTCAAAGGGGCAACAGGTGGATTTTGTTCTCAGCAATTTTGACAAGACCGAACTTCACGAACTTCCGACGATCATGGACAAAGCTGCTGAGGCCGTCTACGCCTTTTCTACGATAGGACCTGAGCGTGCCATGAATTTTTTCAATATTTCGCTCCCTGGTGACAGTCCATCGAAGGAAAGGCCTTGACTGCCTTGCTTTAAGTCGTTCAGAAGACAATACTTTTTTGTATTTTGAAGTTACTTAGCGCTATGAAAGCCTCTAACGTCGCCTTCTGGATCGCCCGCATATTAGCCGCGGTGATCATGTCTCAAACCTTATATTTCAAATTCTCCGGTGCGGAAGAATCGATTCAATTATTTACCCAACTCGGTGCCGAGCCTTGGGGACGGTATGGGACCGGTATTTTTGAATTATTGGCGTCTATCCTGATCATCGTCCCTTCCACTGTATGGATTGGGTCACTATTGTCGATTGGCTTGATGACAGGGGCTATCCTCTCGCATATCGCCGTCATTGGAATAGCCAGGGATGACGGCGGCCAGCTATTTATCTACGCGGTGGTGGTTTTTGCGTGCGCGATATTCAGTTTCTGGAAAAGCAAAAATCAAGTTCCTGCCCCACTGAAAACGTATTTACCTTTATTTCTTAAGTAACGCGATCAACTCATCCGCTTTCTTCGAAAGCGTTGGAGTATCTGTTAAATAAGATTTAAGTCCATCGGTAAGGTAATTGGGGACAGCTTCATTTCTGGAAAGCTTGTTCTGCATGTCGTTCAATAGATCAACGACATCTTTTTTAGTGAGGAAATTTTCCGCTTCCACGTTCTCTCTGAGTTTTTTGATGGCTTCAATTTTTTCATTTCTATACCCTGTGGTGCCTGTGGCATTGGTGGTGGCCATAATTTGAATGGTATTGGCTTCAATACATGTGTTGTATTCGTCAACAATTTTTTCAATGTCACTCTTGTGGAGGTCGCCGTTCTCCACTTTTGATTTCACCTGAGGGCAGTCGCCTAAATATTTCGCAAGTATCCGTTTGAATGAAATATTCGGCAGGTCGACGCCAGAGTCATCTCTTTTTAACAGGTATCGTCCGTCGAATAAGTTTTGTTGATTAGTACTATAGGCATAGAGGCTCAAGTATCCTGACTTGATTACCTTCATGAATCGGATTGCATTCTCGTATTTGATCGGTTGATAAGTGACGCCATCTTTCACAAATTTTTTCACCTGTATCGCCGTATAGCTTGTTTTCTTTTTGTCTTTTGAGGTGACTTGGAGGCGGTCGAGGTTGTCGAAGGAATAGGGTTTCAGTTTCCCGCGCAGGGTATCTCCTTTTAAAGTGACTGCGTAGTCCTGTGCGCTGAGGGTGAAATGGATTGCCACGGAGAGCGCAATAGATAAGCTTTTGAGCATTTTGTTAATCGTTCTTTGGCGCAAATTAAATCTGTAGGAAGCTAAATCCCACACTTGAATTACTTTATTCTCGAATTTTTTGGCTTTTTGATCGCTGATGAGTGAAAAATGCACCCCTTTCTTTGGTAGCGTTTCTAAAACAGCACAGAGTAAATGAAGTATAAAATGATCAACAAAATCATCGTTCCATACATCACTAGATCGACCCGTACATATTCCTTGTACTGTTGATACATGTCTCGAATTCTTCTGAACATCGGCTCAAAAGTACGCAAATCGATATACACTTGCCGGATGGCCGTCGATGACTATTTTTCGTTTCAAAAAATGAGTGTAGCTTTTCAGTTTATTTGATTCATGAAATGTTTTTTCGGGTTTATTCTGCTCACTCTTTTTGGGTTACCACTTTTCGCACAGGAATCTTCCGTTTCAGCAACCAACCCCGCTTCACTTAAGTGGTATCAGCTGAACACCCCCAACTTCCGCTTGTTATATCCTCAGGGGTTTGAAGCACAGGCACAGCGTGTCGCTAACACACTCGAAACCATTCGAGAGCCCGAGGGCAAAACGATTGGCGCTGTTCCAAGAAAAATCTCCATCGTGCTGCAGAATCAATCGGCTCTCTCAAACGCGTTTGTATCCATCACCCCCAGGCGCGCCGAATTTTACGGCATGCCATCGCAGAACTACAATTTTGTAGGAACAAATGATTGGCTTACGCTCCTGTCCTCGCATGAGTATCGACACATGGCCCAGTTTCAGCATGCTCGCCGTGGTGTCAACAAACTGCTCTATTATGCCTTCGGATACAATACCCTTGCAGGGCTTGCTTACGTCGGCGCACCGCAGTGGTTTTGGGAAGGAGATGCCGTCGCCACAGAAACTGCTTTCACGCCTTCGGGCCGAGGCCGTATTCCGAATTTTGATTTGATCCTCCGCACGAACTTGCAAGAGGGTCGTGTATTCAATTATCACAAACAATATCTACGATCTTATAAAAACAACATCAACGATCACTATGTGTTAGGGTATCATATGGTTTCTTATCTGAGGAAGAAAACCAACGATCCGCAAATTTGGGACAAGGTGACAGCGCGTGCCTGGAATGCGGCGTTTGTTCCTCTTCGTTTCTCATCTGCCCTGAAAAAAGAAACGGGCTTGTTTGTGAAAGACCTTTACAAAGAAATGGCTGCCGATCTTCAAAAAGATTGGAAGGCCCAACAGGACACACTCAGGGTGACAAGTTTCGAAAAAGTCAACCGACGTTCAAGAGGTGCATACACCGACTACCAATTTCCGCAGGTGTTGGACGACGGGAGTATCCTCGTCCGTAAATCTGGAATTGGCGACATTGAAAAATTGGTGGTGATAAAAGACGGAAATGAGAAAACGGTTTTTACACAGGGTCAGATCAACGAAGCCGCGATGTTGTCGGCCACCAATCAGCGAATGGTATGGAATGAATATCGGTACGATCCGCGATGGCAAGTCAGAAATTATTCAGTGGTGGTGGGGTATGACTTGAACATGAAACAAAAACGTGTACTGGGAGCGAAGTCTCGGTATGCGGCCGCCGCGATTTCGCCCGATGGTTATCAAGTAGCCACGGTGGAAACGGATACAGAATACAAGACCCATTTAGTGGTCATCGATTATTTCAGCGGGCGTGTCGTAAAAACTTTTGACAACCCTGACAATGATTTCATTTCCATGCCCCGCTGGACCTCCGACGGAAAGAAAATCATAGCCTTAAGCACCCGCCAAAATCGAAGGTCAATTGTCAGCTTTGATTTTCAAAGCGGTGCCATGAACAAGCTTACTGAGTTCTCCAATGAAAACATCGGGTATCCTGTTCCTTGGGGAGAATTTGTGTTTTACAATTCACCCATCAGTGGCATCGATAATATCTATGCGGTGGATTTAGCAACGGGGCAACGCTTTCAGGTCACCAGCAGCAAATATGGAGCCTACAACCCCACCGTAACGAAAGACGGGAAATGGATTTATTACAATGACCAAGGAAGAGATGGAATGGATGTGGCGAAAATCCCATTTGATCCTTCCTCTTGGAAAAGATGGAATAATACTGAGCAATCGAAGGGAGACTACAACCTTCTTGTCGCACAAGAGGGCAATCAATTGCTGTTGAACAATTTGCCGCAAACCGTTTACGAAACAAAGCGATACCGTCGCTGGAAGGGTACTATCAATCCGTACAGTTGGGGAGCCACGGTGAGCACCACGCTGACGTCGGCATTTATTGGTGTCACCTCGCAAGATTTGTTGAGCACGACGCAGATCAATGCGGGATATGCCTATGACAAAACTGAAGGAACTGGCGCTTGGACGGCATCGGTCAGTTATCAAGGCTGGTATCCCATCATCGATTTCTCGATCAGCGAAAGTCAGCGAAAGGCATCGTTAGGTAACATTGAAATTGACTCTGCGTCAGGAACAAAGTCACCCTACAAATTGCTTTCGCGAACAAATAAAGATGTCAATTTAAGTTGGAAAGAGAAGACGGTGGAAGGCGGGTTGAGACTGCCTTTCAACACGACTACGTCTAAGTATTTTGGCAGTGTTACCTTTGGAAACGCCGTTGGAGTTACTCAGGTCACGGACTTTACCAACAGCGTCAATAGCGAACGCATCGTGCCGGCGTTGATCATCAATGACACGGTAAAATCCTTTTATTATTTTTTCAATTACCCGACCAACGGAAATCTAATTTACAATCGTTTTACTTTTTCGGCCTATCGACTGTTGAAACAAAGCCGGCGAGACATCAACAGTAAGTTCGGTCAGGCACTTTTTCTTAACATCT
This sequence comes from Cyclobacteriaceae bacterium, assembly GCA_035492075.1. GTDB lineage: Bacteria > Bacteroidota > Bacteroidia > Cytophagales > Cyclobacteriaceae > ELB16-189. The sequence continues at coordinate 63,743 of DATJJP010000081.1, read as the reverse complement.
TAAATACTCCTTACGGCGGCGATTTTTCTGGAGCACAATTCTCTTTTTATGGCCAACTTTATTTCCCTGGCTTGTTCAAGCACCATTCGCTTTGGGGGTATTGGGGATATCAGGGTGTTCAAATGACGAACATTCAAAAGTCGGGGAAAACATTTGCCGACAACCGTGATTATTTTTTCAGGAATCAAGTGCCCTTGCCTAGGGGAGGTTTGGGGGTGGCCAGATTTAAAGATTTCTACACCATGTCCGGCAATTACACACTGCCCATTTGTTACCCGGATATCGCCATAGGACCGCTGTTGAATATTCAGCGTATTCGCGCCAACGGATTTGTTGACTACGGTTTTGGCCAAGGATATACCAACAACCCGACCGCGACCCAAGCGTACATGTCGACGGGAGTGGAGGTGAAATTGGACGTTAACATCATGCGGCTGCTTCCACAACTGGACATTGGCTTCAGATATTCAAAAGGAATAAAGCCCGCTACTTCGCTGTTTGAAGTTCTTATTGGGACGATCAATTTCTGATCGCAACAAAAACATTTCAGAATACTCGAAAATCGCCTATTTTTGACGTTCGTTTAAATCGAATAGGTAATTCTTAAACTATAAATCGAGATGGCAGAGATTGTTCGAATGCCCAAGATGAGCGACACTATGACCGAAGGGGTGATCGCGAAATGGCATAAAAAAGTAGGAGATACAGTGAAGTCTGGCGAGCTGATGGCGGAGATCGAAACCGACAAAGCCACAATGGATTACGAATCATTCAATACGGGAACGATATTGTATTTGGGAGCAAAAGAGGGGCAGCCTGTCCAGATCAATGATGTGCTTGCTATCGTGGGAAACAAAGGGGAGGACTATTCAGCCCTGCTCGCCGGTGCCCAATCCACGGCCACCGCGGGTGGAAAAACAGAAACGAAAACTGAAACGGCCACAGCCGTTGCAACCGCTCCGGCAGCGATCGAAACTTCGGGCATCAAGGCCGATTTGGTGCTCATGCCCAAGATGAGTGACACCATGACCGAAGGCGTAATTGCCAAGTGGCACAAAAAGGTGGGCGATCAGGTGAAATCGGGGGAGTTGATGGCAGAGATCGAAACCGACAAAGCGACGATGGACTATGAATCTTTCAACACCGGTACTTTGCTGTACATCGGTGCGAAAGAAAAAGAAGCGGTGAAAATAAATGAAGTGTTGGCAATTATCGGAGAGAAGAACGCAGATTGGCAGACGCTGTTGAAAGCACAGCAGGCAAAAGGATCTGGAGACTCAAAACCTGCGGCCCCACCAACAGCGGCAGTGCAAACGCCGTCAGTACAACCTACTTCGAATGGCACTGTCTCCACCAATGGAAGGTTGAAAGCTTCTCCCTTGGCGAAAAAGATGGCCAAGGATCTCGGCTATGACATCAACAAAATTCAAGGGACAGGCGACTACGGCCGAGTAACGAAACACGATGTTGAAAATTACAAGCCTTCGGCACAACCTGCGAAAGGGGAAGCAAAGAGTTCGGCGCCTGTGGTTCTGCCGCAAGTGGTAGGTCAAGAAAGTTTCGAAGAGGTAGCAGTGTCGCAGATGAGAAAAACCATAGCGAAACGCTTGGCCGAAAGTAAATTCAGCGCCCCTCACTTCTATCTCACCATGGAGATCAACATGGACAAGGCAGTGGAGGCACGCAAGAGCATGAATGAAATTGCTCCTGTGAAAATTTCGTTCAATGATTTGGTGATTAAGGCGGTAGCCGCTGCACTGCGCCAGCATCCGGATGTAAATGTGAGCTGGCTTGGCGATAAAATCAGAAAAAATAACCATATCCATATTGGTGTGGCAGTAGCAGTGAAAGACGGATTGCTCGTGCCCGTGCTTCGCTTTGCCGACAATAAATCGTTGTCACATATTTCAGTTGAAGTGAAAGAATTGGCACAAAAGGCCCACGATAAAAAGTTGCAGCCCGCAGAAATGGAGGGCGGCACGTTTGCGATTTCAAATCTCGGCATGTTCGGCATCGAGGAGTTCACAGCGATTATCAATCCACCCAATGCATGTATTCTTGCGGTAGGTGGTATCAAGGAAACAGCGATCGTCAAGAACGGTCAGTTGGCCGTGGGGAATATCATGAAAGTAACGATGTCGTGCGATCACCGTGCAGTGGATGGTGCGGTGGGCTCGGCGTTCCTGAAGACGCTCAAAGGATTGCTGGAAGATCCAGTTCGGATTTTGATCTAAGGATGAAGACGGAAATTCACTCAACTACTATTTTGGCGATCAGCCACAATGGATCAGTAGCTATTGGCGGAGATGGCCAGGCGACGATGGGTAACACCATTGCGAAAAGCAACGTCAAAAAGATCAGGAAACTGCAAGACGGAAAAGTGATTGCCGGTTTTGCTGGATCCACGGCCGATGCATTCACGCTTCTCGACCGATTTGATGAAAAACTGAATTCTTACGGAGGCAACATGAAACGCGCTGCCATCGAACTTGCGAAAGACTGGCGTATGGATCGTTACCTGCGCCGGCTCGAAGCCATGCTTATTGCGTGTAACAAAGAAGAAATTCTTATCCTGTCCGGAACGGGCGACGTCATTGAACCCGACAATCATGTAGCTGCGATCGGTTCGGGAGCGATGTATGCACAGTCGGCTGCCCTTGCCTTAAAAAAACATGCACCTACGCTCTCTGCCGAAGAAATGGTAAAGGAAAGCCTCAACATTGCTGCTGATATTTGCATCTACACGAATCACAATTTGGTGATCGAAAAAATCGTGTAGTTAATTTGACGTAAAACAGAAGGAGATCAGGTTGGCCCCCATTTTTAACGCCTCTTGCCTTTTTGCCTCGGGGTCGTTGTAGATTCGCTGGTCTTCCCAGCCGTTGCCAAGGTCACACTCATAGGAATAGAACAGCACAAGCCTGCCTTGATAAAATAAACCAAAACCCTGAGCGGGTTTGCCATCGTGCTCGTGAATTTTTGGTAACCCTTTTTGGAAATCAAATTTTTGGTGGTACACCGCGTGGGTGAAAGGAATCTCGACGAGCTCCAATTCCGGAAAAACCTTTTTCAATTCGATGCGGATGAATTTGTCAAGGCCATAATTATCGTCCACGTGCAGGAATCCTCCCGCCATTAAATACTTGCGCAAATTCTCCGCTTCGCTTGCTGAGAAAACCACGTTGCCATGGCCGGTCATATACACGTAAGGATAGTCAAACAATGAAGGGCTTCCGACTTCCACCACATCTTCTTCCTCGGCCAGGAAAGTGCCCAGTTCGCGGTTGCAGAATTTGGCAAGGTTGGGAAGGGCTGTTTTGTTGGCGTACCAGTCGCCACCTCCATTATATTTCAATTTGGCGATCTTCAGTTGGGCAAATAACGGCTGGGCCCTGAAGCAAAAGCCGAAAGCAGCCCACATTACAATTATCGTACATAACCTTACGTTCGATTGCTTTTGCCTCAAAAACTGCATTTTTAACTTTTTTTATGGCCTAGTTAAACCTTACTTCGTAGACGAATTCTAATCCTACTACGGGAGTCAAACATAAAATTACGGTACGATGAAAGCAACTAAAATGTTGTCCTCGAAAACGGCCTCCGGTTTGTTTACCACCATAGTGGTGATGTTGCTGTCTTGTCAGAAAGATGCCGAAATACTCAATTCTGTAGACACCCAAAATGTAAACTCAGAGGCGGCTTCGGCGGCCTATGTCAACGAAAACTCCGATATATCGTCCATTGCAATGAGTAATCTGACGGTTGCGCAATATTCGGGAGCCCGTGTGGCGGGCGAGGTGGTTACGGGCCTTGGCAATTTTGATGGGAGACTAAAATGTGCGGTCGTAACGGTGACACGCACAGGCACCAAACAAGCACCTGCCGGTACCATTATCATCAACTTCGATTCGTTAAAATCCTGTGTCGACGACCACAATGTAACACGAAAAGGAAAAATCATCATCACCTATAGCGGCAGACGCTGGCAGCCCGGCTCAACATTTAGTATTCAGTTGGTTAATTTTTATCGCAACAGCATTCACATCGAGGGGACCGAAAATAATGCGACGCAATTGAGCGTAGATTCATTGCATCTTGAATTTGTATCTAATCTCGTGGGAGGAAAAATTACTTTCGGTGATGGCCGAACGATAGAGCGGGAGCATACATTTACTAAAACGTGGTATCGCTCGTCTGATCCGCAGCAACCTGCCAATGACGAATGGCACATTGTAGGGGGAGCCACGGGAAAAAACAAAAATGGGAACGTGTATACGATGCAGATTGGAGATCCAGGCCAGGCATTGCCCACACCTTTGATTGAAAAATTCAACTGCTGGATCAAGAATCGGATTTTAATTCCGGTGAAGGGCATCAAAATTATTGCCGTGACGTCGTCAACCGATACGCGAACTTATAAAGTGGATTATGGCGATGGCACTTGTGACAACTTGGTAATAGTAACCATCGATGGAAAAGAAAAAATCATCTCTGTTAACGGAGACGGAAATTGATTTTTCAGTTACCATTAAACCAGATCAAGAATAAAGGGTCTGAAAGGCCATTATAAATTTTAACCAAACCTTATGAAAGTCCAAAAAACAGTATCTATTAAAACATTGACGGTAGCAGCCATTGCATGTGCGGCGGTGCTGTATTCGTGCAAGAAAGACACTGAGAGCCCATTGAATTCGACTGATTCACAGAATGTGAATTCAGAATCCGTTTCTGCATCCACTTCGAATGAGGCTGCAGATCTTGGAAATGCGGTAGTCAGTAATGTGACAAACGTTCAACTGTCCACAGGACGGGAATCCGGAACCATCGACGGTCTGGGACTTAAAGACAGGCGATTGCTGGGTGCAACAATCACAATAACACCAGAACCTGGAACTTTAAAAACTAACCCATCAGGAACAATTACTATTGACTATAAAACTGGAGTTACTACTGATGGCGTGACTCGCAAAGGTAAAATCATAATTGTTTACCATGGGATGAGACTCAAGCCTCAATCTACTAGAGCCATCACATTTGATGGTTTTTCGAGAAATTCTATAAAAGTAGATGGAACTTACAATGTGACCGTTATAGACTCCACAGCAACTAACACAGACGTTATCGTCACCTTTTCGCATACCACTGCTATTACTCTTACGTTCGCCAACAACACTACTCTTGTGAGAAATGCTTCTTTCAACGTGGTGTGGGATTATGTGATTGCAAATCCATCACAATCTACTATTACACATAAAGCCGGAAGCACTGCCGAAGGTACCAACCGTAAAGGAACGGGATACACAATGGCGATCACCAAAGATGTGGTTTATAGGGCAGAATGTCTTTTGGCAGGATACGAATTGCCGGTCAGCGGCACAAAAACATTTGTTGTCGACCAAAAGACTACTTACATACTTGATTATGGGACTACCGCATGCGACAATACGATCTCGGTAACCATCAACGCTAAGACCGTAACCATCACCGTATCAGGCGACGGCAATTAAAGAAAAACTTGTGGGGATTGGGGAGTGATGAGGCCCCGACGGTTCCGTCGGGGCCTTTCTTATTTGCGATCTCTTCGGTTACTTGCATAAAAATTTCTTCTCCATGCGGCAATACCTTGATTTGATGCAAGACATTTTGGACAACGGAGCTGTGAAGACCGACCGCACAGGCACGGGCACGCGCTCTGTTTTCGGCAGACAACTCAGATTTGATCTTTCCAAAGGCTTTCCGCTTGTGACTACCAAAAAATTGCATTTGCGCTCGATCATCTACGAACTGCTTTGGTTTTTGAAAGGCGAAACGAATATTAAGTACTTGAAAGATCATGGCGTCACGATTTGGGATGAGTGGGCTGACGAAAATGGTGACTTGGGCCCCGTGTACGGAAGTCAGTGGAGGAGTTGGCCAGCGCCCGGTGGAAAGAAAATCGATCAGATTGCCAATGTCATCCATCAAATAAAAACGAAACCCGATTCACGAAGGCACATCGTGTCGGCCTGGAATCCGGCCGAAGTGGATAGCATGGCTTTACCACCATGCCACGCACTGTTTCAATTCTACGTCGCTGAAGGCAAACTGTCTTGTCAACTTTACCAGCGAAGTGCCGATTATTTTCTTGGCGTGCCGTTCAATATTGCAAGCTATGCACTGCTGACCGCCATGGTGGCGCAGCAATGTGACCTTCAACTCGGTGAGTTTGTTTGGACGGGGGGTGATGTGCACCTGTACTCCAACCATTTCGAGCAAGCAAAAACCCAACTCTCACGCGAACCATTCGCACTGCCACGCCTAGAAATCAAACGCAAGCCCAGTTCTGTTTTCGAATATGAGTTCGAAGATTTTGAAATTGTGAATTACCAATCTCATCCTGGGATTAAGGCACCGATTGCGGTTTAGAATGCGTGGAGTCGCGGCGATGGAAGAAACTGCGAGGACTAAGTGTCAGCGACGGTGTGAGGCACATCTCTAAGGACAATTTCAGTAAATGAACAAAATATTAATTTTTGTAACCCTGACTTTGCTCTCTTGTTCTTCTAAAAAGAATCCCGGAAAATTTAATTACAGAATTTTGGGAGACGGCGAACCGACAATTGTCATTGACGTGGCAATGGGAGAAACCCTTCTAAGTTGGGACACATTGCAGACAAAGCTTGGCCAAATCACAACGGTTGTGACTTATGACAGATTAGGCCTTGGGAAATCCGACTCCACAAACGCCCCCAGGACAATAGAAAATTTAAGTAATGATTTAAATGAGTTTCTTGGAACGAATGAAATACCAAGGCCTTATTTATTTATTGGACATTCGCTCGGGGCTTCGATCATAAGAAAATACCAAAACGATCATCCGGAAAACGTTTTGGGAATGATTTTGATTGACCCTGTACACGAAGACCAATTTGACAGGTTGATGGCAATTAAGCCAAAAGAGGAACGAGAAAAGATATTAAAAGACAGAGAAGAATTTGAAAGGACCCTTGCGAATGGCGAGAGAAATGAGGCCGTTCAGTACCATCAACAGCGTGCAGCAATGAGGCAGGTCCAGTTTCCGAAAAATATTCCAATAACAATAATTGGCTCCTTCCAGGTGGGGCAGGGCGCAACCGACGAGGATCGACAAATCAAGAAAGAACTTTTTGGGCAATGGTTAGCTCAAGCCCCGCAGATAAAATTAATAGCAACTACAAAGAGTGGGCATTACATTCAAGATTCAGAACCTGAGTTGTTACTTGAGGAAGTAAAACTGATGATCGAAAAATTGCGAAACGAAAAAAGGTAAACCATAGCAAGTGTTTCCCTGGCGATTGTTGGTGTTTGCGTGAAGAAGGAGCCAACCCACCAACAAACCTTCGGCCCATCAAAATGTCGCAGATAAATCATTCTCTTGCCGATCCTTTTTTGTTTTCATCAATCCATAGATAACAAACCCAATCCCAAGTAGGATAAACGGAAGGCTCAACAGCTGCCCCATATCAAATTGCATTTGTTCCTCAAAGGCAACTTGTCTCTCTTTCACAAATTCAATAAAAAACCGTGCTATGAATATCAATGAAATCGAAAGTCCGAAAAAGAACCCGTTTTTTAATTTGGGGCGGTACCTTTTGTATAGATAGAAGGTCAGGATAAAGATCAGTAGATAAGCGATCGCTTCATAAAGTGGTGTGGGGTGCCTTGGCAAGTGGTCTTCACGCTCAAAAACAAATGCCCAAGGAACTTGTGTGGGGAACCCAATCACTTCCGAGTTCATTAAGTTCCCGACCCTGATAAAGCAACCGCCTAAAGGAGCAACTACGCCGATCAAATCAACCGTGTTTAAAATGGACTCGCGCGTTTGCCATGAATAAACAATCAGCGCAAGAATTAATCCAACCGCACCGCCATGACTAGCCAGCCCCAGATAACCGGTGAATTTGTATTCTCCTTCTATTCGCTGAATTGGTAAAAACATTTCCAAAGGATGATCGAAAAAATAGGCAGCGTCATAAAATAAGCAGTGCCCTAATCTCGCACCTACGATAATGCCAATCACGCCATATATGGTGAGTGTGTCTAATTTACCCGCGGTGATGTTTTCATTTTTAAAAATCCGTCTTAAGATCAAAAGGCAGAGCATGATGCCACTGGCAAATAAAATCCCGTAGTATCTCAAGGAGAAACCATTGATGTTGACAATCTCTGGATCGATGTTCCAGTGAATGAAGTTTATGTGCATTTGCGTTTAATTTTTTGTTCAGGTTTCATATGGTTACCACAAAGTTGCCGTTTGCGCTAAAGTCCCTTACGTAATCTGGACAGTAACCCGTTAAACATCGTCCGCGAAACTCGGCGTGGCCCCTAATTGTTTTTCCTTTTTTGAAATTGTTATGATTCAAAATCAGACTGAAGTTGTAAATCGGTAGTTCTCTAGGTCCGCCCGTTTCCCCAGATTCAGTAAAACTGAAGGTGATCAAACACTTCTTTCCGAATATTTTAATTGTGCATACGCTATAAATCGCTTCGTTTATAGCCTCAAGAGTCAACTGTAAAGTGTCTCCAATTTTGGTTGCTTTGACCAACGGCATGACGAGCAAATTGTACTTGTCGGGAAGATAGCTGATTTGGACATCTGACTTTGACGTGAAATTCTCGCCTGCTATTTTGAAGGATCTGCCTTCGCCTTTTATTTCATAGTCCAAGGTTTTGTCCACGGCGAAGTCTCGAGGTCGCTGGGAGTAAGTTTCCCATGACACCAAACTAAAAACTAAGACAATCAATGTCCTCATAAAAACACACCATACCCGAATATATACAATTGCCGAAATTCCCACTAGGTCGGACTAGCCAAACTATGGATATGCGGATGCTGATTTTAGCTCGTTTAAAGCACTTTCCATTTGAACCGATCGTCGTGAAAAAGTCTCATTGGCTATGGCAAGAAGCTAACTGCTAACCACCGCCAACCAACCACCAAAAAAATAAAAATGTCTATAATTGCAGCTACCTAATTGACACCTAAATAATCCACAAACCCAATGGTCACTTACAATCCCAAGACATGGCTGAACCTGATTTTTCATGCCTATAGCAAACAGGTAGTAAAAACGCTACAGCCCGCGCTTTTGAGCATCGGCGTGTTTACCGCTGTTCTTTGTTTAGCAAACGATTATTTTGAGTTGGACGAAAAGGATTTCCCGTCCTCCACGGTGGTGCACTCGCTTTTGGGTATAGTGCTCGGTTTGTTTTTGGTGTTCCGCACCAACTCCGCCTACGACCGCTGGTGGGAGGGACGTCGGCTGTGGGGCGGTCTTGTGAACAGCACTAGGAACTTCGCCCTGAAACTCAACGCAATTCTTCCCGCCGACTCCGCCGATCGCAAATGGTTTGCACAAATGATCAGCAATTTTACTATCGCTACAAAAGAACAATTGAGGAATGGCGTGCAACTATCGGAGTTGGAAATAGAAGACGAGGCCCTAAAAGAGAAAATGGCCAAGGCGGGTCACAAGCCTAATTTTATTTCATCGCTGATGTATCAAAAGGTCGAGGCCCTTTCACGCGCCAACGTCATCACCGGCTTTCATCTAGTCAATCTCGACAAGGAGATGAAAGATTTCATTGATCTTATGGGGGGATGCGAACGGATCAAGAAAACCCCGATCCCTTATTCCTACACGATGTACATCAAGAAATTCTTGTTCATCTACATCATTACGCTGCCTTTCGGTTTTTTGGAAACGTTTGGGTACTACACGATCCCTACTGTAATCCTCGTGTCTTTTATCCTTCTCAGTGTAGAATTGATTGCCGAAGAAATTGAAGATCCCTTTGGGCGTGACGTAAACGATTTGCCTACCGACGACATCTCGGCAACGATCAAAGCAAACGTTCGCGAAATTCTGCTATGATTTTTTAAAATCCGATTGAAGGATTTTGTCCCACAGGGCTGAGCTAACACCATACCCCTTGTCAGGTTCATGATAGTGATGCCTCATGTGGTGCTGCTTTAATTTTTTCAAAATCGCATTTTGAAAAGTGGCGTGATGGAAAGCATAGTGGGCCATATCGTAAAACAAATAGCCTGTCATGAATGCCGCGAAAAAGGAAGGCACCCAAGTCAACGGCAGCGATACTTGAAACAAATAATAAAACCCCATCGCGAGCGGAATGCTAACGGAAGGAGGCATCACCAGTCTCAACCGATCGTTGGGGAAATCGTGGTGCACCCCGTGAAAAATGAAATGCAGGCGCTGGCCCCATGACGACTTAGGAACAAAATGAAAGACAAATCGGTGTAAGAAATATTCAGTGGCCGTCCAGAAGAGCAGGCCGCCTCCATAACTCAAGAGAAAAACGAGAAGGCTGGAGCCCTCCATGGTTAAACTTTTCCAAAGGAAATAGCCGATCACAGGCACATAAACAACCAACGGCACGCTGTAGTGCACCTTCGAAAGAGGTTCAAGCCAATCGCTTTTGAACATACGGCTCGACTCTTTTGAATCAGAAACAAAATTTTTCGGCATAACTCAATATTCGGTACAAAATTGACCAAAAGTTACCGAATGCAAAAAATTGTCTCAAAATATACCGTACCCTATAAACCATCGACAAAATAGGTGTCTAAGCTGCGCGTTGATTTAGCTAACTTTATTACCTTCGTCCAACTAAAATGATTGAATTATGAAGAACCTGTGGGTAGCTGCGTTGATCGTTTTGGCGTCTTGTCAAAAGAACGAGACTGTTTCTGATTTTACTGGGAATCAATCCACTTATGGATTGGTCCAGGCTTCCCAATATGCAGTGAGTGGTACGGTAGTGTTCAAGGAACGAAAGGACGGCGGCACAACGGTGCAAGTGCAATTGAGTGGCACAGACGGCACCTCCCAATTACCGGTGCACCTCCACATGGGAGACATGTCTGCCAATGGCGCCGTCGTTGCAGCCCTCTTGAGCCCCGTGAACGCAAAGACAGGGGTAAGTCAGACAGTGATTACTCAACTAGCAGATGAAACCAAAGTTTCTTACAAGGATTTGATGAAACTGGCTGCCTACATTAACATTCACGCGTCTGATTCCGGTCCGGAAGGCAATGTGATCCTCGCCGCCGGTAACGTAGGCGCCAACGGCACAAAACTATCAGCGAACTTGCAAATCGGACTTTGCCAAACGACTAAACCTTGAAGCGTTTCTTTTCCATTTTCTTACTGTTGATCCTGTTCGTCCCCACACTTTTCAAGTTGAGTGTAGAAATTTATTATCAATTGAATAAGGAATACATCGCTGCAAATCTTTGTATGAATAAAGAACGCCCCATCACCATGTGCTACGGCCGATGTTTCGTGGACCAGAAAATACAATTGATCGATGAAACGCCGGTAACGTCAAGCTCGCTCTCACAAGTAGCCCCTGACCTTTCTGATTTTTTGATTTCTGATTTAGATTTTCAAAATCGATCGACAAATCAATTCCGGGAATTTTCTTTACAGCAAGAGCCTCCATTGGTTGATGGTTACTTGTTGTGTGTTTTCCGCCCGCCTCTAGCCTGATTTCTTTTGCGCTAGCGCCAACTGCGAATTCTTTTTTCGCAGCACTTTCTTTTTTCTAATCCCTTTGTTCACTCAACATGAAAAATTATTCTTTTTCAATATTCCTTCTTCTTTTTTCTACCGCTGTTATCGCTTGCCCTTTTTGCGGATGTGGTAACAGCAATTTTCAAGTGGGTGTGTTGCCCACGTTCTCAAAAGCATTCGTTGGGGTTCGATACAGTTACGCTCAATATAATTCGTTAAGTGCAGATGGAACCCAATTTAGCAACGACTATTTCCACAGTGTGGAGTTATGGGGTGGCTATCAATTCAAACGTATTCAATTGATGGCATTTGTTCCTTACCTGTCGTTGCACAAAACCAGTGATGATGGGGTTGCCGATTCGAAAGGCATTGGCGACGTGTTATTGCTTGCCAATTATAAAGTCACGTCCGAAAAGAAATTGGGAACAGCCAAACAATCACTTTGGCTAGGAGGGGGGATAAAACTTAAAACGGGCAAATACCAAGTTGACACCAGCGACCCCGCATTTACTGCCGGTGATTTCAACTCACAAGTGGGAACTGGTAGTACGGATTTTTTGGTCAGTGCAATTCACAATCTCTTATGGAACAGTCAAGGAGTTGTCACCAACGTGGCGTACAGAATTAATACCGCTAATGATCAGCAATTTCGATTTGGCAACCGCGTTTATGTTAATGCCGCTTACTTTCATTCTTGGCCCATTGCCATGACCACCATACGGCCGATGCTCGGATTGAATTTCTCGGCAAACGAGAATAATCATTTTGAGGGGCAGGTGGTAGAAGGAAGCAAAGGGTATGTGCTCAGTGGATTGGCGGGAGTCAATGTTCAGCGAAACAATATCGGTGTTTTGCTGAACGGATTTTTGCCAGTGGCCCAGGACTTGTATGATAACCAAACGCACTTTCATTCACGTGCCTCACTGGCGCTTACTTATTCTTTTTAAGGTGTGCGGGGCGGTTTCTTTAACATAAGTAGAAGTGTTATTCGTACCTTTGAGTTCGTGCTTTAGGCAATGTTGAGACAATTGGTTTTTGTTTTTGGATGGTTGATCGTGTCGCCGGTAGTTGCGCAGCTCAATTATCATTTTGATCAAACAATTCCAGTGAAGGTGGATGGAAAAAACATCAACCTGCCCTGGGCTGGGGGCCTGAACTCTGCGCAAGTCAACACTATTGATTTAAATAGAGACGGCAAGGAGGACTTGGCCATTTTCGATCGCACCGCCAACAAGCTTTTTACCTACCTGAGTACAGGAAATGGCTACACCTACAACCCTGAGTTTGAAGCTTTTTTCCCATCGGTGATCGATCAATGGGTATTGCTACGCGATTTTAACTGCGATGGACAAAAGGATTTGTTCACGAGTAACCCCGCTGGCATCTCGGTTTTTGTAAACGTGACGGGCAATTCAAACACGCCACGATGGAGACCATTTAATCAAGGCAACCCTTTGTTGACCATTGGCTTCAGCGGCAGTATCAACCTACAAGTAAATGGAACGGATATTCCGGCTATCGATGATGTTGATGAAGACGGAGACCTCGATATTATCGTAGCGCGGTTTGTTGGTATTGGCACAATGGAGTTTCATAAAAACCTAAGCATTGAAAACGTTGGGCGATGTGATTCGATGCAACTCCAGCGGGTCACCAATGAATGGGGTAATTTCATCGAGTGCAATTGCGGCAAGTATGTTTTTGGTGGCACTGATTGCAGTCAGTTTGGGGGCAGAACTTTGCATGATGCCGGAAAATCCCTATTGACCCTCGACCTAAATAATGACGGGTTACGTGATTTGATTTTTTCGGAACAGAATTGCAGCGCATTGTATCTTATAGAAAACGGAGGAACCAAGGATTCGGCGGACATGAAAAGTTTCGACCTTTTTCCACAAGGCCATCCAACGACGTTGCTCTTTCCAGCCGCCTTCTATGAGGATGCTGACTTTGATGGTGTCAAAGACTTGGTGGTCTCAACGAATATCAGTGCCCGTGTACCCAGTGCGATCGACCTGTCGAATTCAGTTTCGCTTTACAAAAACACCGGAACAACCGTGGCCCCACAGTTCAACCTTCAAAAAACAAATTGGCTGCAAGACCAAATGGTCGATGTGGGGAGTTATGCTTCGCCTGCCTTTGGCGATTACGACAATGATGGTGACATGGATTTGTTCGTAAGCTACTGGGCCGGCGTCGACACCACTTCATCCATTTTTCTGTACGAAAACACGGGAAGTTTTAGTTCGGCTTCATTTGAATTGATTGACAAAGACTATTTGGGCATCTCACAGTTGGGCTTATTCAACATCAATATTCAATTTGCTGATATCAACGTTGACGGAAAAAAGGATCTTGTGTTTACCGCCACCGACAAGAAATTATTTAACAGTCATTTGTTTTTCTTTGCCAACAAGAGCAATCAAAAATTTGATTTTGCAGGCCAACCTCTTGTAGAGATCAATTTTTCATTCAATCAATTCGAGAGTATTTTGATTACCGATGTCAACAGCGACGGGCTTCCGGATATTTTGATTGGCAAGACGGACGGCTCGCTCCAGTATTGGAACAACGGCGGCTCAGGTTCTTCTCCCCATTTCGGTCTATTTAATTCTAGTTATCTTGGTCTTGGCTCCAATATTATCCGTTATTGCCCAGCACCCGCAATAGCCGATATCAACGGCGACGGAAAACAAGACCTGCTCATTGGAAACAAAGGAACGGTGGTGATGTATTCTAATTATCGTTCAGGACCTAAACAGGCCGACACGTTGCTTTTTTATAACCCGATCAAGGACAGCTATGGGCGTGCCAGCCTAGGCAACCTGCTGGCATTGGCGACGGCCGATCTCTACGGAGATGGCAACCACCTAATTGCCGCCGGAATGATCACGGGCGGAATTCGAATGCTCAAATCAGACAGCTTGAACACAAACTCGATGGAGAATGCCGTCGTCGTTTGGCCAAATCCACTCCAGCAAGGACAGGGTGTAAGCATTCGTGTGTCAAGGAATTCGGAGGTCCAGTTCTTCAATGTCCTCGGTCAAAAAATCAGTGACCCGGTGTCAATTCTGTCCGGCGAGAGAACGCTGCTTCCGCAATCCCTTAGCTCCGGTTTTTATTTTGCGCGTGTTTCCTGGGCAGGAGGATCTGAGACGGTCAAGTTGATTGTCAGGTAGCGAGCGCCAGATAGGCGGTTGTCACTTCGAATAATTTTGCTAGAGAGTACATCCTTTTGCCCTAATATTGCGTTTGCAACAGAGATTTCGCCCCCAATGCCTGAAAAAAGTAGTGTTTTTGACATGATCGGCCCTGTCATGATAGGGCCTTCGAGCTCCCATACAGCTGGGGTGGTGAAGATCGCGCGTGCTGCCATACGAATACTTGGGGCTCTTCCCGAGGAAGCTGAAATCACATTTTATAACTCTTTTGCAAGGACTTACGAAGGTCATGGCAGCGACCGAGCTATCCTGGCCGGCTTAATGGATTTTGAAACAGACGACAAACGCATAAAAACGGCCATAGAAATTGCTGAAGAAAAGGGCCTGAAATATCATTTCAAATCGGTGGGCAATGCTTCCACACTTCACCCAAATTCTATTCGTTTGAAATTAAAGAAAGGCGATGCCGAAGTGGAAGTGCTTGGTGAAAGCAAGGGCGGAGGGGTGATCAACATCGCAGAAGTGAATGGGTTCAGAGCCAATTTCAACGCGTCACTGCATACCATGATCATCTTCGCAGATGACGTCAAGGGCAGCATTGCATTCATCGCGAATGTGTTGGCCCATGATGACTGCAATATTGCAACGATGTCGGTTTCCAGAAAGGGGAAACACGATCTGGCTTGCCAGGTAATCGAGATCGATTCTCCTGTCAAGCCTGTAACATTTGAATATTTAAAAAGTCTAAGCTGGATAAAAGAAGTAAAATCGATACCTCAGATATGAAAAAAGTATACGTAGCCTTTGTTGCGTTGGTGGTGAGTTGGTCCGTTTCGAGTGCACAACAAATGACATTGCAAGAGTGCGTCAGAGTCGCCCTTGGCAACAATTTGACAGTAAAACGTGGTGTGTACAACGTCGAGTCAAATAGGGTCAACAAGCTTTCGGCGCAAGGAAATTTTTTGCCTACGCTATCCCTCAATGCAAATGCCAGTCAGAGTTACGGTCGAAATCTAAATCCCGTTACCTATCAATATTTTCAAGGGATTACCAGAACGGTGAACCCCTCGGCTTCCGGTGGAATCCTGTTGTTCAACGGATTTAGAAATCAATATACTTATCGTCAGAGCAAACGAAATGTGGAAGCTGCTGACTTGGACCTCGAAAAGGCTAAGAACGATGTTATTATCACGGTAGTGTCGAACTATACCACCGTTATTTTGAACAAGGAGCTTTTGGAGAATGCGAAGTTCCAACTTAATTCGAGTCAACAGCAATTGGAAAGAATACAAAAGCAGGTCGAGGCGGGGGCGTTGCCAAAAAGTAATGAACTGACGCAGGAAGCTACCGTAGCGACCAACGAGACAAATCTTATTACCCAAGAGAACAGTTACAATTTTGCCTTGCTGCAGCTAAAGCAATCGATGCAAGTACCGGCCTCAACACCTTTGGAAATTGTAGTGCCGGATATTACCATGGAAGACCTCACGATCAACCAAACACCCGAAGAAATCTATGACGCTTCGACAAAGACATTACCGCAGGTGAAAAGCGCAATGTTAAAGGTGGAGGCGGCAGAGTTGGGCACGAAAGCGGCCCGTGCAGCGTACATGCCTCGACTGAGTTTTAACTATTCTGCGGCGTCGAACTATAACAGTGCGTCGGATAGGGCACGCTATACGGTGGACCCCAATGCACCGAAAACCAACCAAACCATAGGCTATCTCAATTCTGATCCCAACCAACCAGTGACGACCCCCGTGTCACAACAAATTCTCGTATCGGATGCCTATCACGTAACTGATCAGATATCGGACAACTTGTACAAAAGCCTTGGATTGAGCTTGTCTATACCCATTTTGAACGGATTTCAAACGCGTACTAATGTTCAACAAGCCATCATAAATCAAGAGCTCGCAAACATCACCGTTAAAGAGACTGAGAATACCTTGCGTCAATCTATAGAGACTGCTTATAACAACGCGATCTCGGCAGCAAAGACATATACGGCTGCCTTGAAACAAGTAAGCGCCAACGAAGAAGCTTTTCGCATGGTGCAACAACGCCATCAAATTGGCGCAGCAACCTACATTGAATATCAAGTGGCATCCAACGACCTTTTCTCTGCAAAATCCGGATTGGCGAGAGCGAAATACAATTTTATTCTGACGAAAAAGATCCTTGAATTCTATCAGGGCAAAACGATTGAATATTGAGAAAACTAAATTTGACTAATTTATAAACCCGTAATCCTTTTCAGTTCTATGGCAAAGCAAAAAAAGAAATCAAACAAATTAATGTACTGGGGCATCGGCGGCCTCGTCGTTGTAATCGTTTTTTTGATTGCAGCAAAATCGGCCGGTTTGATAGGTAAAGCCAAAGAACTGGAAGTTGATTTGGCCAAAGCAAAAAAAGTTTCGATCACTGAAAAGGTGAGCGCATCAGGAACTGTGCAACCAGTGACCGAAGTAAAACTGGCGCCCGAGGTTTCTGGCGAGATCATCGAACTCAATGTGGAGGACGGGGACTCTGTGAAGGCGGGACAATCATTGGTAAAAATCCGCCCCGACATTTTGAAGAGTCAGTTGGAAAGAACGGAAGCAGGACTCAGCCAGCAGGAAGCAAACGTGGAAGCCAGTGTGGCTTCTATCTCGGTGGCTCAGGCCAACTTTGATAAAGCAGAAGCCGACTACAAGCGACAGGAGAAGTTATTTAATCAGAAAGTTATTTCAGAAGCGGATTGGCAGCTGGCTATTCAAACCTACAATGTGGCGAAGAACAATCTTGCATCGGCGAAGAAAAATTTGGAGGCTGCAAAATTTGTGGTGAATAGCACCGAGGCATCAGTAAGAGAAGCCCGCGAAAATGTGCGTAAGACGACCGTAGTAGCGCCGATGAGTGGAACGGTGTCAAAATTAAGTGTGAAAAAGGGCGAGCGCGTCGTTGGTACAGCGACTATGACCGGAACCGAAATGTTGCGTATTGCAGACCTCAACAAAATGGAGGTTCGGGTTAACGTGAACGAAAATGATATTGTCCGTGTGCATTTCGGCGATACCGTTTTGATCGACGTAGATGCTTATTCAAATGCCGGGAAACAATTCAAAGGGATTGTAACCAACATAGCTAATACCGCTAAAGACAAGACCTCAAATGACGCGATTACCGAATTTGAAGTACGCATTTTGATTTTGAGATCATCCTACAACGACCTTGTCAAAAAAGGGAACAAGTTTCCGTTTCGACCAGGGATGACGGCCAGCGTGGAGATTATTACCAGCAAGAAAACAAACGTGTTGTCAGTGCCACTTGCCGCTGTAACGACCCGCAATCCAGATGAAAAGAAGGCTGGACCTGTCGACAACGATCCCGACAAGCGTAAAGTGACAAACTCAGGCACCAAGGCGCCTGAAAAGAAAGAAGACAAAGTCGTCGTGTTCGTAAACAACAAAGGGGTGGCGAAGATGCTGGAAGTAAAAACTGGTATTAGTGATTACGACAATATCGAAATTCTATCAGGTTTATCCGACAGCACAGAAGTGATCACGGGTCCATTTTTGGTCGTGTCTAAACGATTGAAAGAAGGTGACAAGATCAAGATGGCCAAAAAGGAAGATAAGAAAGAAAAAGACGCTGGCGAAAGCAAGCAATAGGACGAGGATAGCAAGTTCCTTGTAGAAGTTCAAAGTAGAGCCCGCTAACATTCGGCTTTTTACTTTGAACTTTTTACTTTTATAACATGATCAAACATCCTTGGCACGAAGCACCGATTGGTGAAAACCCTCCTGAACATATCAATGGCATCATTGAAATATCCACAGGCATGCGAACGAAGTACGAAGTGGATAAGGAGACGGGTTTGTTAAGTCTCGACCGGGTGTTGTACTCCGCCGTGTACTATCCCGCCAATTATGGATTCATTCCTCAAACCTTGGGCGACGATCACGATCCCTTGGATATCATGATCCTGTGCTATGAGCCGATTCAGCCGTTGTGTTTAGTGAAGGCACGAGTGATAGGAGTGATGCGAATGATCGATCAAGGGCTGGGTGATGAGAAGATTTTGGCCGTAGCTGAGAACGATGCGAACACTAAACATCTCAAAGATATTTCCGAGTTGGCAGCCCATTTCAAATTGGAGTTGAAGGAGTTCTTTGAGAGTTACAAGAAGCTAGAGAATAAAATTGTGACCGTTCCGGATTTTCAAGGCAAGGAGGTGGCTATGCAAATCATTTCGAAGGCCATCGAGAGCTATCGGTCTAAGTACAAGAAGTAATGGTTCATCATTTCCGGTCGTTTTTAATAATTCAGACTGCTTTTATAGGAGATGTGATTTTAGCAACGGCGTTGATTGAAAAGCTGCGCCAACACTATCCGGAAGCATCCATTGATTTTTTAGTGCGAAAAGGTAATGAAGGGTTGCTGACCGGGCACCCTTCCCTGCGGAACGTTTTGGTCTGGAACAAAAAAGAATCCAAGCTTTCAAACCTGGTGAAAATCAGTAAGCAAATCAGAAGTCATCGATATGATTGCTTGGTCAACGTGCATCGATTTGCCAGCTCAGGGTTTATTACCGCTTTTTCGAAAGCCGGCTTAACGATTGGATTCGACAAGAACCCATTGTCGTTTTTATTCGATAAAAGAATTAAGCATGAAATTGGCGTGCTGCATGAAGTGGAGCGTAACCAGAAATTGATCGAGGCCATTACTGACCAAAAGGCGGCGAAACCACGGCTCTTCCCTTCTCCAACGGATTTTGAAAAAGTAAAGGCGATGAAGACAGGAGGATACCTCTGCATTGCGCCAACATCGGTCTGGTTCACCAAACAGCTTCCCGCAGAGAAATGGATTGAGTTCCTTAATGCGATCGGGGGGCGGTATGCACACATTTATTTGTTGGGCGCACCAAGTGATCATCATGTTTGTGAGTCGATTCGCTTGGCGGAGGCCGATGACACTGTGAAGAATTTGGCGGGAAAATTGACTTTTCTTGAATCTGCTGCTCTCATGAAAGACGCGGTCATGAATTTCGTAAACGACTCTGCACCAATGCACATTGCCTCAGCCATGAATGCTCCCGTGACGGCGGTATATTGCTCTACGGTTCCTTCGTTTGGATTCGGGCCGCTTTCCGATAGGTCATTTGTGGTAGAGACGCAGGAAAAACTTTCTTGCCGCCCGTGCGGGTTGCATGGATACAAGGATTGCCCCCAAGGGCACTTCAAATGTGCATATGAAATTTCGATCGAAAAATTGGTGGGTGTTTTAAAATAGCCTAAGATGCTCGTACACTTTATGGATTGGTAATCCCATTACCGTGAAGTAAGAACCAGCGATTTTTTCTACGGCGACCATTCCTATCCAATCCTGAGCACCGTAGGCGCCCGCCTTGTCGTAGGGTTTGTAGTGGTCTATGTAAAACTCGATTTCTTCCGTTGATAGTTTTTTGAAAGTGACTTCGGTGCGGTCTTCGAAGCAATCCATCTTTGCTTTTGAGAGGAAACAGACGGCCGTAATGACCGTGTGCGTTTTTCCGGAAAGGAAACTCAACATAGAAATAGCATCGCTGCGGTCAGCGGGCTTATTTAGGATTTTGTTTTCAAGAATGACAACGGTATCAGACGCAATAACTACTTCATCGGTAATTTTTGGCAATAGCGCTTTCGCCTTTTTCTCTGCCAAGTAGCCAGGAATTTTTTCAACGGGCATGTCGGCCGGGAATGACTCATCAATATGCGGCGGGTCGACGGTGAATTCGAGACCGATCTCTTTTAATAAATATTGTCTTCGAGGAGAAGCCGAGGCGAGGATGATCTTTCTTTTCGGTAGCATTGACTATTGATAGACGCGAACATAGTCGATGACCATTTGCTGCGGCCAGATGGCTGGATCGATTCCTTGCATGCCACCCCAACCGCCACCGACGGCAATATTTAGGATTAAATGAAACGACTGATCAAATGGCCATCCTGTCGAATCATCCGCTGGATTTCTTTTTACGGAGTGATACATTTTTTCGTCAACGAGGAAATCGATTTGATTGTCTTTCCAATCTACTGCATAAATGTGAAAAGCTTCGGAGCAGTCAGCCACTGTTATTTTTCCTTCTTGCTGTGTTCTTTTGACGTGATTGTATTTTTCCGAGTGCAGCGTGCCGTGAATAACTCCAGGGTCGTGGCCGACATGTTCCATAATATCTATTTCGCCACTCTGGGGCCATCCGCCGTACTTCCAGTTGGTAGATAGCATCCAGATCGCGGGCCAGGTTCCTCTTCCTTTGGGCAATTTGGCTTTCACTTCTATTCTTCCATACTTCCAGTCGCCCTTGTTTTTTGTGACTAGCCGTGCACTAGTAAAAGCCTTCCCGCCCATCGAATCTTTTCTGGCCTCGATGATCAACATTCCGTTATCAACACGCGCATTTTTCAAATCATTGGTATAAAACTCTGCCTCTTCGTTACCCCAGCCGCAGACATCCGGACAGCCATCACCTAAGTCGTAACTCCAGTTCTTGGCGTCGGGCAATCCTTCGTAGTCAAATTCATCGTTCCATGCCAGCCGCCTGGCGGGTTTTTGGAAATCCAGGAACAAGGCCAACAAGAACAAAGCGCCCAGGTATTTTTTCATAGCGGAATCCATTGAATAACTTGAAAAATACGAAGGCATGGGCCAAAAACATAATATTTTCGAGTTCTCGGTAACCTTTTAAAAAATTGCTAGTTTCCCTAGCGAACCCCTGAAATTGGAAGCACTTTCTGACAACTACTTGATGGCCAAGGTGCGGGACGGTGATCCCGACAAACTTGGTCTACTTTATGAACGCTACAAGCGGCCGTTACTTGGTTTTTTTGTGGGCATGGTACGCGACCGCGAACTGAGTGAAGACCTAGTGCAAAACACGTTCATGCGCATCTTGAAATATAGGCACCTGTTTCGTGGAGACGGCGATTTCAGAACGTGGATGTTTCACATTGCGAGAAACGTGAAGAACGATCACTTCCGAAAGAACAAAATCGTCCAAGAAAAAGTGGAGAAATGGGAGGAGCGAATTGAAGACACTGACAACAGGCTCTCCGACTGGCAAGCAGCTGATGATCAGAAAATGTTGGCAGTAGCACTGGAGAAGTTGCCTGAAGACAAGAGAGAGATTTTGTTGTTAAGCAAGTTCCAGGAAAAGAAGTACAAGGAAATTGGTGAGATATTGGGATGTTCTGAGGGCGCGGTAAAAGTGAAAGTGTTTAGGGCTCTACAAGAATTGAAAGTGATTTATCAGCAGGTAGAAAAATTGATGTGAATTAAATAGAGGTTATGGCTAAAATAGAAGAACTCGTCGCAAAATATAATGAAGGCTTGACTGACCCTTCGGAAGTGCAACAATTGGAGAAGATGATCGAAGAGGGTAAGGTTGACCTTACGCAACTTCGAGAGCTCAATAAATTGGATGATGGCATGACCAAAATTTCGGAGCCTGTGCCAACACAAGAATTGGACAGTAGATTCTATGAGATGCTGGCGAAAGAGAAAAAGCCTTCTATTGCAAAATCTTTCTCATGGTCGTGGTCAGAGTCGATTTTTACAAAATTATCCGTGGGAGCGTTGTTGCTGATTGGAGGTTTCAGCGCTGGCCTCTTGATGCAAAAAAGGACAAGTGGCGATGAAGTGAGCGTGCTGACAAAAGAAGTGACCAGCCTAAAAGAGATGATGATGATTTCTCTTCTGGAACAAGAGTCGGCTACCGATCGATTGAGGGCAGTGAGTTTGAGCGAGGAGATTCAAGGCCCAAGTCGCAAAGTGACAGATGCGCTCTTCAAGACGCTGAATTCCGATGCCAGTGTGAATGTGCGCCTTGCTTCACTCGAGGCGTTACAGAGTTATTCGAAGTCGCCGATGGTGCGCGAAGGTTTGGTGCGAGCAATTCCAAAACAAGATTCTCCTTTGGTGCTTGTTGCGCTTGCTGATTTGATGGTGAAGCTTCAGGAGAAATCTTCGGTGAAAGAACTCAGAAAAATCATGGACCAAAAATCCACACCGATGGAGGTGAAACAACGGATTAAAGAAAGTATCAACGTGTTGATTTAAAACTACTAGAGATATGAAAAATATTTTTGCATTGATTTTGTGCTTGCCCGTGCTGGCGAACGCCCAAACCTTCACTGATAAACAAACGAAAGAATTGAAATTTGAGAAAGCGAGTGCCAACAACACGCTGGTGGTCGCCAATCTCAACGGCTCGATGGTAGTGCAGGGGTATGATGGAGACAAAATCCTTATCGAGGCGGAGCGCACGATTAAAGCGAAGTCGGATGCGCGGCTTGAACAGGGCAAAGCAGAAATGCAGCTAAAGCAAATTGACAGGCTCGATACCTTGATCGTTTATGTGGGAGGTGGCTGTCATAACTTCGGCTATAAGAGAAACCGCGGCCGCAACAATGGATGGAGTTATCTCTGGGATTGCGACAACGGTGATTGCAACCCGCCCTATGATTATAAATTCAATTTTATCATCAAAGTTCCAAAGGGAATCAATATTGATGTCTCCACTGTCAATGATGGAAATGTTACCGTTGAAAATATGTCGGGTGCTGTAAAAGCCAATAATGTAAATGGGGCCATCAAACTTTCTCAACTAGAAGGCCCCGCTGACGCATGTACGATCAACGGTGACGTAGATATCGATTATTTACGTAACCCCAGCAAAGAATGTAAGTATTACTCATTGAATGGCGACATCAACGCCTTGTTTGTAAAAGGACTTGCTGCTAACATGAGTTTCAAAAGTTTCAACGGCTCTCTTTACACGAACGTGCCGAAGTTGGAAGGCCTTCCTGCGGTGCTCGAAAGAAAAGAAAACGAAGATGGCTTGAGACTGAAAGTAAGTAGTAACCGCTTCAAGATTGGCAACGGTGGTGCGCTGCAAAATTTTGAAACATTCAATGGTGATGTGATCGTTAAAGAAAAATAAAAAGAACAAAAAATAATTAATTGTATGAAAAAGATCTTGGTAATAGTGGTGATGTTGATCGGCGGAGCGTTGAAGGCGCAGGACTCTGGAGAATTCACCGTCCCGTTTTCAAACCCCACCGGCGCGATGAAGCTGATGGTTGATATCAAAACGGGCTCGATAAAGGTAAAAGGCACAGCACGCAAAGATGTGCTCGTAAAGTACAGCAGTGAAAAAGACGATGACGATGATCGTGATCATGGCCGTGATCATGACCGCAATAGCAACCGCGATGGCTTGAAGAAAATCAGCAACGGCACCATGAACCTAGAAGCTTCTGAATATCAAAACACAGTAAAGGTGAATTCAGACAATTGGAGCGCCAAAATTGAAGTGACGATAGAAGTGCCATCCACCATCAACATGAAGGTTAAAACTTATAACGATGGCGACCTTGACATCAGCAATATCACAGGCACCGTGGAATTGATCAACTATAATGGCGCGATTACGGCCACTGGAATTTCGGGCACCGTGGTGGCGGAAACCTACAACGGCGACATCAAAATTGTCTATGATAAGTTGACGCCGGAGACGCCACTCTCGTACGCAAACTACAATGGCGACATCGACCTGACGTTTCCTGCCGGCTTGAAAGCAAGTTTTAAAATGAAAACAAAGCAGGGCGAGATTTACTCGGGCTTTGATGCTCAGGTGCAGAAGTCTGGGCCAATAAAACAAGAGTCGAAGACGGGGGTGTATAAAGTGCAGATCGACGACTGGGTGAAAGTAGACGTCAATGGGGGAGGACCTGAGATCAGCGTGCAGACGTACAACGGAGATATTTACCTCAGGAAGAAGTAAGGTTTATAAGTTAGAGACAGAAGCCTCGAGAAGATCGAGGCTTTTTGTTTTTTCGTGACCTATTGTTTCAATTCCCTGAGCGCTTTCTTGGTTGAGCGCTTCACTGCCTTCCCCGCCTTCTTCGATTCTTTGCCTACCGCCTTGGCTGCTTTTTTTGTTTCGCGCCCAATGGTTTTGGCTGCTTTTTTGGTTCCCCGGCCGATGTCGTGGCCTGCATCTTTCAAATCTTGTTTAGCAGACTGAGCAACACAAACATGGGATGCAAAGACAATGACGGCAAAAGAAAGTAATTTTTTCATAAACGTAAATTGATCAGCAAATTTAAGAATAGCCTTTGATTATGGCACGATCACCACGGGCATGTGTATATGGGCAACGAGTTCGTCAATCGACTGTTTATAGACCGAACTCATTTTATTTCCAACCACCAGAAGATCGGCGGTATTCTTTTTGGCATGTTCTTTCGCTCGATCGGCGATGAAACCCACTTCCGTTTTTACGGTATATGAGATGCCCCTGTTCAGCAGCATTTCTTTTTCTAGGTCTGCAAATTTTTTTGAAGCCTCGTCTTCTATTTTTCTTTTCATGTCGAGCGCTTCGCCTTCGTAGGGTGGCAAAAAACGATAGGTATATAAAACCGTAAGATGGGAGTTCAATTCTTGCGCCAGTTGAATCGCCCATCGCAACGCCTCTTTTGAGGACTCAGAAAAATCCACCACACAAAGGATCCCTTTTTTCATGAGTGTTTTTTTGTTCGGAACATGCTCACAAACATATCGATTGACTAGGCCGCCCATTTAAAGAACTGTCATGTCAAAATATGATTTTCGTCATACTCCTAGGTTCGCTAAATTGAGAACTTGATCAAACCAAATCATCATGAATGCATCATTGGTGCCCAACGAAGCCTATCGCGAAATTTTTCAAAGCATGTCGGAGGGCATCATTATGGTAGACGAATCAGGCAAAATTGCAATAGCAAATCCCGTGGCGGAGCAGCTGTTCGGGTATGAGCCCAATGAACTGAATGGTAAGTTGATGGAGCAACTGCTTCCAGAGCGGTTTAGGAAGGGGCACGTCCGTTTTCGAGGGGCATTTAATGCAGATCCCAGACCAAGGCGCATGGGATTCGGGCGTGATCTGGTCGCCTTAAGAAAAGATGGCTTGGAATTCCCCGTTGAAATCAGTTTGAGTTACAGCCGGATGGGAGGTGAATTATTGGTAATGGCGTTTATCAGCGATATCTCCCAGCGGAAAAAAACAGAAGATGCTTTGAAACGGAGCGAAGAACAATTGATCGTTTATGCAGCCGAGCTGGAGAAAAAAGTCGAATTGAGGACAGAAGCGCTCAACAGTTCGATCAATAATTTGGAGAAAGAAATTGTCGAAAGAAAGAAAGCCGAGGACGAGGCGCGCAAGGCGCTTGAAAGAGAAAGAGAATTGAACGAATTGAAAACAAAATTTGTGTCTATAGCTTCTCATGAATTCAGAACGCCGCTGAGTACAGTCCTTAGTTCTGCCTCCCTGGTGCAACAATACAAAAACAAAGGCGAGCTCGATAAAGTCGACAAGCACGTGAACCGGATCAAATCATCAGTTAATCACCTGACCATCATCCTTAATGATTTTCTGTCCCTTGGAAAACTGGAAGAGGGGAAAGTGGAGGTGGCCAATGAACGCATCCAGATGAAGAATTTTTTCCATGAGGTGATTGAAGAGGTCAGTGCTACGCTGAAGGAAGGCCAACAGATCAGTTTGAATTGCAAGGCCGATATTCCTGATATCTATTCGGACCCTCGAATCTTGCGAAATGTGATGTTCAATTTGATTTCGAATGCGAGTAAGTACTCGGACCCCCATAAAAATATTTCCCTTATCTGCGAGAAAAAAGACCCCTTCGTCGAGTTTACAGTGAAAGACGAAGGCATTGGGATTTCACCTGAAGATCAAAAGCATTTGTTCGAGCGTTTTTTTCGCGCCAGTAATTCCGGAAACACTCAGGGAACGGGTCTTGGGCTGAATATTGTAAGACGATACGTTGATCTCTTGAACGGCAAGATTTCGTTTCACAGCAAATTCGGAAAAGGGAGCGCATTTATAGTAAGTATTCCATTGTGACTTTAACCCCAAAAAAATGAAAAAAATACTGCTCATCGAAGACAACCCCGAGGTGAGAGAGAACACCACAGAAATACTTGAGCTCGCGGGTTATGAAGTGACATCCGCACCGAATGGTAAGGTAGGTGTGGAACTCGTTCAGAAAAACAAGCCCGACCTGATTATCTGCGACATCATGATGCCTGACCTGGACGGCTTTGGCGTATTGCACATCCTTGGCAAAAAGCCGGAAACGGCTTCGATTCCTTTTATTTTCCTGACGGCAAAAACAGAGAAAACGGACATCCGAAAAGGAATGAACTTGGGCGCGGATGATTATCTCACGAAGCCTTTCGACGATACCGACTTGCTGAATGCAATCGAAGCGCGGTTGCAGAAAAACAAAATGCAGCAACAACTCTACGAAGCGACTTCCGAAGGGTTGGAGGATTTCATTAGAGATGCCAAAAGAGTCCTTGATCTTAAAGACCTGTGCAGAGACAAGAAAATCAAGGCCATAAAGAAGAAGGCAGAGGTCTTTGCAGAGGGAGACTTGCCGCTAAATATCTATTTCTTGAAATCGGGCAGCGTGAAAGTGTTCCAGACCCACCCCGACGGTAAAGAATTTATCACCAACATCTACAAAGAAGGAGATTTTTTTGGATATGAACCGATCTTGGAGGGGAATCTCTGCCAGCAAACGGCAGTGGCGATGACGGATTCGGAATTGATTGCCATTCCGAAGCACGATTTTATCACTTTGCTTCAAGGGCACCCCGACGTTTCGCATGGATTTATTTCATTGTTGTGCCGGAAAGTGGCGGAGCGTGAAAAACAGCTTCTCCATCTCGCCTACAATTCGGTGAGACAACGTACCGCTGAAGCGTTACTGAAGGTTCAGGAAATGAAAGATCCTCGGGAGAACATTCCTATCTCGCGGGAAGATTTGGCTAAAATTGTAGGCACGGCATCGGAATCGGTAATCCGCGTGCTTTCAGATTTCAAGGATGAAAAGTTGATCGAGATCGACGGCGGCAAAATCAAAATCTTACAGCCTGCGAAACTTGAGAAAGTGGTGCGGTGGAGTGTCGCGCGGTGAGTTCGTCACCGGCAAATAGAGAATAATATATTATCATTCTTTGGCGCTGTATACTTTACCAATGCCGTGCGTGCAATCACCGAGCATCCCAACAAGATGATGACGATCGTTATCAGTTTTTTTGAGCTCAATGAAAAATAACCGGCAAGTTTCGTTACCAGCCAAGGCGAGCCGATCATTGCTGGAAACGTGCCTAGGCCAAACGCGATCATGAATAGCATTCCGTTCCAGGCGCTGGGCAAAAGAACGCAGTACGAGGCTGCCACGTACGTAAGCCCACAAGGGATGAACCCATTTAACATGCCCAATAGGAAGACCGACAACGAATTTTTCTGAGCGAGATAAAAGGAAAACATCACTTTGATTTTAGCCGTTGCTTTTGCGACCAGCGGAGTAATCAAGGGCAATCTGAAGGACCTCCCTGAGATGCCAAGGACAATAATTAAAATTCCGAAGCTTATTCCTGCCCAGAACTGGATCTGCGAAAAGTGAATGAAGGAGCCAAGGGCGCCTGCCATCCCGCCAAGTGCCACATATGGGATAATTCGCCCGAGATTGTATAGAATCCTCGACGGAATTGTACGTGTGCTCGCCACCAACGATGCCAACGGGCTGCACATGGCGATGCAATGCAAACTACCAGCAAAGCCCAATATCAGCCCGCTCCAAATCATGCAATGTAGATTTCCTGTTCGTAATAGTACTCCTTACCCTCCATCGTCCACAACAATTTTACTTTGTAAAGACCGTTCTTAAGGGAAGAGGTGCTGAAGACCTGTTCATTCGAGTGCTGTAGTACAAATTGACGATCTAGTTTTGCATTGGAGGGGCAAAATAATTTCAGCTCTCCGTTCTCAATTTTAGTTTGATCAGCCCACGTTATTTGCAAATCATGCCCAATGAGTTTGATGACGGGTTTTTGTTCGAGCTCTTCCGTGTTATTCAGCCGCTGAAGTTGCGTTTGATACGCCAACTCTTCCTTGTAATAGTCTTTGGAGACGAGGCTGATATCTTCGCGGATGCAAAGCGCCACCAGGGTTCCGATAAACACGGCGAATAAAATAAGGGCCACCACAATCCATTTTCCGAAATTCATAGATTCAAGGTTTTATTTTCTTCTGGCATCGGATGCTTTGTGCACCGGTCCGATAAATTTAGCATTGATTGCTTCAATTGTTTTTCCGTTCTCCAAAATGTGCAACGTTACAACCATTCGTGCATTGTTGATTTCGCTTTCGGGAATCTTGATAAAGAAGACTCGTTTAAGTAGACCTTCTCCCGGGACCACGATGTCTTTACCGTCGACATTGGAGAGCACGGCCGCCGTCGGCTCCACTACTTTCATTTCCAGTGTTTTTTTGGTAAATGTTTTATTGGCGAATTCGAAGTTGTATAAATTGGTGATGAAGCTGCCATCGCGTTGATATAAAGTACCAGGCACTTTTAATGCCGTCACCTTTACATCCGAGCGAGTAGCCAGTGCAAAGCTCAAAATTGAAACGAGGAAGATCAGCACGAAGGAATAAGCGGCTACCCTTGTGGTGAACAACTTCTGTACACCGTCCTTGATTGAGTTATATGAAGCAAACCTGATCAATCCTTTAGGCTTCCCAATTTTCACCATTACTTCATCGCAAGCGTCGATGCATGCGGTGCAGTTGACGCACTCGAGTTGTGTGCCATTTCGTATGTCTATACCTGTGGGGCAAACGTGCACACAAAGTTTGCAGTCGATGCAGTCTCCTTTCTTTTCATCCTGGACTTTGTTCACCTTTCCTCGTGGCTCACCGCGTAACCAATCGTAGGCTACCACGATCGAGTCTTTGATCAGGAGCACCCCTTGCAATCTCCCGTAAGGACAAACGGCGATACATGCTTGTTCACGAAACTTGGCAAAGTTCAAATAAAAAATGGCTGTGAAGGCAACTAATCCAATGAAGCCTGCCCAATTGTTCGAAGGTGGTTGTTCGATGATGTCGCGTACGGAACCCGCACCAATGAGGTAAGCCAGGGCCGTGTGGGCAATCAAAACGGAAATGCAGATGAACAGGAGATGCTTGACAGACTTCTTCCAGATTTTTTCCCATGCGATTGCTTGAGCGTTGAGCCTGCGCTGGGCGGGGGCATCGCCTTCGATCCAGTACTCGATTTTTCGAAACACCATTTCCATGAACAAAGTCTGTGGGCACATCCACCCACACCAGAGGCGACCAAACACGACGGTGAACAAAATAATGAACACAAAAAAGACTAAAAGCGTAATCGCCAGGAGGATAAAATCTTGCGGCCAAAAGGCATGACCAAGGATGACAAATTTTCTTTCAAAAAAATTGAGCAGTAATAGAGGTTTCCCTGCGACTTTCAGGAATGGCCCCGCGAAAAGCAAGCCAAGCAAAATTGTGGTGACGCCGATTCGCCAAACGTGCAAGCGGCCTTTCGGTCTTTTTGGATAAACCCAAACACGCTTTCCCCTCTCGTCAACGGTAGCTATACTGTCTCTGAATTCTTCGTCGTATTGATATAACTCCACTGGGCCGGCCATATCGCTATTTCAATGCAGCTGTTTTTGTCGTGTCGCTTTTTTCAGGCTGAGGTTCTGGTTTGTAAAGCTGGCCTTGCGGCGCCTTTGGATTGACCGGCTTGGTTCCCTCAAGACTCATGACATAAAACGCAACGTTTCGTACATCGGTAGGGCTCATCGCTTTTCCCCAGGCAGGCATTCCTTTTTCCACCACCCCTGTCTTGATCGTATTAAAGACATTTTTTATTCCGCCACCATGAAGCCAATATTCGTCGGTCAGGTTGGGCCCAATCGAGTTTCCTCCCCCCGTGTTTCCGTGGCATGATCCACACGCATTTCTGGCAAAAACCGCTTTGCCGGCCTCAAGTATTTTTGGTTCGGCTTCATACACCAACGCTGATTCATCAATGGATGCAACGGGTTGAGAGGCCTGAAATCTTTGTTGTGCCTCTGCCGCTTTTGCCAAATCATTTTCATATTCCTGCTCCTGTAGCGGAAGGGAAGAAGATAAATGGTACACCCCTAAATAGATCACCGACCACACAATTGACGCGTAAAACAACCATTTCCACCAGGGAGGCAAGTGATTGTCCAGCTCTCTGATTCCGTCGTAGTTGTGGTCTAGTTCGATTTTCTTTTCTTGTGCCACGGGCACTGACGCATTCAGCTTCTGTGCAAGCCGTTCCCACCAGGCTGGTTCGGGCACGTACAATTTGCCCTTTGCTTCGACGCGTAATTTTTCCATTTGCTGCGACAACATCGAAACAATCCTAATCAAGAGAATACAGACGATGATTGTTAAGATAATGGTCACTGAAATAAACGCCAGCACCACGTAAGTATGGAGCATTGGATGACTGACGGGGTCATCCCAAAATGATTTTGCTGCCTGTTGAGCTTGAACATTTTCAACGCCAAGCACTCCAAAGAGAATAAATAAGGCTTTTTTCATTTCAGTGGTTTTTTTAAAGAGTTGAAATTCGACGTGCCATCCTCTATAGGCATCTCGCTCATTTTGCGAATGAAATTTTTGTCAGCCGAGAATACCCACCAGAGGAGGCAAATGAAAAACAAGAAGAAAATCACAAACGAGACGGTAGGCCAGATGGCCACGTGGTCGATGCTTTGAAGGACGTTCTTGTACATAATTTGAGATTTAGAAATTTTGTGCCTTATTTTTTGTCCTCTGAATCTTTCGCGATGGCGCCTTGCGCTTTGATGTCTTTACCGAGGCGTTGGAGATAGGCGATGACGGCTACGATTTCAGCATCGCTCATCGTTTCTATTCCGTCGGCTTTTAAGCTTGCCGCGATTTCGTCAGCTTGTTTTTGCAAGTCGTCGTTCGCGGTTTCTTCATATCCTTCAACATAGGGAACACCAATTTTCCTGAGCGCCCGGATTTTGCCTCCCGTATTGTCCTTGTCGATAGTTTGTTCGAACAACCACGGATAAGCCGGCATGATCGAGCCATTCGATACGGCATCGGGAGCGAGCAAGTGATTGTAGTGCCATGAGTTTGAATATTTCCCACCTTCGCGTGCCAAGTCAGGACCGGTTCGTTTTGATCCCCACAAGAAAGGATGGTCATAAACAAACTCCCCGGCTTTTGAATATTCACCGTAGCGCTCTGTTTCAGATCGGAATGGACGTACCATCTGCGTGTGACAGTTCACGCATCCCTCGCGGATATAAATATCGCGGCCATGCAACTCCAGGGGGGAATAGGGCTGTACGCTGCTGATCGTTGGTACGTTGGATTTGATGAGGAATGTCGGCACCATTTCAATCGCACCGCCAACCAAAATGGCGATGAGAGAAAGGACAGTGAACAACACGGGTTTATGTTCAAGAATGCGGTGATGCCAGCCCCCGTTTGGCGTGTATATTTTTGCCAAAGGCGCTGCCTCTGCTTCCTCGTTGGCTATGAAATTGCCGGCATAAGCCGTTTTGATCAGATTGTAGGTCATGATAATTGCGCCTGTGAGGTATAAAGCTCCGCCCACAGCCCTCAACATGTGCAGTGGAAGAATGGCGACGGTTGTCTCGAGGAAATTTTTGTACACCAAGAAACCTTCTGGATTGAATTCTTTCCACATTAAACTTTGCACAAGACCTGATACGTACATAGGTAGAGCATAGAAAATGATTCCAAGTGTACCAAGCCAGAAGTGAACGTTGGCTAGTTTTTTTGAGTAGATCGAAGTGCTCCACATGCGTGGCACCGCCCAATAGAGCATCGCGAAAATCATGAATCCATTCCAGCCAAGCCCACCTACGTGCACGTGTGCCACGATCCAGTCGGTAAAGTGTGCAATGGCATTTACATTTTTCAGCGAGAGAAGCGGCCCTTCCAAGGTGGCCATACCATATGCGGTGACCGCAACGACCATAAATTTCAAAACGGGATCTTCACGCACACGATCCCATGCTCCTCGTAGCGTCATCAAACCATTCAGCATACCGCCCCAAGATGGAGCGATGAGCATGATCGAGAAGACCGTTCCGAGCGACTGTGCCCAATCCGGAAGAGAGGTATATAGGAGATGATGAGGTCCGGCCCAGATATAGATGAAGATGAGAGACCAAAAATGGATGATGGAGAGCTTATAGGAATAAACTGGTCGGTTGGCGGCCTTAGGCAAGAAATAATACATCATGCCCAAGAACGGAGTGGTGAGGAAAAATGCAACAGCGTTGTGGCCATACCACCATTGCACTAATGCATCTTGTACGCCAGCATACCAAGAGTAGCTTTTGAAAAGAGTTACGGGCATCTCAAAAGAATTGACGATATGCAACACTGCGACCGTGACGAAAGTGGCGATGTAAAACCAAATGGCCACGTACATGTGCCGTTCCCTGCGCTTAATGATCGTGCCAATCATATTCCATCCAAACACCACCCAAATGACAGCAATAGCGATGTCGATGGGCCATTCCAGCTCGGCATATTCTTTGGAAGTGGTAAAGCCCAGTGGCAGGGTAATGGCAGCTGCGAGAATGATTGACTGCCATCCCCAAAAGTGAATCCAGCTTAGGGTGTCGCTGAACATGCGTGTTTTTAGTAGGCGTTGCATGGAATAATAGACCCCGGCAAACATCGCATTGCCTACAAAAGCGAAGATTATGGCGTTGGTGTGCAGGGGCCGAATGCGGCCGAATGTCGTATACTGTAGGTCAAAATTGAAAAGAGGGTAAAATAATTGGATGGCGGCCGTTAAACCTACCAGCATCCCCACCAGTCCGAAGATGACGGTGGCGATCATGAAGGCTTTGACTATTTTGTTGTCGTAGCTGAATTTTTGTAATTCCATGAGCGAAGTATTTGGCAGTTATTATTTCAGTGATAAAAGTAGAATTGCGGCCGATAGAGAAGCCTGACCTTTGTTTTGAAAAAACCTGATATTTATCAGGAGAATAGAAAAAGACGTGAACTTTATTTTGCAACAGTACCATGAAAACGTTTATTAGCGACTTATCTAAAAAGGAATTTTCGGCGGGCGAAAGGATCTCAGCGAAAACCATCAGACCTTCTATCCTGGCAACTATTCAAAAAGAACACCCTGACTTTGATCACAAGTGTCATTTGTCCGTGAGTGAATTAAATCGCTTTCGCCAAAAGTACATTGGCGATTACCTGGTACGGGAAGTGGGGGAATTGAGCGATCTCGAGAATACAGTAGTTGATGCGCTTCAGCACAGAAGTACTCTTACTGATAAAATAGAGGACGCTGAACCCGAGCATTACACGCTTGGGCAACGGTTGGCCGACAAAGTTGCTTCCTTTGGCGGTAGTTGGAGGTTTATCATTTTGTTTATGCTGTTCCTTCTTGCTTGGATTGCTATAAACACCTTTCTTCTGCTCTCCAAACCATTTGATCCTTATCCTTTTATTTTGTTGAACCTTATCTTGTCATGCATCGCAGCCTTGCAGGCACCAGTTATCATGATGAGCCAAAATCGCCAGGATGAAAAAGATCGTGAGAGAGCCAAAAAGGATTATATGATCAATTTGAAATCGGAGCTGGAGATACGCATGCTTCATGAGAAATTGGATCACCTTATTATTCACCAACAGCATGAACTCCTGGAGATTCAGAAGGTACAAATCGAAATGATGAACGACATCATGAACCGCGTCAATAAATGAAATACGTCTATGAAATTTCGTGATTTAATTATCCAAAACATCCTGATCATCACATTTGGATTAATTATTTTCTATCTCGATTTCATTGAGTTCCACGGCGCGAGTACCAAGGTAATTGTAGTGATTTTCTCCATTATCAAATCTGGGTTTTTTGTGTGGACAGGATTTAGAAAAATTGTGTTCTTTTCAAAGATGGATGTCAGCTATTACAATTTTCTTGCCTTCATCGGGATAAGCATATCACTCATCGTGGTTTCGTTTGCAATAGATTACTTATGCCTTTATCAGATCGACGATTCCAGTTTTACGGGCATCGGCGAGAGTCTCACTTGGTATGAGCGTTGTTTTAAATTCTACTTTTTCAGTGTTCTGGTGTTTTCCAACGTGGGCATCGCCACGGTGGCTCCCGCCAGTATGGCGTCGGAGTTTTTGATGATGATCGAGGCGATCTTGTCATTCATCACCATCATCCTTGTGTTGTCGGATTTTATTAGCCTGAAAGAGTCCTTATCAGCTCGAGGAAAAAGGTGGAGTGAATGAAAAAATTAGGTCACCGTTTTTTTCAAGTACACCTTGAACGTCGATCCTACACCTTCTTTGCTTTCAACTTCAATTTTACCACCCAACGAAGTCAGTTGACTTTTTACAAGGTATAACCCTATTCCTTTACCATTAACATGCACATGAAAACGACTGTACAAATTGAATAGCTTGTGGCCGAACCTGGAAAGATCTATACCAAGCCCATTGTCACTACAGGTAATCACTATATAGTCTTGGATGACCTCGGTGGTTAATTTTATCTCGAGCTTCCGATTGTTGTCGCGAAACCTCATGGCGTTGCTGAGGAGATTTAAAAATATGCTTTGAAAATAACTTCTGACGGAATCGATCTTGTTTACATTTGAAAAATCTTCCGTAATCGCCGGGTTCGCTTCTTGTATTTCTTTGGAAAGAACTTCCTTTATTTTTCGGAATTCATCCGTGATGTTTAAGGAAGTCGTGATTGAAGTGATGTTTTTTTGAGCCAACACGGTGTTGATATCTCTCACAACTTCGTCAAGTTCACGAGTCGTTGAAATGATCTTTTCGACAATGAGATCGTTGTCCTCTACCTTTTTAGGTGAAAGGGTCAAGAGATTGCCCAAGCCAAGGATGCGCGCTACCGGCGCTCGCAAGTTGTGCGCGGACATGAAAGCAAACTGCTCCAATTGTTTGTTGTACTCGGCAAGTTCATGTGTGCGTTCATTCACCTCGGCTTCCAGCGTCTCATTTCTTTTGCTGATTTCCCGGTTCTGTTTTTCGATCAATTGGCGCGCATTCTGAAGCTCTCTTTTTTGATGGTTGATTTTTCGATTGCTGATGAAAATCAGGACAGAAATCAAAACGAAAGTAACAGCGATACCAGCGAAGGTGTTGACCATGCGTTTTTGCCGTTCTTGCGAGGCGATATGTTCGAGTTCTTTCTTCTCTTGCTCCACGCGCAACTTGTCCGATTTAAAATCGTATTCCTTTGACAAGGTCGCCCGGGTCAATTCCTCATTTCTGATGCTGTCCCTGATTTTCACAAAAAACGAATAATCACCCAATGCTTCTTTATACATCCCTAATTTTTCCTCGGCCAAATATTTTTGCTGAAGAGCATCTTTCCATGCCTCAATTATACCCGCCTCCTGGGCAATGGCTAGGCCTTCACTGGCCAATTGGTACGCTTTAGTTGGGTTTCCCGTGGCATTGTAATAGTTGGCGAATTCTTGTTTGTTGTCGGCGATTCTGTCCTTCGATCGAAGTGCAAGCGCCGCGGTGAGCCCCTCGTTGAGCATTGCCCAAGCCTTGTCGAATTGCTTCGTTGAGACAAAGATGTTCGCGAGGTTATCACAAGCTAAATTGACACCTCTCTGGTCACCTATTTCGCGTGTCAACCGTAAGGATTCCTGATAAGAGTCGATCGCTTGCGGATATTTCGAAAGTGTTTGAAAAACTCTGCCTCGATTAAGATAGGCGCGTGCAGTGCTGGATTTATCTTTGATTTCATTTGCCACCCGGATCGAATACTCGAAATTTTCCAACGCTTTATCGTAAATCCTCAAGGAGGAGAAAATCAAACCTAAATTATTGGTGGTGGTGGCAATGCCCTGTTTGTCGTGAATCGTTTCCCGGATTTTAAGCGACCTAAAGAAATAATCCGCGGCGAGCCCGATGTTGCCCTTATTTCGGTAAACGACACCGATATTGGTTAAACAACTGGCAGTTCCTTTTTGATCATCGGATTGTTCCGCCAAGTGTAGTGCTTTTTCAAACAATTGCATGGCTTTTGTTAAATCTCCCTTGCTCCAATGATAAATCCCAATCACGCGCTTTGCCCTTCCTTCGCCTTTCTTGAAATTTAATGCGATCGCCAAGCTGTCGGCCTGCTTCGCCAACATCAAGGAACTGTCGGGTTTTACACTGTACATCTGGTAAGCAAGCTCTGCCGCAGTGAGGATGTAAGAGGAATCAATCGGCGGGTGGCTTTTGTATAGCAGCCGAAGGCTATCTATGTTTTGAGAGATACCCGTCAATGAAATCGCGATCGATAGACAGATAACGATGAAAATTCTTGCCATCCTGAATTGGGGTGCCTGAGTCTGGGGGGCGAAAATAAGGAAACTGGCTTTTAAATAAAACCTATTGGGGCTTGCGCGGGAAGAAGGCGTACTTAAATCACCCCATCTTGAATTGAAAAATGGCGGCGATAGACTCGGCGCGCATTTTGGTCTCTTCGGCTTTTTCTCCTTCGAAATGTTCGTCAACGGTTGTTTTGAACAGTTGAAGCCAACGCTGGAAATGTTCTCTAGTGATCTTCAATGGCAGATGCTTTTGCAGCGGATTCCCCTGGTAAGAACGGTCTCCGAGCAACATCGAAGACCAAAAGTTGTGCATGACGGGTAGGTGGTTTGGCCAGTTTACGTCACTGAAGACAGGAGCCAGCAACGGATCAGTTTTCACTTTTTCATAAAAACTGTTGACCATCAAAACAATGTGTTCGCGAGTTTCGATATCAGGATTCATGGGTATTTTTAAGGGCAATAAATAACTGCAATTCCTACTTGTTCAACGCTTATTTCAAATGAGAAATCTGTGAATCTGATTTTTCTTTTTTGACAGGTTTGTTGTCGAAGAGCATCCTGATCGATGGGGTATGGGTGTCGTCGTACTGGCCATTTTTCAAACTTAAATAGAAGGCCAGCAAAAAGACCAAGGCGATGCTCATGCTGACCGAAATTAAAAAAACGACGAATATCATGACTTTAATTTTCTTTTCGCAACAATATTTACGGCAATAGACGAGAACCCCACTACACTAATACTGCTCATCGGCATTAATATCGCGGCGGTGAGAGGAGTAAGATTTCCGGTGATCGCAAAACCCAACGCGATTGCGTTGTAAAGAAATGAAATCACAAACGCAATCTTCAAAATAGAGGTTGATGCTTTAGCCAGCCGAATGAATCTGTCAAGTGCATCAAGTTGGGTACCGTCCAAAATGCCATCGCAAGCGGGGGTAAATATGCCGGCGTTATCGGTTACTGTGATCCCCACGTCGGCTTGCTTCAGTGCTCCTGAGTCGTTAAGACCATCGCCGACCATCAAAACAGTTTTTCCATTTTGCTGAAGATTGTAGATATAGTCCAGTTTATCGTGTGGAGTTTGATTGAACATAAGGATCGGATGAGTGCCAAAGATTTTTTTCATTAAGTCAGCATCCGAAGGGACGTCGCCCGAGAGGAGGGCATCGCACGCCTTGCCCAAACGACTAATCATTTCCTTGATATTTTTTCTGACTACAGTTCGAACCTGAAAGTAACCGACCACATCGTTGTCGATAGCAACGAAAACCATCGAACCTTCGGCGTCGATGACTCTTGGGGCGCCAACGAACTCTGCAGCACCTAATTGAAAAAAATGATCACCGATCACGCCTTGAATTCCCTTGCCTGGAATCTCTTTGAAACGTGAAATGGCGTCAATTGAAATACTCTTGATCGAATGAGCGATCAAGCAACTCAAGGGATGTGTGGATGCGCCGGCAAGCGATTTTACAGCCCTCATTTCTTTTTCGGTCAAGTGGCCAACAAATGCCACGTTAGGTTTGTCGCCATGTGTTACAGTGCCGGTTTTGTCGAAGACCACCGCATCAACGGCAGCCAGACGCTCAATCACATCTGCATTCTTCAGGTAAAAGTGAGCTCTCCCAAAGACTCGCATCATACTTCCATAAGTAAACGGTGCCGCGAGAGCCAGGGCACAAGGACAGGCTACCA
The DNA here is from genome assembly GCA_035492075.1 of Cyclobacteriaceae bacterium. Lineage (GTDB taxonomy): Bacteria > Bacteroidota > Bacteroidia > Cytophagales > Cyclobacteriaceae > ELB16-189. The sequence goes on along the minus strand of DATJJP010000081.1, from coordinate 25,051 downwards.
TCAATACAGAGGTCAGCACCAGCCACATCTGTGCAGGCTGAGTGAATTGCCAATAAATTGCGGTCAGCAAAGCGATCCCAAGTACTATCCAAGTAAATACGCGCGCTGATTGGTCGATGATTTTTTTGTATTTGCTTGCGTTGACCTTGCCAAAAACAGGATTGTTCCATAAGCTGGTGAGGTGACTTTGTGATGTCGGTTTCTCAACCACCAATTTCACCGGCTGACCGATTAATCGGCCACCGGCATAGACTTTTTCACCTTGCTTCACGAGTGCGGGCCGCGATTCACCCGTCACAAAACTGTAGTCGAAGAAAGCTTCCTCGTTGATCAACGTACCGTCCGTTGGAACGATTTCCATGTTCCTGATTTGAATCGAGTCGTTGGGCTTTAGATCATAAATGAGCGTAGGCACCCATTGATCATACGCCAATCGCTGCACGGCCAGTGGAAAATAGGATTTGAAGTCGCGATCGAAAGCCAACGTCTCGTAGGTTTTACTTTGAAACCAGCGCCCGATAAGTAAAAAGAATACTAAGCCTGTAAATGAGTCCAGGTAACCTGGGCCTGTAGTAGTGACAATGTCATAAGAACTCCTTAAGAAAAGAGCTAAGAGGCCTGCAGCGATAGGCACGTCAATGTTGATTTGTTTTTGGCTGAAACTTTTTCCTGCCGATCTCAAGTAACCAAAACCACTATAGAAAAAGGTGAGTGATGCGAGGCCGAAGTTCAGGATAGAGAAAGTGCGAATCAAATAGGGGTCCGAGTGATTGAGCCCCAAATATTCCGGAAAACTGAACAGCATCACATTGCCAAAACAGAAACCTGCAATCGCCAGCTTCGAAACCAACGCATCAGGTTGGACGATGTTACTTTCGGTGTTGAGCGTTATTTGAGGAGTGTAGCCCAGTGAGCTTAATAAGGCGACGAGTTTACTTAGGGCGACGGCGCTCGGATCAAAATCGATGGTGATGGACTTTCGGGTAAAATTCACTTCTGACCGAAGTATGCCGCGATTCATTTGTTGAAGATTCTCCAGTAGCCAAACACACGACACGCAGTGAATTCCCGGAACCTGAAAAGTGACCTTAGAAAAAGTTTTTGAGTCGAAGGTGAGTAGTTTCTGACGGATGTCTGCTTTGTCAAGGTAGGCGAAAATTCCTTCGTCGACCTGGCGCGACGAAATACCTGGGTGATTTTCCAATTGGTAGTACTCGCACAAATTGTTTGCGGCAAGGATTTCGTAGACGGTTTGGCAACCATAGCAACAGAATGCTTTGTCGTTTACCCAATGCACTTCTTCGCATGCCTGACCACAATGAAAGCATTCCGTTTGCACGACTTGTGCTGTTGCCATTTTATTCCCGATCATGATCGAAAATTACAGGCATCACTACTGTACAACCTTGACGTTGGTCAAACAGAAAACTGATTAATATCAGGTTTGGAATCAAAAAAGATTAACTTGCTTCATACGCTGCACAACACGAATGGAAACTCAAGACAAGCCCACTCTTTCGTTCTGGCAGATCATCAACATGAATGTGGGTTTCTTCGGAATACAATACAGTTTTGGTCTGCAACAGTCTGCCGTCAACCCACTGTATACGTTTTTGGATGCGCAGCCTGAGCAGCTTCCTCTGTTGAATTTGGCGGGGCCGATGACGGGGTTGTTGATTCAACCGATCATTGGTGCGCTTAGCGACAAGACTTGGCATCCAAGGTGGGGGCGAAGGAAGCCCTATTTTTTATTGGGAGCTATTTTTTGCAGCCTGTGCCTTTTCCTCTTTCCTTTCAGCAGTGCGTTGTGGATGGCAGTCGGTTTACTTTGGATTTTGGATGCTGCCAATAATACTGCCATGGAACCGTATCGGGCTTTTATTGCGGACAAACTTTCCAAAAGACAACGCGCTGTTGGTTTCATGACACAAAGTTTTTTCACAGGCCTTGGTATCACACTGGCAAACCTGTCTCTTTATTTTTTTCAACAGTGGATCACCGGTTCGACGTCAGCAGCCGACGGTCACCGCGGAATTCCTTATTGGGTATTTGGATCTTTCTTTGTTGGAGCCTTTTGTTCGATCACTTCGGTAGGGTGGTCCATTTCTAAAACACCGGAGATTCCACCCACTGATGATGAACTAAAGAGGCTTAGGGCAGAGCCGATGAATTTCTTGACACCTTTCAAGGAAATTGCTTCGGCCATCGGAAGCATGCCAAAAATTTTGTGGAGACTTTCATTGGTTTATGTTTTTCAATGGTATGCCATGTTCTGCTATTGGCAATTCATAACACACAGCATCACACGGTCGGTATGGCACACGACGTTCGAGAATTCGCGCGCATACGATGAGGCCGTGGGGTGGACGGGCTTGCTGAATGGATTTTATAATATAGTCACCTTTTTGACCGCTTTTGCACTTGCCTGGTTAGTAAAAAGAATCAGCGCCAGAAATGTGCATATGATCTGCTTGATTTTTGCCGCCATATCCTTGATGGCGGTTTCCCAGATTGAAAATAAATTTTTGTTGTTTGCACCGATGATTGGTTTCGGTGTGGCGTGGGCGAGCATGATGGGTGTGCCGTACTTGATCGTCGTGAATGACATCCCGAAAGAAAAATATGGTGTTTATATGGGCATCATTAATGTCATGATCGTGGTGCCTATGATTTTACAGACGCTCACATTTGGTTTTGTGTATGAAAAAATCCTCTCCAGCGACCCAACTCGAGCAATTGCATTTGCCGGATTATTTTTGTTGGTGGCTGCTTTTTTCACTTCTAGAATTCCGCGTGAAAGGACGACGCAAATATGAGCTGGCATAAAAGAGCGGTCATCTATCAGATTTACCCTCGGAGTTTCTATGACAGTAACAACGATGGTGTGGGCGACTTGCAAGGGGTCATTGCCAAGCTCGATTACATCCAAAGTCTGGGAGTGGATGCCGTCTGGCTTAACCCTATTTACAAGTCGCCCAACGAAGATGGGGGCTATGATGTGAGCGATTTCTACAGCATTCAGCCGGAGCTTGGTACCATGGAAGATTTTCATCAACTCGTTGCGGGGCTGCATCTGCGGAACATGAAGTTGATCATGGACATGGTCCTCAATCATTCTTCCGATGAGCATCCGTGGTTTCAGCAGTCGCGATTGTCCAAAGAGAATGAATTTAGAGATTTTTATTTTTGGTTACCTGGTAAGAATGGAGGCCCACCCAACAATTGGAAATCATTTTTCAGTGGCAGTGCTTGGCAATTGGATGGGGCAACCAATGAATACTATTTGCATTTATTTTCTGGAAAGCAGCCTGACCTCAACTGGGATTTACCGACGGTACGTGAAGAGATGAAAAAGATCATGCGCTTTTGGGCAAACAAGGGAGTTGACGCCCTGCGTTTAGATGTGATTACAACCATTAGCAAACGTCCGGGGTTTCCAAATTCAGATCAAACGGATTTCAACGATACGATTCGGAAGGTTTATGCCAATGGCCCTCGGCTGAAAGAGTTCGTTGCCGAATTGAGGAGAGACGTCTTTGATCCCGCCCAAATGGTGACGGTGGGCGAGGGCCCTGGGATTTCCCCCCAAAATGCGCTCGAATATTTGGACAACGAAAAAGGACTCTCGATGATTTTTCACTTCGGCCACATGTTTCTCGATCAGGGCAGCGGAGGACGCTTTGACCCAAGGAAGTGGTCGGTAGAAGAGTTCAAGAGGATTTTTGAAGAATGGGATCGGGCTTTTGCCAAGCAGGGCTGGGGCGCTGTGTTTTTGGGAAACCATGATTTTGCACGCATGGTGTCGCGGTGGGGAAACGACAAGGAATATCACGTGCAGTCATCCAAGCTTCTGATCACGTTGTTGCTGGCCATGCGTGGTACTCCGTTCATTTTTCAGGGCGATGAAATCGGGATGACAAATTTGATCCTTAGTTCCGTCAACCAGTCGAGAGACTTTGAAACGATCAACGGATGGCGTACTGCGCAGAAGAATGGAAAAAGTGAAAAGGAATTCCTTGAGAATATCAATTACGCGGGCCGCGACAACGCGCGGACTCCATTTCAATGGAATGATCAAGCGAATGCGGGGTTTTCATCGGTTCCGCCATGGATGATGGTGAACCCGAATCATACCACCATCAACGCCGCAGCTCAAGAAAATGATAGAGATTCGATTCTGAATTATTTTCGCGCGATGGTAAGAATCAGAAAAAATTCAATCCCACTCACCGAGGGACAATACACAACCATCGAATGTCAAGAAAAGAACCTGTATGTCTTCGAGCGACAGTCCGATAGGGAAAAGATGATTATTATCTTGAACCTGTCTTCGCATGAGTTGGAGTGGCCGCTTGATTTGACCAATCACGAAAAAATAATCGGCAATTACGAAGAACGTCACCCTAGAATCCGACCCTGGGAGGCGATGATTATAAAAAAAAGTGAATCACGATAGGCCTTCAATCACTTCGCTAAACGTATCATTCACTTCTTTCTCCAACCCATCGCTTCCATCATAATTGTCGTCTTTCATCCGTGTAACTACTTTGGCGACGACGTTGTTTAGTGTCTCGTTTTGAAGAATGAACAGCGATGTTTTTGATTTATGGTGGGCTTTTTTGAACGGCTCGGCATCTCGCGAGTTCCATGTTTCGTGAAAGGCATTTCGTAGCTCTGTCAAGCTAGCGGCGATATGTCTCATCAGTTCTTTGGTGTATGTTTCATCGCCCAGCGTAATTTCTTCGATTTTTGATTTCGCGCTCGATTTTTTAAAAGCAACCTTCCTCACATACTTGTTGATGATGGTCTGAAGGTCCGATTGCTGAAACGGTTTGCTTAAATAATCGTTCATGCCGGATTGGAATGCCTTTTCTTTTACTTCCGGAAGGATGTCTGCCGTCAACGCAACAATAGGTACTTCTTTGAAATGTTTATCCGGCATTCTCCTTATCTCCATCGTCGTTTCATACCCGTCCTTATCAGGCATTTGAATATCCATGAGAATGAGATCAAATCGCTTTTTCAAAATGAGGTCGAGCGCTTCATCGCCACTACTGGCGCAAGTGACTTCATGCCCCCATTTGAAAAGAAAGTTGGAGGCAACAATTTGATTTACCCGATTGTCGTCAACGACCAGCACATGCAGAACCTCTGCTGACGATTGGAGCATCGACTCTGGTTCCGGAAGCAATGCTTGAGATTCTTTCATCTCGAGTTCAAATGAAAACTCTGAACCGCGACCCAATTCACTTCTTACTTCAATTTTTGAGTTCATCAACTCAAGCAGTTTTTTTGTGATTGATAACCCAAGACCGGTGCCACCAAATTTCCTGGTGGTATCTCGGCTGGCTTGTGAAAAGCCACTAAAGACCTCGTCCACCTTGTCGGCAGGTATCCCGATGCCGGTATCAGAAATCGAGAAGCGGATACGGTGGGAATCACCCACCTTCGACAAATGAGTCACGGATATTTGGACGTGCCCTTGTTCAGTGAATTTGATGGAGTTGCCAATTAGATTGTTGAGTACCTGCCCTAGGCGAACGGGATCACCCATGACATAACTAGGTAGATTGCTATCTAATTTTAATTTTAGCTCAATGCCTTTTTGGGTTGCCCTTACATTTAACATCTTGTGGTACTGAGCAGCGGTTTCCGCCAGATTAAATGGAATGGTTTCTAATTCCATTTTGCCTGCTTCGATCTTGTTAAAATCTAGGATGTCGTTGATAATGGTAAGAAGATTGTCGCATGAGAATTTCAGCAATTTCAAGTTCTCTACTTGGTCGGGCCGAGGGTTGTTTTCATTCAATAAACCTGTGAGCCCCATGATGCCGTTGAGTGGGGTTCTGATCTCATGACTCATTATCCCCAAGAATCGGCTCTTGGCCAACGTGGCTTCTTCTGCTTGGTCTTTGGCCAAGCGCAGTGCTTCCTTGTCCTTTTTTGTTTCCGTGATGTCAATGCTGATTCCGACGAGGCCGGTGACGTTATTGGCTTCGTCATGCAAGGGTATTTTGGATATCAGAAACCATTTTTCTTTTCCGCCGGGCAAGACATTGTACGTCTCTACGTTGACTATGGCCTCGCCTTCGAATACTTTTTTGTCTTCGGAAATCGACACCAATGCCGAGTTCTCGGGATAGAGTTCCCAATCACTTTTCCCCAAAATATCTTCTTCACGCGCCACGCCCATGTGCTCCAATTCTGTCCGATTCGCCAGGATTTTTCTCGACTGGAGGTCCTTGACATAGATATTGGCGGGAATATTGTCGATGATGGTTCTTAGCAATGACCGTTCCCGTGTCAACTGAGCCTCGATTTCTTTAATTTCGGTAATGTCGCGAGCAACTACACTTACTTTGTTCACCCACCGGTCGTCGAAAAACATTTTGGCGTTTTGCCCTACCCACATCACGCGCCCTGACTTTGTTCTGATTCGCAGTTCTAAATAAGAAACAGGCTCTCGTCGTTCCATTTGATTTTTATAAAACTGCACCACTTTATTTCGATCATCTTCATGAACTACTTGTGAGTAAATCATTCCAAGCATCTCGGACTGCGGAAAGCCCGTGACGCTTTCCATGATGGGATTTACAAACGAGAATTTTCCACTGGCATTCAATTCGTAAATCATGTCCGTCGCGTTGTTCACCAACTCTCGGTACTGACGTTCACTAAGTTCGAGGTGATCCTTCAAAAGGTGGATTTGTTCCATATTTGTACGGATCTCTTCTTCGGTGGCCATCAATTCGCTATTGGACATGGACAGTTGCTTGTTGAGTTCTTGCAGTTCGTGATTTGACTCGCTAAGCCGAAATAGCGCGCGCGAAAACACGAATCTGAATTCAAGCACGAAGATCACCAAAGCCAAAATGCCGAGGCTGGCGACTACCTTCTTTACTTTGCTTAGTTTTTCTTCCGCCTCTCTTTGATAGGTGGCCACGGTTTTTTCCATGGTGAGTAAAAATGGCCGTTCCAGTTTTGCGATCTCGTCAATGGCAAATTTTAGGTTCTTGGCTGTCGGCTCATCACTGGCCATCTCACACACATTGCAAATTTTTTCGAGCCGTGGCGTATTCTCGTTGAGCAGGCGGGCGATCGCCAGACTATTTCTTTGTTCGTTGTTTTGATCGATCAAGTAATAATGCATTTTCTTCCAGTTCGCCACGTGCATTCTTAAACTGTCGAATCTGTAGGTTTTTCGTAGGGCTTCGTTTTCTTCCGCATAGTATAGAAATAAAGTAAGTTTGGAGATTCGCTGGCTCAACATGCGCTGCCGGCCCGCGACGTTGATGAGGTTCGCGTCCTCGTTCTGCTGGTCAAGAGAATAGAGAATGATTGTCATGGAGGCAGCGATCGTGACAACGACGGAAATAATAAAAAGCGTGTACCTGAACTTAAGCGACCCAGTGGAATTTTTCATCACGAAAAATTAGTAAATAACTTCCCAAAAACTAACTTAGAGTGGATTAACGTCACTATTCTTACTATGAACATTCTCTTATGCGATGACGACGATGTATTGGCAAGCATGATTCAGTTTAAGCTCTCACGTGAGAATCTTGGGGAGGTGACGCGTGCCGCTGATGGAAAACTAGCCAAGGAATTGCTCAATAATTCACACTTCGATCTAGTGATCACGGATATTCACATGCCATTTCACTCGGGATTGGAGATCGTAACTTACATCCGTCAGGTATTAAAGCAGTCGATGCCCATTATTGTACTGTCGGCGGAGGGCCTGGAGAATACTGTACTACAAGCATTTGAAGTAGGGGCCAACGACTTTATTACCAAGCCGTTTAGCCCCGCCGAGCTGGCAATCCGAGTGAGGCGTTTGCTTCGTATATGATTGATATTATCGAGACGTGGTCTGACCTGCCTTCGGAAGTGAAGGTATTTATTCTCATTTCGCTGGTCGCGCTTTGTGGCGCCCTTCTTTTTGTTATTTTTTTATTTAGTAGCAGGCAGGTAAAAAATAGTTTAAAACAAAAAGAGTCCGTTTTGAGGAGTCGATTTCAAGGCTCGCTGAACGTTATCATGTTGATGGAATCGTCCGACGAAGAGCCTGCGGCCTCCGCGCAGTTTTATCTTTCGCAGTTGCAAAAAGACATGGGCGAATCTCGCCTTGCAAAACAAGTGATGACGGACCAATTGATCGGCCTGAAGAAGAATTTGGTAGGAGCGTCCGCCGACAGCCTCACCAATGTTTTTAGAAAACTTAGATTGAATGCTTTTTCCAGCGGCAAGGCAGCAAGTTTCTCCTGGTCGACGCGGGCCCAGGGCCTGTTTGAGTTGGCTCAGATGGATGACAAAGACTCGTTCGAGAGAATTAAATCAAACCTTCATGCCCGAAATGTCACCGTGCGAGAGGAAGCCTTCATGGCACTGGTGAAACTTGACAAAGACAGTTCGCTGCAGTTTTTGAACGACTACCACGCGCCCTTGTCACAATGGATGGAAATGAGAATCCATCAACACCTTTCCAATTCAGACAAGCGCAAGTTGCCTGATTTTAGTCAATGGTATAACCATTCAAATCTCGATGTGGCTTTGTTTGCACTGAACATGACCAAGCAATTCCGACAACTCAATGCAGTGCAGAAACTCATTGCTTTACTCGACGATCCGAATAAAAGTAAAGTAGTTTTAACCATCGATACCCTGGGCGATCTCGACGCACACGAGGCGGCAAATCCGGTATCAAGTAAAATGCTGGAGTTTTGGGACAACGATGTGTTGAGCAGGCGCATCGCAAAAACGTTGGGAAAGATCGGGTATGCTGAGAATCACTGGAAGGTACTGTCGGGTTATTTGACTCATCCAAATTATTCCGTTCGGTTTGAAGCTGCTCAGTCACTCTACAAGTCGGGCAATCAGGCGAAATACATTCTTAATCGAGCGAACTCAGAAGGATCGCTTACTACGATCCTCATGCATGTGGAAGACCCCTTACTTCAATCTTGATGACATGAACGCCTTTTATTTTGTTGTCAACGTTCTCATTTTTATCTACGCGGTAGCCATCTCAAGCGCCTACTTGATATTAGCGGTGATGTCGATTTTGGAGATGCGTACCTATATGCGCAAAAACTATTTTGTTGACCACAAAATGATTCTTTCATCACCCTTGGCACCTGGTATTTCCCTAATCGCACCCGCCTACAACGAAGCCTTAACGATCATTGACAATGTGAAATCACTGCTGTCGATTATGTATAATAATTATGAAGTGATTATTATCAACGATGGAAGCAAAGATGATACGCTCGCCAAACTTGTTCCCGCATTTGATCTTGTAAAGGTGAACTTTGACGTTCAATACAATGTACCTACTAAGAACGTACGCGGCGTTTACAAATCCAGAAACTTGGCCTTCAAAAAACTGGTGGTGGTTGACAAAGAAAACGGCGGAAAGGCCGATGCACTCAACGTAGGGTTGAATGTTTCGAAAAAAGATTTAGTGGCCTGCATCGACGTCGACTGCATCATTGAGCCTGATGCATTGTTGAAAATGGTTAAGCCTTTCTTGGAAAAACGAGAAGTGATCGCGTCGGGTGGAGTAGTACGTATCGCAAATTCTTGCGTAATCGAAGAAGGTCGACTGATTGAAGTGAAACTCCCCGAAAAACTTTTGCCCCGCATGCAAGTGCTGGAATATATTCGCGCTTTCTTGTTAGGGCGAATGGCGTGGAGCAAATTGAACGGCCTTTTACTGATCTCGGGTGCATTCGGATTATTCAAGCGTGAAATTGCATTGGCCGCGGGTGGGTATAATCACAACACGGTGGGAGAGGACATGGAACTCGTCGTTCGAATGCGGAGGCACATGCATGAAATGAATTTGAAGTATATCGTCGCATACATCCCGGACCCGCTCTGTTGGACAGAGGCACCTGCCGACGCCAAGATCTTAAGCCGCCAACGCAACCGGTGGGCTCGCGGTACCTTTGAGACACTAAAGATTCATCGCAAATTGTTTTTCAACCCGCGCTACGGATTGATGGGTATGTTGAGTTATCCATTCTGGTTTTTCTTCGAGTACCTTTCGCCCTTCATCGAATTTTCGGGCTTCCTCTTCTTTTTGTTTTTAGTAGCCATCGGACGTGTGAACGGGCTGTTCTTCGTTCCTCTTACATTGGCCGTGTACTGCTTTGCCCTGTTCATGTCGATGTTTGCCTTGTATGCCGAGGAAACCTCTTTTTTCAAGTACACACAAAAACGGGATGTGATGAAAATGATTGGCGTGGCCCTGCTCGAACCCATTTGGTTCCATCCTCGTGTGGTATGGTGGTCATTGAAAGGAAACATTGATTTAATTAAAGGAAAAAAAACCTGGGGTGAGATGACACGCCAGGGGTTTGTTCAATACAAGAAAACGGAAAAGAAAGTAGCGTGAAGGAACGATTGACCAGTTGCCTGAGAAATACCTTGATCATGTCGGGTGTATTTTCTTTGTGCTATCTGTCGATCAGGTTGTATACATGGATTTCAATTTCAGGCCGACTCGTAGAACTAGAAGGCGCGTCACTGGTGCAGCTGCGAGGATTTGTTGAAGACGCAGGGGTCGCTCTTTCAATTTCACTGGTGGTGCTTGCGATCGCGTTACTGACGGCGTTGGCCTCCATGAAGGTGGCTACTGTGCTGACTTATATACTGTTCTCGATGGCCTTGTTCCTGGGGTTCGCGGTGAATCAATTTTTTGTGGTCACGCTGACCCCCTTGAGTGCTGATTTGTTCGGTTACTCATTGAACGACGTGAAAACAACAGTGGGCTCATCGGGAAGTACGCTGAATGGATCGGCGCTGGTTTGCTTTTTCATTATTGCTGCGTTTGTGATTGTGAGTTTTAGAATGCTACGGACAAACGTGGGACAGCGGATGAATACGAGGGAAGCGTTGGTTGTTTTGGGTGCCTTGGTGGTGTTATATATCGCACCTTGGAGGATCCAGCCTGAAAATTATGAAAATGACTTTGGCTATCACGTCGCAGCAAATAAATTCAGATTCCTTACTGTCAGAACTATGGAGATGATGGCAGAGCAATCGGATCAACAGACTTTCGCCAAAGATGCTTACCCATTCCTACACAAAATCAATTATTCCGATTCCCTCGGTATCTATTTCAATGGCAGCGCCGAGTATCCAAATCTGGTTTTCATTATTGTAGAGGGGCTGGGTCGCGACTTCTGCGGACCCCACGCACCGTATGGTGGATTTACACCGTTCTTGGATTCTCTTTCGCAAAAAAGCCTGTATTGGGAAAATGGATTAAGCAATGCAGGAAGAACTTTTGGCGCACCACCCAGTATCCTTGGTTCCCTTCCTTACGCAAAACTTGGGTTGATGGGCTATGGCAACGCAATGCCCAATCATCAAACATTGATTTCTTTGTTGAAACCTTTTGGGTATACCACTAACTTCTTTTATGGGGGCAACCCCAATTTTGATAACCTCGATTTGTTTCTCGAACGTCAGCAAGTGGACTTCTTTCTCAATGAATCCAATTTCCCGTCGCACAGGAAGAAAGCGTTTTGGGGATACAACGATGCTGACCTTTTTAGCACGGCCTTGCAAAGAATCGAAGGCAAGCAGGGGCAACGTTTGGATGTTTTTCTCACGCTAAGTACGCACGAGCCTTTTGTGTGTCCAGATTCTACGATCGCAGCTGAAGCGGATAAAAAACTTGAAGGACTGGTCAACTCCAACAAGAAGGAGATGATGCAAAGTAACAAATCAGTTTTCGAGTGTTTACTATACACAGATAATGCAATTCGTAAATTGATACAGGGCTATTCTAAGCGGGCGGATTTCAACAAGACTATTTTTTTGATCACTGGCGACCATCGTCTTATCCCTGTTCCTCAAGACAACAAAATCAAGAGATACCATGTGCCCATCTTGATCTACTCACCGCAGTTGAAACAACCTCAAACATTTTCGTCGCTGGCCGCGCATAGCGCCATCCTTCCTACTTTCCTTAGCTTTCTTCACCAACGCCATCAAATGAATTTCCCTGAAGAATTGCCTCTCATCTCATCAACACTGCCAACGCGAAAAGATTTTTCAAGTGCGCTGGATGTAGCATTGATTCGAAACAAGAATGAGGTGAAAGACTATATTTTCGAAGATCGGTTTCTGTCGGAGGACCGACTGTACACGATTTTGCCGGACTTGTCATTGAAGGTTGAAATGGATGATTCGAAAAAAAGAAGACTGAAGGAAAAACTGAAAGCATTTCAGAGCGCAAGTATCTATGCCTTTGACAACAATCGATTGGACAAAGTGAACGCGACCAACCAAGTTCATTTGTTTTCATTCAGTGCGGCAGAAGAAAATTACCTGAAGGCGTTGAGTGTTCAGAAGATGAATCAGGACGAACGTTTTATGAAAGCGAAGGAACTGGCGTTTGCGAAAGACTTCCCGAATGCAAAGGCGATTTTGAAAAACGTTCTGAACCAAAGCCCCAATTATCATGATGCGCGAATTTTGCTGGCCCGAACCTATGCGTGGCAAGGCAAGTATGATACTGCCCGTCTGTACCTTGATCAGACGATTCGGCGGTCACCGGGATATGCCGATTGTTATGTTGCACTTGCTGACATTGAATATTGGCAAAATCAAATGAAAAATTCGCTGACGACAGTGCAGGAGGGCCTGAAATCAAATCCAACAGACGCCGACTTGCTCGCAAGGAAGGCCCGTGCCTTGACCGCTTTAAATCAAAATCGAGAAGCGAGGGAGGTACTGACTGAGTTGATAAAAAGGGGTGTCGACAATGACATCATCACGCAATTAAAGAGGCAATTAAAATGAAAAGGTGATACGACTTCTTTTTTTCATGATACTCGCCACCTGGTGTCTGCAAGCGCGCGGTCAAGAATGGAAACACCTTGACGTCGACGATTTATTTAAGTTGGCACGACAGACGGCATTTGATGGCAAACGGACAGAAGCCAGAGAGATGCTGCAAGAAGTACTGCGCCGAGCACCGACCTACTATGAGGTGCAGGTTTTTTTAGCCCGCACTTATGCGTGGGATGGCCAATACGAACAAGCAAAAAAGGAACTAGCTATTGTACTGAGCGCACAACCAACGGACATTGATGCTCTAAATGTACTATTGGATACTGATATGTGGGGGGAAAAATACAGTGACGCGCTAGTGACGGCAGATCGGGCACTTGCGGCACATCCCAGCAATGAAGATTTCTTGTATAAGAAAGCGCTCATTTTAAAAAACCTGCTGCGACCAAAAGAGGCAGCCGGTCAACTTTCGCGCTTATTGGAACTCGACCCGTCTCACACGAAAGGCATCGCTTTGATGGCCGAATTAAAAAAACAATTGATGAAGCATTATGTCGGGTTGTCGTCCGGGTTCGATAGTTTTAGTAAAATATATTCAAGTGCATTTAGCAGTTCTGTCACCTTCGGCACAACTCATAAGTGGGGAACCTCCATCGTCAGATTGAACTACGCTGACCGTTTTTCGCTCAAAGGCGTGCAGCCCGAGATCGAGGCCTATCCACGGATAGCTAACGGTATATATGCGTACGTGAACTATGGTTATTCAAACAGCGTCTTGTTCCCTAAACATCGAGTGGGAGGGGAGGTATACACCAAGCTTCCAAAGAGTTTCGAGGCGTCGTTGGGAGCGCGTTATTTGTATTTCAATTCAGAAACGTCGGTGGTGCTTTATACGGGTTCGATCGGTTATTATTTTAAAAATTATTGGGTTTCGATTCGTCCCTATCTTTCGGGCGATGCGTCGGGCACTTCGTTTTCTTCGACGGCAACGGTTCGTTATTATTTTACTAATAGTGATAATTTTTTGGGGCTCAATTTGGGTTACGGGTTTTCCCCGGATGAACGTCGCCTGCAAAGTTCAAGTGGATTGAGTACGGATGCGATTAGTGTATTGAAATCGCAACGTTATGGAATCGTTTGGCAAAAGACCTTGCTTGCTAACATTATGTTGAGCATTTACTTCACCGAGACGTATCAAGAATTGTCCGCTTACCTGGGCAACTACATGTGGATTTCAAGCGGGTCGGTAATGGTGCGGAAGAGATTTTAACGGCCTCAAAAATTCATTCTTACAATTTTGACTTCAACAATTTTCGCTGGATGTATTTTTCCAAAAACTGGTGACCCGGAAGAATCAAGAGAGCCAGCGCCACATTCGCCAAGAGTTTTAGAATAGGCTCTCCCTTCGTGATGTTTTCCACCGAGGAGTCGGTTAATACCAGCAAAAATTCAAATAGCATAAGTAAGCCGATGAGCAAAAGAACGTTAATAAAGCTATCGGGAATCTTTTTCCTGCCGGAAAATAAAACGGCGAAAAGGACAAGTACTACTACAGCAATACTCAAATATTCCATCGTATTGCGTCTGTTGATTTGCCGTTCATGGATGATCTTTTCACGGACAGCAGCCTGTTCGGACGTTTTAAACTCAAATTCATTTACGAGACGTTGTGTTTCCGCTCTATAGTCAAGATTGGTCAGGCTGTCCTTCGCGGCCAGGTACTGAGACTGAAGGTGAAATGCTTTTTGCACCTCTCCTCGGGCTGCAAAAATTTCCGAAGACCGTTTCAGCGCAGCCAGGTAGCCGGGAAAGTATTTTACCTTTGACGGATAGTTCACCACTTCGGTAAAGAGACGCTCCGCCTCGGCCGACTTTCCCAATTTCAGTAATGCTTCCGCCTTGGTTTCTCTCGACATCACCTTACCTACAGCATCCTTGGTAAAAGAGAAATGAAATATGGCCGAGTCGGCGAGGGAAACCGCTTCGTTGGCGTTGTTAAGCTCAAGTGTTGCACGTGCCATATTTGTTTGTGCGTAGGCAATCCCCTGATGTGTACCTTCTTTGTAGCGGTAAATGAGCGATTCACTAAAGTAAGCAAGGGCTTGCTGGTAATCCTTACGACCTAGGTAATACTGGCCGATATTGATCAATGTTAGTGCAACCCCACCAAAATCGTTGATCTCTTTCTTCACCGTTAGAGATCGTTGGTAGTATTGCAGCGCTTTTTCGCTCTGGCCAATTTGATTGTAAATGGCCCCGATTCGCACCAGGTTTAGGCCGACGCCAAATTGGTCGTGAAGGTTTTCGAATATCTCAGCAGACCGCGTGAAATATTGAAACTGCTTGTACGGTATTTTTTCGATAGCCCCAAAGCCATATGCGGCATAAGCTTCTCCTCGCCGATAACCGATTTTCCTCGCGCGCTCATCGGCTTGTTGAAGGTATATCTGCGCACTGTCGAGGTTGCTGGTCCATAATTTTTTGGATTTAGCATATAGCTGATCTACCGCCGCCGTGTCTTTTGATAGTGCCTGGGCGGGCAACTTACTCACCGAAAGGCAATGCAATGAAACGACAATTCCAATGCATGCCAACATTGATTTGGTACTCATAAAATGAATATACGAAAGAATAAATTTTGTTAAGCTCGTTCCAGCCCCTTTCGATAGATGTTCAGCGCTCTTGCACGTGCCGTGGCATGGTCAACGATGGGTTGAGGATAATTTGTTGTGCTGAGTTCAGGAATCCATTTTTTGATGTAGTCTAGTTGAGGGTCAAATTTTTCAGTCTGCAGCAGGGGATTGAAAACCCTGAAATAAGGTGCTGCATCACACCCGCAACCTGCCGCCCATTGCCATCCACCGTTGTTGGCTGCGAGGTCGAAATCAAGAAGTTTTTTTGCAAAATAGGCTTCTCCCCATCGCCAGTCGATCAACAAATGCTTCGTGAGAAAGCTGGCCACAATCATTCGCACTCGGTTGTGCATGTAGCCAGTGGCATTCAGCTCCCTCATGCCGGCGTCAACAATCGGGTAACCGGTCCGTCCGTTGCACCAAGCGGCAAATTCTTTTTCGTCGTTGCGCCAGGCAATGAAATCATAGGCGGGCTTGAATGCCTTCGTTTCGACGCGGGGGAAATGCCAGAGAATCGCATGATAGAAATCGCGCCAGATCAACTCGTTCAGCCAAGTTTGATTTTTTTGCCGTGCGACGGCCACCACTTTTCGAATGCTCACAGTACCAAACCGTAGATGAACGCTCAACCTGCTCGTGCCCTGTTGCGCGGGGTAGTCGCGGGTGAGGTGATAGTTTTCAATGATTCTCTGAGGAATCTTCCTTTCAACAAAAATGGTGTTTGATTTCTCAAACCCTATTTCTTCCAGCGAAGGAAATGTCAAAGGAGCTAGCCTTGTAAAGTTTGAAAAATATTTTTCTGTCGGATAACTTTTAACAAAGAAGTCAGTCAACGTCGATTTCCACTTTTTTGAATAAGGGGTGAAAACCGTATAAGGACTACCATCGTCTTTGACTACTTCCTTTTTTTCAAAAACAACTTGATCTTTAAAGGAATGGAATTCAATGCCGCGATCTGCTAAACTTTCCTTCACTTTTTGGTCTCGAAGAACCGCGTAGGGCTCATAGTCGTGGTTGCAATAAACGGCTCGCGGATGGAGTTGAGAAAAAATTTCCATCGGATCGCCTCGAAGTACCAAGAGTGAAGCACCCATTTTCTCGAGTTGCATTTTTAGCTCCTCGAGCGCCTGATGAAGGAAATCAACACGACGGTCGCGCTTGTCGTCGAGCTTGTCTAGAATTTGCGTATCGAAGATAAAAACGGGGAGTACATTTTTGCCGTTTCGCAAAGAAGCGTACAAACCCGCATTATCGGAGATCCTTAAGTCTCGCCGAAACCAAAACAAGGTGGTGCCGTGATCGATTATTGGAGGCGAAGGGACGTGCAAGGAAACAAACTTTTGTTTCGAATATCGTTAATTCATTTGCTTTTTTTGGATTGCTAAAAATCATTTTTATCCTTTGCCTTGGTGAACAGGGCCTTTCAATACGAATTTCAGGAATACCATATTACTAAAGTGTGGAATTATCTGCATGAGCACTTTGGATTCAATATCCCCAAATGGAAAGAGCGATTCAACGACTATAAACGCAAGCAGAGAAAAGAGGACAATGACATCGGCGCTTTCAACCGGTTTGGTAACCAGCACATCAACCCCGTGCTAAATGAAATCTTGGGCCGCAATGTATTGCACCCTACGTTCAATGCCCTAGTGGAGTTTATTGTGACTGGCAAGAAACAAAATTGACTCTAAGCTCTACAATCAGTTGCGATGTTTCTGTTGATATTTATTTTTTATCCCATTTTGTCTGGGACTAACTCCCACGTTTGAATAGTTACATTTAATACGTGTTTGTTCTTTCAGCCATCGGCAGGCAGAGGGGTTGGTGAAACCAAGCTAACGTCTGTAGTATGGCAAAAACAATCGCTTTGTCGAGGACAGGATATATTTACCACTGTCCATGTTACAATCATGCTGCACGGCCTGTGGACCAGGTAATGATTGAGACCCGCAAAAGATGCCTGCAGAATCTTTTTCGTTCCGCGAACATTCATTCATCGTATAACCAAACCCTAACCAATTATGGATCCTAATTTATTTAATCTCGACTACGGACGTCTGTTTGAAGTTCTGGTCACTATCGTAGTACTGTCGATGCTTATCGAGCGGGCTTTGTCGGTTTTATTTGAATCGCGACCGTTCATTGAAAATGTTGCCCCCAGGGTGGGTGGCTCCAAAGAGTTGATCACGTTGATCTCGAGTGTCACGGTCTGTATCGTTTGGAAATTCGACGCGATTTCCGTCCTGATAGTATCGTCGGAAACGATGCTGATCCCAGGTATGGTTATCACCGGTTTGATTATCGCCGGTGGATCGAAAGGGTCTGTCAAACTTTTCAAGGACGTACTTGGCTTCATGAGTAGTGCTGAAAGAGAGCGCCTTCAATACAAGCACCGCGCGGCTCCAAAAACGCAACCCGCATGAAAAAACTTGCGCTTGTTTTGCTTTTGGTGCTGTTAGGAACGGCTCTAAAAGCCGATTACCTGGTCACCTCGCGAGTAGTAAAAATAAAATTCGATCCAGCCTCTGAAAGTGAATTTGTAGAAAAAGTTGATCAAGGAACTTCGCTGACCTTGCTCGACAACGGAAAGCAGACCAACGGATACTACCAAGTGATCGCTCCAAGTGGCGCCGAAGGTTGGGTTTATCGAACGTTGGTGAGACGATTCAAAGGTTCAGTGACCGATTTCGGAAGTGACGCGTCGTCTTCATCCGCACCCCCATCAACAACGTCCTCGCCCCCTTCTCGCGGGTCGTCCTCGACATCAACAGTTGCTACGTCTTCAGGTAGCGACGGCAGTGCTGTTTCGTCTTTGAACTTTGAGTCTAATTTTCCACGCACTCGCAATGGAGAGCAGTTGGTCACACATGAAGGGTTTACCTCCTGCATGAGTACAAAATACATGTTGCCGGTCTGGGTGTCTCACCAAATTTCAGACGCTTTACTCAAAGGTGATGCCAAACGTCAGGGATCAACTTACCCGCAAGACACAGATTTTCCCGAACTCAAAGCGAACTTGTATGCGAAGTCGGGGTATGATCACGGCCATCTAGCGCCCGCCGGTGATTTTAAGCGTTCTCAAGAACTCACTGATCAGTCTTTTTTTATGACGAACATGACTCCGCAGCACGGTTGCATGAATCAAAAAGGCTGGTGCGTGTTGGAAAGCAACGTGCGCAACTGGGCACGACTCAATCCAACATCCAAATTCTACCTTTTCTCTGGCCCGATCACAACGTCTTTCAAGGACACACTTTGTATAAATTCATTGACCGTCTATGTGCCTGAAATGTTCTATAAAATTGTGATTGAACAAACCTCGTCAGGCCGCGTGAAGACAGCTGCCTTTATAGTACGCAACGATGATGTGGAGTTTGCCGATCTAGAGGGAGGTAGAACCACCATTGATGTCATTGAGTCAATGACCGGGCTTGATTTCATGCCGTTACTGTCGCCTTCTCAACAAACGTCGCTTGAAAGCAGATCATTTAACTACGAGCTGAAAAACTTACCCGAGTGTAGTGGAAACAAATCATGTGCTTCTGTGTACGGTCACAGGACGACACCGGAAGATAGAAAAGGATTGAAATGCGAATAGACGTGCGCGAAAACCAAACTTAAAAAGAGATATGCCTTTCTTCGATTTCCACCTTCATCCTACGCTGAAAAGTTTGTTCAGCGACCCGCCTCAGAAACTGAGCCCTTGGGACAAACTTGATACACGCATGATTCCTGGCATATTGAGGTTGTGCACGGATTTTCCCTACATCCTTCAATCGCAAGCCAACCTCAATCAACTTTGGAATAATGAATGTCACCTTGTATGCATAGCACTTTATGCGCCAGAAAAGAATTTAATCGGCAGTGATTTGATTTTGAAGCAAGCGGACGGACCGATGAAAGCTTACCTCAACAAAAATAAGCTGACGGACATCGTCCGAGGAAAAATCAAACCTTACGATCTCATTGTCAATGATGACTTGGTCACCCTTATGCATCCGGAAAACTTCGGGGTGCTCAACAAGAAGATCGTTCCATTGCGCCGCGCAAGTGACTATGATCCCAATAGCAAGGATTCGATTTATGTTGTGTTCTCGGTAGAGGGATGCCACACCCTTTCCAAGACTGGATCCCTTGCATCTATCTCAACCGCGGATGTAATTGCAAATCTCGATGACCTCCGCTCGAAATTTCCGGTGATCGCAATCAACCTCACGCACATGGAGCAGTCTCCCTTGTGCAATCAGGCGTACGGAATGCAGTTCATCAATAACGATGCCTTCAAACCGACCGGGCGTGGCCTATCCGCCGATGGGGCAGCCATTGTGCAGCACTGCTACCAAAATAACGTGATGGTCGATGTGAAGCATATGAGCTTGATGGCCAGACAACAATTGTACAGCCTCCGAAAAAGCCCCGCGTTTCAGCAAATCAACCAGCCACTCATCTGCACGCATGCGGGTTTCGCAGGAATTTCTACAAAAGATATTCCTGACTATATCTATTATAAAAGGAGTTTTACAAGCAAGGGCTATGTGTTATTGTACATGGGAAAACAGTGGCTTGAGTGTAGTGTTCCCCGCCCCTCATTTAACACTTCCAGCATTAACCTTTATGATGAGGATATCATTGAAATCTTGAAGTCGGACGGGATGATAGGTCTTAGCATGGACAAAAGAATTCTCGGCTTCGCTGATCCAGACGCCGCTGACGTGGGAGGTCAGCACGCGTATCCGCTGGAAGTGGAATATATATCGCAGAAGGAGCAAAACCTGTTCTTGAGCAAGCCTGATACGGGCAGGGCATTCGAAAATGAATCGTGTATTGAAAATAGTGAAGTGAAGGAAGCAGGAGCTGTCAACCCGCGCTTAGGTGAATACCACTTGAAACATTTTATGGCGCACATCATCCACTTGATAAAAGTTTCTCACAAGGCAGGGCTCGACATTGCCAATACTTTAAAGCAAGTATGCATTGGTTCCGACTTTGACGGCGTCATCAATCCGATTTGGATATGCGACACCACCGACGAGTTGGTCTACTTTAAGGAGCAATTTGAAAGGAGCTTCAGTGATTTTGCCACCGATTGTCACGTGCCATTGCCTGCCGGATTTGATGTGCTCAAATTCAGCAATCAACTTTTCTACGAAAATGGGAAGGAGTTCTTGTTCAAAAGGCTGAGGCCGTGATGCACGTATTGAGCAAAAACCAAGGTAATTAAATTACAATTATTACTCATTGCGTATGTCTTCACCTGCCTTAAAACAAACGTTAGACACCCTCGGAAAATGGCTGTTCGCGCGGAAATATTATGCGATCGTATTTTTTTTGATCATTTTTTTGGCCACTGGAGCCCATGTTGAAAAAGCCAACCATTCGTTGGCCACGCATGATGCGCCGAACAAGATTGTGTCGCTCGAGTTGGCGTGGACAAAAGTGCAAGCCACAAGAGTTCTCGATTCGTGGGACTCCGAAAAAACACCATTGGCTATCTCATCCGTTTGGCGAGACTATTTGTTTATCGTTGGTTACACGATTTCGCTTATGGGCCTTGTCCTGATCATTCGAGGTTATGTACACGCGAAAGAAGGTGTTCCGGAGGGAGACGATGCGGCGGTCACAAAAAAACGGCGACTTGAGATCAACTATTTTTTCTTCGGATGCTGCGCGTTTGCAGCCGTTGGAGATTTTTTAGAAAACGGTTTTATGCTATGGGCTTTGTATGGCCACCCGACCGCTCCATTTTTATATTCATTTCCAGCGACATTGAAGTTTGTTGCCGTCGGTGCACTACTGATATATTTGATCTACTACCTCGTAAAATCCTATCACGAACTCCTGCTCGCCTCCTGGCTCTATCTACCGGGTGTAATGTCAGTGGTAGTCAGTTACTTTGTTTTTACCAAACTCACTCAAGGACAGGACGTGTTGATGCGAGTCGGAGAGTATCCTTATCCTTTTTTCTATTCGGTAATTACTATTGCTTTTTGGTCGTCATTTACTTGGTATAGTTCCCGCTTGGTTGGGTATGTAAAAAGTGTGCACGGAAATTCAATTGATAAAAAACTTCATTTACACTTTCCGCGTGTTTTAGCTTTCAATGCCTATGTGAGCATACAGGCCGCAATTCTGGCGCTGCCCACGCTTTACAATTGGACAGTCATCGGTGTTTGGGTGTTCGTAATCATTCAAAACGTTTTTTATTTCGTGGCATCTGCTTTTTTTTCACGTATGTCCAGACCCAACGCGATGAGGGGTTTTCTTTTCATAGTGAGTGCTCTTGGCGCTCTCTATATTGGTTATCTGATTTATGTAGGAACGCCGTATTGTCAAGGCCATCAACGACGGCTGCCTTTTTTGGCGGCGCTTTTATTTTTCATGCAGGTATTGCAAATGTGGCTCTTCATTTACCGAAGAAGAAAAATGGATGAACGAACTCGCAGACATTTTTCCAACGAACAGAAAGACCGCAACTTATCAGTTCCTCTGATGACGATTTTAGGCATTAACATTATATCGGTGCCAGAACGATTTGCTGTCGAAGAAAAAGGGGCTTATAAAATTTTTCTGTGGTTTTCTATACCGGGAATAATTCTATACGTAACAGCGATCTTTTCCCCCGAGCTGGCCGACTGCATGGGGCCGTTGGCAATTACACTTCTCTCATTGGGGATTTTGACCAGCCTTGCAAATGCGATCACGACAAGGTCAATTCATTATAAAATTAGCTTGGGTCTATTGATTTTTATTTTAGCAGTACTCATAGGAATGATATCGGATCCCTACCGCGTTCGACTCCGCAGCGCGGCGCCACACGTTCATGCGAAGAGACCAACCTTGGAGAAATATTTTAAAAAATGGGTTGCCTTTCGCGAGACGAAAATCAGAAAGGCAAACCAACCTTATCCTGTCTATTTGGTGATTGCGGATGGCGGGGCTTCTCGGTCGGGATATTGGGTAGCATCTGTTCTGTCGGCCATGCAAGATTCGTCGCTGACGGATGGCGTGAAAGGAGATTATTTCTCGGATCACCTTTTATGTTTGGCCGGCGCTTCGGGTGGCAGTGTAGGCACCGCCACGTTCTACTCGTTGTTGAAAGATAAGATAGGGCGAGATTCAATAACTGCCGACTACCAACAACGTAGCGCCGCTTTTCTTCGTCACGATTTTCTGTCACCAGCGATCGCTCGATTGCTTGGA
Organism: Cyclobacteriaceae bacterium; assembly: GCA_035492075.1. Taxonomy (GTDB): domain Bacteria; phylum Bacteroidota; class Bacteroidia; order Cytophagales; family Cyclobacteriaceae; genus ELB16-189. The sequence continues at coordinate 2,408 of DATJJP010000081.1, read as the reverse complement.
TCGGACTTGTTCAGGCACTGGCTTCCTTTTGTAGAAATGGACGATCGCGCAGCAGCACTTGAGAAGGGATTCGAAAGATTCTCGGAACCTGACTCCGTCTTGAAAGGAGCTTACAAAAGGCCACTCAGCACCGTTCTTGACTCCACGGGCCGGCTGCCCATCCTTTTTATCAACACCACCAACGTGCAGATGGGTAGCCCGGCGGTGATCAGCTCGGTGCACCTCGAGTCGTTCAGCAGGCGCATGGATGTACTCGACTTGCTCGACTCGATTGACGACGGCAAGGACATGCACTTAAGTACAGCGGTAGTCATGGGGGCACGATTCCCTTATGTCTCACCCGCGGGCAAGATCGGAAAGGAATATTTTGTGGACGGTGGCTATTTCGACAACACGGGTTCGGCTATCGTCAACGAAATGGTGCAATACCTCGATTCCTTGAAAGAGGATGATCCCGTATACCAGAAAATCCGCCTAAAAATATTGCATGTGAGTAATGCGGGTTGCAAAAAAGAACGTGTTCGCACAATCAATCCCGTCGTGAACGACCTTGCAGCTCCCTTGTTGACGCTGTTCGGTACATACGAAGCACAAACCACCATCAGTGACCACCGATTGGAAACTTACCTGAAGGATGCCTATAAACTGCCATTGAGCGCGGTGCACACCGAAATCAATCTTTATGAAACGGACACCACGACTGACATGCCCATGAACTGGGTGATCTCGAACTACAATCTTGACCGCATGGACGAACGAGTGCATGCGGTAAGACGAGCGGGTTTTGTCGATGCATGTTGCAAAAATGTAAAAAGGAAAAAAAATCTCCGATAGCATATGATTACCGTTAATTCAGTGTGTGTCAATCTCATCAAAAGCTTTGAAGGCCTTGAACTTAAACCATATCATGGCGCCGCCGATCGCCCCGACGTGTTTACAATCGGCTATGGCACCATCAAATATCCACCCTACTATTTGAAGGGGAAACAAGTGGCCCTTTCCGATCCATCCATCACTGAAACTCAAGCCGAAGATTTCTTGACCTATGAAATCAAACAAAAGGCGGCAGCCATTGATTTGTTGCTACGCGATGATTTGAAGGACAACCAGTTTGGTGCACTGATTTCGTTTGCCTATAACCTGGGAGAATATAATCTCAAGACGAGTACACTCCGTGTAAAGGTGAATAAGAATCCCTTGGATAAGACCATACGAAATGAATTCCTAAAATGGGTACACGCGAACGGCAAAGTGGTGGCGGGTTTGAAGAGAAGGAGGGCTGCTGAAGCGGATCTGTATTTTGATCTCTCCTGAAATTCGAAGTGAAAGGCTTCTACTTTTAGAAACCCTTATTGTACGCTCGAACCAACTCTTGGAGGTTTGCCCAATTGTATTCTTGAGACTTTATCTTTTCAACCAATTGATGGTTGTCAGCAAAAAACTGTGGCGCATTTGATTTGAAGACATGACGATTACTGTGCGACGCAATGTGCTTGGCGTTAGTTTCTCCCTTGCGAAGGCAATAGAACTCCAACACTTCTGTTTTATCGGTACCATCCTGTTGCAAAATATTTTCTTGCGCATAGAGATTGACAACACCCTTTTCCAAGGACCTTAACCACATGTGATTGCCGTCATTGCCTATTGCCACATAATGATATTCGAGCATCTTGTGGCCGGCATTGGCTTTGATCCAAACGGCCGTGACCCAACCCGCAGGAACTTCTTCAGGGGGTGATTCCATCCAACCTTTGAAAAGAATGATGTCACCGAGATTGGTGTCGATGAAGCCCTCTCTCGACTTCCCGTTTTCAAACATCAAAGTGCCTGGGTAAAATTTGCCGTAGGAGTTAAAGGAAACCACTAACAGAGCGACGATCACAATTAGTCTCATCTTGGTGTTTGTTTGTGTAAGTATGAGTATTCGTCTTTTTGCGTAAACACAACTCAATTCCTGGACCATTGAGAAAACGAAGGAAGAAACCCTCAATAGATGGTAAAATCGACGCTGGCCTTTGTTCAGGCGTCCTATTATGGGAATATGTGGGAATGTCGAAGCTCTTGCCCGCGAGTGAAAGAGCTTGGGATCTTGTCCATCTGAAACTAGGAGTTTTCACGCACAGATGGCGTGTGGGGCGAGACTCGAACTCGCGACCCTCAGCTTGGGATCCGCCGATTGGCGGACTGGCAACCGGGCGGACAATTAGGTTATGAATCTAAGAGCGGGAAACGAGGCTCGAACTCGCGACCCTCAGCTTGGGATCCGCCGATTGGCGGACTGGCAACTGGGCGGATAATTCTGTTATGAATCTAAGAGCGGGAAACGAGGCTCGAACTCGCGACCCTCAGCTTGGGATCCGCCGATTGGCGGACTGCCAACCGGGCGGATAATTCTGTTATGAATCTAA
>DATJJP010000080.1:0-91211 GCA_035492075.1 Cyclobacteriaceae bacterium | reverse complement strand
ATTTCACTGGCAAGAAAATGTTTGTTGACACCGCTGGCCGTGTGGAGAAATTCCAAAAGAAATACGGCAAGAAATAATATTGCTATTAGCGTTTTTGACAAAAGAATCCCGCCCCGCGGGATTCTTTTTTTTGCCTTACCTTTAAAAACATTTTTATTTGATGAACCTGATTTTATTTGACGATCCTGCTATTCGAGCGAATCTTTTGCCTTTAACGTTTACGAGGCCGGTCGCTGAAATCCGTATCGGTATTTTGAAGATTTCAGAAAAATGGGAGAAGCTATTTCAAACGAAACCTTCGTTTTCCACGACGTCATACTTATCAAAGAAATACACGAAAGAGGCTTCATCAGACAACCTTTGGATCAATGGAGGCGTTTGCCCCGACCCTGCCTTGGTGGACGCTATCAAGAAATTGAAATTAGGTGAGGGCATTTATAAGAACTCAATGATCATCGGGGTGCGCACCGACGACCATGACCTGCCCGAAGTAATTCCGGGGAAAGTCGCCGAGTATCCAAACGACCTGACTATCATCGACCAGCCTTGGAAAATTTTTCAAAATAACGGAAATCAAATTCGAGCGGATTTTAAGTTGATCACTACGGGAAGGAAATCGGCCGCGATCAAAGACCCGCATACCCATACCTACAACGCCTCAGAGATTTTTATCGAAGAAGGAGCCGTACTTCACACCGCAGTTCTTAATGCTGAAGGAGGACCGATCTATTTGGGGAAAAATTCGCAAGTGCAGGAAGGTGCCATTCTACGCGGCCCGTTTTCACTGGGCGAGGGAGCCATTGTCAACATGGGTGGAAAGATGCGCGCCGACACCACCATCGGACCTTTTTGCAAAATAGGAGGAGAAGTGAGCAACGCCATTCTGTTTGCGCACAGCAACAAATCGCACGACGGTTTCTTGGGGAACTCCATCATCGGCGAATGGTGCAATCTCGGTGCTGACACGAATACTTCCAATCTGAAAAACAATTACGACAGTGTACGCCTCTGGAGTTACGCTAGGAAAAGTTTTGTGAACACGGGCTTGCCTTTCTGCGGGTTGATCATGGGCGATCATAGTAAAAGCGGGATCAACACCATGTTCAACACCGGAACAGTGGTTGGTGTGAGTTCGAATATCTTTGGGGCCGGTTACCCTAGAAATTTCATTCCGTCATTTCAATGGGGTGGTGCCGCGGGTTTTGTCACCTACCAATACGAGAAAGCGATGGAAACGGCACACCGCGTGATGGCGAGAAGAAATATCAAGCTCGATGAAACGGAACGGGAGATTTTGAAGTGTGTGTTTGATGAAACAAATAAATAGCTTCAAGCCGCTAGCCTCAGGCTTCAAGCAATTTTTAGAAAACTTAAAACCTGTAGCCTAAAGCCTGAAGCTTGAGGCCTAAATACCAGCAGACAAAATGACCTTCTCCTCCATCCCCGGTCTTGAAGAAATCAAAAGCAAGCTCACTTCATCTGTGGGTTCGAATCATATTGCACATGCATTGCTGTTTGCCGGAAAAGACGGCGCATTGAATTTGCCTTTGGCACTCGCCTTTGCGCAATATCTTCACTGCACAAACAAAAATGAAAACGATGCATGTGGTACCTGTGCCGCGTGCAGCAAGAGCCTGAAATACATTCACCCTGACACTCATTTTGTTTTTCCCTTAGGAAATGTCAGCAACGACAAGGACGAAGATCGTTTTCGTGCTGAGATCTTGAAAACGTGGCGAAGTTTTTTGATCGAACAGCCTTTTGGAAATCTGGCACAATGGATGGCGTCATACGAAGGAGAAGACAAACAAGCATTAATTGCCCGTGAAGAAAGCCGGAAAATCGTACAGACACTGTCTTTGAAGCCGTTTGAGAGTACAAATAAAGTAATGATCATTTGGTTGCCCGAGTTGATGCATTCATCGGCCGCCAATGGTATTTTGAAAATTCTGGAGGAACCACCGCCACAAACATTTTTCCTTTTAGTGACTAACGGGGTGGAGCAATTGCTCCCCACCATTTTGTCGCGAACGCAAATCGTGCACGTGCCGATGTTGAATGACTCGGAGGTAGAGAATTATTTAGCAAAAAATTTTTCCCTCACCGTGGAGCAGCAAAATGAAATCATTCAGATAGCTGAAGGGGACTTAAATTTCGCCATTCAGTTGACCGATGCCGAGGAAGACCATCATCAGCAGCGTTTCATTGACTGGATGCGGTCATGTTTTAAAAAGGACAACATCAAGCTTCTTAGTTTGGCCGATGAATTTCATGAATTGGATAAACTAGCCCAGCGCAATTTATTTCATTATGCGTTGGGGATGATACGTGAGGTATTGATTCAAATTTCGGAGGCTAACAAAATCAGCCGAATAAAAGGGGCTGAGGAAAAGTTCGTCAAGGACTTTAGCAAAGTAATAACCCTTCCCAAAATCGAAAACTTCAATCGCTTGATAAATGAAGCTACTTATCACCTCGAGCGAAACGGCAGCGCGAAGATGATTTTTATGGATCTGTCTTTGCAGCTTTCAAAAACCATCAATCCATAATTCGTTATTTTTGCGGCTAAAATTTCCGAGCATGAGAAATCGCTTTTCAATTTTCTTTCTTTCCTTCATTGTTTTGAGTGTGTGCGCTCAGAAAAAAGATTTTTTGGTTAAAATCAAAACCAACTACGGCGAGATGGTTGCTATTCTGTACGACGAAACACCAAATCACAAAGAAAATTTTATCAAATTGGCTCAGGGGCACTACTATGACAGCACGCTTTTTCATCGAGTGATGGCCGGTTTTATGATTCAAGGCGGAGACCCCAGTTCAAAGCGCGCAAAAGCAGGTGAGCATCTAGGCAATGGCGGCCCTGGGTACACGATCCCGCCGGAGTTCAATCCGAAGTTTTTTCATAAGAAAGGTGCGCTTGCAGCAGCTCGATTGAATGACGATCAGAATCCGACCAAAGCCTCCAGTGGCAGTCAGTTTTATATTGTACAAGGGAAAACTCTTCTCCCGGAAGAAGTGAATTCATTGAAGATCGACCAGGCGAAACTCAATCAAGGGTTGCAGCAGTTTTTGTCGAAAGTCGAAAATAAACCGATTGGCGATTCGCTCCGTCAGCTTTATAGAGCCGGTGATATCAATGCATTCAACAATAAAGTTTTTAGCTTAGCTCCTCGCGTTGAAAAAGCAACGGGCATCAAGGTGACGACCGACGTTACCCCTGAAAAAATAAAAGCGTACACCACCATTGGAGGAACACCCTTTCTAGACAATGGCTATACCGTCTTTGGTGAAGTGATCAAAGGGATTGAAGTAGTTGACAAAATTGCGGCCCTAAAAACAGCTCCCGGAGATCGGCCAATAGAAGATGTGCGCATGTTCGTAACCGTGGAAGAGATGTCGAGGAAAAAAATCACAAAAGAGTACGGTTATGTTTTTCCTGAAGAACCTGTGAAACCATGAGAATCCTTGTCACGGGTAGTAATGGACTGTTAGGTCAAAAACTCGTTGAATTGATATCCGCTCAACAAGACTGTCACTTAATCGCCACAGCAAAGTCTAAGTTAATTCCTGCTTTAGGCCGAGGGGAGTTTTACCACCTTGATATCACCAATCAAATGGAGGTCGATGATGTGATCTCAAGAACAAAACCTGATGTCGTGATCCATACTGCCGCGATGACACAGGTGGATCAATGCGAAACAGAGAAAGAAAAATGCTGGCTATCGAATGTGACGGCAGTCGAGTATGTGGTGCAAGCTTGCGAGAAAAATAATGTACATCTCGTTCACCTTTCTACCGATTTCATTTTCGATGGAACTCACGGCCCGCTTGATGAAAATGAAAAACCGAACCCTTTGAGTTACTATGGTGAAAGCAAATTGGCAGGGGAACACGCCGTCCAAAACAGTAAATTGAATTGGTCAATTCTACGAACAGTGTTAGTCTTCGGGATAACAAAAGATATGAGTCGCAGCAACATTGTGTTGTGGGTGAAGAAAAGTTTAGAGGACGGAAAATCGATCCATGTAGTGAACGATCAATGGCGCACGCCTACGCTCGCCGAAGATTTGGCACAAGGCTGCCTTCTGGCGGCCAAGAAGAAAGCGAAAGGCATTTTCAATGTTTCGGGAGATGAAATGATGACGCCCTACGACATAGCGCAAGCCACTGCCGATTTTTTTAAGCTAGAAAAGTCTTTGATTCAGCAAACGGATTCGACGAAGTTCACTCAACCCGCGAAGCGTCCACCGAAGACGGGGTTCATTATCGACAAAGCGAAGCGGGAGTTAGGATACCAACCTCATTCCTTTGCAGAAGGGCTCGCTGTTCTGGCAAGGCACCTTGGCTGATTTGAGAATTTCATCGAAACCATCATTTCAAATATTCAACTCTCAAATTCCAAGGACTCCTTTGAGTTTTGAATACCCGGTTTGGCTCAGCGGAATTCTTGTGCCGCTTTTCAGCAACGCCACATGGTTATCTTTTTCCATCGGCTCAATCCGCGTAAGTTCTTGTAAATTCAGGAGGTAGGAACGATGCACGCGTACAAATTGCGACGCATCCAAAATCTTTTCAAAAAAAGTCATCGTCTTCTTCTTCAAATAAAATCCATCGGCCGTGTACACTTTGACGTAGTCATCGTACGCTTCAAAGTAATGGATTTTCTGGACGGGCAGCACCACAATGTTCTGTCCTTTCTTTACCACCACTCGATTGCTGCTTTCCGGTGCACTTGTTTCCTCGGTAAGGGCTGCCGATACATTATTTGATTTTTGAGAAAGCCATTTATTCAACGCCTTGTCAAAACGATCCTTGCCGAACGGTTTCAGTAAATAGTCAACAGCATGTGTTTCAAAAGCTTTGATAGCATATTCATCAAACGCTGTGGTGAAAATCACGGGCGGCGGATTATCGATCAACTCCAGCATTTCAAAGCCATTGATCTTGGGCATCTGGATGTCAAGGAAGAGCAGGTCGGGTTGGTGTTGTGCAATTGCTTTTACTCCTTCAAAACCATCTCCACATTCTGCTACGATTTCCAACTGAGAAAAGCTCTTCAAATATTCTTTTACAATTCCTCGCGCGAGAGGTTCGTCGTCTATGATGATTACTTTCATTGCTAATTACGAATTACAAAGTACGATTTACGATTTAGGGGTTGACCATTGGGGAATTCTGATCGTTGTTGTAAAAATGTTTCCAGCTCGTGAGGTAGACAGAAGATCGTTTCGATAATACAAAAGGGCCAGGCGTCTTTGCACAGAACTCAATCCAAAGCCGGTACCTGATTTGGGTGGGGCTGTTTCCGGATCGAAAGGATTTTTTATTTCGATCAACAAATCGTTCTGATCAACGCTCACGCCTAAGCTAATCACCACGTCTCCCGTTGTGTCGTACAATCCAAACTTAATGGCGTTCTCCAATACAGGCTGTAACAACAGCGCAGGCAGTTTCATTCCTTGTAGGGCTTTGTCCGCTGTCACTTTTGTAGCGAGTCGGTGTCCAAACCTCACTTTTTCTATGTCGAGATAAAGTTGGAGATGATGAAGCTCGTCGCGCAACGGGATGAGTTGATTCCCTTCCTTTTTCACCGTGCCCCTCAGGAAGTCGGAAAGCTGCTCGATCATTTTCCTTGCCTGTTCAGGCTGGGCAATCGTGAGTGCGCTGATCGAGTTCAAGCTGTTGAACAAAAAATGAGGCTGAAGTTGCTGGCGAAGGTTTGAAAGTTCGGCATCACGCATCAGGCGTTCGGTTTCTTTGTTCCTTTCTTCCTGTTGTGTTCGCTCTTTTAGAAACCACCACACTTTTCCTTGCGCACCCAGCGTCAGCGTCATTAGCCAAATAAAGACAAAACGAATAGGCAGCGTAGAACGCAGGGTGATCAAGTAATGGCTGCCCAACGGAAGTTGCCTTAGTCCCCAACTCAAAATCCCGCACCCAAGCGCCGCCAACACCACACTCGCTACGACGATATACGAAGCGTTTTTTGCTGAGGGTTTGAAATACTTCACCATTAAGATGATATCAAAACCCACGCACGCAAGAACTGCTCCTGTAGCAAGGGCATCAATCACCGATTCGCGAAGGGGGATATCATACTGCAGCATCACAAGTACCTGAACGGCGGCCCAAAACGCCCACCAGCAGGCAGCCGCAAGAACCAGTGCATATTTTTGTCGATATAAATTCACTCTATTTTTTAAAAAACGGGGCGGGCATCCATTTGCATGCATGCCGCTTGATTGTGAATATAGTTAATGTAATGGCTACCTTCCTCCATCTCACGTACCTGTGAGTGCAGCTCGACGCCACTTTTCATTCTCAGCGGACGCAATTCAGCTACGTTGACAAACTCCCACTGCACAATTCCGTGCTCTTCATTAACGACCGTTTCTTCAAAGCTTATTCCAAGCATGCGCGCGATAAAGAAAGCATCATCAAAATTTTCTGCTTCGATCAGGCGAAGGTGTTCGTCAAACTGCTGACGTTGCATGCCTTCTCCTTTGATTTGAAAAATTATTTTTGCTATATACCAGTTCATATGATTTCTGTTTAATGATTAGATTTCTTTTTGATCACTCAGTAGCTTTTTATTTCGATTGAGCCAAACACTACACCACCTTTTAAAATCAATGTCTTATTCTCAGCCACTTCGCTTGTTTCACGTCTCTTGTCCTCTACCGAAGCAAAAACACAATCGACTTTAGATTCTATTTTCCAATGAGGTGGAACAATTAATTTTATTCCACCGAAGACGACATTCGTTTCGAGCGTGGCGGTGCCATTAAAATCGGCTTGTGAAAAATCAATATCATTTCCGCCAAAGACGGAGTTGATCTCTCCTCCTTTAAATTCTTTTGACACTACTTTTCTTTTCGTACCGCCAAATACTGAATTAACATCGATCGTGTGCTCGGACGAATTTGACTCAATGGTCCAATTGCTCCAATCGCGTTTTTCGCGTTTTGGTCTTAAAATCATCCACAAACCCAGGAGGATGATCGCCATCGGCCAAATCAAGTGATGGAATTCGTGGTCTCCGTAATATTCATCAAGCATAAAAGCCGCGCCTACAAAAATCATCACCAGCCATCCACCCGGGCGAAACATGCGGCGGGCACCAAAGAAAAAGCCAAGAGCGATCAACCCCGCTTGCCAAGAAAATAGCCAGGAAGGAATATCGACGCCCAGTTCTCGGCCGAGCAACGCACCACCGACAACTACCAAAATCAATCCCGCCAATGACTTGCCCGAACGCGACTTAAACCTTTCTTTATTTCCATCTGTTGTTTCCATTTTGTTTGAAATTATGCTCAAATGAACGCAACAATACCGCTTTGGGCTACCATAGATAGGCCATTTCAGGCAGGACGTCGGTGAACGAGGGGATGGCGTAGGTGAATACCTTTTTAGGGATTAGGGATTGGGCATTAGGGATCAGGCATTGGGTATTGGGTTAAGAGGAAACTTGGGTTTTCGGTGCTTTTTGATGGTTGGCGGCGTTCGCGGAATGATTCCAGCAAGCAATGTAATGATTCTAGCAAGCTAGGCGTGGGTCGCTGGGCTGGAGAATTACCCGATCAACCCAACGGGCAACTCATTACGACCGAAGAAGATTTTATCAAACGGTCACTCCGCACTCCCAGCCCGATCGCGGATCTTGATCTTGCTTAAGTCAATATCCACTTCCTCTTGCTCTGCAATAGCATTCGGAAAATTTTATTGTTTGACGAATTTAATCCAGCTTACTGAATTGGCTGTGGTGACAACCAAGATGTAAAAGCCGCTTGCAAAGTTTCTGACATCCCCTTTTAGCAATTCGCCATCCTTCTCCAATTGTATTGTTCTAATCTGGCCAGTCATGTCGATCGCCGATGATCCGGTAACCTGCTCGTTCAACCCCACCACGAAAATGTAATCGTGTGAGGGATTGGGAAAGAGCGATGTGGCTTTTTGCAAACTGATATCACCGGTGATAGTGATCGGAAAATTGACCGAGACAGCACTTGCGCATCCATCCGCGGTCGTGGTCTTGACAGAATAAGTACCACCAGCCGTTATGATCAAGGTAGTATTGGTGGCACCTGAAATTGCAGTGCCGTTCAGAAACCACTGGTTACCAGAACTGGCACTAGAAGTCAAGGTCGGAGATGTCGTGTTATCACCGGAAATGGTGACGGTTGGTTGAGCTGGATTAACACAAAAAGTCTGCTGAACTGGTGTGGCCGCATTATAATTCTGGTTTCCAGCCTGAGAGGCAATTATGGTTTCTTTCCCAGCACTCACAATCGTGACTACGTTGCCATTCAAAGTTACATTGTTTGAACTCGCCAAATAATTTACTGGAAGTCCCGAACTGGCAGTGGCTCCAAGCGAGAATGTTGGACCTCCAACAGTAACTTCTGCAATGGTACTGAAGGATATGGCCTGGTCCGCTTTTGTAAAAGTGAAAATTTGCGTGCTGTTGGCAGTTTGACCATAGGCCATAACGCTGACTGGACCAGTAGTTGCGTCGATTGGAACGGTGGCAGTAATAGTTGTTGTCGTGCTTGCTGTTGCGGTTGCAGTTGTTCCGTTGAATTTTATCGTATTGTTGGCCGGTGTCGGATCAAAATTTGTTCCAGTGATCGTTACCACTGTTCCAACGGAACCCGTGGTTGGCGAGAAACTGGTAAGTGTAGGTGTAAAATCCAATAACGGCCTCGACCAGACCCCGGCGCCAATTGTTCCTACAAAGATGTTGTTGGCATTGATCGAAATTGACGAAACAGTAAGATTTGTCAAGCCCGTGTTTACCGCCGTCCATGTGGTGCCATTATTGGCGGAAAGGAATATTCCTGCCGATGTTCCAGCAAAGATGACGTTGCCGTTTATAGAGATTGAAGACACCGAAGCATTTGGCAGGCCCGTGTTCATAGCCGTCCATGTGGTGCCGTTGTTGGTGGAAAGGAATACTCCACCAGTTGTTCCTGCAAAGATGTCGCTACCGCTGATCGTAATTGAATAAACATTATAATAATTAGGCAGACCTGTATTCACGGCCGTCCATGTCGTGCCACTATCAGTGGAAAGGTAGACTCCACCATTTGTTCCTGCAAAGATGTTGCTGCCACTGATCGAAGTTGAATAAACAGGACGATTTGTCAAGCCTAGAGCCGTCCACGTCAAGCCATTGTCGGTGGAAAGGTAGACTCCTCCACTTGTCCCTGCAAAGATGCTGTTTCCGCTGATCGAAATTGAATTAACAGAAATATCCGGCAGGAGCCAAGCCGACCATGTTACACCGTTGTCACTGGAATAATATACTCCTCCAGGACCAACTCCTGATAAAAATTTGATACCCACAAAGATGGTATTGCCATTGATCGCTATTGAAGTAACGGCATCAGCCGCAAAATTTGATTGGCCAATAGCCGACCATGTCGCGCCATTGTCGGATGAAAGAAATACTCCATGATTATCTGTTCCTGCAAAAACGCTATTCCCACTTATCGAAATTGAATTAACAGAAATATTTGTCAGTCCTGTGTTCAAGGCTGTCCACGTTGCGCCATTGTTGGTGGAAAGGAAAATTCCATCAGCATATGTCCCCGCAAAGATGTTGCTACCACTGGCTAAAACTGAAGTAATATTATGAGTTGTCAGGCCTGTGTTCACTACCGTCCATGTTGCACCATTGTTGGTGGAAAGGAAAGCTCCATCTGGTGTTCCCGTAACGATGTTGTTGCCACTGATCGAAACTGAAACCACGGAGGTACTTGGTATGCCGGTGGACACATTCGTCCATGTTAAACCACTGTCGCTAGAAAGCCATACTCCATTAGTTGTTCCTGCAAAGATGTTGTTGCCGCTAATCGCTATTGAATAAACGGAACCAATTGTGCCCGTCACGTTCCAAGTTGCCCCATTATTGGTAGACATGAACATTCCCGATTGCGTTCCAGCAAAGATGGTGCTTCCACTGGTGGAAATTGAAGAAACACTATGATCAAAAAGTCCGGTGTTTACGGCTGTCCAGGTTGTTCCGTTGTTGGTGGAAAGGAATACTCCTCCGCCGTTTGTTCCAGCAAAGATATTGCTGCCACTGATAGAAATTGAAGAAACATAAAGGTTGGTCAAGCCCGTCTTCACGGCCGTCCATGTCGCGCCATTGTTGGTGGAAAGGAATATTCCCCCACCGTATGTTCCCGCAAAAATATTGCTGCCGCTGATTGAAATGGCATAAACATAGGGAAATGTCAAGCCCGTATTCGCAGCCGTCCATGTGGTGCCATTGTCAGTGGAGAGAAACACGCCTCCGCCTGCAGTTCCTGCAAAAAGGCTGCTGCCATTTGAAGTCAAGCAAGTTATGGTTCCGCCATATATCCCTTTATTCTGCACCCATTGTGCGTTTGCAACCACTGAGGCTGCTATCAGCATTGTAAGTAATATCAACCGTTGCAAAGAATTTTTCATCTCCTTAAGATTTAGTAGTTGCCCGAAGCGCTCCAAAATTTCAAAAAAAACTTCCTACTCCGCTGATCCTGCCCTGTCGTGGATCTTGATCTTGCTCAAATCAATATCCACATCCTCTTGCTCTGTATAAAAACTGGCGTCGAATTCGTCGATGAGGAGTTTCTCGTTGTCCTTTTTTGATTTATCGAACGTCATAATCAGGGCCGGCAACAAGAGCAAGTTGGTGAACATGGAAATGATCAACGTAGTTGAGGTAAGAACTCCGAGCGCAATTGTACCTCCGAATGACGAGAAGGCAAAAATGATAAAGCCCGCAAACAAAACCACGGACGTATAAATGATGCTCTTGCCCGTCTCCAAAATGCTTTCGCTCACCGAAAGCGGAACAAAGAAATTATTCACCTTCTGTTCTTGTCTGTACTTCGCAAGAAAGCGAATGGAATTGTCAACGGAAATGCCAAAGGTGATACTGAAAATCAACGCGGTGCTTGCCTTCAATGGGATTCCAAAATAACCCATCAAGCCGGCCGTAATCATCAGGGCAAGTAAGTTGGGGACCAAGGAGATAATGATCATGCGCACATTGGCAAAAAGCAGCGCCATAGACGCCGTGATGAGGATGAAGGCCAGAAGCAGGCTTTCCTGAAGGTTAGCTATCAAAAACTTGTTGCCTTTGACAAAGAGTTTGGTTGTGCCGGTGACGTTGGTGGTGATGTTCGTGCCTTCGAAAATTTTATTCATGCGAGGCTCAATGACATAATGCACCAAAGAATCCATTTTAATTGAACCGATGTCGGCAATCTGCATGGAGATGCGCATTTTAGTATAGGTCGTGTCAACAAATGATTTGAGGAGTCCGGTGCTTTCCGATTGATTTCCGCCCATGTACCGCATTATATGAAGGGCTTCATTCTTGGAAGCAGGCAATGTATATTGGCTTGGGTCGTTACGAAAAAATGCCTGCCTTGCAGCCTTCATCAAACTAATGACGGAGATTGGCCTTGACACTTGCGGTAACGAGTCAATAAAATTTTCAAATTCTTCGACTTTCCGCAAGCCGTCAAAATTTTTCTTAATAGCTCCACGTTTGTTGAAATTCACTTCTATTTCCAAAGGCATGATGCCACTGAAATTTGTCTCGAAGAATTTCAAATCTTTCTTGATGTCGGTGTTCTCCGGAACATCATCTACCATGAAGGTGACCGACTTCAAGCGCATGATGCCCAACACAGAAAAAATGGCCAACAAAGTAGATGCCAGGTAAATCGCAGGCCTGTAGCGATGCACAGAAATATCATTGAGGTGCAAAAACCAACCGAGGATTTTGAAATCAAGGTGACGCAAATGCTTTGGTTTCGGTTCAGGCAACCATGAAAACACGGCGGGGATCATTACCAAGCTTACAATAAACAACGCCATGATATTGAGGCCGGCCACGATTCCAAATTCGCGAAGCAATAAAATATCGGTAGAAAGAAGCGTTAGGAAACCAATCGCAACAGTCAGGTTTGTAAGGAACATCGCCAAGCCCATTTTCTTTACCACAATCGCAATGGCTTCTGGCTTGCTTTTGCATTTGAAAAATTCAAGGTGGTATTTGTTCAGTAAATAAATGCAGTTGGTAATTCCAATGGTTACGATCACCGGCGGAATCAACCCGCTGAGCAACGTGATCTTATAGCCAAACAAGGCCAGCGTACCCATCACCCACACCACTACGACTCCAATGATGACCATTGAAAACAAAACGGCGCGGATCGAACGAAAGAAGAAGAACATGATCAAACCTGTCACTAGCGCTGACAGATACAAGAAAAGCTGCATCTCCTGTCGCACCTTTGTTGCCATGATCGTGCGGATAAAGGGCAGGCCCGCGTAATGCAATTTGATGTTGGTGAACTTATTGAACGCATTGCCCGCTTCCACAATTTGGTTGGTCAGCTCCACTCGCTTCGGCGAATTCATCACTTCTTTTTGAACAAAAACCAACATCATCGTAGCACCGTTTTGTTCGTTCACGAGCTGGCCCATATAAAATTTCTGGCCGTGAAGAACGGTGAGCAAGCTGTCGAGTTGTGATTGGCTTTGTACCTCCTTTGGGAACAGGGGGCTCACCTTAAATTTTTTGTTGGCCGTGTCTTTGCGAATGATCTGTACTTCAGGGAGACTGAATACCTTATTTATCCCTTTAATATTCTTTATGATTGTGCTGAGCTCGCGAAAATGATTGAAGTTCTTCATCGAATATATCGAGCTGTCTTGAATTCCAATTCCGATCACGTTCGCATCTTCGCCAAACTGTTGCTTGAATTTTTGAAGGAAAATCATCTCAGGGTCATCCGCCGGAACTGTACGGGCAAGATCATAGCTCATTTCCACTTTTGAGGCATAAAACGCCATCACGACAGTGACGAGGCCGATCACTATTATTAACAGTAGCCGAAAGCGAATGATGAGTGCCGCAACCTTATCCCACATGAATCAAAAATTAAAGGGCAAAACTACGAAAAATGTGATTCGGTGATTCTATAATTCGGCGATTAGGTAAATCGATGATTCGGTGATTTTCGGTTATTCGCGGGTCGATTCAAGGCGGCACGTCAAGCGAATTACCGAATCAGCCTTATCTTTGATACAAACCTGCAAGACATGCTTTCTTCCACACAGCTCAAATCCAATCCGTCATTATTTGTTTTCCTTCCGCTGTTTTACACGGTATGGTCTGACGCCATTCTCACACCAAGTGAAGTTTCTGTTTTGGAAGGGCTGATCCTGAGTCAGGCCTGGCTCAGTGCCGGCGAGAAGGCGTTCTTGTTGTCGCAAGTAAATCCGGCTTCACCCCCTTCGCCCGACGACCTGATGAGTTGGAGGGACGAAATAAGAAAAGCTGCTGACGAAACCGAGGGCAAAAGTTTGGTAGATATTGGTTTTCATTTGGTACGCAAACATGGGTCGCTCACCAGTGCATTATTAAAGGAACGCGATTCGCTTTCCAATATCGAGGCTACGCTGGGCTTCATCAGTCACGAAGCAGCTTACAATTTCCAAGCAGGCAAACGCGAATCTGCAACTCAACAGCTTGTCACACAAAACACATTCGACGTGGGCGCGCTCACAAAGATTTTGGATGGAAAGAATGCCGATATCATCCATAAGGTGAAAACCATCCTGGGGGATCCGGAATTTCGTTATGTTGATTCCGGCAACCTAGAGGTCTATCGAGCCAAGGTTTTACAGTGGGCACATCTGCTGGCGGATCAAGGTTTTGGCGCGATTGCTTACCCAAAAGACTGCGGCGGACAAAGTGATATGGCTTCCTACTTCGCGATCATGGAGACATTGAGTTATCATGATTTGAGTTTGGTAGTGAAGTTCGGTGTTCAGTTTGGTCTCTGGGGGATGAGTGTTTATTTCTTGGGCACGGATAAGCATCATAAAAAATATTTGAAAGACATCGGCTCGCTGGAGTTGCCCGGATGTTTCGCGATGACAGAAATCCACCATGGGTCGAACGTAAAGGGGGTAGAGACCACCGCCACCTACAATCACGCTGATAGAACAATTACCGTTCGCACACCCCATGCCAATGCGAGAAAAGAATTTATAGGTAACGCTGCGTTGCACGGACAAATGGCTACCGTGTTTGCAAAGTTGATTGTGGAAGGAAAAGATTATGGGGTTTGTGCCGTTATTGTTCCATTGCGCGACAAAAAAGGAAATACACTTCCAGGAATCACCATCGAAGACTGCGGCAGAAAAATGGGCCTGAACGGAGTTGACAACGGGAAAATTGAATTCAAGAATGTAGTGGTTCCAATGGACAACCTTCTCGACCGCTACACCCAAATTACGCCGGACGGAAAATTTTCAAGTCCGATTTCGAGTGACAACAAGAGATTCTTCACCATGCTTGGCACGTTGGTGGGTGGAAGGATCGGGATTCCGCGCGCGGGGCTGAGCGCATCCAAATCCGGATTGACGATCGCCATCAAATATGGAGATCAGAGAAGGCAGTTTGGTCCCGAAGGCGCACCTGAAGTTCCCATTTTAAATTATAGAACACACCAAAGAAGATTAATGCCTTACCTCGCCAATGCCTACGCCTTGCATTTTGCGCTACACTATTTGACTAACCGATTTTTGAATCGCAAAGAAGAACAAATGCAAGAGATCGAGGCCCTTGCCGCAGGGCTAAAATCTTTTGCGACATGGAACGCGACAGCAACGCTGCAAGAATGCCGAGAATGCTGTGGCGGAAAAGGCTATTTGTCTGAAAACAGAATCGATGCGCTCAAAAACGATACTGATATTTTTACCACGTTTGAAGGCGACAATACCGTGCTCATGCAGCTGGTGGCGAAAAGCCGGTTGACTGAATTCAAGCAGGAGTTTGCCCACCTGAATTTGTTTGGCATCCTCAATTATGTAGCCGATCAAGCGAAGACATCGATCACCGAACTCAATCCGATCATCATTCGTAACACCGACGAAGAACACTTGCTCGACCCGGAGTTCCATCTTCATGCATTTAAATATCGTGAGCGAGATATTTTAACTTCTGCTGCCAAGCGACTCAAGCGACACATTGACAGCGGCATGGATTCTTTCGATGCTTTCAATGTATCACAACATCATTTGGTGCAAGTTGGCTTTGCCTACATCGAACGAATAGTGTTGGAAAAATTCATCGAACAAATCGAAAGCACATCCGACAAAAATTGTCAATCCATCTTGAAGAAGCTCTGCGCACTCTTTGCCCTCAACCAAATCGACAAAAACAAGGGATGGTATTTAGAGCAAGGTTATCTCGAGGGCGTGAAGTCGAAGGCGATTCGAAAAGTCCTTAATCAATTGTGTTGGGATGTGCGGCAGGAGGCGGTGCCGTTGGTGAATGCATTTGCAATTCCAGATAGTTTGTTGGCGGCGCCGATTGTGGTGGGTAATTAAAAACACTTCGTTTCGGCTCCCCGTAGTCCTTCTTATCGCAAAGATCACCAATGGGGCAAACGTGATCGTACAAAATCAGCCGGCCAACGCCGTGTCTTGAGCCTTGCTTGAAAAGCTATTGGAAAGGTAAATTACCACGACAGTAGAAATACCGAAGTAAAGCGCAACCATCAAACTTCCGAAAGGCAACAGTAGATCCAGGCCAAACCAACCATGGTTTTGCCAAATCACGTAAACGCCAAGTAGGTTTTTCGCCATCTCCCATAAATATGCATTTTTGTTTTTGTCGAGGAGCTCTGTGAATGAGTAGACCATCAAAAAAATAAATCCACCATACCAGAAAATATTCGGTGATCCAATTTTCGCAATGTTGCCAAACAAATAACTCACGAAAAGCAACAATAGGAATAATTGTATCCAGCTCCAGACAATTAAATTCGACGACGCTTTTGGATCGTATTTCTCAAAGTTGAAAACATCTTTGATTTTATAAACGGGATACTTCTCCACTACGTCGGCAGGTCGCCAACCCAGTGGCATGAACCAAATGCGCATTTTGTCGCCCCAGCTTTTCGCACGCCAGGCATCCTTGATGAGCAGCCACAAGTGCAGGAAATTGATCTTGATTGGATTCCAAGTCTGAACTGGCCGAGTCACGCCATAAACAGGGGGAACGCTTGCCATCTCCTCTTGGAATGTACCAAACCACTTATCCCAAAAAATAAATATTTGTCCATAGTTCTTATCCAAGTATTCGGGATTGATGGCATGATGCACCCGGTGGTGCGACGGAGTCACGATCACCTTTTCAAGGAACCCCAGCTTGGTAATGTGTTGTGTATGGTACCAGAATTGAGCAAATAAATGCAAGGGAGCAACAATGGCGATGACTTCCGCTGGCACGCCAAAAAAAGCGGCCGGAACAAGGAATAGTGCAAACAATTTTATGATGACAGACACACTTTGCCTAAGCGCACATGCCAAATTAAACTCCTCACTGCTATGATGGATGATGTGGTTGTTCCAAAATAAATTGTATTCGTGAGAAATTCGGTGTACCCAATAACCCGCCAGATCGAGCGTCATAAACGCAATCAGATAAACCAGCCATGTGGTCTGCACGTGCACGACAGCAATTTTGTCGACCAGCCATGAATAAGAAATGATGGCAACGCTCAGGCCCAGCACATCTTTCGTCACATTGGTTACACCTGAACTCAAGCTCGAAATCATGTCATTTTGCCTCACGGTGTCGTTGCCCTTTCTCCAACCCCACCATTTTTCGAAGAGCACTAAAAACAAAAACGCCGGCATCGCAATCAATAGAATCTTTCCGTAGGCTTCCATATCAAAAATTAGCTAAGCAAGTTACTAAATAAACTAATTTTAGGTGAAGGATTTTAAAACCTACCCGTGAGCGTTGTTAGAAAGATATTAAAATACACTATTTACATTTCACTGTTCCTTGGAGCATGTGCGCTCATCGCGCGCTGCACCTTCAAGCACTTTGCCGTTGCTTCCTTTGCAGCTGCCAAAAAACAAATTCCATTTGATGTGGTGATTGTTCCTGGTTTTCCCTATCAGGATACTGCGATCAATTCGATTTACAAAGCACGCGTGCTCTGGGCAAAACATCTGTATGATTCGGGGTATGCCAAAAATATCATTTTCTCGGGCTCGGCGGTCTACACACCCTATATTGAAAGCCGAACGATGAAATTGTTTGCCATTGCGCTGGGGATCCCTGAGGCAAATGTGTTCACGGAAGAAAAAGCGGAGCACAGTTCTGAAAATGTCTATTACAGTTGGAAACGCGCGCAGGAGTTAGGATTCAAAAAAATTGCGTTGGCCACCGACCCTTATCAAAGCGGCATGCTGCAAGGGGTGATCGACAAATACACACCTGGCGTAATGTCATTGCCCATTCCGTTTGAAAAAATCGATGCCACTAAAGCGGTGTTTCCGCCTGTGGACATGACTAGCGCCAAGGTAAATCCTTTCACCCCCTTAGATAAGCGTGAGGGGTTTTGGGAGCGATTTAGAGGAACGATGGGAAAGAGGATCCGGGAAGAACGGAAAAAATAAGAATTTACAATTGACGAATTAGGAAGAGAGTTACTTTATATATTGGAAATGCCTTTGATTTTTCTAAACAGACTCAGCGCATGGCGGTCAGTCAAACCGGAAACGAAGTCGACAATCGCGCGCAGCATCTGATAAGTTGAGATATTCTCTGCCAAGTCATGGCGTGTCTCTTCGGGCAACAACAACTGTAGATTTTTGTATTTGCGTGGAGCGTCCTTTTGTTGGATGGATTCACCGGCCTTGACAAATTCTTCGAGCAACCCGGGCAACACCTCATGGCCGCTCGCCTCAATTTCCACCACGGTTCGCGCTCGATAAATCTTCTCTACCGATATTTTTGAAATATCTTTCAATGCATCATTGGAGTCAATGGTATCCGTCAATGCTTTATCGAATTTGCCATCGAGAATATTTTTCTCTTCATCCAGAAACAACGCCGTACACTCGTCTACCAGCTTGTTGATGGTGAGTGCACGGAGCACCCCAAGCTTGTCCGTGAGGCCGATCAGCTTGTCTACTTTTTCTTTTTTGAATTGTTCCTTTAAAATCGCCGCCATCAGTTCGACGGTCTCTCTCTCACTCAACAATCCCAGCCGACAGCCATCTTCCAGGTCAATGATACCATAACAAATGTCATCTGCCGCCTCCACCAAATACGTCAGTGGGTGGCGACACCAAACGCCGTCTTGAATTCTCGTCAATCCGAGTTGACTGGCGACCGAAGAAAAGATTTCTTTCTCTGTCTCAAAGTATCCGAACTTCTTCTGGCTCTTCTTCGATTTATCACGATTTGAAAATTGCGATGGGCAGGGATATTTCGTGAAGGCACCGAGCGTGGCGGCAGTTAGTCTCAATCCGTAACGCTTTTGGTTCAGCAAACGAAAGCCTTGCGCGTTCCCCTCAAAGCTGGTCAGGTCGGCCCATTCATTTGATGAAACCGAATTTTTGAACAGCTGACCTTTCGCATTCAAATTGAAAAAATCCGAGATGGCATCTTCGCCCGCATGTCCGAAGGGCGGATTGCCCAAGTCGTGTGCAAGCGATGCCGCCGCTACTATCGCTCCAAAATCAAACAAAGAAAAATTGTTTTTAAGCGAATCATGCCTTTTTAAAATCTCCTCCCCTACTT
Source organism: Cyclobacteriaceae bacterium (assembly GCA_035492075.1). GTDB lineage: Bacteria > Bacteroidota > Bacteroidia > Cytophagales > Cyclobacteriaceae > ELB16-189. Next base: position 72,595 of record DATJJP010000080.1, on the reverse strand, counting down.
TTTTCCCAAGCGATCTCCCCACGCTCGAAACTTCCAGGCTGTGTGTCAGTCGGGTGTGAACAAAATCATCTACTGGCAGCGGGTGAACTTGTGTTTTGTCTTGCAGCCTCCGGAATGGATGAGAAAAAATAATTCGATCGTAATCCTGCTCAAAGGCGCTTCGTGATTGATCGTGCTGATCGGTTTTCGATTGCAATCGCTGCGGGGAAAGAAGTTGTGGCCAGTTCATCGCTATTTCTTGTATTTTAAAACAACAAACCCTTTGGGTGTATCTACTGAAGTTATTAGGCCGTTGATCTGGTCAATGTGCTTTACGTGTTCTCTGATTTCATTTTTGCCTTGTAGGACAATAACGGTCAAGCTTGCCGCAATAATTTTCCTTTCGTTTTGTTGATAAGGCAGATTCAGATCAGCTGTCACAAAAAATGAAAATTTTTCGGCAGCAAGCTGTTTAAGCAACTCTCCGTTTTTCGGGCTGCTCCAGCCCATTTCAAAAACTGTAAACGAATTTGGAATTTGAATCTTTAGACGATGGTCTAGATTCTCGTCAAGCAAAACTTTCATCTACGAACTTTCGCTTTTCGTTTTTTAAGGGAAGTCTTCGCGAGGTGGCTAAGAATACCAATGATCTTATCCTTTGAAACAGAAGGGTAAGCCTCTTCAAATTCTTCTATTTTATTTTCCGACAAGAATTGTAAAAACAACGAAAGCGGCACCCGGGTATCATATATCAGCAAATCACCTGAAACTCTTTCGGGATGCGACCATACCAATTTTTCCTTGACAAGGATTTTGTGTAAATCCTTACCAATTGAATCTGTTAGCGAAATTGGTTTTCTAACTCTCATCTATTCAAAGATACAAAACTTCTCTCTGCAAACCTCTGCGCTTGTTCGCGCTCTCCGCGGTTAAATGCATTTTAAACCGCAGAGCACGCAGAGGTACGCAGAGAAATTCAAATCTTCCTCAACAACTCCGTGATCGAAACGAGTTTCCGAATCTTCTCCCGCACGGCAGTGATCGCAATCCTTTCCTGCTTCATTGTGTCTCGCTCGCGGATGGTCACCATGCTGTCTTGCAACGTTTGATGATCGATGGTGATGCAATAAGGCGTGCCGATGGCATCCATGCGTCTGTACCTTTTGCCGATCGTGTCTTTGTCTTCGTAATAGCAACGGAAATCATGCTTCAACAAATTCATCACCTCTTCCGCCTTCTCGGGCAATCCATCTTTCTTCACCAACGGCAACACCGCAATCTTATAAGGAGCCAAGGCAGGCGGAATCGAAAGTACCACACGCTCGCCCGCTTCCTCTCCTTCACCTCCCACTTTCTCTTCTTTATATGCCGTCGACAAAATCGACAAGAACATCCTGTCCAATCCCACCGATGTCTCTACCACAAACGGCACATAATTCTGATTGCTCTCCGAATCAAAATACTGCAACTTCTTTCCCGAGAATTTTTCGTGGCTCTTCAAGTCAAAGTCCGTGCGACTGTGAATCCCTTCCAGTTCTTTAAAGCCCATCGGAAAGTTGAATTGAATATCGCAGGCGGCGTTGGCATAGTGCGCTAGGTTCAGGTGATCGTGGAATCTGTAGTTCGCTTCACCGAGGCCCAACGTCTGGTGCCATTTCATTCTTTTGTTCTTCCACTTCTCGTACCATTCCATCTCTGTGCCCGGCTTCACAAAAAATTGCATCTCCATCTGCTCAAACTCACGCATGCGGAAAATAAACTGACGCGCCACAATCTCATTTCTGAACGCCTTCCCGATCTGAGCTATTCCAAAAGGAATTTTCATCCTCCCCGTCTTTTGCACGTTGAGGAAGTTCACAAAAATTCCCTGCGCGGTTTCGGGCCTTAAATAAATCTTATTCGCATCCTCGGCTATCGAACCCATTTCTGTACTGAACATCAAATTGAACTGCCTCACGTCCGTCCAGTTTTTGGTGCCGCTGATCGGGTCGTTGATCTCCAAGTCTACAATCAACTGCTTCATGGCCACCATGTCGTTGGCGTTCATCGCCTCTTTCAAGCGGGTGTTGGCTTCGTCTATTTTCTTTTGATACTCCACTACGCGTGGATTGGTCTTCACAAACATGTCCTTATCGAACGACTCACCAAAGCGTTTCGCTGCCTTCTCCACTTCTTTCTCGATCTTCTCTTCCATTTTGGCAACGGCATCTTCCACGAGCACATCGGCACGGTAGCGTTTCTTCGAGTCTTTGTTGTCGTTCATCGGGTCGTTGAAGGCGTCCACGTGGCCGCTGGCTTTCCACACCGTGGGGTGCATGAAGATCGCCGCATCGATGCCCACAATGTTGTTGTGCAGTTGCGTCATGAACTTCCACCAATATTCTTTGATGTTGTTTTTCAGTTCCACCCCATTTTGGCCATAGTCATACACAGCGCTGAGGCCGTCATAGATTTCGCTCGAAGGGAAAATAAACCCATACTCCTTGGCATGGGAGATCACTTTTTTCAAAAGGTTGTCAGAATCGTTCGCCATAAGCTTGCCCACCGAAGTCTTTGGATGCAGGTGGGGGTGCAAAAATAGAAAAATCGAGGTTAGAAGTTAGAGGCCAGAGGTTCGAATGTGGAATTTCAAGGAATTCGGATTACAATCCATACTTCGCAATGAGGGGATCGGCCTTCTTAAAGTGCATTGCTTTCAACTTAATCAAATCCTTTTTGGCCAGCTCCGCCTTGTCTTCTTTTAAATAGATTTTGGCTCTGAGCAACAGGCAAGAATCACACTCTCCGTGCTTTTGAATCAAATCCGACAGTTCACTGGAGGCTTTTGCAATCTTGCCTTCTACGAAGTAAAGGTGACAGCTCACGTAGTTGGGCAGTGGCGAAAAACGATTGTAATAGATATCCACTTGTTTCAGCAAACGCCTTGCTTCGTCTACTCTGTGAGCTTCCGCCAGCTTATCTGCCAATTCCAATTTCAATGTATTATTCCTAGGATCCTTTGCCAATGCACTCCGCAACACCTCAATTGCGCTAGCGGTATCCTTCAATAAAAAAAAACAGTCGCTAATTTCAATATCGAACGCAATATCATTCCTTAGTTGCTTAAGCTTCTGGTAGTCATCGATGGCTCCCTTAAAGTCATCAATTTGATAACGAACCACGGCCCTATTGTGAAGAACAGCTTCATCGGTAGTGTCGTATTTCAGGTAGCGGGTCAGGTCAATAATGGCGCCGTAATAATCTTTAAGCTGCGCCTTTATCAGCCCGCTCAGTCGCCACGTCACTTGAGAGCGCGGTTGAAGTTGTCGCATTTTACTTAAGTGAGTCATCGCTCCTTTCCAATTCTTAAGCTCGGTATGATAAATCGCCAGGTTTTTATGCACATCAAATATTTCCGGATCGATCTCAGCTGTCTTCTTGAAATAATAGAATGCGCTGTCGTGCTTTTTGTTAAACTGAAAGCCAAGGGCTTTTAAATAAAGACCGCATGCTGTGGGGTCGAGTTTCTGCGCCGTATTGGTGGCATCGATTGATTCTTTGTATTTGTCGATCAAGAGAAGGCAAAAACCTTTTTTAAGGTTGGCGAAAGTCTCGTCTTTCAAACCATACCCCGTTTTCACCAAGTAAGTGGAAAAATTCTGGATGCCGATTTTATGGTCGAGCGATGTACCCCTGAATCGGGCTTCGTCCTCGTCAACCGCGCTGGCATTCATCATTTTTTTAAAATCAGCAAACGCATCTTCAAATCGATTCAGCTCCACATAAAGCAACGCTCGAAATTGATAAAGTAATAGATTGCTTGGATTCAGTCGAATCGCATGTGTCCAATCTTGTTCGGCAAGGTCAAATTTCTCCTGTGACGCAGAGACCACTCCCCGCCAGAAATAACCCATGGTGAAAAGGCTGTCCGCTTGAATAGCCCTCGCAAAATATCCGAATGAATTGGGCTTTGTCTCCTCGTCCATAAATTTCACTACACCTATTGCCAGGAAAGCATCAGGATAATCCGGCCTCAACTTATTGCAATTTTCAAAATACCCTATCGCTTTCGGTTTGCTTCCCTCGTAAAGCGAAAGGATCCCCATCTTGAATTGACCAACAATGGACGTAGGGGCTAGTTTATTTGCTCGTTGATATGACTTAGCCGCCTTTTGACCGTTCCTTGTCATAAGATATAAGTCACCCAATTCAAGATACGGCTGCGGGGCGTCAGGTATTATTTTAGTGACCACCCTGAAATCCCTCTCCGCCTCCACAAATCTTTGATACATTTTGAAACTCACGCCGCGATAGTATCTCGCGGGGCCAAACAAAGAATCAGCCTTCAGTACTTTGGTAAAATGATCTACTGCCAATTCAAAGTTCTTTTCGTCCAGGGCATTGATGCCTTCATTCATTTCGATCTGCAGCGTATCCGCCAGCGTCCATTTGAAATCCAGTTTTTCAAATCCCGCCATCAGGCTTGAAAAATAAGATTGTGGCCGAAGGTACTTCATCATATCCACCTGTGCGTGGAGCAATGACGAACTGAACATTAAAGTGGCAATCAGAAACCGCTTCATGTGATATCAATTAGGGATCAAAAATAGAAAAATCGAGGTTAGAAATTAGGAGTATTACAAGCCTCACACCAAACATCGTCTCACCAAATGGCCCATCGGGTAATGCTTTCCGAAAGGCGGAATTTTTTGCATCTTGGTCGACAGGTAAACTACCCTATGCAGTACACCAAAAAGATCAGAATTCGCAGAGCCATTGGTTTAATCTCCATTTTCTGTTCGGCCTGCGCATACCACGACCTTACCCCTTCTTGCTCACTTGAATTCAAATACGATATCACATCAGGTCAATGTAAAAACTGCAGGGGAACAATCGGCTACAACACGATCAACCTCGAGGAGATAAGAAAATCAAAAAATGCTGAATGTCTTTTCTTGTCAAAGCTTGAGGTGCTTTTGCTTCTTGGAGATTCAGTTCAGATTCCTCAACGATACGGCTACAACAAGTTGACGAATTATAACTTCAGAGGATCGGTGTTCGACTCCTGCGAGCTTTTCTTCAATTACGTTTATTCTGCAGATTTGCGTGGTGCCGACCTCAGAACGTTGCAATACGGATACGCCTACGTGAAAGGAATAAGGGATAATTTTACAAAAGCTCCTGCAGAGGGTACGGTTATTTTAAGCGGTGATTCCCTGTTTTGTTCTAGGTAATTTTTGGTTGCCCTCACAGAGTCTCCCGCCTCGGGGACTCTGAGTTTCGAAGCACTGATGCGCAGAGTCCCGAAACGGAGACGCTGCGAAGACTTAAAATTGCACCTATCGATGGGATCTAGTTCATCACCCTCTATACAACGCCCTATGGAGCCTCGCTCCTTTCATTGACCATTTCATTGCCAGCCTATGTATTCTGCTCACTCGCAATAATCTTAGGTGTGCTGCCGCCTGGCGATTTCGAACGTTAAGCATTCTAACGTCCGGCATTGAGTGCCTTCCAGCCTGATAAATTATAACATGGCCTTGATCTATCACTACCGTTTGGCTAGGTGTTGAATTTTTGTCTTGTGCCCAAGCACAGCAGGACAATACTAACGCGAGCGAGACAAGTAAGGCTTTTTTCATAATAGTTCGTTTCCCTACAAGACTCAGAAAATTCAATGAGGGTTGCATTCAGTAGAAAAGACCCAGGGTAATTTTTTCCTCCCCCGCAGAAAGCGTGAGGGTTCACCGATAACCCCTAACTTGTAACTAAAAATTGTCAGCGTACGTCTAATTACCCAAACCCTATCCCATGTCATTCAAAACAATCCTTGTCATCGCATGCCTTTCTTTTAGCTCATTGCATGCTCAGCAAAATGCAGCACCCAAATATGGCGACAACCCAAAAGCCGGAAGCTTCTACAACCATGACGGCGTAAAAGTGTACTACGAAATCTATGGTCAGGGAAAACCACTGGTATTGCTGCATGGCAACGGAGGTTCTATCGGAAGTCGCGCCAATTTGATTCCTGATTTCGCTGCTCATTATAAAGTGATTGCGTTCGATAGCCGGTGTCATGGAAAGTCGGACTGCCCCAAGGGCTACCTCACCTACGAACAAATGGCCTCGGATGTGAATGCCGTGTTGGACCACCTGAAAATTGACTCCACCTATATTTGGGGTCATAGTGACGGCGGTATTGTAGGCTTGCTCCTCGCCATCAACTATCCCAAGAAAGTAAAAAAGTTTTTAGCCTCCGGCGCCAACTTACGGCCCGATACCACCGCGGTAGACCCCGCACTGATGCCCATCCTGGACAAGATGTGGCCGATGGTGAAGAACGACAGCATTAAAAGCAAACAATTCAGATTGTTGGTCGAGCAGCCTCACATCAAAGTTTCCGATCTGAAAAAAATAAAAGCCGATGTCATGATCATGGGAGGAGACCGCGATGCTATCCGCAACGAACATTTTTTGGAGATGTATAACAACATCCCTGGCTCCCTGCTTTGCATTTTACCTGGAACCACTCACTTTGTTTATGCTGATCGCACCAAGTGGTTTATGGAAATCCTGTACGATTTTTTTGACACGAAACCGCGCAGAACTACCACGGCGGATTTGTTTAAGTGATGCTCAACAGAAGGCAACTCAGGTCACTTAAACATAGATAGCCTACAAAATAACGTTTATCACCCCAAACACGAGACCGTGCTATGAAAAGGCGCAACGTCACGGCTCGGAGATGCAACGTTTAGGCTTCGACATGGAAATTTGCACCTCGCAGATACAACATCAAACAGGAACGTACGACAACCGAATAAAATCATCGGCGATTAATTCACTGGCCACCAAGTGAAGTTGCGGCCGCGGGCCGACGAAAAATGGTTGGCCACTGCCCAGCACCACGGGGCGGAGGTAAAGTCGATACTCATCGATAAGTCCCGCCTCGCTCAGGCTGCGCGCCAGGACCGGCCCGGCCACGTGAATCTCGCCGGTCGGTTCTGCCTTCAGCTTGCGCACCATCTTCTCTAAGTCACCCGCAACCAACGTGGCGTTGGGGCCAACGGACTTGAGCGCACGTGACACCACCCATTTGGGCTTGCTTCGCCATACCAATGCAAAGTCGCGGTCATCCGCGTCCCATTCAGGAAGGTCTTCTTCCCAATAACGCATGATCGCGTAAGTGCGGCTTCCGTAGATGAAGCCCGTCAGGCCACGCACCAGCTCGAGGAAGTGACGGAAGGCCGCGGGCGCAGGTGGCCCAAGTTTCATGTGATCGACGTACCCGTCGAGGGATTGCATCAATCCATAAACAAGTTTTGCCATGCTATAAATTTTTCAAATGAAACACTATTGCGCATTCGACTTGGTGGTTGATCTCCACAATTCTATCACGGAAAGCGTAAGTGCAAATAATGAAGTGACACCAAGAGCAATCAAAGTCCACACAAACATGAATACACCACTGGACTTCATTAATTCAGGGTTTATTCCATTTCCCTTCATGTGTATGACTGGCATTAACAAGCCGAGCAAAGCGCCCAACAGTGTGATAATATAACCTGAACGCTTTCCCGAAAGAACCAAGGTTCCGTAAAGCCAAATCGTGAGGATGGGAAAAACAATTAAATTGAGAGGACCTCCCCTTTCCAATCCGAGAACAATGTCTCCTGCGAGGTGGATGGTCAAGAGTAGGATCGAAAGAATGGATGCGGATATCAGTAGAAAATCTTTTTTCATTTGTTGAAGAGTTGGCGATCCAAGTTTTACTTAACGATAGTATGGCAGACTCTGCTCCATGTTTTCTTCCGCTCTGCCATCTACCGAAGTTATCAAAAATTCGATATCCGTAAGACCTCTTCCGACGTGATTCAAACGAAAACAGGATCCTCATCCTCATATTCGAAGCAAATCCTTAAATTCGAATCATCATCAAGTCAAAAATGAAATCAAACTTAGAAAAAGAGAAGTTGGAAATCATCAAATGGGTGACGGGGCTTAAGAACAGTCCTTCTATTGAGCGATTAAAAATGCTGAGGGCCAATCCAAAAAAGACAGACTGGTGGAATGAAATCACTGAAGAGGAAAAATCTGCAAGAAATACAAAACCCAGTTGCTTGAAATTTATGGGATCGTGAAAAAAGACTTCGTGGTTGTACCTGACAGCCTATTCAAAAAGACATCCGAACTCAAGCGTTACCTTCAGTTGAGTTTCAATTACGCAAAGACCATCAAAGCGAAACCCGCAGCTTCCAAAAAAGGGCTCTAACAACCGGCTGCTCAATGAAACAGCAACCATTTGAAAGATAGTATCCTTGGACCAACCTCGTAACTAAGCGGCCGCGCTTCCGTTTTGTTCGGTTGGCAACTCAAGCTGCTGTTGAACTTACTATGTTGTCTACTCTCAATAAGCCCAGCTTTCGCAATTGTTGGTCGAACAGTTTTTGCGCTTGCTGTTCGTCTTCAATTACGTACCGAACTCCAATATACTTTAGTGGCTTACCGTCATCATCAAGTACAGGCGAAATCACCGCATCCACCCAATAGTGGGTGCCATCTTTCTTTCTGTTTTTTACAATGCCTCTGAAGACTTTCCCTGCTTTAATGGTTTGCCACATCAGGCGAAATACTTCTTTGGGCATATCCGGATGGCGAACGATACTGTGTGGCTTTCCTACCAATTCTTCGCGGCTGTATTGCGATACCTCGCAGAACTTTTCATTGATGTAAACAATGCCTCCGTAAATATCCGATTCAGACATGATGGTGGTAGTATTTAATGCAACCACACGAGCATCCAGTTCGCGATTCAGTTTTGCGGTTTCTTGCATCTGCCGGTGAATCTCATCCTGGGTTGCTTGCAACTCTTCCATGTTTTGCTTCAGCTCTTCTTCCTGAGCTCGAAGCTCTTCGATGTATTGAAGTTGTTCGTGCTCGGCTTTGATCCTGTCATTCAGTAATTTTTTCGTCATCTCATTTATTCGCATGGCACTGATTGCAGAACCAAGGATATCTCCGATTTTCAACAGAAAATCAAGTTCAAATTTCTTCCAAATCTCAAAACACGCTATCTCAAGAATGCCTTCCACCTTGCTGTGATGTTTTAATGGCACCAACACAACGCAGCGTGGCGTCGCCTGGCCGAGTCCAGAAGTGATCGTTACATAATTCTTAGGCACATCTTTGAGAAAGATAAGATCGCCCTCCAAATACGCCTGGCCAACCAAGCCCTCACCAGGTTTGATGACGTTCTCCACAAATTTTCTGCGGCCGTAGGCATAACACCCCTTCAGTTCGATAAGGATGTTTCCCGGCTGTTGATCATTTACAATAAAAATGCCGCCCTGGTTAGCTCCAATATACTTCACCAGTTCGCTGATGAACTCATTTGAAATTGTCTCAACTGTTTTGTCCTGTTGACGAACGATCTCTGAGAATTTGGCAATGCCGTTGGTCGCCCAGTTTCTTTGCCTGTCTTCTTCGGCCACTTGCTGCATTTTCATTTTCATGTGCAATAGTTCGCCCGATAAATTATTTTGATTCAATTCTTTCAAGTCGTCGGTCATACCAGGGTAGTCGATATCAAATTTTCCATCGCCTATGCACTTGATCAGCGAGATCGATTTCTTTAGTTCGGCGCCAAGTTCGCCCAAGGCGTCTTCTGACTCACTCTTTCCATTATTGAACAAGAATGAAGAAATATGATCCTTCACTGTTTGCTTCGTTTTTACGATCTCTTTTTCAGATTTTTTTCTTTGCGTCGCAAAAATGCCTGCAGCCAGCGCGGTCATAATACTCGCGGTGACTAGCTTCAGGCCGAGATCTTCAGGTGAGATGACGCTCCACACCAGCAGCACGATGGCCGCCAGGGAAAGAACGCTTGGTAAAATTGTTTTGTGTTGTGTTTTCATGGTTGGTTTCTTTTTGTTGGAACAAATTTTAACCAATCGCAATACACAACACGTGACAAAAGTCACAACCAGCGCCAAAATCTGGTTTTCTATGATAGGACGATCAGGATATTTCTGATTGAAATCAGAAATATCCTTACAGCAGCTCTTTATAAAGGAGGTATACGTCGATGTGGGATCGATTCTCCGAAATCAGGGATCAGTTGGTATAGTATAGCGTCTGGCCTTTCTTATCCAATATCTTCTTGTCTCTCTTGTGCCCAATAGCTTGACCTTTGGTGTCGTACAAAAAGCCGTTCATAAAATAACCGATATGCTCGCCCGACTCGCTGAACAGGTTTTTGTCGTCATTGGTATAAGCTTTGTAGGTGCCGCTGGAGTCGAAATATTGAGTCATGAGTCTAATTTTCAATGAAAGGTACCTACATAGAACGGGAATCACGCTCAATACGTTCTCAATAAAATCCAATCATTGAAATAAGACGACCATTTGAAGCCGTTATCCTTCCAACTGCTCGCGCCAAAACTCACTCAGCGCGAAGGCTGTTCACGGGATTGACCAACGCCGCCTTGATCGATTGAAAACTCACCGTGCACAAGGTGATCACCAAAGCACCAGCCCCCGCTGCTGCGAAAATCCACCAAGCCATTTCGGTGCGGTATTCATATCTCGTCAGCCAAGTGTTCATAAAGTAGTAAGCCGATGGAATCGCAACAAAAAGGGAAACGATGACCAACATCACAAAATCCTTCGAGAGCATACCCCACAGGTTCAACACGGATGCTCCCAACACTTTTCGCACGCCTATTTCTTTCGTGCGCTGCTCGGCCACAAAACTTGCCAAACCAAAAATGCCGAGGCAACTGATGAAGATCGCTAGCCCTGCAAAAGTACTGGCCAGTTTACCAATACGCTCTTCGCTTTCAAACTTGCGCGCATAGTCTTGATCTACAAATTGGTAGTCAAATGGCGATGACGGATCGTATTTTGTAAACACTTCCCTGATTTTATCCAACGACGCGGTCGAACTCCTTAAAGGATTCAATTTTAATATGAACAAGTTTCCGCTACCGCGTCTTTCGATGTGAAAAAGTTGAGGTTGGATCGTTTGATAAGGTGATTGAATAACCATATCATTTATTACTCCGATGATCGTGTATCGCTCTCCATTCCAAATGAGTTCTTCACCTACCGTGTTTTTGAACCCAAAAAATTTTGCCGCCGTTTCATTGATCACAAACGCCATTGAATCTGTAGCATGGTCTCTTGAAAAATCACGGCCTTCCTTAAAAGTCCATCCCACCGTTTTTCCATATTCATAGGTGGTTCCATTGTTTGGAAAATTTACCCCAAGTGTCGGATCTTTTCCTTTCCAATCGAAGCCTCCATTTGCGCCCCACACATCTGTGGTCGGGCTGCCCGATTCTGTCATCTCGACAATCGCCTCCGAATTTTTCAATTCCGTGCGCACCGCTTCGAAGTGGTTATGAATATCACGCGTGTGTTCATACATGTTGATCAACCCATTTCGATCGTAACCGATCGGACGGTTTTTAGCGTATTGAATTTGCTGAAACACGATGATGGTGCCAATAATCAACGTAACCGACACCGTGAACTGCAACACCACCAGCGCTTGGCGTGGGATGGAAGCAAGCCTTCCCGCCCGAAAAGTTCCTTTCAACACTTTGACGGGCCTGAATGACGACAAAAAAAGTGCTGGGTAACTCCCCGCAACGATTCCGGTAGCAAGGCTGAAGCCAATACCGATCAGCCAAAACAAAGGGTCGGCGTACGGCAGCGACAACTGCTTGTCAGCCACTTGATTGAAAAAGGGTAATGACAGCTGCACAAACAACAAGGAGATCATGAACGCCAAAAGTGACACCAACATAGATTCACTAAAAAATTGGCCGATCAGTTGGTAGCGTGATGAGCCAATGGATTTCCGGATGCCTACTTCTTTCGCGCGCTTCTCCGATCGAGCCGTGCTCAAATTCATAAAGTTGATACAGGCGAGCAGCAGCACAAAAATGCCAATGATGCCAAAGAGCCAAACGAATTGCATTCCTGAAGCGGTGTTTACGCCATTATTGAAGTCAGGGTACAAATGCCACTTACTCATCGGGTGCAGGAATACCTCAGACTTGTACCTTTCATCAAAACCGTTCTTCACTTTGTCGTACTTCACATTGACGATCTTTGCCGAGACTCGGTCCATGTCGGCATTGTCGGCAATTTGCGCGAGCACTTGCGTGAAGTTGCTGCCCCAAGGGTTTTCCATTTTTCTTATTCGCTCGTTGGCGATGAGGTTCAGCTCCCACGGCATAAAATAATAGACGTCGTTAAAGCTTGAGTTGCGCGGCAAGTCTTCATACACGCCCGTCACTTTTACATCCAATTTGTTGTCGATGCGTAGCGTCTTTCCCATGGGGTCATCGCCTTCAAAGTATGCTTTTGCAGTGGATTCCGATAAGATGATAGAGTAAGGATCTTTCAATGCCTCACGGGTGCCTCGCAGCATTTTCAGCCCCAGCATTTCAATCACCTGGGGCTCGATGTAGGTGCCCGTCTTATCGAATTTCTTTTCGCCTGCCATTAAAACGTGACCCGAATTCCAAGACGCCTGAAGCACGTATTTGAAATCACTTCCAAATTTGTTGCGTATCTCTTCAGCCAGCACAGGCGGCACAGCAATCCATGATTCCTTTGCACCATTGATCAAATTGTGTTGCCATACTTGAGCGATACGGCTGTAATTCTTGAAGGACTGATTGTAGGTGAGCTCGCTCCAAATCCATAACCCGATCAGCAGGGCCACGGCCATACCCGTGGCGAGTCCCACAATGTTGATGAATGAGTAGCCTGCGTTTTTGCGGAGATTTCGCAGTGCAACGGTGAAGTAGTTTTTGAACATCTCGTTTAAGCTTTGGGGTTCACGCTTTCAAAGGACAACTCACGAAATCTGAAATGGTTGCAGGGAGAGGCGAGGTTTATTTTTCCAAGGAGTTGTGTCCCTCATCAAGCTTCCCCGCCACTGACAGGAATATGCTGCGAGTCACCCATTTATGTGAAATCAAATCTGAAATAGTTATCGTTTCTTTGTCGGCAAGATGGCAGAAGCAATAACCTTTGACGACAGCCGATGGCCTCTGTTGCTTGTGAAGCATCCCCTGGAGCCCGTCGACAAACAGGCAACGCTCGACTATCTCGTGAGGCTTGAAACCTATTTCCTTCGCAACGAAAAATTCGTAGCCCTATTTGATGTGTCTGGCGCAAAGCCCCCCACTGCCGAGCATCGGTTTATGGTGGCCACCTGGGTGAAAGCCAAGCAAGATATCATCAAACCAACGCTGTTGGGCACGGCGTATGTCATGCCCAATCTCGTGCAGCGGTTGGTTTTAACCACGTTCCTGAAGTTCATGGACACAACTGAAATTATAGGGCCGGTAAAAGTCTTTAACGGAATGGGCAAAGCCAAAGCCTGGGCACATGAAAGACTCATGATGGGTGATGCGGTGGAATTGAAATTGTAAATCGAGACCCTTCGCGGTACTTTGACACGAATTCAATCGCTCCGCCCAATTTTTCAATGGTGTCTTTGCTGATGAACAATCCCAGCCCCGATCCTTTCGATTTTTCTGAACCTCGATAGAACATCCGAAATATCTTATCGTGCTGATCTTCCGGAATCCCCTGTCCGTTATCCTCGACGTGAATCATTAACCGTGAATTTTTTTCTAGATCGATTTTTACAAATTGCCCCTTCTTCCCCTGATCGTGATACTTTATAGCGTTCGATAGCAAATTCGAAAGTACTGTTCGCAGCCTGGTTTTGTCCGCATCCATCTCAAAATCATCAGGAATGTGCACCTGAAAATCTATTTTACTGGCTCCCTCATTAAAGAGCAGCATATCGATTACTTCAAAGACCAAAAGCTTAAGGTTGAATTTTTCGCGAACAATTTCCGTACGCAAATTTCTCGCGTAGGTAATGATGTCGTGGATTACCCGATCTTGTGCCTGTACACGCTCTTTGATCATGGTAAGGCATGATTTCATGTCTTCTTGTTTTCCCGATCGTAAGCCAATTTCAGTCAATCCAAGAATAGAACTCAGTGGTGCCCGTAAGTCGTGCGAGGCACTATAGACAAAACTATCGAGCTCGCGATTGATTTTCACCAATTCCTCATTTTTCACTTGCAGCAAGTGCCTGTCTGTAACATCGCGGACAAAGCAAATGACTTCCTGATTTTCTGCAACCACCATTCGGGCCATATAGTATCGCACCTCGCCATCCAGCGGCAGCTCATACTCGAAAGAAGTTTGTTCACCTGTGCGAAGTGTTTCAGCTATGCAATTCAAAGCATCTCTCACAATTTTCGAGTCGAAAAAATCCTTCAGGTTTCTTCCCACAATCCGGTCCGCCGGAACAGCCAATGATTTATTCTGCGTAGCATAGTACTGCAAAAAATCCCCATTGGCATTAAATCGAAAAAGAAGATCAGGCATGGCCTGAATGATGAACTCAAGCGTAGTGGAGGGCATAGATTAAAGCAGGTAATAAAAGATTTAAGTTAGTACAATTTTTGAATGGAGCGCAAGCTGTGCGGTTGCAGGTTCATGCACGGCTTACTGGTAAATCCCCACGGAAAGAAATAGCAATCAAGAAGATAAACATGAAAGTGACGATGTATGCCCATTGGAGAAGCAGAGAAGACTACCAAAACATGCCAAACAACCCCACCGCCTCGCCTTTTTTAGAGAATGCGTTGAAGATTGCTCATTTTGAAATGGGGACGCATGAAGTTGCTGATACTTTCTTTCCTAGCACGAAAACGCTTAATCCTTAAATTCTTTTAACGAATTGCTCAACTGCTCCAATCTGTCAAAAGTTACATTCAATCGATCAATCGTATTGTAATTCTGATTTCTAAAAAGCAAAAGGGCTGATCGGAATTTTTTGTCGGCCAAGGCTCGATTACCTAACTCATCATCTGGTTCCTCCTCCAAAGGTTTCATCAGTGCGTCGGCCACCAAATAATGTTCCTGTATGAAGCTCGAATACTCCGCCGCCTTCTTATACATTGTATTCAGATAAATGAAATCATGGTTGAAGGAATTGTAAATCCTCCGACGCAAACTGTCAGGAAATTGCTGCCATACCCCCGTCGACGTCAAAGTTAAAAACGTAGGGGTGCTGGCCTCAAAATGAGAATAGTCAGCATTCATAACTGAATAAAGATCGCTCAACAACCGCAGTGGCGCTTTCTTTCCTTGACGGGCAAACCAAAGGCAACTGTCAATCGTTTTGTATTGCCATTCGATTGCATTCAAATCTTCCTTGATTTCTCTTTTCTTAAAATCAATGTCGATAATCAACGACTTAACAATTTCCTTTCTGTTATTGCGCTCATTGCGAGCCTGGCGATAATCCTCAAAGACAAACGAAAGGGTAATGCCAATGAAAATAGTCACTATCTCGATCAGATAGCTAATCACTTTCTTCTTCATAATCATCGCTAAAGGTTTTGGGGTTGTATCAAATATATTCAACTTTTGTTCTAAGTTCCATGCGCAATTTGACCTCGCGAGCCGTCCATGAAAAAAATTATCGCAGAAATCAATCAATGCAGGGTTTGTCAGAAATTCTTGGATCCCAATCCGATACTGTCAATCGACAAGCAAAGCAAGATCATAATAATAGGTCAAGCGCCCGGAAGAATTGTGCACGAGTCGCGCATCCCTTGGAGCGACAAGAGTGGAGATAATTTGAGAAGTTGGATGGGAGTCGATAGGGAAACTTTCTACAACACGAAAAACTTTGGCATCATGCCTATGGGATTTTGCTTTCCTGGTACCGGCAAAAGTGGTGATTTGCCTCCGCGTCCGGAGTGCGCGCCTCTATGGCATGACAAATTATTACAACAACTCACTCGCCAACAATTGATCATTCTAATCGGCCAATACGCACAGGATCATTACTTAAGAGACAAAGCAAAGGCAACCCTCACCGACACAGTAAAAAATTTTGCAAAATACTTACCGACCTACTTTACGTTACCCCATCCCTCGCCTCGGAACAACATCTGGATGGCCAAGAATAAATGGTTTGAGCAGAAGGTGCTGCCAACTTTGAAGAAGACGGTCGCAAAAATAGTGACGCAAAATGAAAAGTGATCCTTTCAAAATAACGATCCACATGGTGTCCAGTCTCGATGGCTTTATCGCTAAAAAAGACAACGACGTCTCGTGGTTTGAAACTCAAAGATAATTATGAGAAGGGCGTACCAGTCGAAAATGCAGCAGAGTTCATGAAAACGATAGACTATTTTTTGATGGGTGCTCGCACCTATGAACTCGGCCTTTCGCTTTCCAAAAAATTTAGTTGGGCGTATGGTGACGTGCCCGCGATAGTATGCTCGCATCGAAGGTTGCCGATCGAAAGGTCAAGCGTGAAAATTCATTCGGGTGCATTAACCAAAAATCCTCCATGAACGTTTAAGGCCCAAGCATGGCAATCTGTGGGTTGTGGGTGGGGCTATGCTCACGAAAGAGTTCATCCGTTTAAGGTTGGTAAATGAAATAAGGCTTTCCATTCTGCCTATTATTTTGGGGGATGGGTTGCTTTTCTTCGACAATGTTGGGCAAGAGCAGCCCTGCATTTAAACAATGTCACGTCGTACAAAACAGGCAGGGTGGAATTGCACTATGAGATCAAAGAAGAATAAACGTTTTCAAAAAATATGAGCCAGACATCTGCCTTTACGATCAAGAAAATGAGTCCGCAACTGCTGGTGTCCGACATTGATCATGCGCTGGAATTCTACACACAAAAACTGGGCTTCGATATCGACTTTCGTTATCAGGATTTTTATGCCAGCATCTTCAAAGACGGCTATTCAATCCATCTTAAATCCGGCAGCCCAATTTTGAAAGTCAGTAGCGATGAGAACGTGAACCTCGACATTGTTTTCGTGGTAGAGCAAATTGACGGTCTGCACAAAGATTTTTTAAACAAGTCCGTTGAAATGATCCAACCGCTGCGGCAAATGCCCTATGGAAAGGAATTTTATATCGCCGATCTGGATGGAAACGTTTTGGCATTTGTGGAGGGGGAATAGAACAATTTCTTAAACCCGGCCTGAAATCATCACTCCTCCAGGGCATAGCCGGTAATCTTGCCTCAAAAGTTGGTAAATTCTTCTCATTGTCTTTCAGCTTACAAATCCATTGCAATCCAGGTCGTTGATTTGCACTCGTTTATAAACTTTAATCAATCAACCCAATGGATTATTCTTACATTCTTAAGGCCATCCAACAAAAAGGAGGAACCGTCAACGTGATGGACCTGCTAGGCTGGGAAGCCACCAAATTTGACGAGGGGTTTCACTTTGTCAACGACCTCCAAAATCTGAATTACGTGAAGCTCGTCCATTCTAATTTCAACAAGAATGAAATCATTGTTGAACTCACTTCGATCGGCACGGAAGCGACCAATGCATGAACGAGGATTACACTATCGAGTCAGTCGCTGATTCACCTCACATTATCCAGTTCCTCGACGACAAACTCTACGAGCACAATTCTGTAAAGCTCAACAAAAACGATGGCGTTCTTTTCTCTAAAATTGTCAAGGACGGCAACAAGAACATTGTAGCCGGCGTCGCGGGTTGGACGTGGGCGGGTGCCTGTGAGATCACACACCTGTGGGTGAACGAGCGATTAAGGCAAAACGACATTGGAAAAAAACTATTGGAAGCCGCCGAAACGGAAGCGAAAAACAAAGTTTGTCGCGTAATCATGATTAGAAGTTATGGTTTTCAAGCGCCTCACTTTTACAAGAAAAATGGATACACCATAACTTCTGTTTTGAATGACTTTCCCCCAGGCCACAGTTATTACATTCTCACCAAAAAATTGATACTGCCACTCATCTAAAAACCGGTCTTTCCCCGTTTGTGGTGCTCGTCTCTTTTCACTAGCATTGGTGCTCAGTTCCCAAATGAAATGAAAAGATGTTCCGCACTCCTGCTTTCTGTTTTGGTTGCTTCGGTGATTTCCGCCCAACAAAAAGCAAAAACAAAAAAGACCGAATACGAACAACAAGTCATCGACCTCGCCAAAAATAAATTGGTAAAAGATGCCTTTGCGTTCATCGATCAACTGGAGCCAATCACGCGACAAGAACACATCGCCCTTACACAAGTCGCTGCCCCTCCGTTTAAGGAAGAAAAACGCGCGCAGCATTTTAAGAAAATGCTGGAGGCCGCTAAAGCCGATAAGGTTTGGATCGATTCTCTTGGGAACGTGCTGGCCCTCCGCAAGGGCCTGACGGGTGCGAGGACCGTTGTTCTTGATGCGCACCTTGACACCGTTTTTCCGGAAGGCACGGATGTCACGGTAAAACAAAAAGGCGACACGCTTTTTGCGCCTGGCATCGCCGACGACACACGCGGATTGATTGCGATTCTCACCGTGTTGAAAGCAATGCAAAAAACAAACCTCATGACAAATGACGATGTTCTGTTTATTGGCACCGTTGGCGAAGAAGGCCTTGGAGACTTACGTGGTGTAAAATACATCCTAGAAAAAAGTAAAATCAAAGTCGACTCGTGGATTGCGGTAGATGGCACCGAAATCGACCATATCGTCAATGGTGCACTGGGCTCCGTGCGCTATAGAGCAACAATCAATGGGCCGGGTGGTCATTCGTGGGGAGCTTTTGGATTGGGGAATCCACACAGTGCGATGGCCAAATCGTTGAATTATTTTTCTGACGAGGCCGCACGATTTACTACTTCGGGCATTAAAACAAGTTTCAATATTGGTCGAACCGGGGGCGGCACGTCAGTCAATTCAATTCCATTTGAATCGTGGGCGGAGATAGATATGCGATCAGAAGGCCCATCGCATTTAAAAAAGATGGACTCTATTTTTAAAGCGTCGATGAAGAAAGGTGTCGATGAATACAATCTCAGTATCAAAAAAGGACCAGCATTGACCTTAATTTTACAACAGATCGGGAATAGGCCATCGGGTGTCACTCAATTCAAACATCCACTGGTGCAACGAGCTGTTGCGGCACTGTCTCATTTCACACAAGTACCGCCAAAATTTGATTTTGTATCAACCAATGCAAACACACCTATAGCACATGGCATCCCGGCGATTTGCATCGGTGCAGGCGGAAGAAGTGAGCATGAACATTCTCTGGAAGAATGGTGGATCAACGAAAAAGGAGCCGATGGAGTCAAGTTCGTGTTGCTTACCTTGTTGATGGAGGCGGGCATAACAAAATAGAATACAATGGATCATACACCTATCCTAAAATTCATCTATCAAAAAGGCGGAACAGGCAATGTGATGGAGGCCTTAGGCTGGGATTCCACTCGATTTGAAGAAGCATCACAAATCGCCCTGGACATGGACAACTTAAACTACGTGAAGCAACTATATACCAATTTCAACAAGAATTTGATTGTAGTTGAACTCACACTGGTGGGAATAGCAGAGGCGAAAAAAGAAATAACCAACTGAATATTCGCCTGGACCAGATTTCAGTAAATTTAGTTTTCATCGAGGGGTCCTCTGAGATAAACAAAGCCCATGGCCAAAAATAAAACTACCGCCACCGTCAAGAGCGTCGACCGCTTTATTTCCACCCTCGACGATGAAACAAAACGCGACGATACTTACGAGCTTATCAAAATTTACAAGAGCGTGACGGGCGAAGATGCGAAAATGTGGGGCCCGAGCATCATCGGATTTGGATCCTATCATTACAAGTATGAAAGCGGCCACGAAGGCGACATGTGCCTCGCAGGGTTTTCACCTCGAAAAAGTGCTTTCGCTCTTTACATCATGAACTTTGACGGCAAAGAAGCGCTTCTGAAAAAACTGGGGAAACACAAACCTTCCAAAGGGTGTGTGTATATCAAAAAACTGGCAGACATTGATACGGCGGTGCTTAAGAAAATGATTGAAGCATCTGTGAAGCACACGAAGAAAAAATACGCCTAGGAACCCGCCCCCCGCCTTCACGGACGTTACGAACAGCGAGCAATCTAGGTAGCGGGTATTAAATCACTCTGAACGCAGACTGTTTACGGGATTTGCCAACGCCGCCTTAATCGACTGATAACTCACCGTGCACAGCGTAATGAACAACGCACCCGCGCCTGAAGCAGCGAAAATCCACCACGCGATGCCTGTACGGTAATCATATTTTTCAAGCCAACTGCTCATGAAGTAAAACGCAACCGGCATGGCAATGAAAAGAGAAATGACTACCAAGACGACAAAGTCTTTTGAGAGCATTCCCCAAAGGTTGACCACCGATGCGCCCATTACTTTTCGCACACCGATTTCTTTGGTACGCTGCTCCGCGACGAAACTTGCCAATCCAAAGATGCCAAGGCAGCTGATCAAAATTGCAAGAATAGAAAAGAAGCTCGCCAGCTTTCCCACGCGCTCTTCACCTTGGAATTTACGATCGTAGTCTTCATCCACAAATCGATATTCAAAGGGAGACGCCGGGTCGAATTTCGTAAACACCTCTTTTATTTTATCCAACGATTTGTTCGCGCTCTTGTTGGGATTCAATTTCATAATGATTACACTGCCCTCCTCTTTATTTATGTGAAACAGGGACGGCCGAACGGGATCATATGGCGACTCGATAAGCATATCCTTAATCACACCGATGATGGTGAAGGGCCTCTTATCCCACGTGAGGACCTCCCCTACCGGGTTTTTGAAGCCTAGGAATTTTACTGCCGCCTCGTTGATCACAAATGCCGCCGAGTCAGTGGCATACGCTCGAGAAAAATCTCTGCCCTCCTTAAATATCCAACCTATCGTTTTTCCGTATTCGTGCATGACTCCATTATTCGGAAAGTCTACCGAGAGAGAAGGATCCTTCCCCTTCCAAGTAAACCCGCCGTTCGAGTTCCAAACTTGTGTCGTAGGGCTTGCCGACATTGTCATCTCCACAATAGCGCCCGCGCTTTTTAACTCGCTCACCACTGCATCCCAATGTTTATAAATTTCCAACGTCTTTGGATAATTATTGACAAGTCCCTTCCGCTCGTATCCGATCGGTCTGTTCCTGGCAAACTCGATCTGGCGAAACACAACGACCGTCCCAATAATGAGTATAACCGAAACGGCAAACTGCAACACCACCAAGACCTTTCGTGGAATCGAAGCCCCTCTCCCCGCACGGAATGTTCCTTTCAGCACTTTCACAGGCTGAAATGAAGAAAGGTAAAGCGCTGGATAGCTGCCCGCAATTATTCCCGTGAGCGCGCTGAACAAAAGACCGGCACTCCAAAACAAAGGGTTGCTCCATGGCATCACCAATCTTTTGTCGGCGACTTGATTGAATAACGGAAGACCCAACTGCA
Source organism: Cyclobacteriaceae bacterium (assembly GCA_035492075.1). Classification (GTDB taxonomy): domain Bacteria; phylum Bacteroidota; class Bacteroidia; order Cytophagales; family Cyclobacteriaceae; genus ELB16-189. Next base: position 51,314 of record DATJJP010000080.1, on the reverse strand, counting down.
CGAACAGTGACGCAATGGCAAATGCGATCAACGCCACCAAAAGAGATTCGCTAAAGAATTGACCAATCAACTGCGCACGCATCGAGCCGATAGATTTACGGATGCCCACTTCCTTCGCACGCTTTTCTGATCGTGCTGTGCTCAAATTCATAAAATTGATGCACGCCAACATCAGCACAAAAATTCCGATAATTCCAAAGAGCCACACGTATTCGATTCGCCCTCCCACATTTTTTCCATTCTTGAAATCATTGTACAGGTGCCATTTGCTCATCGGCTGCAAAAAAACTTCGGGCTTGTATTTTCTGTCATCGTCATCTTTGAGCTTGTTGAACTTCACGTTGACGATCTTCGCCGACACTTTTTCCATATCCGCATGGTCGGCCACCTGTGCAAAGGTCTGAGTGAAGTTGCTGCCCCAGGGGTCCTGCATTTTCTTGATCCACTCGTTGGTAATCAGGTACAGTTCCCACGGCAAAAAGTAGGTGACTCCTCGGAAATTGGAGTTGTATGGGATGTCCTCGAAAACACCTGTGACTTTCACATCCGTTTTGTTGTCCATACGCATCATTTGGCCGATCGGGTCAGTATCTCCGAAATAGGCTTTTGCCACGGATTCAGAAAGCGCGATAGAGTAAGGATCCTTTAAACAATCGCTCGTGCCCTTCAACATTTTAAGGGAGAGCATATCAATGACCTGCGGTTCAAAATAATTTCCGTCTTTGTTGAATTTCTTGTCGCCATAGGTAAGGATGTGCGAGAAAGTCCACGAGGACTGTAACACGTATTTGAAATCACTTCCGAAATTGGTTCGAATCTCATCGGCCGTGAGATAGGGATTCGAGATCTGCGACTCTTTAGTGCCGTTGTAAAGAACGTGCTGCCACACCTGCGCCACCCGATCGTAGTTCTTGTGGTATTGATTAAAAGTGAGTTCGTCCCAAATCCACAAACCGATCAGCAACGCCACTGCCATACCGGTGGCCAGGCCGGCGATATTGATGAAAGAGTAACCCGGGCTTTTGATAAGATTACGCAGCGCTATCTTAAAGTAATTTTTGATCATGGGGCTGTTTGTGTTGGTGGCGTTTCAACATATACTCCATCCAGCAGAAATGGTTGCAAAAGAAGAGGCAAGAATTCTCTTAGGGGCGGTGTAAGCGCCAAGGCCGAGGTATTTCATTGGTTCGCAACCAGGTATCCGCAAATTCTCTTCGCAAACGCCGGTCCTTCATAGATAAAACCAGTGTAAACCTGAATAAGGTCGGCTCCCGCATTGATTTTTTCTTGTGCGTCCTGTGGCGACATTATCCCACCTACACCTATAATTGGATATCCTTTGCCGAGCTTCGCCCTTAAGTAGGAAATCACTTCCGTTGATTTTCGAGCAAGGGGTTTTCCGCTGAGCCCTCCGTTTCCAACGCTGGCAATTAGTTGCTGGTTGGTGAAAAGATTTTCTCGAGAGATCGTGGTGTTGGTAGCGATAACTCCATCCGTTTTTGTGGTGATCAATATTTCAACGATGTCATCCAGTTGCGAATTCGTGAGATCGGGAGCAAGTTTTAGAAGGATGGGTTTTGGTTTTTCTTTGCGTGCGCTCAGTTCTTTTACGTGCAACATCAAATTTTTTAGTGGCTCTTTCTCCTGCAGTTCGCGAAGGCCAGGAGTATTTGGTGAACTCACGTTCACCACGAAGTAATCTACATAAGGATACAGCGCCTCAAAACAATAGTTGTAGTCATCGACGGCAATTTCATTTGGCGTGGCCTTATTTTTTCCGATGTTCCCGCCGACGATGATTTTTGATTTTCTTTTTTTCAATCGTTCCACCGCCGACAGAACCCCGGCGTTGTTGAAGCCCATACGGTTAATCAAGGCTTGATCTTCTGGCAGACGAAACAATCGCGGCTTATCGTTTCCCGATTGTGACTTGGGTGTGAGCGTTCCGATTTCAATAAACCCAAACCCGAGGCAAGCGAGTTCATCAATCAACTTTGCATCTTTGTCGAGACCTGCTGCGAGGCCAACGGGGTTTTTGAATTTGATTCCAAACAGTTCTTTCTCCAGCGCAGGAGATTCTTTTAAGAAAAGGAGGCGAAGAAATTTTTTGACAAGCGGAATTTGTCCGGCAATTTTTAACGAAGCAAACGTGAAGTGATGGATTTTTTCAGGATCGAACAGAAACAGAATGGGGCGGATAAGGAATTTGTACATTTAGTCGGCCGCAGCTAAAAATTTCGCCAAAGGTAATGGCGATGCAATCAACAAAAAAAGATCGACTACTTCTAAAATATCTCCAGCCCTAACTTTTGAAATCTTTCCAAGACCGGGTCCTGCGCCGGCAGCTCGGTGATCAGGGTGTGTATCGCTTCGGTCTCACAAACTTTGAAGCGCTGGGTGGAATTCAATTTTTCAGAAATGGTGAGCGCCACCACTCTTTTGGAGGCCTTGATCATCGATTTTTTTAATTGCACGACTTCCCAGTCAAACTCGGTTAAGCCTTCGTGAGCGTCCAAATAACCGGTGCCGAGAAAGCAAACGTCTGCTTTCACTTGCGAAAGGGTGTTTAAAGTGTCGCCGCCAAGAGCAATTTGGGCCTCGTGCGAAAGTCGACCTCCGACGAAAATTGTCTCGATGTTTTGGTGCTCGAGAAGTTGCATCGCGACAGGCAGGCTCGGCGTAAATATGGTCAATGGAAAATGATCGGGCATGAGACGGGCCAATTCGAGATTGGTTGTCCCGCCGCTCATCAAAACAACTTGCTCTTCTTTAATAAGTGAAATCGCTTTTCGAGCAATTTGGGATTTATCGGCGTGCGCATAGATATCGTCTTCTTTATAACTATAAACATGAAACGAGTTGGAGACTGCACCCCCGTGTACCTTCTTTATTTTACCCTGCTCATCCAAGGCTTTTAAATCCCTTCGAACCGTGTCTTCGGAGACATTCAGCTTTACAGCGATGTCATATAATAACACCCTGTTTCTAACCTTTACTTCATTGAGGATAAAGTTCAATCGCTCTTCTTTCAGCATAAAATCTTGCAAATAGTTGCAGGCAAAACTCTAAAAAACTACGAAATACTAATAATTCTCGAAAAATATTGCAGAATAATTTAAGAATTGCAATATTTTCACAATAAAATCAGTAAAAAACTGCAACCAAAACTAACCAAGCATGCGAGAAAACTACTTTCTGTCCTGTCAAGGCGACCCGCCCCAAACCAGGTTTGGGCCTCACCTGTTCCTCAACTCAATCCTATTCAAGAAACCTTAAACCTAAATCACATTCATGTATGAAATTTTACCGATGCTTCATGTTGGTGACTCTTCTCGGGTGGCTGACAACAACGGCAACGGCACAATCACGTGTCGTTTCAGGAACTGTTAAAGACGCTAATGGTGGTGCAATGGCTGGGGTAACTGTGCAAGTCAAAGGCACATCCACGGGCACCGCAACGGACAGTGAAGGCAAGTTTGGCTTGTCTCTGGACGGAGACAATACCATGCTGGTTTTTTCTTTTATCGGCTTTGCCACTCAAGAAATACCGGTTGGTGCCCAATCCACTATTGACATTGTGCTCAAAGAGGATTCAAAACAGCTTTCAGAAGTAGTGATTGTAGGTTACGGAGAGCAGACCAAAGAGAATCTCACGGGTGCTGTTGCAACGATCAATACGAAAGGTGCATTTGACTCGCGCCCTATCGCCGACGCAAGCCGTGGCCTACAGGGCATGGCACCTGGTATGAGCATTGACTTTGCAAGCGGTCAGGTGGGCACAGATCCAGTGATCAGGATTCGTGGTCAATTTTCTTCGATCAACGGTACTTCTCAGCCCTTGATTTTGTTGGACAACGTTGAAATCCCGTCCCTGCAATTGGTTAACCCGCAAGACATTGAATCAATATCAATATTGAAAGATGCGGCTTCGACATCCATTTATGGAGCTAAGGGTGCGTTCGGTGTTGTCCTTATCACTTCCAAAAAAGGCACTAAGAAGGAAAGCGTGCAGGTCTCTTATTCAAGCAACGTTTCATTCCAAAACATCTCCAGAAAAATGGATATGGCGGGCGTTGATGGTCTAGAATATGCACTTACCGCAGCTAAGCGTACCGGCGGAACTTTGGCAGGAGCGTTTTGGCATGTGAATGACGCAAGCTTAGCAGCTGCAAGACAATGGCAACAGACCTACGGGAACTCTGTGAAATACAACGACCCGATACTCTACGGACGCGACTATTATTATGACGCCGCAGCGGGCGGCATATTCGGCCTGCGGACATATGACCCTTTCCAATCAATCATGCGGTCATGGGCGCCCACGCAGATACACAACTTATCCGTGACTGGAAGGAGCGGAACCACCGGCTATAATATCGGCGTCGGTTACACCGGACAAAGCGGTATGAACAAAGCCGCCAAAAAAGATGCGTTTGACCGCTACAATGCTTCGATTCAATTGAACACCGAAGTCAACAAATGGTTGAAGGTGAATTATGGAGGCATTTTCTCCAAGCGCGTAACCAGCTATCCAAACGCCAGCCCTACAAGTACTGCCGATCCGTTCTTGTACCTCTACCGCTGGTCGACAATTATGCCGCTGGCAGCTACTGAGAATGGAGTTCTACCTTATGGCCCTTACGAGCAATTTCATGATGCGGCGACCGCCACTTTGGCAAACAATTTTGCAAGTGCGAATGGTGGGGTCACTATAACTCCTACCAAAGACTGGATGATCAAGTTTGATTACACCTTCAACAATGAAGAGAACATTAGCGAACGCCCTGGTACACGCTTCTATGGCGCGGATACATGGACTTCATATGCGGGTAATCCCGTTAAGGTAACTGACGCTAGTGGAAACCAGTTGTACGTAAACAGTGCGGGGCAAGCAGTCAATGCTTCTGACCCAGGTGCCATGCCTCAATATAAAATGGCAGTAGGCTACATCACGGCGCCGGGTTCTTCTCCTGACATGAATTACCGTGCGGCACAAAACAATCAACGCAGCACCATCAATCTCTATACCAATTACAATTTGAAGATTCACGAAGACCATGCATTCAAATTCATGGTGGGTATGAACCGGGTAGGTTATACATCGACTTTCAACTGGTCACAAGTCACACAGTTGATTGACCCCACGAACTCTCAGTTTAGTCTAGCAACAGGTACACAAACAGCCGGAGGCGACAAGCAATGGGAATCTCAGCTTGGATTCTTTGGACGTCTCAATTACAATTTCCAAGGGAAATACCTTATAGAAGCCAATGTGAGAAATGATGCTTCCTCCAAATTCCCCAAGCCTCTAAGGTGGAAAACGTTTCCGTCGTTCTCGGCCGGTTGGCATCTCGATAGAGAAGTGTTCATGGATTGGAGCAAAAATTTCCTCGATCAATTTAAAATTCGCGCTTCATGGGGTTCGATCGGTGATCAAACTGTATTAAACGGCCTCTATGCTCCTCAGATGACAGGTTCACAGACCAGTTGGCTGGTAGGTGGGGCCAAACCTTATCAGTTCTCGACACCGATAGCAGTATCTTCCAATATCGGATGGCAAAATATCGTCCAACTGGATATTGGGACTGATATACGCGTGCTTAAAAACCAATTGGGACTTACCGTGGATTGGTATCAACGCGACACGGAGGGGATGATCGTTCCTGGCGAGGGCATTCCACCAACTTTCGGTTCTAGTGCACCACAAGCCAACCTCGGCGGGTTGCGTACCAAAGGAATAGAATTTCAATTGGATTATAACCACATGTTTGCCAATGGCATACACATGAATTTGGTGGCGATGACTTCCAATGCAATCACCAAGATCACCAAATACGGAAGCACTACTAGCATCGACAATTGGTATGTGGGCAAAACCTATGGAGAAATCTGGGGATATGAAACAGATCGTTTGTATCAAAAAGCCGACTTCGTGACTGACGCCTCAGGAAATCTGGTGACAACGAAAGATGCCAACAATATCACGATAAATCAATTGGCGGATGGAAACGGCGCGACGCAGGGGCAATTACAGACGGCGTCCAACTTCAAATTTGGTCCTGGCGATGTTAAGTTTAAAGACCTCAACCACGATGGTCTTGTCAACGCCGGTTCTAGAACAACCACGGACCATGGTGATTTGAAAGTAATCGGTAATACGACGCCACGCTGGGAATACAGTTTCAGGGCTAGCGCAGATTGGAAAGGAATTGATTTTGGTATCTTCTTGCAAGGCGTGGGCAGCCGACAAGTATGGGGAGATGGCTCTTTGGCCATTCCAGGATATAACTCATCCGATGGAGGCATGCCTCAAGCTATCGCTGGCAACTTCTGGCGCGATGACCGCACTCAGGCCTTCTATCCTAACCCTTGGAATCAAGGAAGTACCAACATCGGCAACAACATGCAGCCACAATCAAGGTATTTGCTCAACATGGCTTACCTGAGAATTAAAAACATCCAACTGGGTTACAGCTTGCCTCAGGCACTCATCCAAAAAGTACATCTCACGAAGGTGCGCGTATATGTTTCTCTGGAAAACTTTTTTACGTTCTCGCATTTGGGTACACTCCCGATCGATCCAGAAAACATACCCGGTGTAACGAGCGTGTATAACGGCAGTACCACGACCCCATTTAGCAATGGCAGTTTTGGCAATGGTGTAATTGGAAGTCCCAGTGGTACAGGCCCCACGTATGGTGGAAGCTCTTTCCCACGTACCGGAATGAGTATTCCTACTTTCAAGAGTGCGTCAGGTGGTGTTCAAATCACTTTTTAAATTTTAGAATCATGAAAAAATATTCAATCCTACTTTTGATCGCACTGTCGGTGGGCGGCTGTAATGATTTCCTTACACGTCCTCAATTGACCAATGAGACCGATGCAATCTATTGGACAAGCGAAAACAACGTACGGCTTTTTGTCAACGGTTTTTATAGCAACTATTTCACTGGGTACAACACGGGTTACTCTTGGGATTATGTTCCAGGTAACACTGGCGGCGGATACAATTTCTCTGATGATTTTGCTAACACCGGGCCGCAAACACCTTTCGATGCACAGGCTCCGGCTACACTGGCGCCACCTCCATCTACGAATGAGGAGGAAGTATTAATGCTGTCGAAATACTCAGGCCCGAGATGGAACTTTGCCTGGGTGCGCAAAGCGAACTTGATGATCAACCGTGTAGACGGCATGAAGTCAATCCTCACCGGCGATGCATATCCACATTGGAGTGCCGTTGCCCGTTTCTTCAGAGGATATGAATACAGTCGTCTGGTGAGCGTGTTTGGCAACGTGCCTTATTATGACCACGTGTTGACCGATGCCAACCTTGCTGATTTGTACAAGGACAGAGACGACCGGACCGTGGCAATGGATGCCGTCTATGACGACTTCAGCTATGCACTGGACAATATGCGTGCATCCGATGGTAACGTTCAATACTTGAATAAGTACATTGCTGCTGGGTTCATTTCGCGGCTGATGCTGTTTGAAGGTACATGGCAGAAATATCACGGTGGTGACAATGCTAGGGCAACGAAATACCTTCAATTGGCAGTAAGAGCAGGTGACCTAGTCATTCAATCAGGAAAATGGAAATTCACAAGTGACTTCCGTTCGTTGTTTGGTTCAGAAGACCTTACATCAAATCAAGAAGTACTGATGTTCCGAGCATATACCGCTGCGTTAACAGTGACGCACTCGGTTGCTTCTTATGCCAACTTAAATGAAATACAACCATGGGGCGCTAACCTGGATTTGCTGAAAGCTTTTATTGCTACTGACGGTCAGCCGTACAAATTATCAAGCGTTCCAAACGCGACTAATTTGGACATTGCAACGTTGGTTACAACGCGTGACCCTCGCTTTGAAGCCACTTTCTGGAAAACACCAGATGCGTCATCAGTTACACTGCTATATTCAGACAAATTTATCGACCGCACCGGGCCCACTCAAATTATGGCGGGCTCTGCTGACGCCAAATACCAATCAAACACCAACACCAACGACGCTCCTGTCATGCGCCTAGGTGAAGTGGTACTGAATTGGATTGAAGCCAAAGCAGAACTCGCAACCATTGGAGGAGCCGCTGTAACTCAAGGCGATTTGGATGCGTCGATCAACGCCATGCGCAATCGCCCATTGGATGCTGCTGCTATAGCTAACGGCGTTAAGAAAACGGCGCCATTGTCATTGGCCGCAATTCCTAACGACCCCGACCGTGATGCCGATGTGCCCGCCTTGCTATGGGAAATCCGCAGGGAACGGAGAATGGAATTTGTGTTTGAGCACACTCGTCTGCTGGACATCAAGCGCTGGGGAAAAATCACCTACATGGATGCCACAGTTAAACCTGATATCCTGTTGGGCCCATGGGTCGACTTCAGCAGCACTAATGTACTGCAAGGTGGAAAGCAGCTTTCTACGCTATTGGTTCCTGCTAAAGTAGGTATCCTGAAAGTGCAAAAAGCAGATGGCACTATTGTCACCTACGATGGCACCAACGGAGCAAATATGGTCGGTTATTATAGACCTGTAAATGTCGCTAACCGCGATGCATTTAGCGATAGGGTTTATATGTCGCCAGTAGGATTGAATGAAATCGCTCAGTATCAATCCAAAGGATACACGCTCACTCAAACAACCGGGTGGTAAGCTCGAGTTAACGAAACTGTTTTTGCAATGAAAAACCTTACCTGAAAATGTTAAGGTTTTTCTTCTTCACTTTTAATGAATGGATGTGAGCAATAGGCGAAATTTTATCAAACGACTATCGTTGGCGGGAGTTGGTTTGGGTCTTGTTCATCCGGCCGATGGTTTTGAAAAATCGAACGCCAAAGGTTTTTCATTTCTTCACCTCACCGACATGCACGTGCGGAGAAAAAGGCAAGGGCACAAAGGATATGAAGCCTGCATACAATCCGTGAATAAAAAATACAAGTCCTCTGATTTTGTTTTAATGGGTGGCGACCTCGGCTTCGATGGCAATTACACTGCCAAAGAAGAATTCATTGACCAACTGGATTTGTACAAGAGCATTTCAGATGAATTGTCTATGCCTTATTACAACTCGATCGGCAACCACGACGTATTGGGATGGAATTCACGTAGAAAAGTTGCCGTCGATGATCCTGATCTCGGCAAAAAGTTGATCATGGACAAATTGAAAATGCAACGCACCTATTACAGTTTCAATCATAAAGGCTGGCATTTTGTGATTTTGGATTCCATTCATCCCGTGCAAGCGGACCACGGACCTTCCTACAAAGGCGCGTTCGGTGACGAACAACTCGAATGGCTACGGTTCGATCTCGGCACCAACAATAAAATGCCCGCTGTAATCATGACACACATCGCAGCATTCTGTCACATCGCTCAACAAAACGGCGATGCAAAGATGAATGTGTTTGGTGGCATGGTCGTGGAAGATGCAGTCAAGTTCAGGCACATCATTGAAAGACACAACGTGAAGGCCGTGTTACAAGGACACAGCCACGTGCCCGAAGATTATTTTTATAATGGCATATGGTACGTCACAGGTCAAGCGGTGAGCGCGGCATGGTGGGGTGGCAATTGGAAAGGATTCAAGCCAGGCTACACCGTGTTTTACACGAATGGAGAAACGCTCCGTTGGGAAAGGCAGGACTTTGAATGGGAACATCAGCTGGAACCAGAGGATACATTGGAGCGTCAAAAAATAACGGAGTACGAAGAGTTTGAGAAAACACAGGCTCGTCTGTTGGAAGAGGAGATTGGTACGCAGAAAAAGTAACTGATCTTCGTTCGATAAGACGAAACATAAAAAGAATTGGACAACGAGGGTCAAACCCCTATGTTGAAGCCGATGACAAAAACCGGTAGCATGGAAAGTTAGGGTTTTCTGATGCTTGGGTTTTACTTCAGTCCGTTCGGGAAACCGAACGGACTTTCTTTTCACAATTACTTAACATTGTCATCATTTGAAAAATACACACACACTTCTTCTAGTCGCTTTGTTTTTTTGTCACAACAGTTACTGTCAAGCACCCAAGCGTGAATTTCGCGGTGTGTGGGTGGCATCTGTTGCCAATATAGATTGGCCATCAAAAGGAGACCTCACCGTGGAAGAGCAAAAAGCGGAGTTCATCAAACTGCTTGAGTTGCATCGCGCGAATGGAATGAATGCCGTTATCGTGCAAGTGAGGCCGTGCGCTGATGCATTTTATCCATCGCGCTACGAGCCTTGGTCGAAATGGCTCACTGGAAAAATCGGACGATCTCCAATGCCGTATTACGACCCTCTAAAATATATGATTGAAGAGGCCCACAGTCGAGGCTTTGAATTCCATGCATGGTTCAATCCCTACCGTGCTGCCATGGACGTGGAGAAAAATGGAGTCGACAGTTCAAGTTTGGTTTTCAAACAACGTTCGTGGTTTTTAAAATATGGAAACCATCTTTACTTCGATCCGGGCCTTCCACAGGCAAGAACCCATACCATCAACGTTATTATGGAGGTAGTCAACCAATACGACATTGACGGCGTACATTTTGACGACTATTTCTATCCTTACAAAATCAAAGACCTGGAATTTCCCGACAGCACTTCGTTTGCGTTGTATGGCAAAGAGTTTAAAGAAAAATCGGACTGGCGACGGAACAATGTCGATTTACTCATCAAGGAGCTCAGCGATAGTATTCGAGCAGTGAAACCTTACGTGCAGTTTGGCATCAGTCCCTTTGGAGTATGGCGCAATCAAGACAAAGATTCGACCGGTTCTGCTACAAAAGCGGGTCAAACTTGCTACGACGACTTATATGCCGACGTACTCAAATGGCAAAAAGAAAAATGGATCGACTATGTCATCCCACAAATTTACTGGAGCATCGGATTCGAGGTAGCCAATTACAAAATCATTGCCGAATGGTGGAACAAAAACAATTATGACGTTCCCGTGTACATCGGGCAAGCCACGTACCGTATCAACGGAACAACCAAAGACGAACGCTGGAAGGAACCAACTCAAATGCCAAAACAAATTCGCCTTAATCGTACATTAAAAAATATTCAGGGCAGCGCATTTTTTAGTTCAAAATCATTTGTCTCAAATCCGCTTGGGATCAATGACACGCTCACGACAAAATTGTACCGTTCAAAATCACTGCCTCCGGAGGCCAGAACAACGACCGCAAATCGCAACCCCGAATATTCGCTGCGGTTCATGGCGCATGAAAAAGGGATACAACTCTTATGGAATGAAAGTGACAATTTGAATTCGCATCATCGCTACGTGATCTATCGGTTTGAAAAAAATAAAATAAACTTCAATGAAGCATCAGCTATCGTAGCCATACTACCCGCGTTAAACGATCTTCCAATTCAGAATTATATTGATGGAACGATTAGGCGCGGAAAAAAATACACCTACGCGGTGACTTCTTTGGATCTCTACAATCACGAAAGCAAACCCAAAGCCCTTTATTCCGCGGTAAAGAAAAGGGCCTATCTAAGGGTTTTTCCGGCCTCCCTGGTTGAGTAACCATACAAACGATTGCTCCAGCGGGTGAATGTAAAATTTCATCCTCGAGTGTGCGTGTTTTCCCAAATCCAGGCACTCCGTCTTGAGAATGATGGTGCTCGCTTCTGGCAATTTCCGTACCTTTGCGCCTCATTTTTACAGACCATGATTTCAGTCAATAATCTCTCTCTGCAGTTTGGTAAGCGCGTATTGTTCGACCAGGTGAATCTCAAATTCGCCAATGGCAATTGTTATGGCGTAATAGGCGCGAACGGAGCTGGGAAATCCACTTTCCTGAAAATCCTTGCGGGCGATATCGACCCTACTGCTGGGCAAGTGAGCATGGAAGCCGGTAAACGTATGGCCGTACTTCGTCAGAACCACTTTGAGTATGATGCAGTAGCTGTACTGGACACGGTGATCATGGGGCACACTAAGCTGTGGCAAATCATGCAAGAGAAAGACGCGATCTATGCAAAGCCGGATTTCTCGGAACAAGACGGTGTGAAGGCGTCTGAACTAGAGCATGAGTTCAGCGAAATGAATGGATGGAATGCGCAATCGGATGCTGCGGCGTTGCTGAGCAACTTGGGTATCACCGAAGACTTACACTATCTTCAGATGCACGCATTGAACGGCAACCAAAAAGTACGCGTGCTGTTGGCGCAAGCCATCTTCGGAAACCCCGATATCCTCATCCTCGATGAACCTACGAACGACCTTGACATTCACACCATCACGTGGCTGGAAGATTTTTTGCTGGATTTTAAGAACACGGTGATTGTTGTTTCGCACGACCGTCACTTTTTGGACACCGTGTGTACGCACATTGTCGATATCGATTTCAAGGCAATCAAGCTGTACACGGGAAATTATACCTTCTGGTATCAATCAAGTCAATTAGCGATGAGCCAGCGCGCTTCTGCCAACAAGAAAGCGGAAGAAAAACGAAAAGAGCTCACGGAGTTCATTTTGCGATTCAGTGCCAACGTTTCTAAATCACGCCAAGCCACGAGCCGCAAAAAGTTGTTGGAGAAAATCACGATCGACGACATTCAGCCTTCGTCGCGAAAATATCCTGCGATTATATTCCAACAGAAAAGAGTGGCGGGCGATCAGATTCTCCACGTGGAAAATCTCTCCTACTCCCTAGGCGGAAGTCAGCTGTTCAAGAATTTGGATTTCTTTGTGAACAAGGGCGACAAGATTGCGGTGTTAAGTAAAGACAGCCTGGCCATTACGTCGTTATTCAGAATTTTGGCAGGCGAACTTCAACCCGACAAAGGTGAATTCAAATTTGGCCAAACAATTACTGCCGCGTACTTGCCCAACGAAAACAGTGAATACTTCAAATCGGACGATAACCTCGTAGACTGGCTTCGTCAATTCTCAGAAGACAAAGATGAAGTTTATATCCGCGGCTTCTTGGGAAAAATGCTTTTCTCGGGAGAAGAGGTTTTCAAAAAAAGTACGGTGCTTTCAGGAGGCGAGAAAGTGCGTTGCATGATTTCGCGCTGTATGCTGACAGGAGCCAACTTCCTGATTCTCGATGAGCCGACCAACCACCTCGACCTCGAATCCATTCAAGCATTCAACAATGGCTTGAAAGATTTCCCTGGCACGGTGATTTTCACTTCGCACGACCACGAGTTCACCGAGACAGTTGCGAACAGAATCATCGAAATCGGCCCGAATGGTTTTGTGGACAAATTGATGACGTTTGACGAATATATCTCAAGCGAGAAAGTGACGGAACAGGTGGGCATGTTGTATGCCTAATGACAGATCAAACTCATTAATTGATTTACCAGTCAGTATAATTTTCTTACATCTCTTCACGCTTCTTATTAGTAATTATCTCGAGTACTCTCTAGGGTACAAGTCAGTTATTTAAGATTGCCGCAATAAGCATCTTCTACGAAAAGCCTACACTGGACCTATCTCACATACCTTCTGGATTAAATTGGTTGTCAAATAAAATTCTTCATATGCAAATCTTATAACCAAAATGATCACTAGAAAAACAACACCGGTCTTGGCTTTTCTCTTTAGTTCAATGGCGTTTAATCTGTACGGTTACACGGTTACCATTACGCTTAATTCATCGGTACAAACTGTAAATTTGGGTGCTTACGGTAGCGGTGTTACGGCCATTCACTTCCTTTGTGCTGCTTCGGCTTCCACATATTACTGGACCATCGGTGGCGACTGGGTATCTACGAGTGGAGCTACTCAGGAAACGACATCAACGGGTTCTTGGACTGTTGTTCCTACCTCAGGGATGACGGGTTGTGCCACGGGCGAAGTTTCTGTTTCAGGAACAGGAACATCGGGTGGTGGTGGCGGAGGCGGGCTTCGTATGATGCCAAACACAACAACCGGGTCATTCCAATTTATTGGTTACATCTCATTTTCATCACCTCACTTAAGTCCTACCAATATTCAGCAGTACAATGGTTCTGGCCCATCTCAGTTTCAATGCACAGTAAGTGGAGTTGACACAAGTATACCTGCATCCAACTACTCATGGGGCATTCCCTCTGGTTCATCTTTTCTCACGTTCGATCCCGTGACCGCTGGTCTTGTTTATATCAGCTATCCTCCAGCCAGCAGCTTTGTGAGCGACGGTAATGGTGGCTGGGTCGCCACTGGATCAGTAAGTGTTGCAATTACAATCCCTAATGGCGCCCAGTGCAACACAACATTAGTTAGTAATATTAGGGTAGAGGACAACACGGCAGGCGGACCTGGGCCTTCTTGCTTTGGAACTAGTACCTGTTATTTCGTGGAAGATAATGGGGATATGGTTGAAGTTGAATGTGGAAAATGTATCTCTGAGAGCGTCCGCAAGGGATATTCATTTTTCCCTAACCCTGTTGAAAAAGAATTCACAGTTAAATTTTCCAATACAACTACACCTACAACAATTTCACTTTTAAATGAATTCGGTGGGATCATCGGAACAAGGAAGGGAACGAACGAAAACATCACGTGGGATACATCGGGCTTGCCATCCGGAATTTATTTCTTAAAAATTGATGACGGAGCAAAAGTCAACACGGAGAGAATACTTCTGAAAAAATGATTTCGTGTCGACTAACAAATCGTCAGTTCGGCAACGGGCTGACGATTTTTTTTTACCAAAAAATGTTACGCTGGATCTGAAGGAGGAAGAATACATTTAGACTAATCATCGTTGGCCTTGCCAAATAATTTTCCCTTCCATGACTCTACTAATTAGCATGAATAGCATGCCCCTTCCGAAAAGAAGTTGAGCGGGTCGACGAATTTGGTTCCGTTTGATTATTTCTTTTCCCCTAACCACAAGAGCGCATTCAACACGAGCTTATCCTGAACCGGATTTCCAAATGAGTGCGACAACTCTTTGTTGGTGTGATGCTCGTAGTCGATGTCGTTGTGTCCCATGTTGAAATAAATCATCCGATAATTCTTGTTTGTCCACACGACGGGATAATCGCCTTCGTGCCATATCTCGTGTTGTTTCGGGCCTGTGCCAAGGGGAAAACTGGAAGGATCGATGGAGAGGAGGACTTGAATGTCTTTGTTTTTTCTCAAATCTAAATTCCAACGATACCATTCGTTTGGGGAAGACTTAAAAGTAACGGGAATGCCAGTTAATGCCGGATGAGTGTTCGCCTCCACTTTCAAAATCGCCGAGGTTGGACGCCACGTGTTGCTTTTATATTCACCGGCACCAATGAATTCGTTGTGGTACCAATCCCAATCCTGCGGGTAGTCGGATGGAGTCAACGCAAAACCAGCGAAATGAAATCCCATCCACGCCCCTCCTGATTGCATGTATTTTTTAAAAGCCTCTCGTTGTTCCCCATTCTCTGTGCGGGTGTCGAGAAAAACGACAACCTGATACCGAGAAAGAAATTTTGAATTGAGATTGTTCCAATCATTGGTGGAGTCGTATTGAAAACGATTCTCTTTCGCTAGTTGTGCAAACCATTTGTTGGCTTCATGCACAAAACTGATGTGCGCTTGGTCGTTCCTTGCAGTATAGAAACCAACGACGTTGAATCGATTCTGAGAGTAGAGACTTGTGACAGCAAGAAGGAAAAAAAGGCCAGCCGCATACTTCCTCCAGTCGTCCATTCCTAGGCCTTTTCTTGAGATGCCGGTTGTAAATTCTTTTTCAGCGTCATGCGTGCCAACAACGCACTGCACAACGTCAACGCGGCGCCAAGTAACATCGCCGCTCCGGGGAAATACAGCGTCTCATGCGATTTCGTGAAAAATGAAAAAATCGAACTCATCAAAATGGGACCAACGATAGAAGTGGCGCTCATCATACTGGTAAATCCCCCCTGCAACTCACCTTGTTCAGAAGGTGCAACTATCCCTGACATAATTCCTTGCAGTGCCGGGCCTGCAATTCCACCCAAGCAGTAAACGATCGTGATAGCGTACATCATCCACCCGGCAGAAGCAAATGCGTACAACAAAAATCCAAGAGAATATAAACCTAGGCCAACGTAAATGCTTCTTTGTTGACCCAGTTTGGGAATGATGATGCGAATCAATCCTCCCATCACCACCGCAAATACAATTCCCACTACGGCCAACGAATACCCAATTTCCGGTTTGCTCCAATGAAATTTCTCCTTTGTGTAGTAAGCCCAATTTGTTTGTACCGCATGTGATGCGATATAAATAAATGCCAATGCAACAAACAGCCCCTTAACTACCGGATAGCGGAACAGACTTTTCAGTGCACCGATAGGATTGGCTCGGGCCCAAGTGAATTCTCTTCTGTTTTCCTGTTTTAATGACTCCGGCAAAATAAAAAATCCATATGTCCAATTGAGCAATGCTAGGACAGCAGCTGCAATAAATGGAACACGGTCGCCATAACTTCCCAAAACACCGCCCAGTACGGGACCAATAATGAACCCAAGTCCAAAGGCGGCTCCCATCATCCCAAAATTCTGGGCTCGGTTCTCCGGCGTGCTGATGTCAGCAATGTAGGCGTTGGCGCTCGTAAAGCTCGCCCCCATGATTCCAGCGATTGTACGGCCAACAAACAGCCATCCTATCGTAGGCGCAAAAGCCAGAAAAAGGTAGTCGATCCCAAAGCCAAAAAGAGACGCCAAAAGCACCGGGCGCCTACCATATTTATCGCTGAGTCCGCCGATTATGGGTGCACAGAAAAATTGCATTACTGCATAACATCCATATAAAACACCCCCAATTTGGGCAGCGTCACTCACCGTACCATGTGTGAGACCCTGGATCAGTGAAGGCATGATCGGAATGATGATCCCTAAACCTGTGACATCTATAAGAGCGGTTGCAAAAATGAAACCTATGGCTGGACGCTTCGACACGATTCAAAAAATTTGTCGTGAAAGTACCTATTTTATCGCTAATGGGTAATCGCTATCTGTTAATCGGATAGGTTAACCTCAACTACTGAACTATTCAACGGATATCGAATAACTTTAACAGAATGTAACCTTTTCGACCACCTCCAGTAACTAAGGCGAATTTTGAATATCACCCGATTGACTACCGACGAACAGATCATGGAAGCCGTGAAAAACGGTGAGCTTCAGCAGGCTTCGTATCTGTTTGACCGATATCATAAGCGGATCTTCAACTTTCTGCGGCAGCTCTCCAACGACACCATGCTGGCCGAAGACCTGACGCAAAATGTATTTCTACGATTGATCAAATACCGAAACAGCTATCGCGATGGCCATCGGTTCCAATCGTGGATTTACCAAATGGCTCGCAATGTTTTTGCAGATCATTACCAATCCAACAAAAACAAAGCAGGCAATTACGTGGATGTTGAAAAGATGAGTGATCATATTTCAGATACAGAAGAAAACTTGGACGAGCGCGAGCAACTGCTCCACCGCTCCATGGCCAAGCTGAGCGACGAACAACGCGAACTGCTGGTGCTCACCCGCTTCCAGCATCTGAAATATGAAGAAGTAGCCACTATCATGAACACCACGGTGGCCAACATTAAAGTGAAAGTGCACAGGGCAATAGGAAAATTGAGGGAACATTATTTTGAACTCGAAAAAAGCTGAGGTTATGGAAAAGGAAAAATGGGAAGGTCTTTTGATCGATTATATCGATGGCAACTTGAACGAAGTCGACAGGGCGACCGTGGAGAAAGGGCTCGACGAGAATCAAGAAGTTGTTACACTCTATAGGCAATTGAAGGAAGTCATGGGCTTACTGGATAATGTCCATCATGTGGAGCCAAGCTTCTCCCTCCGCGCGAAGTTCGTGAGGTCCTTGAGCGAAGAGATTTCTGCTGTACAGAAAACATCGTCAAAAACTCCCGCTGGTAATCAAGCGTTCTTTAAGCCTTGGGTTTTGAGAGCTGCAGCAGGTGTCATTCTAGTGATCGTCGGCATTGTCATAGGAGACCGGATCAGTGTTCAGCGCCAGCACGACGAAGCGATTGCGAAGGTCCAGGAGCAATTGGATGAACAAAAGCGAATGATGATGGGTATGCTCAAGAATCAACAATCGGCCAGCCAGCGCGTGATGGGTGCTACGGTGGCCTACGAAATGGAGCAAGCTCCCGATGATGAAATCGTCAATGCTTTAGTCAAAGCAATGGACGAAGATCCCAGCACGAACGTGCGCCTCACCGCGCTCGAGGCCTTGGGTAAATTTTATCAACAAGGTCATGTGCGTGCAAAACTGATCAAATCATTGTCCACACAAAAAGATCCTGTAGTACAGATTGCACTGATCCGCCTGCTTGTCCAAATGAAAGAAAAAGAAGTAGTGAATCAATTAGAAAAAATCACCCACGACGATATGATAATCAAAGCGGTGAAAGATGAAGCTCACACCGGGATTTTAAAATTATTGTAAAAAGAATTAGAAAAATTAAAAAGACAAATATGAAAAAATTGATTTTGGTTTTAGGAGTGATTGTGGCAGCCATCAGCTTTGCTACCGCACAAGAATATAAAGTCGCTAAAAATTCAGGGCGCTTGCAGATCTACCTCGGCAAAGTGACAGTGGAAGCCTCTACCGGAAATGAAATCGTCTTCACTTCCAATGATCACGACCACGAAAAAGACGACCGAGCTAAAGGCCTGACTGCTGTGAACAGCATGGGTCTTACTGACAACACGGGGTTGGGTATCAATGTGGCCGACAAAGGGGGCGTGATTGAAGTTCGCCAATTGAAGAAAATGAATTCGCCCAATGTAAAAATTCTCGTTCCCAAAGGCGTGATCGTTGCCTACGAGCATGAATCACAATACGGTGGGGAAGCGAAATTCAAAAATCTCGAAAACGAACTTGAAATCTCTGCCAACTATAACAGCGTAGAGCTCGAGAACGTCACTGGCCCTGTCACTGCAAAAAGTGTGTATGGCCACGTAGAGGCTGACTTCAACGCGAACGTAAAAGGCCCGATCTCGATTGTGTCCGTGTATGGATATGTAGATGTCACGCTTCCTCTAGCTACAAAAGCGGATGTAAAAATGAGTACGAGCTATGGCGAGATCTACGCCGCCGAAGAATTCAAGATAGAGTATGAAAAGCAGGGCGACCATATGATTCGCTACGACGATAAGGTTTCCGGCAAGATCAACGGCGGTGGAATGAAGGTTGATCTCAACTCGAACTATGGCAAGATTTATCTGAGGAAGAAATAGTCACGGGTTTAGAGCTGCGAGCTTCGAGAATAAAAGACTCGGAGCTCGCAACTCATAGCTCACAACTCTCAACAAAAGATGACTATGAAAACAAAATTGCTATTCCCCATCCTTCTAGTTTCTGCATCCGTTCTCGCTCAAACACCAATTACGAAAACGATCGCAGTGCAGTCTGGACAAAAGATCAGAATGAAATTCGATTATCCTGAATTGATCAAAGTAACCACGTGGAACAAGAACGAAATTTCAATCACCGGTGAAGTCAGCATCAACGGAGGTGAAAACGATGACGCTTTTTCTTTAGATGCATCAACTTCGGGAAGTGAAGTGTCAGTCACAGGTGAAATCAGAAATTTGAAGAGCTTGCCGCATCGCGTCACTATTTGGCACGACGGGCAAAAGATGTCGTTCAAGACGAAAGCCGATTATAGAAAATATGCCGAAGAGCATGGAAGAAATTATGAATCGATGAACTGGGGCACTGACATCGATATTTTCCTTGAAATAAAAGTTCCCGAAAGTATGCAGACCAATATTCTGTCGACATACGGAACCATCGAAATCAAGAATTTCAACGGTCCACTCGTGGCGGAATCCACTTACGGCGGCGTTGACGCAGCACTCACAGAAAAGCTGATCGGTGACCTACGCGTAGAAACCGGGTATGGAACCTTCTACACCAATTTCGATTTTAAGTTCAGCGGCAACGAGCTGGGAGATTTTCATTCCGTGGTCAACGCAAAGCCAGGAAATGGCCCGAGCTATACCTTCGAATCAAAATATGGGAATGTGTATTTGAGGAAGGCGTTGTGATCGCTGCTCGTTGGTGGTTGTTCGTTGTCCGTTGCTTCAATCTTTAGGTTCCCGAACAACGAACAACCACCAACGACTAGTCGAGGGGCAATGTTCAAATCTTCACCGCGCTATAAATTTTATCGTTTGGAACGAAAAAAAGAAAAAAATGGCTTGCTTCATGGGTTCATCATTTTGATAAAGATGAAAATAGCCATGCTTTAGTTGTCACCCAGTGAACGTGATTGTCTATTCCAGTTTCGCGTAAAAATAAGTTCGGTATTCCGGAAGCAATTCGGGGTGAGCAATCTTCACCAAATCTTTCAAAATAATATCGGGCCTCAAATAGCCCAGTTCCAAAAATTCACTGCCGCCTTTTGCACCCACTCGCGTGTTATAGGTAAAAACGCTTTTGTTTTGGAAAGCCTTGAACAACGCGTATCTCTTCTCGGCAGCCGCAATTTCTTTCAGTGATTTAAAGCTCCCCACTCCGATCCATAAATCCGCTTCTTTTGCTTTGGCGAACACCGATTCAAAACTTACCTCCAGAAATCCATTCGAATCCGTATCAGCCCACAAATAATTGCAGCCTGCATCATTCAAAAGTCTCGCAGCATAATTTTTTCCCCCGGGCATAAACCACACGTCACCGTACACCACACCGCTCATGACCGCCGGCTTCACTGAGCTATTCTTCGCCAACCCTTGTGTATTCAAGTATTCCTTTTCTATCGAATTGAAAACAGAATCCGCTTCCTTTTCTTTATTAAAAAACAAAGCCATGAATTTGATCCACTCGGCACGGCCAAGAGGGTGTTTCTCTAAATACTCTGCGTTGACCACCACTGGGATCCCCGTTTCTTTTATTTTCTTTAGTTGGCCGAGATCGCTGGACATGGCATACCCCATCACCATCGAAGGCTTGAGCGCGAATAGTTCTTCAATATTCATACCCTTGTCGATGCCTAATTCTTTTACCCGACCGGCATCAATTCGCGTTCGCATTTTTTCAGAACTGATGTAGTCCGTCGTCGGAAAGCCGATGAGTTTGTCTGTCTCGTTCAGGTAATCGAGAAGCGGGATGTGGGTGGTCGATGTACAGACAATCGACTCTATAGGGATAGAAATCACTTGTACATCACTTCTGTGTGAAGGCTCCTCCATTCCTTTGGGCACGAGCAAATATTCGTAGCCCGATGTAGCGCCTTGATAAGGATATCCTACCGTCAACCACTTGCAATCGAGGGAATCCTTTACGGAGAAACCTTGTGCGTATTTTAGTTTTCGAGACTCACCTGTCGATTTTTCTTGACCGGGCCTGCATGAAACTCCTACAACCATCAATGCACAAGCGACGAGTTGCGAGCCACGAGCGATGAGTTTTTTCACTTTGAGATTCACCATCCTAAATTCTTTTCTTTAGCAAGTATCGCAAAAATATTTAAGTTTGCGCCCGAACAATTGGTTTGTGTTCAGTCTCAAGCTCAACACGATTAAAAGGGAATCCCGTGAGAATCGGGAACTGTCCCCGCAACTGTAATCCTTCAGGAAGAAATTTTTTCGACCTGATTGCTGAAATCGAAGCCACTCTTTCACCGCACGAGAGGGGAAGGCACAGCAGAGGAAAGTCAGGAGACCTGCCATGAGTTCAACAAAAATCAGAGCTTTCGGGTTGAAAGGCGATGAGTAGTGGCGCAAGCCATTTATTCTCTTTCTCTTTAAGGCTCATAGTTGTTTAACCAAAAACATTCTAAAAACTATGAGAAAAGTAATTTTCACTCTCGTACTCGCGAACACGGTGTTCGCTGCAAACGCCCAAAACGACTCCACACGCACGCTAAAAGAAGTGGTGGTGAGCGCGTCGCGTTACGACCAATCGATTCTTGAAACTCCAAGAACCGTGACGGTCATCAATTCGGAGGTGATCCGAAATTCGGTTTACAATTCGGTCGGCGAACTCCTGTCCAGGCAATCAGGAATTTACATGGTGGGAAGCAATCAAACACCAGGCACCAATCAAAGTTTATTCTTGCGCGGATCCAACAGCAATCAAGTGGTCGTAATGATGGACGGTGTTCGTATCACTGACCCCTCATCACCGAACAATGCGATTGATCTGTCGGAATTGTCGCTCACCAACGTTGAGCGGATCGAAGTCATAGAAGGGGCACACAGCTCCATGTTTGGAGGAGGTGCTGTAGGCGGTGTGATCAATATCATCACCAGGAAAAATGGCGTGAAAGGTCTTCATGGAAATGGTTCCGTTCAAGGGGGCACTTTCGGAAACGGAACATCAACCGTCACAACAAATGCCAATCTGAGTTACAATTTCAACAACGGGCTATACTTCAACGGTTCATTTTACGATCAGCGGGTAGCCGGACTCAATGCGTCGACGGACACCATTAAAAAGCCTCTTCAGTCTCCTGACAAAGACGGGTTCAGGAAAACAGACGGTTATGCTAAAATCGGTTATCGCAAAAACAAGCTGGATGCATTCATTTCATTCAAGCGCTCAACTCAACATGCCGATATCGACGCCGGCGCTTTCGCCGACGATGATAACGCTTTTGTAAGCTTCGAGCGAAACTTATTTAACTATTCTGTTTCTTATGAACTGAATTCAAAATTGAAACTGGTGGGCAACGGTTCATTGAGCAACTCTCAACGGATCAATGAAAATGACTCCTCTTTGATCGACCCAACGAGATACGATGGCAGTTTTTCAAAAGGCGTTTACAATGGCCGTTTAAATACAAACGAAATTCAATTGAATTATAGAAGCCATCATTTGAACGCTGTCGTTGGTGGTGGAGCGTTCTTTGAGCACATGGATTTTAACACCTATTATTATTCGAGCGCCTTCCAGTATACGTCAAAGGTGAATTATGATTCAATAAAAACACAGGCAACGACGTCCTACGGATTTGCACATGGATCATGGCATGGGGGCAATCAAAACAAAATGGGTATAGCTGCGGGTGCCCGTTTGAGTAATCACAGCCTATTCGGAAATTTTTTCACTTTCGACGTAAATCCTTCCTACGCCATTTCATCGTCCTCGTTGCTGTACGGCTCTATCAGCAGTGGATACAACGCGCCATCGCTCTATCAACTGTTTGACCCCACGAAAGATTTTGGTGTGTACACCAATCGCGGCAACAGATCATTGAATCCTGAAAAAACGCTTTCCTACGAAATCGGGTTTAAAAAAGAATTCAACGACGCCAGTTATTTCACCGTAGCTGCCTTTGAAACGACGACATCAAACTTGATCGACTACGTTTACCTATGGAACAAGAATACACCTATCGCGAATTTGGGATACGCTGATTATTTCGGTGACACTTATATTAACCTCTCCCATCAGAAAGTTCAAGGGCTTGAATTATCCGGTAAATGGTACATCCTTCCAAAACTCAGCTGGAGCGGGAACGTCACGTGGCTTGCCAATACAGAGATCACATATAAGCAATCCGACATCGATGCCAACAAAACGGGAGGTAACCATGTGCAACTTTATGCCAACGGCGCTTTTATTACAGGCGAAGGCTCCATCAAAAACCTAACCCGACGTCCAAGTGCAACTGGTTTTAGTGAGCTAAAATTCCAAGCTTCTCCGTCATTCGCGTTAATCCTGAATTATCGCTTGGCCAGCCAGCGCAGCGATTCATTTTATGACTACACGCTCGGCCCATTCGGTGCCCTCAATCAAAGAAACATTGCTACTTATCAGTTGTTCGACGTAGGTGGTTTCTATCGCTTAAACAAAACCATTTCCCTGACGGCCAAAGTGGAAAATGTCTTTAATATTCAGTACCAGGAAATCCTCGGCTACAATACGCGCGGCAGAAGTGCCTACCTGCGTATAAATTTTACTTGGTAATTTTTTACCTTTCATCACCGTTCGGCTAAAAAACCGAACGGTGATGAAATACATTTAAGTAAAATGCTCACCTATGAAAAACGTTGTCACTGTATTGCTGCTCCTGGCTTCAACGAGCCTCATCGCCCAAAAGAAAAGCGAGGAGCCTAAGCCTGCCACGCCCACTTCGTCGATCGAAGGAAAAGTCGCCGGAATGAAAAAATCCGCTGGGTACTTCGATTTCTTCTATGACGAAAAGCAAGACAAAGTCCATTTGCTCATTGACAAATTCGACCTGGAATTTTTATATGTGCCATCGTTGACTGCGGGTGTCGGCTCAAACGACATTGGGCTAGATCGCAACCAGCTTAACCGTGAGCGGATCGTAAAGTTTGAACGCCGAGGCCCGAAAATACTTTTGGTTGAGCCTAATTATTTTTACCGAGCCATTAGCGATAGCGAGGCAGAGCGTAAGGCGGTCTCCGAATCGTTTGCCCAATCTGTGCTTTGGGGTTTTACTGTCGAAGCAGAGGATGGCGGCAAAGTCTTGGTGGATGCCACAGATTTTTTCATCCAAGACGCACATGATGTGGCGGGAACTTTGAAAGGCGCTCAGCAAGGAAGTTACGCCCTCGACAAATCGCGTTCCGCTTTTTATTTGCCACGCACGAAAAATTTTCCGCAGAACACGGAGATTGAAGTGACACTGACTTTTACAGGTCAACCCACCGGAGAGTACATTCGAAGTGTAACACCTACCGCATCGAGTGTCACCATACGCGAGCACTTCTCTTTTATTCAATTGCCCGACAGCAATTTCAAGCCACGCAAATTCGACCCACGAGCCGGTTATTACAGTACTTCCTACTATGACTATGCTACTCCCATCAGCGAACCACTTCAAAAGAGATTGATTACCCGTCATCGCTTGCAAAAGAAAGATCCAAATGCTGCCATCAGCGAACCCGTGAAACCAATTATCTACTACATGGATCCGGGAGCGCCAGAACCAATCCGTTCGGCGTTGATGGATGGAGCACGCTGGTGGAATCAAGCCTTCGAAGCAGCAGGTTACAAGGATGCGTTCCGTGTAGAGCTGCTGCCCGCCGATGCTGATCCCATGGACGCACGATATAACATGATCAACTGGGTACACCGCGCAACTCGCGGCTGGTCTTATGGCGGCGGGATAACCGATCCTCGCACGGGCGAAATCATCAAAGGCCACGTCACGCTCGGCTCACTCCGGGTACGCCAGGACTTTTTGATTGCTGAGGGGCTGCTCGCTCCCTATGAAGATGGAAAGCCGGTATCTAAAGAAATGGAAGAAATGGCGTTGTCAAGATTGAGGCAACTCGCCGCGCACGAGGTCGGACATACGTTGGGGCTTGCTCACGCTTATTCTTCAAGCACTGAGAATCTTGCGTCGGTAATGGACTATCCACACCCCGTTGCAAAAATCGTCAATGGCAAAATAGATTTGAGCGAAGCCTACGATACAAAAATCGGTGCCTTTGATAAAGTATCCATCGCTTATGGGTACCAGGATTTTGCAAATGGTACAGATGAAAACAAAGCGCTGAATGACATCATTCAGAATTCACTGAAGGCAGGTTTGACTTTCTTGTCTGATCAGGATGCACGACCACTGGGTGGCGCACATCCTTATGCACACTTGTGGGACAACGGAAAAGATCCAGCTGACGAGCTAAACCGCGTGATGGAGATAAGGGCACTCGCGTTAAAAAATTTCGGGGAGAAAAACATCAAGCCCGGCGCACCAATGGCTACGCTTGAAGAAGTTCTCGTTCCTGTATATTTCTTCCATCGCTATCAAATCGAGGCGGCCGTGAAAATGATCGGAGGCCTAAACTATCGGTACGCGCTTCGCGGAGATGGTCAACCCATTACGGAGTTACTTTCACCGGAACAAGAAACAAAAGCGCTGGATGCGATCCTAAAAACAATCGACCCCTCCGTATTGACGTTGCCGGAAAGTCTTTTGAAAATAATTCCTCCGCGAGCGATCGGCTATTCGCGCCACCGCGAATTGATAAAAACAAAAACGGACTTGGCATTCGATGCAGTCACCATTGCGGAAACTGCCGCTGACATGACCTTCGATGGTATCCTTCACACCGCGCGAGCACAGCGATTGATCGAGCACCACGCACGAAACCCCAAACTGCCCAGTCTAGAAAGTGTGCTTGACAAAATAATTGCCGTCACCTTTAAATCGCCAACACGTGCTGGTCTTGAAGGTGCGGTACAAATGGCAACCAACAATGCGTTAGTGATGAACTTGGCAAAATTTGCCCTCCATAATCAAGCAACGGCAGAAACCAAAGCCATCACTTTTTTGAAAATGGAACAATTGAAAAATTGGCTATCCGCAAAAACAACAACCGACGAAGAATGGAAAGCACATTATTCTTTAATGATCAAACAGATCAACGCCCTTCTTGAAAATCCGGATGAATACAAAGTCCAGGATTTTCTCCCTCCTCCACCCGGAATGCCGATTGGAGATTGCGACATGAACTATCTGGAGCAGTATTAATAATCCTTGTCGATTCTCGTGAGCCAAGAAACAAGGTTGAAAGAAGGCGAAGATTTTTATTTCGAGAATGGTCTGATGGTCTTCACGGAAAAGTATCATCTGAAAAGAGGCTATTGTTGCAAAAGCGGATGCAGGCACTGCCCCTACGGATTCAAAAAAGAAAGAGACCAGACACGTGAGGGAAAAAGTAGCAATTAGTTGGAGCGGCGGAAAGGATTGTACACTCGCCTTGTTTGAAACCCTACGATCCAACCGGTATGAAGTAGCTAACTTGCACACCGGTTTTAATGTGAACACCAATCGCGTTGGGCTTCACGGCATCAAACAAAATCTGATTGAAGAGCAGGCCAAAGCCATCGGGATTCCTTTGGATAAAATTTTCATTCCAACAGCCGATGACCATACTGCGTATGAAGCTGCCATGAACGATTACTATAAAAGTCTTGCAAAAGCCCGCATTGCGAAGATTGTCTTTGGAGACATTTTTTTGGAAGACCTAAAAACCTATCGCGAGAAAATGTTGTCGAAACACGGACTCGAAGGAGTTTTTCCTCTGTGGAGAAAGGATAGCCGAACAGTCGCTGAGAAATTTATCATAAATGGATTCAAAGCAATTATCTGCGCCGCCGACGCAAAATATTTCGTTGAAGAAGATGTGGGACTACATTATGATCTTGATTTTATCAACACGCTTAAACCTTCTGTTGACCCCTGCGGAGAAAATGGCGAGTTCCACACGTTCGTCTATGACGGCCCTCTTTTCAAAAAACCCGTCTCCATCGAACATCATCAAACTGAAGCCAAGGAATACAGCTATAGAGTCAATTTACCGAATGGTTTGTCAGAAGCTCGCATCAGCAAATTTTGGTTTCAGGAACTGAGCTAGATAACCTATTTCAATTTATTGACTAACTCTTTGGCGGCGGCCGACGATAGGATTTCGCCTTTGATGATTTTCCTCTCCAGCGATTTCATACTTGCCAATAATTTCTTGGATTGAACAATTCTTTCCCGCAAGAGGAGCTGAATGCACTCCTGAAACCAAATTAATTTCTGCTGATCGCGATTTTGTTGAAACGAGCCATTCGCTATAGTAGATCTGTGAAACAATTCAACCATTTTCCATACATCCACAATTCCTTTTTTCTGAATCGCCGAGGTGGTCATCACTTTCGGTGTCCATCCAGAACTCAAGGGTTGAAATAGATGTAAGGCATGCTGAAATTCCACTTGCGCTTGCCTTGCCTTTTTCTCATTCTCACCGTCAGACTTGGTAATCACTATGGCATCTGCCATCTCCATAATCCCTTTTTTGATCCCTTGAAGTTCATCTCCACCACCCGGAAGTTGAAGCAGCAGAAAAAAATCAACCATACTCCGCACGGCAGTTTCCGATTGGCCAACACCCACTGTTTCCACAATAATGATTTCATAACCAGCTGCCTCACAGAGCAAAATTGTCTCTCTTGTTCTATCTGCTACGCCACCCAAGGCACTTCCACTTGACGTTGGGCGGATGAACGCCAGCTTGTCTTTGGATAGCTCCTCCATGCGCGTGCGATCACCCAAGATGCTGCCTTTGGTCTTCGTACTGCTGGGATCAACGGCCAGGACAGCAATTTTTTTCCCAAGCGAAGTGAGGTACTTTCCGAATGCCTCAATGAAAGTACTCTTACCTACCCCCGGCGATCCAGTGATCCCAAGCCGCAAAGATTTAGGGCCATTGGTGTTGACCTTTGCCAATAGGAATTGCGCAAATCTAGCATCGGTGGCTTTCTTGCTTTCGATAGCGGTGATGGCACGACCAAGCGTTACAGTATCTCCTTTCGCAAGCAGGTCTGCGTATTCTTTGACTGAAGGTTTTCTATTCTTCAAGAGGGGAATGATTAACGTAAATTTCTAAATTTACTGGATAACCCCATGACCTATGTTGAAATTCTGGTTTCGATGCGTTTACGTCATCTTGTTCGTTTACATAATGATGTGGGTGGTCTCGAAAATCACAGATCTAAAATTATTCAGCGCATTCGACCCGGTATCGCAGGCTCTCGCCGAATTTGATCTGACGGATTACGCTTTTTCAAATTTGAGACCCCTCCCGAATCCCGACGAGCGGATTGTGCTGGTGAACATAGGGCACCTTAGCAGAAGAGAAATCGCTGAGCAGATTAATATCATAAGACAGTTCAAACCAAAAGTAATTGGTATCGATGGTTTTTTTGATTGTGAAGGCGGGCTGCGAGACACCGTCAATTGCCCTGCCCTAAAAGATCCCATGGGAAACCTCATGCTTGAGGATGCCATTAGAGAGGCAGGCAATGTCGTACTTGTAACCAAGCTTCTTCAAAAGAATGCAACAGCGAAGGATTCCACACAGATTGACGTTTATGATTCGACTGAGATTTCGGATCCTGCGCCATATGCGCACAACGCTTTTGCGAATTTTCCAACGAACGCAGATTGGCAGGAAGACGTGAAACTTTGCCGCTCGTTCTTACCAAGATTGAAAGTGAACGGAAAATATGAAAACTCCTTTGCCGTTGAATTGGTACGGCTTTACGACTCGACCAAAACAAAAAAATTATTTGGCAGAGGCAACGATGAAGAGATTGTAAATTATCGAGGCAATATCGACATGGTTGACGTCAAACTGAAAAATCTTCAGAAAAAGAATCTGGGCACAAGCAATTTTAGGGTTTTATGTTATGCGTTAGATATTGATCAACTCTACAATGGAAATTTCACCCCAGAAATGATAAAAGATAAAATAGTAATCATGGGTTTTTTGGGCGATTATTTTGGTGACACCTCTTGGGAAGACAAGTATTTTACACCTCTCAACAAGAAGGTGGCGGGCCGGGCGAATCCCGACATGTTCGGTGTCGTGGTTCACGCTAACATCGTAGCTCAAATTCTCAATGAAGATTACGTGGGCACGATTTCAGACGCACTTCAGTTCGCAATTGCGACCCTCATTGGGATCCTTACCGTTGCCCTTTTTATTGTTGTCGATGAAAAACTTCCGATTTGGTATGATGCGCTCTCGGTCATTATTCAAGTAATCCAACTCATCCTTATCTCTGGACTCGTAGTCTTCTGTTTTGCGTCATATACCGTCAAACTGGACCTAAGTTTGTCGTTGGTGGTGATCGCCCTGGTGGGGCCGTGTTATGACATCCTCAAACCCGTGCAAACAATCATAGAAACAAGGCTCACCAAACGAACAGAATGAGTATTAACCCAGTAATGAAATCGTCCTAATGGCACGATTTTTATTAATTTTGCAAGGTAAACTCCAAAAGAACCAATGAAACAATTCAAAGTTATAGCAATAGGTGGCTTTATTTTAACTTCTTTCCTGTGTTGCGCGCAGGAAGACTACGCATTCCGTGTACTCGCAAACAAAGGTACAAATGAAGTAAAATCCGGGAATACCTGGCAGCCCCTGAAAACGGGTGCCCAACTCAAGACCAGTGACGAGCTAAAAATTTCCGAAAACGCATCCGTCGGACTGGTGTCAAAATCGGGAAGACCTCTGGAAGTGAGAGAAGCAAAGGTCCACAAGGTGGTGGACTTGCTGAGCAAAGTAGGAAACAACCAAAGCGTGTTAAACAAATACACCGATTTTATCCTTAGCAGCAATTCTGCCGAATCCAAGAAAAACAGATTGAGCGCCACAGGGGCTGTTCACCGCGGTTTGGAAGACATCAAGGTTTTCTTGCCCGAGGACAACAGCAACGAAGTTTTTAACAACACGGTCATTGTTTCTTGGCAATCCTCAAAAAGCAGCGGCCCCTTCATTGTGACCGTGACCACACTTTTCGAAGATGAACTTATGAAGATTGAAACACCAGAAACCAAGGTCCAGTTGGATCTTAGCGACCCTAAGTTTATGAACTTCCCCACTTTGCAAATCGATGTGAAGTCAAAATCAGATGGGCGTAGCAGAGCGCAACAACATTCTATCAAAAGACCGGATCCTAGCCGCTATGAAGCCATTAAAGTTGAGCTTGGCAAAGCCGAGGACCTAAAGGAGGAAACGGCATTTAACAAATACTTGCTCGCCGGCTTCTATGAAGAAAACAGGCTCCTGATCGATGCCATTGCTTGCTACGAACAAGCCATCAAAATGGATCCCGAAAATCCCACGTATACCGAAGGATACGAGGAGTTTTTGTTGAGAAACAAACTGAAGGCGATTAAGTAACAGTACCGAATTTTGTTGCGAAGGCCACTCTTCTAAAGGGTGGCTTTTTTGTTGGGCGAGCGTTAATTTATTTCTTGTCCCCGCACAGAATTATTCTAATTTTGTTGCCTAACCTTTTTTCTATGAGCGTATTGGTCAATAAAAATTCGCGCGTTATCGTGCAAGGTTTCACCGGTTCTGAAGGTTCATTCCACGCAGGACAAATGATTGAGTATGGGACCAACGTGGTGGGTGGTGTTACGCCAGGAAAAGGTGGCCAAGTTCATTTAGGGAGACCGGTGTTCAACACCGTCAAGGAGGCGGTGGAGAAGACAGGCGCCGATGTCTCGATCATATTCGTGCCTCCTGCATTTGCCGCCGACTCGATCATGGAAGCCGCTGATGCAGGCATTAAAGTGATCGTGGCTATTACGGAAGGAATTCCCGTAAAAGACATGATGACAGCGAAGCAATTTGTAAAAGAAAAAAAGGTAACCCTTATCGGGCCCAATTGCCCCGGAGTTATTACGCCAGGTGAAGCAAAAGTGGGAATTATGCCCGGCTTTGTTTTTAAGAAAGGGAAAATCGGAATTGTTTCTAAATCAGGTACCCTTACCTACGAAGCCGCTGATCAAATCGTAAAAGCAGGCTTGGGTATCACCACAGCAATTGGAATCGGCGGAGACCCAATCATTGGCACCGCCACCAAAGACGCTGTTGAACTCTTAATGAATGATCCTGAAACAGAAGGCATCGTGATGATCGGCGAAATCGGTGGAAGTTATGAGCCCGTAGCCGCTCGCTGGATCAAAGAAAATGGAAACAAAAAACCCGTGGTCGGATTTATCGCCGGCCAGACGGCACCTCCCGGAAGAAGAATGGGCCATGCCGGAGCCATCATTGGTGGAGCCGAGGATACCGCCGCCGCAAAAATGAAGGTAATGCGCGAGTGTGGCATTCACGTTGTAGAATCTCCCGCATTGATCGGCGACACGATGCTGAAAGCTTTGGGGAAATAATCCAGGAAAAACAACCTTAGAAACTTGTCTTAAACTCCTTTTCCAGGTACTGGTTCAAGTGGTTTATGTTATTGAAAATCGCGAGCGTCTCGGCTTCGCGCTCAATACTGTCGTTTTGATACACAACCTCAACGAAGAGATTCTTCACCATATAAAGAAAGACCTTGCGATCGTTGCGCATACGTGAGCCAAGCATGACACCATGCTCACGCAAATACTCTATTTGACGACCTACCGAAAAGTATTTAAATCCCCACTTAAACCACATAGACTTACGTGTTTTCGAATTGATACGGCAAAATAAACTGAAGTGATTCATATCTGAAAAAAACCACATACTCATGCGATATAATGTATGTCTCTACTTTATGACAAGTAACCCTGAATCGATGGTCTAGCCTCCAAACCTTACAGGCCATTTCGGCCAAATCTGCAAAAAATAGGCCCGCTTCAGTCCTTTTGCCCTTCCCCTTTTCGGATCCAATCAAAATCTTGCGCCCTTAGATTATCTCCAGTTTGAGGTCACAAAAGCTCGTTGGCGAGGTTCGCCAATTCACTTCGCTCCCCTTTTTCGAGCGTCACATGCGCATACAATTCATGATCCTTTAAGCGATCGATGAGATAGGACAAACCATTGCTCTGCGAATCCAAATAAGGGGTGTCGATTTGATGGATATCGCCGGTAAAAATGATTTTGGTATTCTCTCCTGCGCGAGTGATGATCGTCTTCACTTCGTGCGGTGTCAGGTTCTGTGCTTCATCCACGATAAAGCAAATGTTCGACAAACTTCTTCCTCGAATATAAGCAAGCGGAGTAATCACCAGCTTTTCGTTTTGCACCATCTCCGTGATCTTGGAGTATTCTTTGTCGCTCTCGCTATATTGGTTTTGAATAAACTTCAGGTTGTCCCAGAGCGGCTCCATGTACGGGTTCAATTTCGACTTGATGTCGCCCGGTAAATAGCCAATGTCTTTGTTGCTCAGAGGTACAATGGGACGCGCCAAATAAATTTGTTTGTACTCTCTTTTTTGTTCGAGTGCAGCAGCAAGGGCAATCAACGTTTTTCCCGTTCCTGCCACTCCCTGCATCGACACTAGCTTGATCTCCGGTTTGAGCACGGCGTGGATGGCAAAGGCTTGTTCTGCATTACGGGGTTTCACGCCATATGCATTTCGCTTCTCTACTTGCTCAACCATGCCGTTGGCCGAATTATAAAATGCCAGGACGGACTTTTTGCCGTTGCGAAAAATGTAATAATGATTCTTCATCGGCTTTTCTTTGCCGAGGACTTCATCGGGAGGGCAATACCCTTTCTCGTAAATCAAATCAATAGCCTCTGACGAAGCATTATCCTGCACCGTACGACCGGTGTAGAGGGAGCTGATGTTTTGAATCTTTCCCGTGGTGTAATCCTCTGCCGTCAATCCAAGGGCTTTTGCCTTGAGACGAAGATTAATGTCTTTGCTCACCAAGATCACGCGTCTGCCCTTCTCTTCCTTTTGTAAGAGCAGCGCTGCGTTCAAAATACGGTGATCCTTTTTGTCTTCATTAAAGACTTTGTTGGCGTCAACTTGTTCAGTGCCCCCTGTATCCATTACCACTTTGAACTTGCCCTTGCCCTTTCCGTTGATCGGGTTCCACTGATGAAGCATTTGATCTTTCGCCAGTTTGTCGATCAAGCGGATGAACTCACGCGCTTCAAAATTTTTGGTGTCATTTCCTTTTTTGAAGTTGTCGAGTTCCTCGAGCACGGTGATCGGGATACCGATATCGTGTTCATCAAAGTTGAGGATGCTGTTGTGTTCGTAGATGATTACTGAGGTGTCGAGGACGAAGATCTTTTTGTCCTTCTCTTTGGGGGTTTTCGCCATTCGGTAAAAAATAGGTTAAAAAAAATCGCGAAGACACGTCCCTTACAATGTTCAAAAAACTTGCAAGTGTAAAACGTTTCTTCGCGTCATTCCTTCTTTCACTATAAAGCTAAGAAAATTTAACCGCGTTTTGCAAATTTCGAGGGCACAAATGTCGGCCGCCGCCGATCGGTTAATGTTTGGGTAACATTTGATGGCTTATACTTAATTTTAAATAAAATCAAATTTCGAATGCGGCCCGCGATTGTTTTTTTCTTACTTCACCTGGTTGCTCTGGCAGGGGCACAGAACAAATATGGGATCAATGCTATTTCTCTAAGCGAATACAAGTCGTCAGTCAAAACCAATCCAGAAAAAGAGTTGGTTGACCTTGACAAATCTATCCCAGGGATTTTACTGGACATCCGTTATGCCACGAGCAACAATTTTACAGGTAAGGCGGTTTATCGGATGGCAAAGGCATACGCACGAAAGCCCGTAGCCGCGGCGCTGGCAAAAGCCCAGCAAGAGTTCGAAAAGCTAGGGTACCGCATAAAAATTTATGATAGCTATCGCCCTTATTCGGCGACCGTAAAATTCTATGAACTAATGAAAGGCGATACCACCTATGTGGCCAGTCCTTACAAGGGATCGCGTCACAATAGAGGCTGCGCCGTTGACATGACCATCGTCGAGAAAACAACGGGCGAGGAATTGCAAATGCCATCCGCGTACGATGCCATGCAGAAGGAATCGTGGCCTTCAACACCTGTTGCAGACCCGCAGGTGCGAAACAACAGAGACATTCTAATTCAAGTCATGGAAAAGAATGGCTTTAAAGTCTACACCACCGAGTGGTGGCATTTCGATTTTATTGGTTGGGAGAAATTTGAAGTAATGAATGTTGATTTTGAAAACCTGGAAAACAACTGAGCCAACATGGAGCTGACGATCAAGCAAGCACAAACCGAAGTGGATCAATGGATCAAAAGGCATGGGGTCCGTTATTTCAACGAGCTCACCAACATGACCATTCTGACGGAAGAAGTGGGCGAGCTCGCTCGAATTATGGCCAGGCGCTTTGGCGAGCAGTCGGAGAAAGAATCTGATAAAGGAAAAAACCTTGGTGATGAGATGGCGGACGTGCTATGGGTATTGATTTGTTTGGCCAATCAAACCGGTGTTGATCTGACGAAAGCATTTGAGGAAAATCTCAAGAAGAAAACAGAACGCGACAAAGATCGCCACAATGCCAATCCTAAACTGAGGTAGCGATTAGATAACGAGTGTTCCGCTACTCAGCTTGGGCAACACCTTGAACTGGTCTGGCGTCACACAAAATTTGATGTCATCGTGGATGTTGAGCTTGCTCAATCTTCGCACATGGGACGAAGCGTTGAGAAAACTCACCATATCCTGCTTGGCGATATTGTACAAGTGCTGAGCTGCCAACGGCGCGTCGCAGTCGGGTCCAAGGTATTCTTTCAACTTTTCCACCAGCGCGCCTGCAAAAAGGGTGTCCTCCAAATTCACGCGTCCCTTCCATCCTGCGCACACAATCAATGCGTTGTTCTCGCCTAGCAAAAGATATTTCGCTACGGTGGTCAAGTTCAAAAAAGAGCCGATGATCACTTCTTTCGCCTCTTTCGACTTTTCGATGGCTTGCGTTCCGTTGGTGGTTGTAAATGCAATTTTTAGTCCTTTCACCTGGTCCCCTACGTATTCAAAGGGTGAGTTGCCCTTGTCGAAGCCTTCCACTTTTTTCCCATCCCTTTCCCCCGAGATGACAAAACCCTTTGTTTTCATTTTGCGGCACTCTTCAAGATTGGCGACGGGAGTAATACTTTCTACGCCGTGAGCAAATGCAGTGACCATGCACGAGGTAGCTCTTAAAATATCGACTACTACTACCGTGCGATTGCGAACTTCATACAGGTGCATGAGCTCCGGGCTGAGGCAAACGTCAATGGTTTTCATTGAATAATTTGAAAATTAGGTGATTAGCTGCTTAGACGATTTGAAAAAATTGATTGAGGGAATTCATTTTCAAATTGCCTCATCTTCAAATTCTCAAATAAACGGTACTTTACTTACCTCCGCCTTCAGCGCTTTTCCTCGCACGTCGACAAAAATCTGTGAACCAACGGCCGCATTTTCGGTGGTGACATAGCCCAGGCCAATACCAATACCGAGTACCGGCGACATGGTGCCCGATGTAACTTTACCAATCGCACTTCCGGCGGCGTCTTTTATTTGATAATCGTGCCGCGGAATACCTTTGTCGATCATTTTAAAGCCTACCAATTTTTTCTTGGCGCCTTCTTCTTTTTGCTTTTTGATTGCAGCACTGTTGGTAAAATCCTTGGTGAATTTCGTTATCCAAGCCAGTCCTCCCTCAATCGGCGAAGTAGCGTCGTCGATGTCGTTACCGTACAGACAGAAACCCATTTCGAGTCTCAATGTATCGCGGGCACCCAAACCGATCGGCTTGATATTTTCATTCTTACCAGCATCGAAAATGGCGTTCCAGACTTTCTCGGCAGCATTTTTATTCACGTAGATCTCAAACCCACCTGCGCCCGTGTAACCTGTATTGCTCATTATCACGTCATTCACACCCGCAAACTCACCCACGGTAAAATGATAGTACTTAATGGTCGACAAATCCGTTTTCGTCAACTTTTGCAAAACCGCCACCGCTTTTGGTCCTTGCACAGCGAACAGGCAAATGTCGTCTGAAATGTTTTTCATTTCAGCACCCTTGGCGTTGAATTTGGAAATCCAATTCCAATCTTTGTCGATGTTCGATGCGTTGACTACCACTAGATAGTCGTTGTCCTTGATTTTGTATACGAGCAAATCATCAACGATTCCCCCTTTATCATTGGGCAAACAGGAGTATTGCGCCTGCCCGTCGGTGAGTTTGGAAGCGTCGTTGCTGGTGACGCGCTGGATCAAATCTAAAGCATTGGGCCCCTTAATGGTGAACTCGCCCATGTGGCTCACGTCAAACACACCGACCCCTTTGCGAACGGTCATATGCTCTTCAATATCTGAAGAATAGCGCACGGGCATATTGTAGCCGGCGAACGGCACCATCTTCGCACCTAGTTTTTCGTGAACGTGATTGAGGGGGACGAATTTCAATTCCATGAGGAGTTATTTTTAAGACTGCAAATATGCGGGAATAATTTCGGCGAGGCAATGGCTTACTTGATAGGGCAAGTCGCCTCATATGGGGCATTCGGAACATAATGGTCCCAGTCGTCAATGGACATGTTGCGCGGTATGAACTTGCAAATTTCCCTGGCGAGGAGTTCCGTTTTCAACGGCCATGAATGGACGATCACATCCTTTCCATTGGCAACACACACAAGCTGAGTTTCGTCAGGCAAAAACTGAAAGCTCCCAATATCTGCATCCTCTTTGATTGCCAAGGGTAGTTGGCTAAGGTCGCTTGCATTCCAGACACGTATTGTGTTTGATTTGTCAGCCACCGCCATCAATGAACCTAAATTGCCGAACACAATTTTCTTGATCTCCGAAAAATGTCCCGACAACGTCTTTCTAACACCTCCATTTTCCGTACTCAAAAAATTGATCCTGCCTTTCTCGTCTCCGAAAACCAAGTCTCGTCCCAGGGGAGTAAAAGCAATGGCAGTGATTTGATTCCCCTCCTCACTAATTTTGTAAACCGCGCGTGAGTAGTTTTTTTTGGTATCCCAGAGGTATAAGTTCCCCTCGGCAGTTGCACCGGCCAGCTTGCTACCATCGCGACTTACGTCCATCAAGACAATCTTCTCGCCAAGGTGAACCACCTCGCTTCCTTTTTGAGGATCACATAAAAAAATGCTGTGACCAGAGCCGCTAAGAGCATAAAAGTTGCTGGCTTCCGGGGAGAAAGAAATTTGACCTATCTGCTCATGGACCCCTTCAATTTTCTTGGAGGAATACGTGATGTCGTAAATACCAACGCGACTCGCAGCGTCCTTTTTCTTCCCAATGACCCAAAGCCGGTTGTCTTGCCTCACACAGGCTCCCAGCGCCTCAAAGCCCTCTTTCGCAGGTGCCAACTCTTTCTCCTCCCATTTGCCTTGATCGTCGCTCCAGCGCAGCACTCTTCCGCATTCTTCCCAGGCAAGAATTGACGGCATATCGGGTTTAGAAATAAATCCACGCACAGATTGAACGTGCCCAGCAAGCTTCCTGAGCCCACTATCGAATCTCAAAAGAGCTGCTAAAAGGCCCTGATAAATGTCCTTGTCGAATTCATAGCCTTTGTACCGGAGGTGGTAGTTGTACGCCTGCAGGGCTAACAATCCCGCGAGGGCGTTGTCGTCTGCATCAAGAGATTTCCGCGAAAGGCCTACCGCTAAAGAAAGGTATCGTTGACGTTCCACTTCGCGTTGTGCTTCCTGCGCAATGCGGTTGTATTTCTCGGCCTGCTCCTCAGCGTTCTTCGCACGAAGCTCATTGTCTTGCGCAATTTTTTGCAGCTGTTTTATTTGCTCATTCTTTGACTGGCAAAAACAATCGGCGTGAAAAACCAATGCGGCACAACTAAGCCCAAAAATCAGGTTACGCATTGCGCAAGTTAATTCCTTCCAAAATAATCCCGATGAGCGGCAACAAATTTCTCAAAGGATTCTTTTGGAAGGATGGTCTGTAGTTTGTCCAGCGAATCTTGCGCTGCCTCAATGAACCCCATATCGGCCGCCAGCAACGCATGTTCCTTCAATATTTTAACGGAAAAAGGTTTGGCCAATAACCCATCCACCAAGAGCGAGAGGTTTTTCATTTGATACGCAGGGTCTTTGGAAAAGAAGCGAACAGAAGCAACCACTCCTTCATCAAAATAATTATCGGCTTTGGATAGGTATTCGAATATTTGCTTCGCTTCTTTCTCGCGTCCTTGTTGTGCAGCAAGAGACGCTTCTAGATAGATTTTTTGATTTATTGAAACCTCCGTGCTTAAGAGATTTTCCTGAACGAACCGCCAGTCGT
This sequence comes from Cyclobacteriaceae bacterium, assembly GCA_035492075.1. Taxonomy (GTDB): domain Bacteria; phylum Bacteroidota; class Bacteroidia; order Cytophagales; family Cyclobacteriaceae; genus ELB16-189. Next base: position 12,872 of record DATJJP010000080.1, on the reverse strand, counting down.
CCTTATCCGCGGCCAACATGATGCGAAGGTTTGCCGCTTGTTGATTGATATTTCTTGAGTAGGCAGTGTGCAACTGATTAAATACAAGGGCTGCTTCGGTCGATTCATCCAGGTAAAACAACTTCTTACTTCGGTCGATGATGGCCTGGGCGCGAAGAGGCCCATCCGTCATTGCGCCGATCGTTTTTTCGAAAAGCTTCTTGTCTGTCAAAGGGATTTTATACTTACAGAAGAAGTATTTCTCGTCTTCAGTAAGTGAAGTCATCTGTTCTGGTTTAGTCTTCAAAACGTTCGCCATTTTTTCAGCGATGCCCGCTGTCGTTTTGTCGGCCGATTTTCGTAGACTGTCCCACCGTAAGAAGGATTGATCCAAATCACCCGCCTCAGCTTCTGCAATGGCCTGCAGATACAGCGCACCGGGGTGTGATTTCTCTGCTGCCGACTTAAGATACACGGACGCCAACGCCGGATTATTTTGCTCTAGCAACCAAAGTCCCAACAATGAAAAATACTTACCCTCATTTGCCCGATAGGCCATCTCACGTGCCATCTGCAATGCTTCCCTGATTAAACCCTTTGCGTACAAGGCATGAGCCGACGAGACAAGCAATTGTTCTGCAAAAGCTTCATTGGTCTCCTTACGCGAAAGGTCGAGCGCCTTTCGAATCAATGTTGTGTCAACTGCCTGTTTTTGATTAAGCAAATAATTGCACAGGGTCATCGCTTCATAGATATTAAGCGACGAATCGCTGGAAAAACTTCCTTCCGTTCCGATGGCTTGTTCCACCGGATCTAGGTTAGCCAATGCGAGTTCATTTGCGAATTTGGCGTTGTTTTTTGCGTTGCTCCATTGAATAGGCGAATACCCTGTGCCTCTACCTTTGAATTCGGCAACAACCGCCATCGCATTCACTTCGCCAATCGACTGCGTTTCTCGAGTCAAACTCGCACCGCGCAAGTTGTGTACCGCAGAATCCTTTTGCTTAAGTTTCAAAAATGACAGCCCAAGAGCGTTGAGTATCTCCCCGCTTTTTGGGAATTTCTTTTTCCCTTCGTCCAGTGTGAGCATGGCTTCGAGCTCATCGCCACGGCTTGAAAAAGCATAAGCCAAATTGAGATATAGTGGGACACTGGGCGTCCACGTGATGGCATCTTCATAATGCCTTCGTACTTTGTTTGATTCAGACCGGCTCTCGTAGATACTGGCCAACGCATAATGCGCATGTAGATTCTGATTCCGAAACTTCAATGATTTCAAGTAAAAGTTTTCGGCCATTCGCTCGTCATTCTTGGCCAGATACAGGTCGCCGTGTGCATCATAATAGGTGGCTGCTACTTGATTGAGGTAGGTTTTCCAAGACACGGCCCATGAAAGCACGGCAAACGTGGCGATCACCGCCATGATCCTAAACGTGAACAAAGGCATTGTCTCGGGTTTATATAACACTTTGTACACCGACAAGTTGTTCTTCAGCATCGGCGCGAAGTTGGCAATGATATATAGCATGAAAATCAATCCTACACCAAAGTGACATGCAATAATATAATCTTCCAATGCGTCGATCATCATATCACTGGCGGTCGAGACAAAGAATGCGGATGTTCCCAAGGCGGCAATTGCCAGCGAGAAGAAAAAATAAATCCGTTGCGGTTCATCGTCCAGAATATTTTCGTGTTGGGGTTGACGTTGGCGAAAACCCCAGATTCCGAGCACCGCTGATGCTGTCATCAAAAAAAATGGACTCACCGAAAAAAAGCTCCATTTGATGATGCCCATTTTTGAAGCGAAAATCAAAAATACGTTGACCAAATAAATCGACGTGAGGATGAGGAAATGCTGAAGGCTCCGCTTTGACCTTAAGCTCTTCGTGATTACGGAAACAAAAACCGCAACCATCTCATGAGCTACCGTGAAGATAAAAATCAGGCAGACCACTATTCCCACTAAAAGCCCTGTAGCCGAAAGGTGAAGCCACGGCATTGTCGTTTTTGCAAAAAAGGTGATCCCAAGACCAATCATAACCGTGACAACTCCAAAGACAAAAAATCTTTTAATGAAGCCGATCTCAGTTTTTTGCGCATGAAAATAAAAAGCAAGAATTCCATAGAACAGGATCAATGCGATAGTAACCGTTTGGTTCTGTAACCCAAAAATTTCCAGCGATTCTGTCTGTAGGCTTGTGAGGAATAGGATCACAATTCCCATGGCCATCAAAAAACGATAGCGGCCGAGATCGGGTACGATGCTGATAAAAACAACGAACGAAAGGACTAGTGTAGCCAGGAAAAAGTAAGAGGCGACAACATTCGGCTGTAGGGTGCTTCCATAAATGTTCTCAAGAATTACATACGAATCGGCGGGAACAGTGAGGTTAAACACCCCTACGGAAAATGCGTGTGATGGTGTTTCAATAGTTTCAAGTTGCTGGTAGTGATCATATCCGATCACGGGAGCGGGGTACAAAAAATAACCTCTCCAAAACATTATCAACGCCAGCAGAAAACAACATGCGAGCAACCAAAACAAAAATTGATACGGCTTTTGCCAATATTTCCAGAATTGAATCGACAGCATGGATTTTTGGGAAAATAGATTCGCGCGAAGATGGGAAAATTAATCGTTAGAAGGAACGACGGTCGCGGCGTTTTGTTGCTTCAATTCGGATGCAATGATTTGGAATGTTTGGGCTTTCAGCATTCCGATGTCATCCAATGACATGCCGACGGTTTGGATGGGTTCGTGAAAGACGATTCGAACTTTGCCCCGTTGGAGCCGCATCGGCAAGCGATCGGGCAATATTTTCCAATTAAAGGGAATTGTCACAGGCACAATTGGCACTTGCTTTTCTATGGCGGTCCGGAACGCCCCGTCCTTGAAGGGGATCATCTGTGGCACCTGTTGAGAAAGCATTCCTCCTTCCGGAAACACAACCAGGCTTTTTCCTTCCTTGATAGCTTTCATGGCTGCAATCACGGTATTTCCGCGACTGCGAAAATTCTCTCGATCCACGGTGATGTGAAGTTTTCGGTACATAAATCCAAACAAGGGAACGCGCTCCATATCATTCTTACCCACAAAGATGGCATTGACCGGGTTGAGACCCATCGTTGGAATGTCGAGGTAGGAGAAATGGTTGGCGCAAAAAATATATTGTTTGCCCTGATCCAGTTTTGCGCGTTCCACGATTTCGACCGGAATAAAAACGAAACGAAACATCAGCTTTGCCCACCACCGGTTCACAATTCCTGTAACGCGAAACTGATTTGAGAAGAAAATGGGTATTAAAAGGAAAGGAAAAAGGACGAGGAAAAGGAAATTGAAAACAAACAGCCCCCAGAACGTGTGAATCGCCCGAATGATTTTCATCTCAGGTTTTAAAGTTTATCACACACCTCTCGTTCTTTAAAATCTCGTGCGCGTTGACCACCTCAACCGCCGATTTGGCATCATCCATTTCATCACGCACTTTCTGTTTGATGTCCTTCATCCGAAGGGACTCGATGAAGCGCTTGACATCTTCCTGGTTTTCCAAAATCAGCGGTGGCACTTCCGTTGGTTTGTTGTTATCGTTTTTTGCCACCATGGTAAAAAAACACGAATTGGTATGTTTAATTACTCCCGTCTTCACGTCTTGGGCCTCCACACGAATGCCTACGATTAGCGACGTGCGGCCCACATAATTCACCGATGCCTTGAGCGACACGAGCTCACCCACCTCAACAGGTTGAAGAAATTCAACTTTGTCGACCGACACGGTGACACAATAGTTGCCCGCGTGTTTGCTCGCCGTAGCATAGGCGACTTTGTCCATCAGCGAAAGTAAAATTCCGCCGTGGATTTTTCCGCCAAAGTTGGCGTAAGATGGAATCATCAATTCCGTAATAGTGGTCTGCGATTCTTTAACCGGGCGAGCTTGCATAAACAAACATTTCTAAAAGATAGCAAAATGCATGCGACGCCAAAAGTCAAGGTATATCGAAAGTAAACGTCTGTTGCGTGAACTCGAACGTTTCCAGGTTGTACACACGTTCAGTGAATTCCGCGCGGTTGTTCTTGTCGATCGTCACCACGGTAGAGCAGCGCGATCCGTAGTTTGGCATTTTAATAAACATTGATGAGAGCATGCGTTCACGTTCAAGTCCTACCCCTGTTTCTGGAAGTTGATCGTCGGGTGCCTGATGTTCATCGCGAAGTCCATCAAGAATTTTGTTGACTTCTATTTTTTCTTGATGGAACAAAGGCTTCATTATTTCTTTTCCGATCCGCACCTTCGGCCACGGCGTATCCAGCAGAGCGTTACTCAGTCCATGAAATCCATTTTCGATTCTTTCGACGCCTTTTTTATAATTTGACAAATAGAACAAGCCCTGCGCGCTGCCGACCACCAGATTGAAGCCATTGAATTCGTCTGCCCTTGGTTCAATACTTTTTAAATAACTCTCGGGTGACTCAGTCGAGAGTAAAAAATCGGTAACTAAATGTCCTCGCGAAGGAGCATTCGATTTCAAGTTCTTTAAGTCGCGATAATTCGTGACCATGGCAATGCGTCCATTTTTGTTGATGGCCATCCATGTGCCGCAAGTTCCATCAGGTTTAATGGCCTCCAGGTCGCAGCCACCCAAGATTGCGGGGTGATTGTTCCAAAACGCAGCCGCAGAAGTTCGGCGCGCATAAAATTCATCACGGTTAGCCGCAACAATCAATGGATAGTCGGGATGTTGTTGGATCGACAGGAATATAAGGCACATGGCGAGCTTGATGATTAGATTCTCTCCACACCTAAACCTGGCTTATCCGAGCAATACATTATTCCGTCTTTCAAGATAAATCCTCCCTTCACCACATCACGGGCGAGATCAAGACTGCCATCAAGATCAATATATTTCGTATTCGCACACGAAAAAGCGGCATGTAGTGCGGCTGTGATACTCACAATACTTTCATCATTGCATCCCCAAAAAAGATCGACACCCTCTTGCGCGCCGATGTCCGCAATTTTCAGGGCCTGGCTCACACCACCACATTTCATCAGTTTGATGTTGAAAATACCGGAAGCACGAGGTGGTTTTACCAACTCAAGTGCGCTCTTTGGCGTGAGCAAGGATTCGTCCGCGGCAATCATCTGGCGAATTTCGTCAGGAAGTTTTTTCAGCGCGTCAATTTCCTTGGCGGGCAGCGGCTGCTCAATCAATTCGATATCGAACTGTTTTGTTCTTTTATGAAATTCAATGGTCTGTTGCGACGTGTATCCTTGATTCGCATCTATTCGGATCACAAATTTCTTCCCAAACTTCTCGCGAAGTTTTGCCATGCGTTCGATATCTTCCTCGAGGTCGATTCCTAATTTTACTTTCAAGACTTTAAATCCACGTTCGCCGTATTCTTGAGCTTCTTTTAGGGTTTCTTCTACATTCTTAATTCCTATCGTATTGGACGTGGGCAATGATTGGATCTTTTGGCCCAAGTATTTTACCAGCGGCACGCCAAGAAATTTGGTGAACACATCGTGCAACGCAATATCGAGGGCGGCACGTGCGGCGGGGTTTTTGGGAAACTTTTGCCACACCTCAAAGGTGAGCTGATGGAGCTCTCGGATATCTCTCCCCACCAAAAATGCAATATTCTTTTCTTGAAGAGCGTCTTTGCATTGCGCAAAACTCTCGCCAGTGACATATTCGCTGGGATTGCCCGAACCAATTCCTGTCACACCATTGTCGAGGGTGATTTCCACAAAGGCGTTATTGACTTCGTCAACGGTTTTGAAGGCGATGGTATAAGGTTTGGTGTTGCCCAGATCTGCGGACCAGGAAGTGATGGATTTTATTTTCATGGGATAGACATAAGTATCAAGACATAAGTATTAAGACATAAGTACTAGATGGAACATGATGACATTACACCTGAGCAATCGATTTGTCGATCATATCCTTGAAGAGGGCTACCAATTTCTCAACACCATCTTCCAACGGCAAGATCACGGGTATGCCCAACTCTTTTTCTTTTTCTGCGGCCCATGCGCGCGCGTCGGCTTCTTTCATCTTTGCTGAGTTGACCGTTACGGCAACAGTTGGTGCTCCGTAAATGCGGATGAGGTTGATCTCGTCTTTTACATCGGCAATGTCGGCATAATAGTCCTCAAGCCCCTTGTACTTTTTTCTGGGGGGATTGTGCTGCAAGACCACGGCATTCGCGTCTGCGCTTACGATCCATTCCGCGCCAGCAGGTCCACTCGGGTTTCTCAAGCTAGATTGTCCCTCGATGAAAATAATATCCGGTTTTGCTTCTTCCCAGCACCGAACAATGGCATGCTCCATTTCACCGGAAATAAAATCATTCAACGTACTGTCGAAAATGAAGCCGTATTTGGCTCCTTGCATCCAACCGGTTTGTCCGGTGTAGATCATCTCCGCTTTGTATCCCGCGCCTTGCATCGCTTGCATCAAAAAACGTGTCGTGGTCCTTTTACCCAGCGCACAATCGGTGCCAAGTACAGCTACTTTTGGACAATGCACTTCTTTGATATCGCCTGACCAAAAATGCAAGTCTTTAAATTTCTTGGGTTTGCGAACGTCGATAATTTCTACTCCTTTCTTGGTTGCCAACTCCATCAAGTCTGCGTGATCCGAGACGTAATCATGAAGGCCATTTACAATGCCATAACCACTTTCAATCGCTTCGCGCAACATGGTTTGAAATTCAGGGGGCAGCACGCCTCCTTTGGTGGCTACACCGATGATACAATACTTCGCCTTCTTCTTCGATTTTGACTGGAAATCCTTGAGTGAACTGAAGACAGGAATATTCCTTTTCCGTCCATCGAGCACTTCGCCAGCGTCTTTGCCTGCGCTTTTCTCATCAATGACGCCCAGAATGGTAAATCGCTCTGTTCCTCGAATAAGTCCATGTGCCGTTTTTCCATGTTCCGTAGCGAGGTAGCCGGCAGTGATGACCACCGCATTGCTTTTTTGCATAAAGTGAAAATTTTTGAAGAATGAAAATTCGCAGAAAGTTGTGTAATGACCAAATACTATTGGTCGTACTTCATTTTAAATTCGGATAAATCAGGCGGTCGATTGCGTTTCCTTTTCAATTCATACTTGTAAACTGCCACTCCCAAATTTCTCATGAACGGAAAGCCAATCTTGTGGTACTCGTATTTGCCGTCATTATAAATGCCATCCGTGTTGGTATTAATAACCGCGGAGAGCATAAACTCAATATTATTTTCGAAGTCGACGATGTAGGCGTTATCAAGCAGGTAACCATACGCATCTCCTACTTTATTAAAAATCCTGATCTTTGATGGGATCTTTTTTTTTGTTTCGCCGAACATCAAGAACTTGCAGAACGCATCATTATACGTTTTGTCTTTTGAATAAGCAGGGTGTTTTGTTTCACGAGGTAATTGAGACATGTACTGTTTAATAAGCGCTCGGTCTGCTTGCGTAATGTTGAAATTCCGCTTCGGGTCTAAATTGCTAGGGAACAAAACCGCCTTCAGTATCTCTTGCTGCTCTTGAAGCGGGTAAAAATTCTTGTAAGTAAAATCGAAAGGCTTAGCTACGACACTGTTGTCGTCCTTCATGAAGCCTGTGCCTTTAAAGACTCTACGAGGGGCACGAATGGAATCGGGATTAAACTGCATTGGTTGACTATATATAATGGAATCATGCCTAAGAAAACGCACGGCCTCCGTATGACGGTTCTGGTCAGGCTTCAGTGGCCTTTCTAATCGATGAAGGATTCGCATATTGTATCCCTTTCTTTTCAAAGCGGCATTGACTTCTTTTTGTCCCACAAATTCATACAGTCTATTGGATGCATCATTGTCGCTTACCAGCAAGATTTTCTTGGCATAGTGCGCCATCGAGGGCAATCCGCTTTCAGAAGTCGTGTCTTTCTTGACCGACAATTGCCCAGAATAGACACTGTCGTTGAACATCGGGGTAAACTTATCCAGCCCTTTGACGTTGAGGTTGTTCAATTTCTCGAAGGCAAGCAACACCATGGGCAGCTTAATGGTGCTTGCGGGATAAAAATATTTCGTGGAGTCGACATGAAAATAAAATGACTTGAACAACGGCCTGTTGAGAGAGTCACGATTGATTTGGGTATAGATAATTTGTACCTCTAAACTGTCTTTGTCACGAATGATCCTTTTAAATTTTGTCCGGTGCTGCTTCATCAAGTCGGTGAGAAAGAGATCGCTCTCCACCAGACGCTTGGAACAGCCCCAAAAGACCGTGCAAACAATGACCAGTTGTAAAATTTTTCTCATTGCAACCGAAGTTAACGTCTACCTTTGGGTTTAATCGCCTGAAGATAATTCAGATAATCTCTTTTGGTTGCCTATGTCAAGACTTTTCTTAGCTCCGTTCTTCCTATTGGTCGTTAGTTTGGCGGTCGCCCAGGATCGAAAATCAAAGTGGGTGGATAGCGTCTTCGCAACGCTCGGACCGCAGGAAAAAATCGGACAGCTGATGGTTGTCATGGTATCTCCTGAGATATCGAACGACGACCTGAGTCTGCTTAGCGATCAGGCAAAAGCGAATAAAATTGGAAGCCTGGTTATTCTGAAGAACGGGCCTGTGCGCTACGCGAACATCACTAATAGGCTACAATCGCTGACCAAGGTTCCCATACTCATAACCACCGGCTTTCCCAACGGATTGCTCGCCTTTGACAGCACCCTGCTTTTTTATGATTCTGCCGTGATCAAAGCGGTGGACAACGATAGCTTAAAGAAAGCCCTAAAGGCGGAAGTTGCCTCTGAGGTACGCATGCTGGCGATCAACGGCGAAATGAATTTGCCCTTGAATACGTTGGGTGGCCTCACGTTTTCGGAAATGTTAGGTCAACCCAACATCAAAAAAAACAAGCCCGCCCCTTCTCCATTGGCAAGCACCGACCTTTTACTCGTTCAAAAATCTGCGATCGATGCGATCATTAAGTCCACCACTAAGTCGATGAAAAAAGACAAATTGCTGGCTATTAAAATTGACTCTTCGGTAAAAAAAATATTACGACTCAAATTCGATGCAGGCCTTTTCAAAGAAAGATATATCAACACTGACAACTTGATCGGCAGGCTCCATTCTGTACAAGCCCAGTTGATCAAGGAGCAGCTCGCTAACGAATCGGTGACGGTTGTTAAAAATGATTCTTCACTTATACCCATTCAAAGGCTCGACGATAAAACCTTCGCTTCGATCAGCATCGGTTCTTCGGGTGAAAATGAATTCACGCACTATCTATCCAAATATGCTTGGTTTAGACATCATTTCGTTCAGTCGGTAAATGACACTTTGGGAATGGCTGAAAAATTGAGCGGCAAAGATGTGATCGTCGTTGGCCTCTTCGCCAGCCCTACAAACGAAATGATTGAGTTCGTCAAAAAACTCTCCACGAAACACAAGCTAATCATCAGTTCTTTCACCGACGCCAACACGCTTGCGCCATTTGAACAGATGCCATCGCTCATTTCAGCCTACTCGTCCGAGAACGGAATTCCAAAAGCGGCGGCAGAAATTGTTTTTGGGGCAATCGAAGCGAAAGGAAAATTATCCGAGAAGATTTCAGACTCGCTTGCCATTGGGAAAAGTATTCACACCACCAGAATCGATCGATTTTCTTATGTGTTGCCCGAATCAGCTGGCATGGACAGCCGCACACTCGGCCGGATCGAATCGATCGCCAACGAAGCCATCAGCGCGGGGGCAACCCCTTGCATCAACGTCTTCGTAGCGAAGAACGGAAAAGTGGTCTATGAAAAATCATTTGGCACACTCACCTACGATAAGAAATCGCCCGTCACAGACGAAACCATCTTTGACCTCGCATCGATCACCAAAGTCTCCGCCACGCTTCAAACGGTGATGTACATGCAAGAAAAAGGCATGATCGACGTCAACAAAAAAGCATCGGTGTATTTGCCCGAACTCAAGGGGTCAAACAAAGAAGATTTCATTATCAAAGACATCATCACGCACCAAGCAGGTCTATGGCCATTCCTTCCGTTTTGGGTAGAAACGGTAAAAGACACTGCCCTTTGGAAAAAATATTACAGCAAAACCGAAAATCAAGACTATCCTTTTCCTGTCTCTGAAAACATGTTCGCCTCGAAGGCAATGAAAGACTCGTTGTGGCAGTGGATTATCAAAGCCAGAGTTCGTGAAAAGCCGGCGCGCACTATTTACGACTATCGCTACAGCGACATGGCATTTTATATGATGCAGCACTTAGCAGAAAAACTCCTCGGTATGCCGATGGAAGATTTCCTTCAAAAAAATATCTATCGTCCGATCGGGGCTTACACCACCGGCTTTTTGCCACTTCGTAAATTTCCCGCCACACAAATTGCACCAACAGAAAAAGATACCCTCTTTCGAAAGAGTTTACTTGTGGGCTATGTGCACGATCAGGGTGCTGCGATGCATGGTGGAATCGCAGGTCATGCAGGTCTTTTCAGCAACGCAAATGACCTAGGCAAACTCGGCCAGATGTGGCTCAACAAAGGCAGCTATGGAGGTGTTCAGGTCTTCCGGCCCGGCACGCTCGATCTTTTCACAGCCAAACAATATGAAACCAGCCGGCGTGGTTTAGGTTGGGACAAGCCCGTCGTAAACGACTATCAAGCCAGTCCTACTTCGATATTCTCCTCCGGAAAAACATTTGGGCACACGGGTTTTACAGGGACCAGCATTTGGGTTGACCCCGAATTCGACCTCGTTTTTGTTTTTCTGTCTAACCGGGTAAACCCCGATATGAATAATAACAAAATATTAACGGGCAATATCCGTCCACGTGTTCAGGACGTGGTTTACCAAGCCATCTTTGAGTACTGCAAAACTCATGGAAAAGGAGTGAAACCAAATGATCCTAAATTCGGTTTAACCGTAAAACCCTGAAATCCCGCCCATTTGATGGGGAGGGAGCAGGTAATTGAAGCATTTATAACCTCGAACCTGTGAAGACCATAAATATTGGAATTGTTTGTTATCCGACCTTTGGGGGAAGTGGTGTGGTGGCAACGGAGCTGGGCAAAGGCTTAGCCCAAAAAGGCCACAAGGTGCATTTCATCACTTACAATCAACCGAGCCGCCTGGATTTTCTGAATGAAAACTTGTTCTACCACGAAGTAGAGTTCAACTCTTATCCACTTTTTGAATATCCACCTTACGAGTTGGCGCTGGCCAGCAAGATGGTGAGCGTGGTGAAAAATGAAAAGCTGGATTTGCTTCATGTGCATTACGCCATTCCACATGCTTCGGCTGCTTATATGGCAAAGCAAATTTTGAAGAGTCAAGGCATCTATATCCCTGTGGTCACCACCCTTCATGGAACGGACATCACGCTGGTTGGCCGCGATCCGTCGTATGAGCCCGTAGTTACTTTCAGTATCAACCAGTCGGATGGGGTAACTTCTGTTTCCCGTGATTTGAAAAAAGAGACTTACGAATTCTTCGATATACAAAATCACATCGAAGTCATCCCTAACTTCATTGACCTGGAGAAATTCAAAAAGCAAAAAAAGGATCATTTCAAAAAAGCGATCTGCCCAAATGGCGAATCGCTGGTAGTTCACACCTCGAATTTCCGTAAGGTGAAGCGGGTGCTGGACGTGGTCAACACCTTCTATAACATCCATAAAGAAATTCCCGCCAAGCTTTTAATGATCGGCGATGGCCCCGACCGGAATGCCGCAGAGCAGTTGGCGCGCGATTTAAATATCGGTCATGACGTACGTTTTCTTGGCAAACTGGAAGCGGTGGAAGAAGTGCTTTCCGTGGCTGACCTGTTTTTGATGCCGTCGGAAAAGGAAAGTTTCGGTTTGGCGGCACTTGAAGCCATGGCGTGCGAAGTGCCCGTCATAAGTACGGATGCGGGCGGGCTTCCTGAGCTCCAGGTGCAAGGTGTAACTGGATTTATGAGTGCCGTGGGAGATGTGGAGGATATGACCAAAAAATCTTTGCTCGTTCTCGATAAAAATAACTTACCTCAGTTTAAAGGGAATGCCTTGAAACGCGCCCAAGAATTCGACATCACCAACATTTTACCCCTGTACGAAAATTACTACCAGCAGATTTTGGAGAAAGCGTCGGTAAAAGAAACCGCTTAACGACTTTAAACGAATCTCAACTTGTGTAATCTTATTGAGCAAATTAAATTTGTTTCGTACTTTCTATGGACTACTCGATCAAACCGCAAACCAAGGGGACCAAGCAATTATTCAGGAATCCAATTTTGGAAAAGCTCACCCGCACGCACATTGGCGTTCCTTTGGTGATTTTCTTTTCTTATTCTGCAGGGCTTTTGTACTGGAGTGCCACACACACTTTGTTGTCAATTGGCACCACTACTGGAATGTTCTTTTTAGGATTCTTTGCGTTCACCTGGGTGGAGTACATCACCCACCGCTACATTTTTCACATGTCCACGGAGACTGAGCAGCGCGCAAAGATGCAATACACCATGCATGGTGTGCACCATGAGTTTCCAAAAGACAAGGATCGATTGGCAATGCCTCCTTTACTTAGCATAACCATTTCCACAGCGTTACTTTTCATTCTGAGGTTGATGCTGGGCGATCTCGTATTTTCTTTCTTACCTGGCTTTTTGGTGGGGTATGCGTTTTATCTATCTGTCCACTACATGGTTCACGCATATCAACCTCCTAAGAATTTCTTGAAAATTTTGTGGATCAACCATAGCATGCACCACTATAAGGAAGGTGCAGAGGTTTTTGGCGTGTCTTCACCGCTGTGGGACTATGTGTACGGCACCATGCCGAAAAGACAACCTTAGCGGGCTAAAGTATATTTCGTCAATACCAAATTAGAGGCAAGACATCCTCTTAACCTTACTTTTTAAC
>DATJJP010000079.1:0-5448 GCA_035492075.1 Cyclobacteriaceae bacterium | reverse complement strand
AATTCAGAAAGTTGAGCAATATTTTTTTTGTCGATCAGAAAATGCAACGATTCTTTTTTCAGACGGGCACCATGGCACTCGGGGCAGACCTTCGTAATTGTAAAATCCTCTATCCACCTTTTTACGCTTTCTGTACTCTCTTCTTTCAGCTTCTGAAGAAAACTGAGGATGCCTTCAAATTTCGTATTCCAATCCGTGCCCGGATGTTTAATTGAAGGCACCGCGACGGGCACATCATCCCCGTGAAGCAAAATCTGCATCACTTCTTTCGGAATTTCTTTGATGGGCGTCGTAAGCGTGAGTTTGTACCGCTTAAGGATTGCTTCTACTTTCTTGAAGATCCAAATGTCGCGGTATTCACCTAACGGCAAAATTCCACCGCGACTGATGCTCAATTTTTTATCGGGAATGATTGAATCTTCTGTAATTTCTTCGATGACGCCTAAACCTGTGCACACGGGACACGCACCATAGGGCGAATTGAAAGAGAAATTATTTGGGGCTGGCTCGTCATAGGATAATCCTGTTTTAGGATCCATCAAAAACTTGGAAAAGTGATGGGTTTTCCCGTTTTCTTCTAACGCAATGATCACACCTTTCCCTTCTTTTAGGGCGGTGCCCAACGATTGACCAATCCGATGACGGTCTTTTTTATCAGGCACAATACGGTCGATGACAATTTCAATATCATGAATTTTGAAGCGGTCCACTTGCATCTTTGCAGTGATATCTTGAACCGTGCCGTCAACACGAACTTTTGTGTATCCTTGCTTCCTGACCTGAACAAACAATTCCCGATAGTGACCCTTGCGGCCCTTCACGATTGGGGCAAGCAACGTCAGCTTCTTTCCCGAAAAATTCGAAAGGATGGAATCCAGAATTTGGTCTTCCGATTGGCGTATCATTCGCTCACCCGTGAGATACGAGAATGCCTCCCCGGCGCGTGCATAAAGCAGGCGCATGAAATCGTAAATCTCAGTCACCGTACCTACCGTGGAACGGGGGTTGCGCGAGGTGGTTTTTTGTTCAATTGAGATAACAGGGCTCAGCCCGTTGATTTTATCGACGTCAGGACGCTCGAGATTGCCGATGAAACTTCTGGCGTAGGCCGAAAAGCTTTCCATATACCTGCGCTGGCCCTCGGCATAGATGGTATCGAAAGCCAGTGAAGACTTGCCGCTTCCGCTGATCCCTGTGATGACAATGAACTGATTGCGAGGTATCGCGACGGAAATATTTTTTAGGTTATGCTCGCGCGCACCAATCACCTCGATCGACTCGTGACCTGAATAATCAATATTTTTCTTGGCTGGGTTAGAAGGCATGAGTGTAAGAGTACAAAAATGTACCACTTAAAGTTTCTGCACAAATAAAAATATTCAATTAAAATTTTGAATTATCCGTGTTTCCAACAACATTAAAGATGCAAAACTTTTTACCCACATTTGTGGAATGCAATATCCCTCTGGCGAAACCGTTTTTTCTCCAAACCAAATTGTGAAATCTTATTTTGCCATAGCTTTTTTGTTGATCTCGTTTGTCTGTTTTTCGCAGCCTTCATTGGAGGAGGAGAAGCTTACCTCGAAACTCAACTTCGGTTCTTCCCTTCCTTCAGGGATACTTTCGCAACGGTCTATGGTGTTGTATGAATTGTCCTTCACAAAGCAGGAGCTTCAGGAAACTCAAAAGTATTTTCAACAAGCGGGGATCGACGCGGTGGCCTACCTCGACGTGGACTATGTGCTTTCGGGCATTGATCCAGCACGTGCATATTCCGCCTCATTCGCCTCGCGCTCTATTAAGTTTCTCATTCTGTTGCAAAAAGTAAAAGAGCAGTACCAGATCGTCTTTACGGAATTGAACGGAACCAGAAATTTTGTGGACAAAGAACATGTTTCCTGGAAACTTGGCCACACTTCACTTCGTGAATTACTTCGCACCGTCTATCGTTTTGCTGTAAGCTCGGAACGCAAAAACAATTTAATGATCAACGATGTGCCTGAAGATGGCACGGCAATGAATTTTTACAGGGGGAAGCGAGACGAACGTTTTTCGCCGGATGTGCGCCAATACAAAATTGCGATTCCGCGATTCGGGAATGAAGCAGATGACAAGGTACTTGAAGAGATAGTGAAAGATAATCTGAAGAAGTTTGACATGGTCGACCCGGACCTGTCGGATGCTGAGTTAGAGGGAAAGGGCTATCGACTAGTGTTGCGGTTTGTTCACACCCGTGGGGATGCGGCCCGCGATATCTTGGGCTATGACCTCACGCAAACCGCCAGCTCATTGTCAACGTCTTATTTTATCGATGGTGAGCAACGAGTAAAGACGATTCGCGCAAAACAGATGATTTATAAATTCTACCTAAAGAATACCGAATACGGAAATATTTTTCTCGGATCGAAATGGGATGCCGACGAAACTTGGCAAGATGCTCTCAAGAACCACCTCCAAACGATGCGTCTGGAACTGAAAATCTAATTTTTTTTGCCGCGTGCGATCACAAAAATAAATAGGATCAGGGCAAGCACAGCAAAACCATTGAAATGCCATGGATGAAAGCCGTGGTGATGCCAGCCGAACAAAGCGTGCAGGAGGCCACTGAAAATCTCGGCTATGAAACCGATGATTGCGCCGATGATGCCGAAGATCAAGCCAAACGCTCCACCAATCAATCCAAAAAGCATCCCAAAAATCCCTCCCCCAATCCCGATACAAATAGGAACAGACAGTAAAAGCAGAAAGCCGACAACTAAAAGAGAACAGCCTTTGACCATAGTTTTTTTGTTTTGTAAACCGTCGACAAAAACTGTTCTCATTTTTAAAGCCTGCAAATTCTTCGAAAAAAGGAACTCCATTGAAAAGAAGTGTTGAGAAATGAACAGTGTTTTTGATAAGATCGTACAGTGGCCGACCACCAATGTTTGTTAACTTTGTGGCTCAAATGATACGTCAAAACCCGATTCAAATGCCGACTGCCCTAACGTCTTCGATTACGCATCGGTATTAGCTTTTTAAGGCGCCCCGTCCATGGGAATCAATCCACTTTCCGTGGATGAATGAAATAAACCAGTTTTTTAGGAAGAGAATTTAATAGCAGACATTCAGTTTTATGATTGAGAAGTTAGTAGAAATAAAAAATCGTTTTGAAGAGGTTGGATTGTTATTGGTGCAACCGGAGACGATGAAGGAACAGAAAAAATTCCAGCAGCTAAGCAAAGAATATCGTGACTTGGAAAAAGTGGTGGTCAAATATGACCGATACCAAGCCGCGCTGGATGGGATCAAACATGCCAAGGAAGTTTTACAGAAAGAGAAAGACGCCGAACTCCGAGAGCTGGCCAAAATGGAAATCGATGAGCTAGAACCTAAGCGCGATGCCCTCGAAGATGAGATCAAGGAACTGCTGATGCCAAAGGATCCCAACGATGAGAAGAATGCCATTCTCGAGATCAGGGCAGGTACGGGCGGAGACGAGGCCGCTATTTTCGCAGGTGATTTGTGGCGAATGTACCAACGTTTTTGTGAGCGTAGGGGATATAAGTTTTTGGTGATGGACGTGACCGAAGGGACAGCCGGAGGCTATAAGGAAGTGATCACGAGCGTGGAGGGTGACGGCGCTTATGGATTGTTGAAATACGAATCCGGAGTGCATCGTGTGCAGAGAGTTCCTGAAACGGAACAGCAAGGTCGCGTGCACACGTCTGCGGCATCGGTGGTGGTGCTACCAGAGGCCGAGGAGGTCGACGTCGAACTGAATCCAGCCGATCTTGAATTTCAGACGGCGCGATCGAGCGGCGCGGGTGGACAGAACGTAAACAAGGTCGAGACGAAAGTGCAGCTCACCCACAAACCGACGGGAATTGTAATTACTTGCCAGGTGGAAAGGTCCCAACATGGAAACCGGGAAAGGGCACTTCAAATGTTGCGCACGAAACTCTATGAAATGGAGGTAGAAAAGCAACAGGCGGAGATTGGCGCATCGCGACGGAGTCAAGTGAGAAGCGGCGACCGATCGGAAAAAATCAGAACCTACAATTATCCGCAGAGCCGTGTGACGGATCATCGGATTGGGTATACCAAACACAACTTGCCTGCCATTATGAACGGGGAAGTGGACGACTTCATCGAACAGCTAAAAATTGCGGAAACGGCGGAGAAGATGGCGGAAGGGCAAAAATAAAATGGTGCGGAGCAAAAAAAGAGGCCGCATGTAGCGGCCTCTTTTTTTTACAAACTCTTGGCTCAAGGTTCCTTGAGAAACTCGTCATAACTCTTCATGGGTATTTGCCCAAATTTGTTTTCACCCATCAACGAAGTCAGCTTCTTCAGCTCTTTGTCTTTTATCTTTTTGAAGTCGGCTTTAGCTGTATTGAATCGGGTTTCCACGGCATCCAAATTTCCCATCTCTGCGGTATTGGGTTTGTAGAAACTATCTGCCACTTTCGCATACAACTCGCTCATCTTTTCTCGAAGCTGTGGTTCGGCGGCCCCAACGTAATTATCTCCTTTGGTGACCACCAGCGACTCTTTCAGTTTCGTCAGCTCAGAAATCAGCGGGGTGACGGCTTTGGCAGCGGATGCGTTTTTGCCTTTCACGTTTTCGGCTGCTTTAAGAGTCTCGTCTACTTCATAAACCATGTACGCCAACTCTTGCGACATGTTGTACAGTTTTTTGGTTGTTTCTTCTTGAAGCTTTCGATCCGTCAATGAAATATCTGACTTTGGGTCGTACTGAACGACGATGTCGTTGGTATAGGTGTCTTTACCTTTCTGTATGACGACTTTATACGTACCCGCTGGCACCCGCGGAGAAGTGAATCCACCAAAGGCAAACGTCTTGGCAGTAGCGACTTTCGGAGGCTTCGTGTTGTAATTCCACTCCACCACGTTGATGCCTTTCGATTTGCCCGGACCGATTTCAGTGATTTTGTTTCCGTTGCTGTCTTGTATCTCGAGCGTCATTTTTCCCAGCACGTGGCGCTTTTTTAAATAGTAAATAATGCGAGCCGCTTTGGTCGGGTTCTCACCAACAAATTGAGTCTCTGTGCTTGCGCCACCAAAACCATTTGTCTCTGAAATGATGGTTGGTTTGGTATTAAAGAAGTACAACTCCTTGCTCAAATTTTCTTCTGTGAGTTGCCGCAATGGGCTGATGTCATCGATAATAATTATCCCTCGTCCGTGAGTTGCGATAATGAGGTCATTTGTTTTCTTGTTCAACTCGATGAAATGAACATTGGCAGCAGGCATATTGTTGGTGAATTTGTACCAATTTTTGCCCCCGTCTAGAGTGATGTACAGTCCAAACTCGGTGCCCAGGAAAAGTAAATTCTCATTGACATAATCTTCCTGAATATTCCGTGCAAACCCGTAGATGTCGGGCGTCGCTATGGATTTCCATGTTGCACCGAAGTCTGTGGTCTTGTAGACATACACGTTTTT
>DATJJP010000078.1:0-93044 GCA_035492075.1 Cyclobacteriaceae bacterium | reverse complement strand
CGTTTTTCAGCAATTGAACTTCATGAACAACCAAGACCTTGGCGTGGACATCCTCAAAACCTTGGTGATTAAGGGGCCTGGGGCCGTCGATTCGTTGTACAAGAAAAACTTTGATACTTTCAAAAACGAAGTACTGCAGATAGCGGGCGTCAAAAACATGACGACCTCCACAAACGTGCCCGGTGACGAAATCTTCTGGACCAACGGCATAAGGCGATTGAACGGCGGACCGGAGAGCAGGTATACCACCTACATCGCCGGCATTGACGAAGATTATGTTCCGTCCTATGATTTGAAACTTCTCGCAGGTCGCAATTTCACAAAAGCCCAAAAGAACAGTCGAAAGTTGCTGATCATCAACCGAAGCATGACCAAGCAGTTGGAGTACAAAACGCCACAAGAATCCGTGGGTGACAAAGTTATTTTAGGCCGCGATACCATGGAGGTGATTGGGGTACTTGAAGATTATCATCAGATGTCGTTGAAAAATAATTTGACGCCGATTGCATTCCGTTGCTTCAATGCGTCCTCCTTTTACTCGATAAAAATTGATGGCGATCAATACAAAAAAGTGCTCGCTGAAATCGATGCACCCTGGAAGACGTCGTTCCCAGGCAATCCGGTGGATTATTTTTTCCTCGACCAGTTCTTCAATCGTCAATACAAATCAGACATCCAATTTGCCAACGTGTTTACCATCTTCACGGGCCTCGCCATTTTTGTGGCCTGCATGGGTTTGTTCGGGCTTGCCTCCTTCATGGCCATGCAGCGGACCAAAGAAATTGGCGTGCGCAAAGTTTTAGGTTCCACCGTTTCGCAAATCGTCATGCTCCTTTCCAAAGGTTTTATTCAACTGGTATTGCTGGCCAATGTCATTGCCTGGCCTCTTGCTTGGTGTCTGATGAACGCGTGGCTAAAAACGTTTCCTTATCGAATCGAAATCAATTTTGTGCTTTTTGCGGCTGCCGGAGCCGTGGTGATAGTCATCGCTTTTCTCTCGGTAAGCATTCAGACGTTGAAGTCAGCCAGGGCCAATCCAGCGGAGACATTGAAGTACGAATAATTTTCGTGAACTTAAGTCGTTGTAGCACCAATAGGCTTGAGTATTGAGCTGTGGTTCCTGAGATTCCGTTGAGCACACGATCTCAATTGTTGATTCTCAATACGCGTTGCACTGCACTCTTATGTTTTACAATTACTTCAAAATCACGTTTCGAAATTTGCTCAGGCGCAAAGCCTACGCGATCATCAATATTTTCGGCCTAGCAATTGGGCTATCCGTGTGTCTCGTCATCTGGAAATACCTGGATTTTGAAACCAGTTTTGAAAAATTCAATATCAAGGCCGACAGGCTTTATCGTATAGTAAGTTCCCTCTACACTGATGGAGCGAAAGAACAATGGGGAGGCAATGATTTGGGGCCTTCATTGCAGGCGCAGCTGCCGGAAATAAAACACTTTGCCAGAACTCACGGCAACAATGCCCTTGTAAGTAATCCAGCAGCCACAGGATCGAGGAAAAGTTTTAGGGAGAAAAACATGATCATCGCCGATCCTGTTTTTCTCGAAATGTTTTCGTTCAAGGTGTTAAAGGGAAATGCGGTCAAACCTCTACAAGACCCTTACTCGATTGTATTGACCTCATCCATCGCCAAGAAATATTTTGGCAAGGAGGATCCGATCGGAAAAAAATTGAATCTCGCGGAGGGAAACATCCCTGGTGAGTATATCGTGACAGCGGTCATCGAAGATGTACCCGCTAATACGCATTTCAAATTCGATTTTATCCTTCCGATCCATCATTTGCTCCAAATCAATTTTTTTAAAAATGGCAACAACAACCGTTGGGACAATTTCTTCACCTATGTCGAGCGGTATGAAAGATCGGACATCAGGTCATTGGAAAGCAAAATCCCCGCTTTCATAAAAACGTACCGTGGCAACGACAAAGCCATCAACGCCGCTGCCTCTCTTGAGTTCCAGCCCCTACTGGATATTCATTATTCTCCCGATCTAAATCGGCCAGGTTCTCAATTGAACACCGTTTATTTTTTTGAATTGATTGCAGTATTTATTCTTGCCATCGCCTGGATAAACTACATCAACCTCTCTACAGCAAGAGCTACGGAACGCGCACGTGAAGTCGGTATTAAAAAAGCG
Organism: Cyclobacteriaceae bacterium; assembly: GCA_035492075.1. Lineage (GTDB taxonomy): Bacteria > Bacteroidota > Bacteroidia > Cytophagales > Cyclobacteriaceae > ELB16-189. The sequence continues at coordinate 90,885 of DATJJP010000078.1, read as the reverse complement.
ATCGGAGTTTCGCGTAAGCAATTGATCGTTCAATTTATTCTGGAATCATTCTTGATCAATCTTCTGGGCGTGGCGCTTGCCATTGTGCTGGCGGTAATTTTGTTGCCCACCATCAACGAAATCATCAGTGGAAACTTAGTGCTCGACTTTGCAGAACCCCAACTTTGGATCGTGGCTACGGCCTTATTCTTTATGGGCTCATTGGCGTCAGGTGCCTATCCTGCCTTCATCATGTCCTCTTTCAAAACCACAGAGATGATCAAAGGCAAATTTGCTCGTCGTGGTAATTTTTCTCTTCGAAATGGATTGGTAGTCTTTCAGTTTGCGGCTTCCCTGCTTTTACTCGTTGGCACTTTCGTCGTTTATCGTCAGGTGAAATTTATGCAAGCGGAAGGCACTGGCCTTGATACTCATCAAATGCTCATCGTGAAAGGCCCCGAAGTAGTAGCCCGGCAAGGCCTAGAAAAAAAGATTTCCGCGTTCAAAAATAATTTGTTGCAGCAGTCTTTTGTGTCGAATGTCTCCGCCTCATTTTCGGTGCCAGGCACTGGCGCATATTGGAGCATGCGTATGCAAAGATTGGGCGCCTCACCTGAGGAAGGTCAAGTCGGTGAGATCACTTGGGTAGACGTTGATTTTATCAAAACCTATTCGATTCGGATGATTGCAGGAAAATCATGGACACCTGGAGTAAAGTCGGAAGAAAAATTTGTCATCGTCAATGAGGAAGCGGTCAAAGTTTTTGGACTGGGCACAAATGAAGGGGCTCTTCATCAACGAATCCTGTTCAACCACGACACATTGGGTGTGCTTGGCGTGATCAAAAACCATCACTGGAACTCCGTGAAGAAACCTTACTCACCCCTACTCCTTGGTGTTGAGGATATCCCCTCACAAACCATTTCTATCCGATTGAACGGAAACATTCATGAGGCGATCCAACAAATTGAACATGAGTATCGCCGTTTTTTTCCCTCTGACCAGTTCTCCTATTACTTCCTTGACGATTTCTTCAACGCCCAATACAAATCTGAAGAGCAATTCACCAAGTTGTTCAGTCTATTTTCCATTTTCGCAATCCTCATCGCTTGCCTTGGTTTGTGGGGCCTGGCATCATTTACTACAATCCATCGGCTGAAGGAAATCAGCATTCGGAAAGTATTGGGGGCTTCTGTGCGAAGCATCTGCTTTTTATTGTCAAAACAATTTTTGAAACCGTTGATGATTGGCTGCGTCGTTGCCGTGCCAGTGGGGTGGTACGCCTCTAATTTGTGGCTGACGGATTTTCCTTATCGGATGGAACTCACTGCAGACCTGTTCGCGCTGCCGATCGCATTATTGATAGCGATTGCATTGGCTACCGTAAGCATTCAAACCATCAAGGCATCTCTGACGGATCCCGTCAAAAACATAAAATCAGAATAAAATCGGTCTTAATTGCCTTTGAGATTGACGAAAAAACTAGCCCCTTTTCCCAGTTCGCTTTCGCACCAAATTTCACCCTCCATGGCTTCCACAAATTTCTTTACAATGGACAATCCGAGGCCGGTGGAGATTTCATTTCCGGTTGGGCGCGCGCTGAGTTTTTGATATTTGCCAAAAAGCTTTTTTTTGTCTTCTTCACTAAGACCGGGCCCGTGGTCCTTTACCTCGCAAACCGGCTTGGTCCCCTTTTGTATCAAATTGATGTGCACGCTCCGATCAAAAGGAGAGAACTTAATGGCATTGGAAATCAAATTCTCCAATACTTGTTCGGTATAGCTTTTATCTGCTTGAGCAAAAACATCGAACGCTATGCTCCGATGGATGATGATATTTTTTTTTGCGGCGTCGTTTACATACCGATCGGCCACCGCCATCAATACTTCGGAGAGGTTGATACGTTCTATTTTCAAATTCAGTTTTCTTGACTCAATGGCCTCAACGTCCAAAATCTTGGCAATCATCTCATTCAGTCTCATGACGCTTTGATCCATCAGCCCCAAGTACTTGGAGGTTTCCTCGTCGACTTGACCTGTCATTCTCACCAGGGATAACAATCCTTTGATTTGATTGAGCGGGCTTTTGAGGTCGTGCGCAACTATCCCGATCAGGTTATTTTTTTCCAAGTTGAGAAGAATGAGCTCTTCGTTCTTATTAAGGATTTCTTGGTTTTGAAATTCAAGCTTGTTTACCATGCTTGCGATGGTCTCGTTTGCCTCATGCAAATAGTCAGACTGGTCGAGCAGGGATTCCGTCTTCTTCTGCAGTTCTTCATTTGCAACTCGCAGCTCTTCCGCTTGCCGGTCTATTTGTTGGCGATGTGCGAGGAGTTCTTTATTCTTTTTTGAGACCTCCTCGTTGGCGCTCTCCAATTCATCCGTCTTGAGCAGCAAGTCATTTTTCTTGTACTCGAGCAAAAAACTATTTGAATCCGCCGCATCCTTCTGGCGATTCAAATTTTCAATTTCGGTCTTAAGTATAGATGTACTTTGTTTGACATCCGCCAGCAAATCCTTTTGGAGGCCATCGGTGAGTTTGTTGATCTCCAGGATTTTTGCGTCCAGGTTTTTCTTCTCCTGTTTGGCAAGTTTTGCCACACTGTTGTCGCTGGCTTTTTTCGCGGCAGCTTCTATTTTTTTTAAAGAGCCAGCGGCCTCCGCACGCAAGGTGCGGATGTTCTTCTTGAGCGTCTTGAAGATTTTTGATACGCCAGCGTGTTCTTTCATGTAAACAGGTCGGATCGATCCGCTTACAAGTTTATGACTTTCCTTTTGATTTCAAACAGGAAAAGGATTGGCGATCTCACATGATTAGGTGATCGCCACAGGCCGCTCATCCACCTGCGGAGGCAAAGGTCAGTATCTCTTTGATTTCTTTTTCCCGCCCCAAAATTCTTCGCGTTTCTTGCCGGAGAATCTGCGCTTCTTACCACCGCCATCATCCGGCCTTTTGTCGCGTTGCTCGCCCGTCATCTCCAGTCGAACTTTGCGTCCACGTACTTCAACGCCCTGGAAGCCTTGCATGACCTGATCAGCAAGGCCTTTCTCGATTTCAAAAAAAGAATAAGCTCCCTTTAAGTCGATACGGCCAATTTTTTCTTTGCTCACTTCGCCATAGTCGCAAATGAGGCCAAGCAAATTGCCAGTGTCAAGGCCATCCATCTTACCGATGTTGATGAAAATCCGATCGCCGGTGGAGTAACCTCTTTCTTCTCCGCCCTCATTGATGTAAGGAGCTCTCTTTTCTGACTTATTCAAATCGCGGGCATCCCGGTAGTATTCAAGGAAACGGTTGAACTCGATCGAAGCAAAACGCTTAATGATATCTTCTTTGCTCAAATCTTTCAATTCATGGTAAACCTCGGGCAGGAACGAATCAATTTCTTCGTCATTCACCTCTACGTTTCGCACTTTTTGTACAAGGCCAACAATCTTTTGCTGGCAGACTTCGTCTCCCGTTGGAACTTGCACTTGAGTAAATTTTCTTTTCAAACTTCTTTCCACTTGATGAATTCTTCCCAATTCTTTCTTAGAAACGATCGCCAAGGAAATTCCCTTTTTGCCGGCTCGCGCCGTACGGCCGCTTCGGTGCGTGTAGAATTCCATTTCGTCAGGCATGTTCATGTGGATCACGTGCGTGATACTGCTCACGTCAATTCCCCGTGCTGCCACGTCGGTGGCCACCAAAAGCTGAAGCGTCTTATTCTTGAAACTCTTCATCACACGATCGCGCTGTGCTTGAGTAAGATCACCGTGAAGGGAGTCGGCATTGTATCCGTCTTTGATCAGGTGCTCAGCAATCTTCTGTGTGTCAATCTTTGTACGGCAAAACACGACACCGAAAATATCAGGTGTATAGTCAACAAATCGCTTCAGCGCCAAGTATTTATCGCGTTCATCAACCGCAACAAATTGATGATCGATGTTTTCATTGCCTTGTTGTCTACCTTCCATCGCAATCTCCTGTGGATTGCTCATATAATTGCTGGCGATGTCTCGCACCTCACGAGGCATCGTAGCCGAAAACAACCAGACTTTCTTAGTATCGGGGGTAGTTGAAAGGATTTCGTCGATGTCTTCTTTGAAGCCCATGTTCAACATCTCATCGGCCTCATCAAGAACTACAAATCGCACGTGAGTAAGGTCCACTACTTTTCGCGAAAGCAAATCGATCAGGCGGCCAGGAGTGGCCACGATGATCTGAGCTCCACGTCGCACCTTCCTGATCTGCTCGGAGATACTAGCGCCACCATATACGGTGACGATATTCAACGGCTTGCCATTTTTTGAAAAATTTTCCAAGTCACTTGTGATCTGGACGCTTAGCTCACGCGTAGGTGCAACCACCAGCGCCTGAGTGGCACGATTGTCCTTATCGACCAAATCCAAAAGGGGCAAACCGAATGCGGCCGTCTTGCCGGTGCCTGTTTGAGCAAGTCCTACAAGATCAGTGTTGCCTTGCAGCAGCACCGGGATAGCTTTTTCTTGAATGGGTGTGGGGGTTTCAAAACCCATTTGGCGGATCGTCTCCACCAGTTCCTTGGACAAACCCAAGGCATCGAATGATTTCATTATAATAATTAAATAAGCGGCAAAGGTAGTCAATTAATAAGGGGCCAGCTAATAATACCCATTTGAAGTGCGGGTTTTCGTTTGACCAAACTTTGTAATGCAACGATCGTCATTCACCAAACAAACCCTCTGCTTGAATCGGTTTGGCGGCACCCCCTGCCCTGCCGGCCTTCTCAAATCGCCCGCGTTTCCTTAATTTTCGACAAATAGAAAACTGTGAAGATATTCAAACGCACCCTACTTGTTTTGTTCATCCTGATGGTTGGCTATGGGGGCCAGTATGGATGGCGCGCTTTTCCGATCATCAGCGGCTATGGAGCGAAGGACATGTGTTCCTGCGTGTTCATAGGAGGTCGAGATCCGAAGAACGTAATTGACAATGAACTCAATAGTATCCCATTGAAATATGGGTCATTTGATATTAACAGCAGAGACTCGTCGGTCACAGGGTCTGTCTTCGGATTGGCCAAACGAAAGGCGATTTTCCGAAAAGGTCTAGGTTGCTCGCTCGTTGTTGAAATGAGTGACGATGAATTGAAGAACCAGAAAATCAATTTGTACGCCGCACCGAAAATAAACGCCGATACGATTGCCTGGCCGCAAGGAGACAAACTCCCGGATACAATTTCAAAAAAGATCAACGGGGGAAAATTACAGGCTGCCATCGACCACGCTTTTGTGGAAACAGATACCGTAAAAGCCTGTCAGGTGAGAACGCGCGCGGTAGTGGTGGTGTACGACGGAAACATTGTTGGGGAAAAATATGGAACTGGATTCGATAAAAAATCAAAACAGATCGGCTGGTCGATGACGAAAAGCATGACCAACGCCTTGGTTGGAATTCTGGTGAAACAAGGCAAACTGAAGTTGGACGAGCCAGCGCCCGTGGACGCATGGAGAATCGACGACCGAAAAAATATTACACTTGCCGACCTGATGCACATGAGCAGCGGACTAAAGTGGGAAGAAAACTATGGCGGCCCCAGCGGCGCCACCAACATGCTCTTCAAGAAAAAAGACATGGGTATTTACGCAGCGGATGTTCCGTTAGAGTCTAAACCGGGCGAAGTGTTTGAATATTCGAGCGGTACCACCAACATTATTTCGCGCATCGTACGCGATAAAATAGGGGATGAAGATTACTACCGATTCCCTTACCGTGAATTATTTGGCAAAATTGGAATGAACAGCACCTTGCTCGAACCGGATGCCGGCGGAACGATCGTTGGCTCCTCCTACTCATTTGCCACCGCACGCGACTTCGCTCGATTTGGTTTGCTCTTTCTAAATGACGGTGTATGGCGCGGCGAACGAATCTTGCCGGAAGGTTGGGTGAAATTTTCATCCACGCCCGCGATCGGTGCCAAGCGAGGACAGTACGGCGCCCAATGGTGGACCAATGCCGGAGAAAAAGACAATCCAACCAATCGCCCCTATCCGGATGTTCCTACCGATAGTTTTAACGCCGATGGCTTCGAGGGGCAGTTCATTTTTGTGATCCCCTCAAAAAAGTTGGTGGTCGTGCGCCTCGGCCTGACGAAAACCGACTTTGACATGAACAAATTGGTATCCGATATCGTTGCAAGTTTGCCGCAATAAATTGATCCTCGTCTCGCCATTTTTCAACTCAGCAAGTATCGGGTTCATTTTTCGTTGTTCGGCAATCATCTTTGAACCGCGTAAACGAAATTAATTTTAACCGCTTTTAATTTTTTCAGTTATGGCATCTGCAACGTTGGAGCTCAATCAAACGAAATCCATTAGAATTGAATCGATCGACCTTTTGCGTGGGATTGTAATGATTATCATGGCGATCGATCACGTTCGCGATTATTTCCACGCCGACGCTTTCTTGTTCAATCCAACGGATCTTTCGCGTACGAGCACAGTTTTGTTCTTCACCCGATGGATCACGCATTTCTGCGCTCCCGTTTTTGTCTTCCTTGCCGGCACATCTGCCTACCTGGTTGGCATACGCAAAGGCAAAGCAGAACTCTCTGCTTTTCTTTTCAAGAGAGGAATTTGGTTGATCGTTCTTGAATTCACCGTCATCAACTTTTCGTGGTTTTTCAATGTTCATTTCTCCTTCATCGCGCTCACTGTCATCTGCGCATTGGCCATGGGAATGATCCTATTAAGTGTGGCGATTTATCTTCCGTTCAGGGCGATGGTTATCGTCGGACTGATTTTGGTGGCAGGTCATAACTTATTTGATGGTCTGCGGTTGCCCAATGAATCCAGCCTGGTAGAAATCTACTCTGTGTTATTTAGACCTTATGTTTTTCAACTTGGCCATTTTACTGTATTTACCGGTTATCCAATATTGCCCTGGGCGGGTGTGATGCTATTGGGGTATTGCTTTGGTTCACTATATACTCCTTCCGTCGATGCTGCTCAACGGAAGAAGATTCTAGTTCGCCTAGGAGTTGCCGCGATCGTGACATTTATCGTTGTGCGTTTCATCAATGCTTATGGTGATCCTTTTAGATGGGAGCCTCAATCGAGCGCCTTCTATACGTTCCTGTCTTTCATCAATGTGACAAAGTATCCTCCCTCACTATTTTATATTTTGGCAACGCTCGGGCCGGCCTTTCTTTTTCTAGCGTGGGCTGAAAAAATTAAGGGACGGATTTCCAGATATGTGGTCGCCTTAGGACGTGTGCCGATGTTTTTTTACATCGTTCACATTTATGCCATCCATTTACTTGCATTGATCGCGGCCCTCGCCACTGGTTTTACCTTATCAGACATGACGTTCACCACTTGGATCACCGATTCTCCAAACTTAAAAGGCTATGGGTTCAGCCTAGGCTTCGTCTATCTGGTATGGCTTGCCATCGTGCTTGGTTTGTACCCCCTTTGCCTGTGGTACGAGAGATACAAAACTGCCCACAAGGAAAAATGGTGGCTGTCCTATCTATAGAAGCGAAATAGTTACCCACATCAACCAATTATTTATCAACAGCCATTTCGAATCGGCCCGGCATTCGACGATTTTTTTGTGAACAACTCGGTTGGAAAGTTGTTGAGTACTTTCTCTGAAAATATTATGCTGGAATAATTCTCCAACATATCTTCATATCACTAATTCAGTCACTGGCAAAAAGATCAGTGCACCCGATAAACAAAAAGTCATTTTCTCCGGAAAATGACGCACAAAAAAGTCGGCGTGAACAGATTGCGCTTAAGGTAAGGGCCTTCGGGTAACTGCCGAGAGCTCGAAACCCAGACCAACCACCGCAAGGCGGTTGAGGCAAGTTTCAGTTTGCGATACGAGAGTTACTGTTTTTCAAAGGCCACGGCCGATGGCAAAACAAAACGGGAACTGCAAGCAATTGTAGTTCCCGTTTTAACTTTGCGGCAACTCCACAATAAAATTCGATCCATTCCCCTCCTCGCTTTCACACCATACTTTTCCCTGAAGGGCGTCCACATATTTTTTGACAATAGAAAGGCCAAGTCCCGTTGAATCTTCGCCTGCCGTAGGGCGAGCCGTGAGCTTCCGGTATTTGCCAAACAAATATTTCATGTCCTTCTGGCTGATCCCTTGCCCCTGATCGATGAACTCGATTCGCACAAAGGAGCTTCGGGGTAATAATTTTACAGTCACTTGCTTTCCGAGTGGAGAGTACTTTATCGCATTGGACATCAAGTTTTCAAGCACTTCAGATAGATAGCCCGGATCACTTTCTATGGAGGGAACTCCTTCTTTAAATCTCTTTACGATGGAAATATTTTTCTTTGCTGCCAGCCCGTCAAATCGACCCGTTATTTCTTCGAGAAGTTTGGCAACATCGATCTTCTCCAAATGGATGTCCATCGTTTTCGCTTCAACGGCGCTCACATCCAAAATTTTCGTCACCATCCGTTTCAAACGATTGGTGGATTGCTCAATCTTGGAAGTGTACGTCTGCTGCTCTGGGGGCTGGTCTTTTCCTGTAAGCTTCATGATTTCGAGCATGCCGCTGATTTGATTCAACGGACTTTTCAAATCATGTGCGACGATACCAATCAAATCGTTCTTTTCTTCATTGAGTTCCATCAGCGAAGCATTAATTGATTCTATTTTTTCTTTCTGCTTATTGATCTCCTCAAATTGTGCCTTAAGTTTTTGGTTGTCCTTTCGCTTGGTCATGTAACCAAAAGAAGCCAACGTGATTAACGCAACGAACAGAACCAGAATAAAACTCAACGATTGCTGCCGGATTCCAGCCCGGTCCAATTGCGATTGCTGTAACTCCAGTTTCGTGTTCTTGATATCGATTTCCTTCTCTCGTTCCTTTTCTTCCAATTCCTTTTTCTGAATCTCCGCATTCTGTAAATCCCGTTTTTGCTGGAGCAATAAAATCTCCTGCTCTTGTTTCTGTTTTTCGGTTTGACCTTGCTGCAACTGAAGTTGCTGCACTGCTCTCGCTTGGTCTGATTGTTCTTTTTGCAACGATAAATTCTGTACTTCTTTTTCTTTCAAAAGCAATTCTACTTTTTGCTTATCCCGTTCGGATTTTTCCATCTCGCTGCGAAGTTCCAGTGCCTTCATCTCGTGGTCGATCAAACTGAGCTTCGCCTCTCTCTCTGTCGTCTCGATCTGGTGTTCTTTCAATTTTTCCTTTTCTTGAGCTAACTGTTCCCGATATAGCAAGCTGTCCTTCAGCATGGAATAAGATTGATAGCTTTCCAATGACTTTTCGTGGTTCCCTTGCTTAGAATAAATTTCGCTTAGCCGTTTGTAATTTGCAGCGAGCGTACGTTTATTATCAGTTCCCGCCAATAATTTTATGGCCTGATTCGTATGGTCTTCGGCATCGGAAAAATTTCCTTGTGCCAAGTATAGAGATGCTAGATAATTGTGCATCACCGCTTTCTCGGGTGGTGTGCCTTTTTTCTCGAAGATTTGCAGTGCTTCATCGAAACTTTTAATTGAGTTTCTGCTGTCGCCTCTCATTTGATAGGTGTTCCCGATATTGATCAAATTGGAGACGATCGCATTATCGTTAGAGCCATTGGTGTTTCCCTTTCGATTCAATGCCAGGGCGGTCTGATAATTTTCCAACGCCTTGTCTAGGTTCTTCAGTTCTTTATAGTCGTTACCGATGACGTTCAAGGTGGCCGCAGTTTGTGTATTGTCATTCTGCTGCCTGTTCACCTCCAGTAATTGCAATCGATACTTCAAGGAGTTCTCGGTGTCGTCGGCTTGCGAATAGATGGTCGCAATTTTTTCAAGGATCCTTTTTGTCTGATCCAATTCATTTTTGTGCCGGTAATAATCCAGAAGTTCGAGGTAATTTTTTATGGACGAATCCCGTTGGTTCACACTGAGGCGCACTTCAGCAATACGTTCGAGTATATAATTGTAGTTTTCCCGAGACGTACCCTTGTGGTAGCGCAACGCCGATTCATAGTAGGGCAACGCCTTTTCTGCAACGCCCCACTCATGAAATAACTCACCCATCTTCTGATTCACGAAGGCCTCAGTTTCTCTGTCCTTTTGCTTACGGATTTCCGGCAGAGCCTGCAGGTAATTATTCAAGCTTTCTGGATAATTCGACAGCGCCTTCTGTGCTTGGGCGAGTGCAATCTGACTATTGATTGTTCCCCAGGTAAAATTGAGTCTGGAGGATTGGTTCAGGCCGTCCTTGGCAGAAAGGGCGGCTTGTGAATAGTTGTGTTGAACCAGTTGATCTCGTGATCGAAGAATAACTTTGGCGATCGAAACGCTGTCTGTTTTATTTGCCTGACCAAATCCGCCGTGAAAAACCAACCCCAAGAAAGACCACAATAACATCCTGACGACAGACCAAAATGATCCTACGCGATTAAAAGCCTCCTTGTTTCTTTCTATGGTCACACAGCCAATAGAAGTTTCAAATAAAAGTTAACGATAACTTCTCGTATTAGAATGGCCTAGCCCTTCAAAAATTTCTTCAATTCAGGATGTGCCTGAGAAGTGAGGAATTCCACCACCGTGAACTCGGCCAGCCCGTGAATATAAAACGGATCTTCTTTGTAGATCGACTCCACTTGATCTTGAGAATCGGCGAGTGCCAGAATGATGCCTCCCGTGCGGGGTACCTTACGGCCAGATGCCACAAATACGTTCTGCTTATAGTACTTGTTCAGAAATTTTACATGCTCGGTCATATGCGCATCAATTTTCTCGAGCGGCGCAATGTAATTCAAGTTGATGATGAACATACTGGGTTTAATCGTCAGGCATTCTTTCGCGTTTTTCTTACTTGCCATGTGGCACCGATCAAGAAAATCACGAAGCAAATACCTATTGCCACTTTAATGTTAGGGTCTTCTGGGCCAGAGGCAAGAGGGGCGTCGGCGGGCAACCTGCTTGCCGTTTCTGTGATCCCTGGTATGACGTGGAAAAGAAAAGTAAGAGAGTATCCGACAGTAACTACGTAAGGCGAATATTTCTTGAAAGCGCTGTTTTGTGCGGCAAAAATCGCTGCTAGAACAATCAAAGTGATCACACCAAGTGCGTGAGGTTTGCCAAACCCACCATGTTGAAAAATACCAAAGCCGGTCAGGCACGTGACCACCGTCGCGACAACATAAATTTTTCCGATCAAATTATCCCACGAAATTTTGCCATCGCGAATGAGCGCAATGGCTCCGGTAGCGACGGCAATCAAACTGATAGCTGTGTGAAATATGCCGAGCGGGGTGAGTCCGAACATAGAAATTGATTTTTAGGGACCCAAGCTAATCAAATTATTCGACGGTTCACGATTACATTATGCGCCGCCAACAATCGATTACCGCGGAAGCAAATGTGCCAAGACAACTACAGGATTAATTGGACGATGAGCTTTACTGCGGATGGCAAGTCTTAATGGGCTCTTAAATCTCTACCCGTTGGGGTGAAGTCGTCAACTTTTTGATGGCAGAGTAAAAATATTTTCTTTTCTTGCTGCGTTAACACGGGCATGAATACGGTTTCTCTTTCATCACTGATAAAATCCTCCTCGTATTGGTCGAAATTGGCCGGGATACGCTGGCCGCTGGTTTTGTCTCTGCTCATTTTTTGGCTGGCCGCTTTTTGGTTGAAAAACGAATATCAGAGTGACGACTCCAATCTTTGGTTGGTGATGAAATTGTTCTTGCTCTTTTTGCAATACGCCATCGTCGGCTTATTTGCCATCAGCCTGCTTACGGCGGTCATCACGTGGACCTATTTTTTGATCTTGCTCAGGAACAAAAAAATAACCCTGCAGGCAAAGTTCGGTGACGGCCAGAAGGCAGAAGCGGGTTGGGTACCCCTGTCGGTGATGATGACCGGGCCGGCTTTGCGACCGCTCTTGGGGACGATACAAGCACGATTGATTTTCGCTGGAAATAGAATATCAGAACGTATTATCCTAGACGCAAATGTTTTCCAACCAAAGGAATTATGGCGTCACTCCATCCGAGGCAGTGGTCAAACGCTGCTGCATGATCGCGGGATCTATGACGTGGAAAAAATATTGATCACTTTTTGTGACATGCTAGGATTGCTTTCCCTGCCCTGCCGTATCCCTTTCAGTCAACAACTTTATACGCTGCCACAACCTCTGACAGAAAAAAATGTAAAGGCGCAGCCACACAGCACAGAAGAGCAAAAATATCGCATTGAAGTACCCAAGCGCGTGGAAGGTGAATATGTGAACTACAAAGAATTTGAAACGGGAGACAACATTCAACGAATCGTCTGGAAGATTTATGCAAAGAGTGGTCAGCTCGTGGTTCGGATCCCGGAGATCAAAGACCCCTACGCGTCACACCTTTATTTGTATGTCAGTTTCTTTCATGGATTCCATCTGAACGAAGGAGTCTTTGAAACAGAGTTGCTCAACGTGTACAAAGACCTTGTAAGGAATTTGTTCGAGGCTGTTCAAAAGAATGGATATGATGTTCGAATTCCCCAAGATCAAGAAGTGCCAAAACTTTCTGGCTTGGGCGACCGAAAGATTGAGCTCTTTCAAATTACGGCCGCATCATGGCAAGACAAAAATGCACCGTCTTCGTATGTAAAACCGAATAAGGCCGCGTTTGTTTGCCTATCGTCACTTACGCCCGCAAATGAGGTCGAATTGATCGCGAAAAACCTGCCCTCCGCCGTCCCAATGGTGATTGTAAAACTTTCTACCGCAATTGCTTCGCCTTTTCATCTGAAAATTAAAGATATATTCTTCAAACCTGAGAAGAAACCATCGGACAGCCTACGGCAACCGTGGCTCTTTTCTTCATTAAGGAAAAACTTGGTCCATAATGAATCAGAAATTGAACGCGCACTTCGCAACAGAAGCAACTGCTGGCTCACGGATACGTTAGAACTTGACAATGATTAATTTTTTCAAACAAGGGCGATTTCAGCAACTACTCATCCGATGGGTATTGGTGGTAGTGCCTACTGTCGTGATCGGCTACATTACCCTCCGGTTTCTGAATTTCTCGTACACGTCGCTGAGGACAGGAATCATCAGTCAAACGGTTTACTTTTCGTTGGGACTGTTGTTGGCTTACTCGCTCTATTATTTTGGAGCACGATGGATCATTTCACTCTTTTTACTCTGGTTAGTTTATTTGCTTTTTGAAAGAATCATTAATCGACTGCCCGGGGAATTTGATGTGTTTTATGCCACTGCACGCTTTCAACTATACTCCACGTTATTTTTCATTGGTTGGGTTTTTGGCCTGTTGTTAGTACGCTTGCGATGGGCTTATCTCATTTTGTTTGCGTTGCTTGCCATCGTTACGCTGGCATCAACATCCGATACGGTTGACATCAGTCTCTCCTATATTTTGGTTCATCTGTTGCCTGTCGTGGTCTATGGGCTCTACCTGTTCTTTCTTTCGCCCTTGCTTACCGAACGAATCAATATCGATTTCAAGCGGACAAGAAAATTTGTGATTCGAGTGGTGTTATTTGTGCTGCTCGTACTGCTGGCGTTCGTTGCCACTGAAAGTTTGTTCAAAGGCGAATTAAAAGCAGTTGAAAAAGAACTTGCTGCACGAGGAGCAAAAGGAAAAGATGGCAAAGATGGAGGTGGCAAAAACAAGGACGACAATTACGACGATCGAAATGGTCTGATGGACAAAACGGACGACGGCTATCGATTGAAAGACACAATGCGTGTGAACTCAAAGATGAGTCAATCCGATAAGCTCATGTTTTGCAGCCGGCTAGACAACTACTTTCCCGATGGTCAACCTGCTCCTCTTTATTTTGTCTTCCATTATTTGACGCGCTACGATCGAGTGAAGGAAAGTTTTACACGCGACATCAATGTTCCGTCGTTGGATGAGATCGAGGTAGATCCGGCCAAGATTCCGATGTACTATACTTACGTCGATACAACGATTTTCAGAAAGGCAATGGCCAGCAAATTGCGAAAAATCACCGAAGCTCAAGTTTACCTTTCAGAAAACACATGGAAACATGCGGTACTCGGGCCATCGAGCGTGTTCTCTGTGCAAACCATTCCGGTAGAAAAAGATTTTCAAAAGACATTTTTGTCGGCGTACCGAATCTTTTCGTTCACGTCTGAACTGAACAACGCCTATTTTGTATACAACATTTCTGCCAGTCCCTCGCTGGAAAAAATCCAAGAACAGCGACATGATGAGCTAAGGAAAGTACGCGACTATCGTTTTGTCGACAGGAAATTTATTGATTACTACACCGACACTCCCACCGGCGGCATTTACGATTCAATCTATAACCTTGCCTATGGCCTCGTTTCGAAAGACGCCAAACCAGTGGACAAAGTGCTTGCCGTTCGTGATTTCTTTTTGAAGCGCAACGAAAACGGCAAACGCATTTTCCGATACACTTTAAAAGCAGGAGCTATCGATGATCCGAACATTCCTAGCTCTAAGATGCTTTATGATTTTTTGTTCAAGACCCATGCGGGGTACTGCACTTATTATGCCGGCGCATCGCTGTTCATGCTTCGTGCATTGGGCGTCCCCACGCGTTTCACCACTGGATTTGCTACGATCAATCGAAGCGACAAAAACAAAGGGTGGTATTGGTTCTACGCCAGTCAGGCACATGCATGGACCCAGGTTTTTTTTCCAGGCTATGGCTGGATTGACTTCGACATGACGATTGGCAATGAGGATCAGCAAGGAGCGCCGAAACCTGACGGCACTCCGCCCCTTCCTCCACCCGAGCCATGGCTGGTGCTGAATGCAAAAGCTGAATCCGTTGTTGCCGAGAGAAAACAACTTGATGCTTCTTTCAATAGCTTGATCTATTTCAATAATCCGTATGAACTGAACCAAACTTTTACACTCCCAATCGACGCGTCCTTGTGCCGTGTACTTTATAATAAAAGAGATACTACGTTTGCTGCCATCAAGCCAGGCGATTCATTGATCATTGTGTCCTATAAAGACGAGGCGAAAAAAATTCCTCAGCCAATGGTAGGCGCCACCATTGAAGCACAAGTACGATCATTCCCGAAACCAATAATCGCGGACGAAATCCACATCCGTGGAAAAGAAATAGAGAAGAAAAAAGACAACAAGGGTGGCAAGGCGGCAAAACCGCAGGAGAAAACATTGACATGGCAGGAGGTAGCGTGGTTCACCGCGAAAGTAGCCTCTGGAATAGTAATACTGCTTTTGTTCTTTCCTATGCTCTATCTGCTATATCGATTGTTCAGAGTGGCATCGGCGTCCAAAGGTGCGGCAAAAGCGGATCAGGTTTATCGTGCGGCATTATATCGTTTCCATATGGCGGGCATCGAACGTGATGTAGAAACACCATTAGAATACGCGCAGAAAAAAGTAGACCCCATTTTATCCACCACATTTGAAGAGTTTATGCGGATGTACCTTCGTTTGAAATACACTCAACAAAACTTGAGTGCCGACGACCATGACATCATCGATCGCTTTTCCAGAAATGCAGGTCCATCTATCCGAAGAAAAAATGGATTCTTTAAGACCACTTTGAATTACTTTAATTTGTTGCGGGCGCTCCGCTATTTTCAACAACCTGAACCAGCACCTGAAATTCAATCCTTATGAGTGATAAATTGAAAACACTTACCAGCAACATCGAGACGATCATTCGTGGTAAGCATCAAGAAGTGAAATACGTGGTGACCGCCCTACTGGCGCGCGGCCACATTTTATTGGAGGACAACCCCGGAGCGGGAAAAACCGTGCTGGCCAAAACGCTAGCGCAATCCATTTCGGAAGGCACAATTGATTTTCATTCAGCTAATGGAGGCGTTGCATTCAAGCGAATTCAGTTTACTCCCGATTTGCTCCCCATGGATTTGATCGGTTCGCATATTTACGATGAGGCCAAAAAGGATTTTGTTTTTAAGAAGGGGCCACTCTTTACACACGTACTTCTGGCAGATGAAATCAATCGAGCTTCACCTAAAGTGCAGAGCGCATTACTCGAGTGCATGGCCGAAAATCAAATTACTGCAGGTGAGTCCACTTTTCAGCTCGATAAATTTTTCTTCGCAATCGCCACCCAAAACCCGATTGAAATGGAAGGAACTTATCCCCTTCCCGCAGCACAACTCGATCGTTTTTATATGAAAATTTCGTTCGGTTATGTGAGTGAAGATGTAGAGCTCGACATTTACACCAACTATCTGGCCATCAACGATGGAAAGAATACAGTCAAACAAGTGCTCACCTACAATGACATTATTCAACTGCAACAGGAAGCGGAGAAGGTGTATGTCCATCCCGAACTGCTCAAAGGCGTGGTGCATATCGTGCAGGGAACACGCAAACATCAGGAGATTGCACTTGGATGCTCTACCCGTGGGGGTATTACGTTCATCAAGTGCTTGAAAGCGTGGGCGCTCGTCAACCAACGTGATTACGTGATCGAAGATGACCTTCGCGCCCTCGCGCAACCCGTATTACATCATCGATTGATTTTTAGAAATCGTGAAGCATCGCGCACCGCCCTGCAGCAAATCGTGGATCATGAAGTGAACAAACTATCGAAGATGGGAATCAAGGCCAAGAAATAATTTTATGCGCTTCCTCATATTCATATTATTGTTCGCGGTACTTGTTGAGATACAAGCTCAAAACAAAATCCGCGAGGAATTGGATCAAGAACGGACCACCGTTGGTTCATTCCTAGATCCGAAAATGTATGAGAAAGCGAGGTCTTTCATTCGAAGAGACAGCACCTACTATCTCGGGTATCTACTGGAGGGGGGGTATTTGTTTTTCCGCGCCAACGATGAGCTTGGCTTCACAAAAGCGATTGGACCTCTTCAAAAAGCCTTAGACAAAATCGAAAAAGATTACGATCCGATCTTAAAAATCCGTACCAACAATTACGCCACCTATGCGGCGAATTACAAATATCAGTCTGACTATGGAATGATCGCCTATTTTTTGAATCGCTGTTATCAAAACGTGGAAGATCAAGACCATGCCATGGAAATCCTGAAACACGTTCGTGATCGAGATTTTCAGTTGGAAATCAACATGGACTCTTACAACACCATGGCGTGGCTCTATCATCGCAACCGCGTTTATACTTCAAGCAAATTTTCATTTTTGAAAAACTCGGTCAAAGAAAACGTAGCTGCCGCCAATCGATGCCTTGACTCCGCATTAAGAAAACTCCGCACGGATATGCCTTACAACAATGGTTTATATGATCCTCGTTTTCTCAATCGACAATACCTGAGCACTTTCCACTACAAAGCAATGATCCATGATTATCTGCTGGACATCGACTCTGCGAATTTTTATTATGATCAATTGATCCAGAATGGGGCTTACTCATCGAACAATTATGCGGAGTTCAAGCTGGCCATGGGTGAAATGGAGCAGGCGGAATTGTATTTCAGGCAAGCGGAAGAACGTGAACAAAGTGTAGAGAAAACGACAAAGGAATATTTCTACATGCGGGGAACACTGGCCACCTATCGCGGTCATCCCGAAGAGGCTGATACTTTGTTGAACAAAGTTTTGCAAAGCCAAGGTAGCACCCCCGGTTATGGCTGGCATTGCATCGGACTGGCAAGAGCGCAACATTATGAGGGTTTAACAGCCGAAAGTCAAGAGCGCATCAATAAAGCGGCACGTTTTCAAGAACTACATATCGGCACCACGTGGGGACAAGAGCAGTACAATCTCGCAGTCGCCTCCCTTCAGTATTTGAATCAATTGAATTTCAAACGGGAATACATGTTCGAGCATGACGAATGGTATTTCTGGTTCAATCCGTTGAATTGGTACCGCTGGGTAAAATACACTATTGAAATACGTCATCACAAGATGCTTCTTGCGTCACTCGTCGCTGACAACCCGGAGCGGGAACAAGTGATCTACTCCCTGTTCTCTCCTGAAAACCTGATCACGTTTGATGAAGTGTGGTCGGTGATGGAAGGGTTTGGCAATGAATATTTTATCAAGATGTACAAAGATCGACTGGCAAACGACAAGCGACCTCGCCTGAAAAAATATTATCGCTACGTTTTAGGCAAACTCTATCTCGCGGAAGGAAAAGACAAGGAAGCGACCGAATACTTTGAGGCGATAACGAGTGACCCCGAATGCAGTGACCCATTTCAAACACTGCTGATGGCACGCACTTACGAAGGCCTTGCACAAGCCAGCGGTGGAGCGAAAAGGAAAGAATGCATTGAGCGCCTGTACAGGATTTATCCGCAGCTCATGCCATTTACCGACCTGAAGATGCATTTTCAGTTGAACACCCAGGCCGTGAGTGGAGTCGAAGAAAAAATAATCGACCAGTTAAAAAACACGCGCATCGATTTTTCAGGCGATGAGAGTGCGCCCACGGTAAATGTGTCGTTTGCCAAAAAAGGTGACGCCATGGACATCGCCTATTCCATCCATTGGCAAGGCGATCAAATTCGCCACGGAACTTTTAGAGTGGAGAAGGCTGACTTAAGCGATGCGGGAAAATTGATTGCCTATCACCTCTTCGGAATAGCAAAAACAAAAATCGGAGAGCAGGTGAAAGCAGTCCCCGCCCATCAACCCGAAAAGAAAAAAGAGGAAACAAAGGTTGAAAAACCAACCTAGCTACTTCTTCGCCATCGCGTCTTTCTTTCTCAAATTCTTGTTGAACCACGCGATCATCCGTTCTCCTATGTCCTGAATGAACTTTGGCTCCTGGGGTCCATGCGGCGTGCGCGGGTAGGTAATCATCTCCGTAGGTACGCCAAGCCTTTTCATGGCCGCATAGAATTCAAATCCCTGCGACGGCGGAACACGTATGTCTCTTTCACCGTGAATCACTTGCGACGGCGTCTTTACATTCTTGATATTGAACATGGCAGAGTGTTTGGTGTAGACCTCCGCACGGTCCCAAAATTCTCCTCCAAAATAATCAGGGATAAAACTTGGGATATCCGCGGTACCATTGAAGCTCATCAAATTGGTTACACCTGCGCCTACACTCGCAACCTTAAATCGATTTGTCTTCGTGACAGTGAATGACGTCATGTATCCGCCATAGCTCCAACCACAAATTACCAAGCTGTCAGGATGGGCCACTCCCATCTCAATTACTTTATCGACGCCCGACTGATCGTCGTCGAAATCACCAAAGCCCCAATCATTATAGTTCGCAAACCGAAAATCTTTTCCGTACCCGCTGCTGCCACGTGGATTCGGTCGAAGCACGGCATACCCTTGCTGTGCAAATGCTTGGATGGGATAAATAGCTCCCGCAGCCGTAAATGTTTGAACGAAAACCCCGGTTGGGCCGCCATGAATATTTAAAATCAACGGGTATTTGTTTCCCACTTTGTAGTTGACCGGGTAGGTAAGCAGGCCTTCAATCTCTTTGCCGTCTTTGGATTTCCATTTAACTACCTCTGTCTTCCCCATCGCCAACTTGGGAAAGTCGTGATTTGCGTTGGTTAATTTTTTCGCCGTGATTGCTCCTGTCAGCGAGCTCACAAAAATTTCGGGGGCAACTTCGGTGGTTTGGTGAATGAAGGAGATCATTTTAGCATCGGCGCTGATTGAGGCTCCACTAAAATTCCCGTCGCCGGTCGTGATCGTCCTTGGTTTTCCACTCAACGGTAGAGCAAAGACGCGGCCGACCGTGTGATCTGTTTCTGTATAATAAATTTCTTTTCCATCTGGCGACCATTTCAAAATATTCGGTTGACGATCAGTCGTCTCCGCCAGTTTTTTGGCCTGGCCTCCAGAAGATGGGATAACGTAGATGTCATTTGCAAAAGCCCATTTGGCTACTCCATTGTCTGACACAAACGCAATGGACTGGCCATCGGGAGAATACACCGGGTTAGCATCCATTCCACTTGTTGATACAAGCGATTTCACGGCTCCGCTATCGCTGGGCACGGTGGAAATATCCAACGAGGGCCAGACGTCGGCAGAAGGAGTGGCTTGATGCGCGAAAACAATGGTTGACGCATCGGGCGACCAATTCAAATCCGTGACTTGGAAATTTCCTTTTGTCAAACGCTTTACCTGGCGCACGCCTTTTGCATTCCTTTCCAAATCGATCGCATACAAATGCGAATATTTCCACGTGTCTTGGATGACCCAATCTCTCTTTTCCTTTTTCATTTTCTCTTCCTGGTCGGTATCCGCATCGCGCTGTATAAATGCAATGCGCTTGCCATTGGGAGCCCAAGCAAATTGTTCCACTCCTGTTTTTGAAGACGTAATCACTTCAGCTTCACCACCGCCGACAGGCATGACGTATACTTGATTCTTCTCATCTTTTCCTCGTGCCGATAAAAAAGCAATCTGTTTTCCGTTGGGAGAAAACCTTGGGTTAGTGCAGCTCTTGTCGCCCTGTGTAAACTGCATGTTCATTTTGCCATCGGCCGAAGCTACCCATACGTGTGTGAGAAATTCTGATTTATCCCCCTCCATCTGTGGTGTGGATATGGTGTAGGCAACCCAATTTCCATCGGGGGAAATGTTGGTGGCTCCCACACGTTTGATCTTAATCATTACATCGGGCGTCCACTTGGTCTGGGCATTTGATGAAACGATGATCATCAGAAATGCGACAGCGAGCAGTTTTTTCATGTTGATTGGGATTAGATCGAGAAGTTACAAATAAATACACATCGCACTTCATCAAAAATGACCGATGGTCATAATCATCAACCTTAGTCTGCGGCAGTATTCTAAATTTAATGTTCACCTAAATTCTTACTTATGGATCAACGCATTGTCAATTTATACGACGAGTACACACACCAACCGCTTACTCGAGAAGAATTTCTTAAAAGACTGGCTGTTCTTACTGGCAGCACTGCAGCTGCTATAGCCATATTGCCAATGATAGAAGTCAATTACGCAAATGCGCAAACCATTCAAGACGCCGACCCACGACTATTCACCGAACGTGTAACCTATCAAGGGCAAACCGAAATGAAGGCTTATGTGGCGCGACCTAAAGAGGAAAAAAAATATCCTACCGTGATGGTGATCCATGAGAACCGTGGCTTAAATCCACACATCGAAGACGTAACGAGACGAATGGCACTGGAAGGGTTTTTGGCGTTTGCGCCAGACGCCCTGGGTCCCCAAGGTGGCACGCCGACCGACGCGGATAAGGCAAGAGACCTGTTCAGTAAACTTGACGCTGCGGCCAACTTACAGAATTTTGCCAAGGGGTTCGACTATCTGGCCACAAGGAAAGATAGCACTGGAAAATTTGGGTGCATTGGATTTTGCTGGGGAGGTGCACTTACCAATCAAATGGCAGTCAATGTACCCAACCTAAAGGCTGCCGTTCCATTTTACGGAAGGCAACCGGACGCAGCTGATGTTCCAAAAATAAAAGCCGTAATGCAGTGCCACTATGGAGGATTGGACGAGCGCGTAAATGCTGGGATTCCTGCCTTTGAAGACGCACTGAAAAAAGCGGGAACCAAATATGAGATCTTTGTCTACGAGGGCGCACAGCATGCCTTCAACAATGACACTGCTCCCGCACGATACAATGAGGCGGCGGCTAAACTTGCCTGGAGCAGAGCGATTGCTTTGTTCAAGAAAGAGCTGGCGTAAATCGCAACTCGCCAACTGACTAGTAGAATGAAAATTGCGACGATTAGCATCCCGGGCAACCCGGCTCCTTTCGACATTAGCTGATTTACTCATCATCGCGCGCTCGCGTTTGGAACGATTGCTTTTCACGGAATGATTTAGCCGCGCATTAAAACGGTGATGCCGCCAAAAGGCGGCATCACCAGAGTCAGTGGAAGTCAACGAGATTTAACTACGACCAATCTTCATTGCGTTTCCTATTTCGGCAACATTGCAATCTGGCCGAGGTGCGATGCCCTGTGCGACACTCGTGACAGCATCACATTCAGCTTATTCCGATGTGGTTCTTTTTTAAAATCTTCTTCGCTTACGGCGGTGTGCCTGCTCAGCCACTCTTTTTCACTCCACGATTTGAACGCAGCCTCAATGTCATTGTTGATGGCTCTCCATTTCGCCTGCAAATCTGATTTTGATAGATGGCCTTCTTGATTTTTTCCTTTTTCGTGGTTGTAGATTGTTTTCAACTCGGGAAATTTTCGCGACCCGATCGCGAACAACTCAAGTAGCGCATCATCGGTATCCGTCAAATGTCCCAATATCCAGGAGGGTGAATTGCCATTGGGCGTGATAGCGCGATAGAAATTTTCATCAGAAATAGTATCAAATAATTTCTGCATGCGCGTGTTAAACGTGTTCCATTGAAGGAGGCAAATCTCAAGTGTTGTCATGAAAGAATGAGTTTAGGTTTTAATGAAGCGAAAACATGTCTCGCCTACAGAAGGTTCAAAACTTATTCCTTTATTTCCGCTAAATCCACTATGAATGCCCACTCTTGTGCAATCTCTTTGTAAATCTTAAAGCGACCGGTCGTGCCGCCGTGGCCCGTCTCCATGTTAGTTCGCAGTAACAGGGTGTTGTTGTCTGTTTTCATTTCGCGGAGCTTAGCCACCCATTTCGCAGGTTCCCAATATTGTACCTGGCTATCGTGCAAACCAGTGGTCACCAACATGTTCGGGTAGTTTTGCGGTTTCACTTGATCGTATGGAGAATAGTCGAGCATGTACATGTACGACTCGGGGTTTTTCGGATTGCCCCATTCATCAAATTCACCCGTCGTTAAAGGTATGCTTTCGTCATCCATCGTAGTAACCACGTCCACAAAAGGAACCTTTGCAACTACGCCTTTAAATAACTCTGGTTTCATATTTACCACAGCTCCCATCAGTAGCCCCCCCGCACTTCCACCCGACGCAAACAACTTGTCTGCGTTGGTATATTTCTCCGAAATCAGAAACTCAGCACAGTCGATAAAATCAGTGAATGTGTTTTTTTTCTTGAACATTTTTCCATCGTCGTACCATTGACGGCCCATCTCCTGCCCTCCTCGGATATGCGCGATCGCATAGACAAAACCACGGTTGAGTAGACTTAGGCGCGTAATCGAAAAAGTGGGATCCATACTCGCTCCATAAGAACCGTAGCCATAAATCAACGTTGGATTATTTCCATTTTTCTGAATTCCCTTTTTATACACAATAGACATCGGGACTTCCGTGCCATCGTCAGCGGTAGCCCAGAGGCGCTCGGTCTGGTAGTCATTAGGATTATAACCGCCCACCACTTCTTGCTGTTTCAGCAGTTTCCTCTCGCCCGATTTCATGTTGTAATCGAAAGTAGAAGTTGGTGTAGTGAGCGAGGTGTATCCGTAGCGAATCAAATCGGTGTCGAAATCGAGATTGACTGACGGATATACGGTATACGCTGGTTCTCCAAAATCGAGGTAATGCTTTTTACTGGTCGTTTGATCAATTACTCGTATCAGGCGGTTTGCCTTGGCACGTTCATTCAAGACCAAATAATTCTTGAATATTTCAATGCCCTGCAGCAAGGTGTCTTTGCGGTGGGCTATTTTTTCTTTCCAGTTGGCCTTCGCCGTTTTCCCTTCCGGCGTCTCCATCAACCGGAAGTTTTGGGCATCCCAGTTGGTGACGACATAAAACTTATCTTGATAGTGATCAATGGAATATTCAAGTCCTCTTTCTCGTGGGTTGAAATTTTGCCACTTCCCATCCGGAGTATTGGCATTCAGGATTTGATAATCATTGGTCAATGTACTTCCCGACCAGATAATCAGATACTTTTTTGATTTTGTTTTCTCTATGCCTGTGTAAAATGTCTCATCTTTTTCTTCAAATACGCGCTGATCTTTTGCGGGATCTGTCCCCAGCTTGTGTTTCACAATCCATCGTGTACGAAGAGTCACTGAATCTTTTCTCGTATAGAAAAAGGTTTTGTTATCATTCGCCCAGGTGACATCGCCTGTCGTATTCGCGATGGGTATTCCTACGTTTTTACCCGTATTCAGGTCTTTTACATACACGGTATAACGTCGTCGGCTAACACTATCCTCCGCATAGGCGAGCAAATTATTGTCTTCGCTCACTGCCAGACCAGCAATGGAATAGTAGTCATGACCCTTGGCCATGTCGTTCACATTAAGCAAAATTTCTTCTTTTGCATCCATGGTCCCCTTTTTCCGACAATAAACTGGATATTCCTTACCCTCTTCAAATCGGTTGTAATACCAGTAGCCATTGGACTTGTACGGCACCGATTCATCCGTCTGTTTGATGCGTCCAATGATTTCGTTGTATATTTTCTCCTGTAGCGCTTCGGTGTGTTTCATTTTCGCTTTCAGGTAGTCATTCTCAGCGGTCAAGTAGTTGAGCACCTTTTGTGTCTGCTCATCTTTTACAGCGGCATTTTTTTGCTGATCACTCAGCTTCATCCAATAATAATTGTCATTGCGCTTGTTGCGAAGCTCGTGGGCTGCTTTCTCGGCCACGGGCGGCTTGATGTCGTCTGATTTTTCAGAAGATTTTGGAGCACAGCCCAACAAAACGGCAATGGAAAAGGCAAACGTGGTTATTTTTTTCATGGAATGTATGGGAGTAATAGTGATGTACCAAAGATAAAATCTCCCTGATAACAAACAAGCGGGGAAGCTTTAAACGGCCCATTTAATCTTCCGTTAAAACTTTTGTTTGAGATCGAACATCTCATTCTTAAACCATCTTCATCGATTTTTCGTATCGCACATAAACCCCATTTGGCCATGCTACAGAACCTTATCAAAATCGCCCTTCGGAATTTGCTAAAAGACAAGGGCTATTCAGCTATCAATATTACCGGGTTGACGATTGGCATCACTTGCAGCCTCTTTTTGCTGATGTACATATTAGATGAGTTGAGCTACGATAAGTACCACGCTAATGCCAACAATATTTACAGAATCGTTTCACATATCAAAGAGCCCGACAATGCGTTTACTTGGGCCGTGGTTCAAAAACCAATGGCGGTAGAGCTTCGCGACAATTACCCCGAAGTAAAAAATGCAGTGCGTTTTGACAACATGGCGCGCAATCTTTATAAAAATGGCGACAAACAGTTTTACGAAGATGATTTCTTTCTTACCGACTCGACGGTGTTCGATATGTTCTCTTATGATTTCCTCGCGGGCGACCCGTCCACCGCACTCGATCAACCATTTTCGATGGTCCTCACGGAAAGCATCGCTCAGAAATATTTTGCAGACCCACGAAGCGCGTTAAATCAATCGCTGGTCAATCAACAGGAAGAAATTTTTAAAATCACGGGCATAATTAAAGATGTTCCTCCGAATTCTCATTTTCGATTTAAAGCCCTGGTTTCCGAAAGTACACGCCGACAACAGCAAGGAGGCTGGGGCGGCTTTGGCACCACGACTTACATCTTATTACCCGAAGGGTACGATCTCAGCAAAATGCAAGCAAGCTTAGACAAGATCGTCAAGGAAAAAGTAAACCCGGTGTTTGAAGAGATTGGTGTGAAAGTAAAATATGAGCTGCAGCCAATTACTTCTATTCACCTGCATTCCAAAATTCAAGATGAAGCCGAGGCAGGGGGCGATATTTCATACATCTACATCTTTACCGCGGTGGCTGCCTTTATGCTCATTATTGCGTGCATCAACTACATGAACCTTGCAACGGCGCGCTCCACCAACCGCGCGAAAGAAGTGGGGTTGCGCAAAGTGATGGGCTCGCAACGACATCAAATCATGTTGCAGTTTCTTACTGAGTCAACCATTGTCGCATTCGTGTCCCTTGCCATTAGCATTTTTCTGATCTATGCCCTCTTGCCACAGTTCAATGCGTTGGCAAACAAACAGCTCCCTTTTTCTTATGTCCTTCAAAAACCAGTGGCCCTAAGTTTAGTAGGAATCATTTTACTGACGGGTATTGTGGGTGGCAGCTATCCTGCGTTTTACTTGTCTGGATTTAGTCCCGTCACCGTGTTGAAAGGGAAACTGGCCGCACGCGGCGGAAACTCTACTTTTCGAAAGGCACTGGTGGTAACTCAATTCGGCCTTAGCATCTTTATGCTGATCAGCACCCTTATTGTGTTCGATCAATTGCAGTTTCTTCGAGAAAAGGACTTGGGCTTTAGCAAAGAGAACGTACTTAGAGTAGCTTTTAACAATCGCGAAAACAGAAAAAAGACAGATGCTTTTGCAGAGCAGGTAAAAAAAATACCTCAAGTGATGAGTGTTGGGCAGGCGCAGTCTTCGCCGGGTGAGGGAATCGGTAAAGCGTTGTTCAAAGTGGAAGATGCGGAAGGGAAAATGGTCGATCGTGGAGTAGACCTTTATGGCGCGGATTTTGATTTTATCGATGCACTTGGAATGAAGGTCATCAAAGGGCGTGGTTTTTCAAAAGGCAACCCCGGCGACACCAGTTATTCGGTCTTGGTCAATGAAAGCATGGTAAGCCGCATGGGATGGAAAGATCCGATCGGCAAACGATTTACGATTGGCGGTGGGCCAAACCCTCAATTTGATCGAAAAGTAATCGGCGTGATCAAAGACTACAATCAAAATTCATTGTACGATGCCATCGAACCGCTCATCATCTTTGTTGGAAAGGGCATGAACTATGTTTTCATTCGATTAGCTCCCGGCGATTTACACTCTTCTGTTGCTGCTATTGAAAAACAATGGAAAGAAAATTTTCCAACGAGCCCCTTCGAGTATGTGTTCCTTGATGAGGACCTCAATTCACAATACAAGGCGGATGAAAAACGAAGCCAAATATTCACAGCGTTTTCAGGATTAACCGTGGTCATCGCGTGTCTTGGGCTCCTTGGCCTAGCGGCCTATACTACTGAGCAACGCACGAAGGAAATCGGCGTGCGCAAAGTGATCGGCGCAAGCGTCAAGAGTTTGGTCGTCTTGGTGGCGAAAGAGTTTTTTGTGCTTGTTGCGGTCGGGACCATGATCGCTGTGCCCGCAGTCTGGTACTTCACCGATCGTTGGCTGCAAAAGTTTACCTACCGAATCGAGCTTGATCACGAATGGACCACCTTCCTATTCTCTGCAGGGCTGGCATTCGTCATTACCTTACTGACCGTGGGGTATCACGTGGTAAGAGCGGCGATCGCCAATCCAGTCAACGCGTTGAGAGACGAGTAAAGTAGTCGTTTTTTTTGACGTTGTTCTTGGGGCAAGTAACTTTGCCCCTACATGGCAACGTCGCTCAAAGCAAGTCATACGCTCGCTCCAGAGAAGAAGGTTCTTATTGGAGTTGATACGCTTGCGTCGATTGATCCTGACGTGCTGGAGGACTCCTATGTGTATGTGCACTGTCATTTTCCCATTCCTACACCAGGAATGCTCATTCGCATATGGAAAACAACGGTGTTGAAAGACTGCCATTCGTCCGGGCAATCCCAGCTGATTCATGCCGAAAATATTTCCTACGCGCCTCAATGGACGTTGATACCAGACACGGGGGTATATTCCTTTTTACTGATTTTCTCAGCGCTGCCGAAGACTTGCACCTTGTTTGACTTGGTGGAGGACATCCCACAGCCAGGGGGTTTCTTGGTCAAAGGTATTGCTCGCAATAAGACAGACGTCTATCGGATCAACATCGAGTAAGGTCCTTCTGCGGATTGGAAAGAAATACTTACCTTAAGTTGGTTTATGTGAATTGGCTGCGTGACAAAAATTCTCCCCCTCTTACTGATTAGCCTCCTCCCGCTCAAAGCCGTTGCGCAAGATTATTTCTTTAAGCAGTATCGAGTTGAAAACGGCCTGCCGAGCGATATCGTCAAGGCCTGCGCTCAGGATTCTCTGGGCTACTTCTGGATGGCCACCGACGACGGGCTCGTCAAATATGATGGAATCAAATTCACGACTTTTCGTGAAGCCATGCACAACAACTATGCAAAGGGGTTTCTTGCCACGCGCAGCGGCCGACTGCTGGCCTACGGAGATCTTGATTTTCTCGAAATAAAAAACCTTGGTGACACGGTGGTCTTCGAAAGCGTCCTCCCGGTGTCGCGCAACCCTACTGCCAACTCCTTGACTTACCCCAAGTTCGTCTACGAGGACCTCCATGGAAATATTTGGGTGAGCGAATCACAATCGGTGGTCAAAATGAAAAAGGAAAATTTTACGCGCTACTCCTTTGACCTCGCGAATAGGTCGCCTCAATTTCTCCGATCTTTCGCTTATTTTGAAGATAAGGCCCAACAGCTTTTCATTTCCTCTTTCCAAGGCAATGTATTTCTTTTTGATCCCCTGAAAGACAGTTTTTCGCTTCAATCGGAAAAATTGCCGAATGAGATCGAATTTGTTTCTACGTTCAACGGCAAACTGATCATTGGCAGCTCCAGTGGCCTTTACGAATCGGATCTCTTGGAGAGCGGAGGTTTCAGTGCACCGAAATTGAAATTCAAAATCAATAACGTTTCCTATGTAGCCCATGTTCGTGGCACACAATATTTCATCGCAACGCGCGACCTCCAACACTACATTGCTGATTTTGATAAGAATGTTTTTAGCACGATCAGCAACAGAATAACGAATGTCAACCATGGTTATGTCAGCAAAGAAGGTGACTTGTGGCTATCAGGCAACGACGGCCTAATTTTGATCAAAGAAAAGTCAATTCAGGAAGCATCAGAACACATCAACAATTTTATCGAATCGATCGCCGAAGACCCGGTCACCGGAGAAATTTACTATGCGACAAGCACTACTCTTTTTTCATATAATGCCGCCACCAAAAAGAACCGGATTGAACAGGTGATCCCTAGCGGCTATTTTCAATCGATCCTTTTTTCAAACGATGAAATGTGGGTAGCCAATGCGTTCAAGGTATCCCTATACAAAAGCAAAAAACTCGTCAAGCAATTTGATTTTAGTAGAGATGCCCGGTTTATTTCCGACATGATCAAGGACGTTCGTGGAAATGTCTGGCTTGCTCAATCAGGCAACCCCGACGTATACATGCTTGATGCAGACCGGCAACTCACTCGCGTAAAAATTCCATTGGGGAGTGAGGGGACCATTAACATGGTATACGAAGGCAATGGCGGTGTCTTCGTGGCCTCCACGGGAAAAAACAGTTATCTTTTTCACAAGCCCTATGATGCCACTGAATTCCAGAACATCAGCAAGCCCGTAACCTTTGTCACTCACGCTGATTTCGGTGTCACAGACATGGCGATTTATGATAACACGATTTGGTTGGCATCGTCGGAAGGTCTTTTGAAAATGGACGACCACAAGATAGAGCGAGTCGACTTGGGTGCCACGTTCTCTGCGCTCCCTGTCAAATCGATTACGGTATATTCACCTCATGAGCTATTGCTTTCCAACGCGTACGGAATGCTCCTCTACAACACTTCCCGTGGCACGTATGATCTATTCAACGAAAGCTCAGGGCTACTGTCAAACACGGTGACGCCCCGAGGGCTTTTTATCAGCCGTACGGGAAGCGTTTGGATAGGCACGTCTAAGGGCTTGTGTTTTACCACAAGGTCACTGACGGATCTTCAAAAAACGCCCACCCCCAGATTTACCGACACCCATGTGAACGGAAAGCATGTTCAACTAAATCCACGGCAGGAAATTGAATACGGATCATTTATTTCCATCCAAGTTTCCTCCATCACTTTTCCCGAGAAAGAGGTAGCCCTCCAATATCAACTGTCGCCAGACACAATCTGGAGAAATGCCAACGGAACTGAAATCACCTTCTCCTCGCTTCGAGCAGGGAGTTACTCACTGAACGTGCGGTCGAAAAAAAATGGGTCCTATTCTTGGAGCGCGACGGCCAACTTGACGTTTAAAATCGCCAAGCCATTCTGGCAACAAAGTTGGTTCATCTTCGCCTCTTTTGTGGCTGCTTCATCGTTGGTGGTAATCACCGTCGTTTGGGCCAACGCAAGGAACAAAATCAGAAATAAAGAACTTCAGCTGCTCATCGCCGAACGAACCAGCGAACTAAAACTTATAAATGAAGAGCTCGAACTTCGTAATGCTGAGCTCGACCGTTTTGTCTACTCGGCCTCACACGATCTAAGTGCCCCGCTCAAATCTATTTTGGGTTTGATTAATGTAGCCAAAATGGAAAAATCCATCGACGCAATGGAGAACTACCTCGACTTGATGAAGAGGAGTATTCTAAAATTGGAGTCTTTCATCAAAGACATCATCTCCTATTCGAGAAACACAAGGTTAGAAGTAAAAAAAGAGCTGATCGATTTCGATGCCATGATCCAGTCGGTGTGGGCAGATCTTTTATTCACGCCCGATGCTGCCAAAATCAAATTTCAAAGTACTAACGAATTAAGATCCGAGATTAGGTCGGACGAAACGCGGCTGCGAATCGTCTTCAATAACCTTCTCTCGAACGCGGTCAAATTCCGGAAGGCCGACACCGATTCCTACATTAAGGTGATAGCGTCAGAGGCACCGGACTGGTATGAGTTTGTCGTTGAGGACAATGGCATTGGCATATCGAGTGAATACAAAGAGAAAATATTCGACATGTTTTTTCGAGCCAACGAAAGAGCGCAAGGCTCAGGCCTGGGGCTTTATATCCTGAAGGAGACGTTGTCGCGCCTTAATGGAACTGTAAAGGTAGAAAGCGTCCTTGGTCAAGGTTCGAAGTTCATCATCGGCCTTCCCAAGTAACTCACCTTCCCTGTGGAAGGGACGGCCGCACCTCAATCTTACTCGGCAACGTCCTTGGGTTCATGGAAAGTAAGTCAAGAACGAGTTTACCAATATCCTCCGGCTGAATTTTCCATGCATCTTGCGCGTTCGGTGTATGATCGTTGAAATTCGTGGCGACAGAACCCGGCATGATCGTGCTTACTTTGATTTCATGCGCGCGGGCATCCAGCATGACCGCTTGAGTAAGGCCAAGGAGTCCGAACTTGCTCGCGTTATAGGAACTCCCTCCAGCAAAAAAATTGGCGCCCGCCAAGCTACCCATCGTGATAATGTACCCTTTGGTTTTTTTGAGTGCTTCATAACATGCTTTTATGCTATAGAAAACGCCTGTCAGGTTGGTGTCGATAGTGTCATGCCAGGTCTGCAATTCGATGGTGTCGATTGAACCGAAAAATCCAACGCCTGCGTTGGCGATGAGGGCATCCAATTGACCGTAGGTGCGCAGCAATTTTTCGACGGCTTCTTTTTGCTGATCAAAATTCCGAACATCGGTTACAAATCCAATGGCGGCACCTTTTCTAATCGAATTCAGTTTGGTTACTGCGGCGTCCACATCTTTGGGCTTGCGACCAGTGATTGCAACGTTCCAACCTTTTTGCAGAAGCATCTCCGCAATAGCGTAACCAATGCCTTTGTTTCCTCCTGTGATCAAAGCTGTTTTCATAATTATTATTTTAATGGGTTAGTTCACTTCAAGTTCATCCCGTGACGGAAGTTTTGGAAATGAGTGATGTGGCTCCGTCTGATACCAAAACGCCACAGATGAAATATCCGACTGCTGCGCAAGGTACCGCCCATCGTATCGCCATCCCAAATCTTGAATCGTCACTTTCAAATCTTGCTCAAAACGAATGGGGTCAGGAATATGCCATCGATACAATCCGAATCGTTGCATTACTTTATAATGCCCGTCACCACGAATGACTTGATGAAGACCTGCATACGGCGTTGAGAATTCTGTATAATTCGTGACCGTCACACCTTCGCTTATTTTTTTTCGTGTGTCAAAGTCGTAGGAACCGCAGAAATAGTCTTCCGTGCCCGTGCCGTTGATGGTCGGAAACTCTTTGTCGCCATCCATGTAGAACTTGATTTCACCCTCACCCCACCAGCCATTGTTGTGCACTCCCCAAGCCAAATAAGTTCCTACATAATGCCCGCGTCCCGAAATGTTATCGACGATTGTATAGACGTCTTTGTATTTCACTGGATTTGTCCTTCTGAACTGCGCATGAAAGTAAGCGGCGTCTTCCGGCACTTCGGTGAGGGTATAATCAACCTGGTAAAAGATAGTTACTTTTTCGGTGTTGATATTTTCGACAGTGATTTTGCATTTCTTTCGAAACGGCATCACCCAATAGCTGTTGAACGCACTACCGGGGTTAACACAAACCGCGAGCGAATTGAGAGGTGCGTATTCGCCCCACCCCATCCCAAAAAAATCGCCCAGAGGAACTTCCACTGACGGCTGCAGTTCGTCATCCCAATACATTCTTAGGATTGAAAAGCGCCAAATACCGGTCGGCGTTAACCAAATGTGTTGCACAGCACCCGGCCCTGTGATCTCAGCAAGGGTCTGTGTTTTACCGGGCTCAATTACCACATAGGGATTTACTTTCCATCCTTGCCCTAAGTCTTTGGATGGGCCTGATGCAACACCTTCCTTCGCCATCCCTCCTTTTCCTTTTTCGCCGGTTGGGTTTTCTGCACTGATCGATCGTGTCTTTGCTTTCGAGAGGCGAAATAAATTGTCGAGACCGACGCCGAGTCCGTCAAAGTTTTGGCCGAAGACAATGGAAGAACAAAAAACCAACGCAACCGACACAACTGGCTTTTTCATGGGACGAAGTTTAAAGGAATAACAAGCTAATGAAAATTGAGCTTTCGCTCAACCTGATCCACCTGTGCGGTTAACTGCCTATCACAAATTCAATTTGTTCATTTCTTTTACCGCGTGGTCACAAGCTCTGGCCGTCAAAGCCATGTAAGTGAGGGAAGGATTAACGCACGAGCTGGAAGTCATGCAGGATCCATCGGTGACGAAAACATTTTTCACGGCATGCATTTGATTAAACGCATTGAGTACGGAAGTCTTGGGGTCCTTCCCCATCCGAGCAATACCCATCTCATGGTTGGCATTGCCTGGGAACGAAATTGAATTACGAACATGCACGTCCATGTATCCAGCGGCGTCCAAAAATTCTGCTGTCGTGTTTGCAATGTCTTTGTTCATGGTGCGTTCGTTTTCTTTGAATTCACAATCGACGGTGATCGTTGATCGACCCCACTGGTCCTTCTTCTTGTGATTCAATGTAATTCGATTATCCGCGTAAGGCAGGCATTCGCCAAAAGCATATAGTCCCATTTGCCACGCACCAGGTGTTGCCATGGCTCGCTTCAGTGAGTCGCCGATTTCTTCGCTATCGTTATTTTTCTTCCGATATGCGCCACCACCAAAATGATACCCGCGAAGAAACGGGGCCTCTTTTTTATTTAGGTTTCGAAACCGCGGAATGTAGATGCCTGTTGGTCGGCGCCCATAATAATACGACTCCTCGTAGCCTTCCACGCTCGCCGTCGCAGAAACACCTTTGTGGTGATCCATCAAATTGCGGCCAACCTCGTCGCTGTCATTGCCCAAGCCGTTGGGAAATCGAGAGGAAGTGGAATTGAGTAAAATCGCAGCGGTGCCTACGGTCGCAGCGTTGATGAATACCAAGCGAGCGTAAAACTCAAGTGTCTCACCCGTCTCCGTGTCAATCACTTCTACTCCGGTTGCTCTCTGCTTCTGCTCATCGTACAACACTTTGTTGACAAGCGATTGCGGGCGCAGTGAAAGGTTGTCAGTGGCAAAGGCGGCAGGCAGTGTGCTTGCATTGGTACTGAAATAGGCACCGTACGGACAGCCACGATGACAGAGATCGCGTGCCTGACATTGGCCTCGACCTTTGACAGGTTGTGTCAAGTTGGCGGTTCTGCCCATGATAACTCGGCGACCGGAAAAACGTTTCTCGATTTTCTCTTTGAAATCTTTTTCCACACAGTTCATTTCAAAAGGCGGAAGGAATTTTCCATCGGGTAGTTGTGGAATGCCGTCGCGTGATCCGCTCACACCAATAAAGGATTCAACGTAATCATACCACGGCGCGATGTCTTTGTATCTAATCGGCCAGTCAACAGCGACACCTTCTTTTGCATTGGCTTCAAAATCCAGATCACTCCAGCGATAACATGCCCGTGACCACAACAAACTTCTTCCTCCCACAATGTCGCCCCGTATCCAGTCGAAGCGCTTGGTTTCGTCGTAGGGATTTTTTTGGTCGTTGATATAGAAATGCTTGTTGTCTTCGCGGAATGACCAATGGCGACTCTGGACGGCATGATTCTCCTTGTCTTCTTGCGTCAGGTTGAATTTGTATTTGAAGTCCCAGATGTCCTTGGTAGACGTGGGATAATTGGGGTGCTCCACATTCGAGCCGCGCTCCAACATTAAAACCTTCAGTCCTTTCTCGCAGAGTTCTTTTGCCGCCCAGCCGCCGCTGATGCCTGAGCCGATAACGATGGCATCGAAACTGTTTTTCTTTTTCGATTTTATGGCGACGTTGAGTGAGTCGAGCGTCATTCGTCAAGTTTTAAGAAGTCAAGGCGGCCTTCAACACCGGTTCGGCCTTTGACGCCGTAAGCACCATGCACACAATCTTCGCCAATAAAAGCGTTCTCTACAATAATGGTGGTGCCTTGATCAAATCTCAATGTAGATTTATTCAACATGACCAATGTATCGATACGAACAGAATCAATGTTCACTACACGAGTATCTCCCTTGCGAATTTCTACTTTGGTGTAATTATTTTTTTCAAGGGCTTGAGAAAACACTGCGATGGAGCAACACAAAAAAGAAAGGAGCAAAACAATTCGTATCATATCTTTGTCCTTACTCAGCTTCAAACCATTTATTCATCACCTTCGGATAGTCTGCAATAGCAATTTCGGGCGCCTCAATTTCCGGGTGCCACAATTTTTCCCATTCAAAGGAATAATACCCCTTGTATCCGCCGTCAGAAAGGGCATCGATCGCATCAAAAATGGGAACCTCACCCTGGCCCAAAAGCACATATTGAACTTTATCACCAATCACTTTGGCATCTTTGATGTGGGTGTGCCGTATGTAGCTTTTCAGTCGTGCGTAGGCTTCTTTTGGTGCCTCTTTCGTTTTTGTCCACATGTTTGTGACGTCCCAAATCAGCCCCACTTTTTTATGCGCCGCCGCTTTCATCACTTTTTCCAGATCATCAATGAAGAGAAGATCGCCGTGCGTTTCCATCAGCACATCTACATTGCTACCGTTGGCATGATTTCCAAGCTCAAGCAATCCCTTCGCGATCAAATCCATAGTGGCGCTCTTCTCCTGATCCTTCGGAAAATTGTTTGGGAAAACCCGAATGTGCGGGCAATGTAATTCGTGTGCCAAATCAATAAACCTTTTGCCTTCCTCCAGGTTCTTCTTTCGTTCATTACCTTCTGCAAAATGGAGCGTGGACGAAGAACCCAAATTGACAAAATTCAATTTTTTGTCGGACAGCATTCGAAGAGTGGCGGCAATATTTTCTTTTTTGAATTCGGCACATTGTGAGAGGTCTAGTTGCTTCAGAATCCCCCTAACTTCAATTCCTTGGTATTGATGCTGTGCCGCGAAATCAACAATTTGCTTCAATGTCCATTCGGGGCAGCCTAACGTTGAAAATGATAAGAGCGGCTTTTTCTTACTTCTGAAGGATGAACCAAGCATTGCGCCTGTCAATAGCAGGCCTGTGGTTTGCAGAAATTCTCTTCGCGGCAGTTTTTTCATGGAAATAATAATACCTCGAAAAGCTAACCAAAATTCCAGTGAGGCTCAAGGGATTTTAAACGGGCGTCAAAAAGGATCGGCTATCGAATGGTCACGCCGCAGACCACTCCCGCCGACAGCGCCAGTGCTCCGATCAGAATAGTTTTCATGTTTCGCTTCTTGTGCTCGCGAATGGCCAGTTGTTCTGTCTTTTTTATTTGCTCGTTCAATTGCGCGTTCACTGCAAGCACCTTGTTGTAAGAGGCTTCGAAATTCTTTGCCCGCTCCTCTTCCAGCGCCGCTTTATCAACTAAGGTCTTTTCTTTGGTGGAAAAAACCATCTCCTTTTCGCGGTAATTATTTAGAAGTAATCGATAGTCATTTTCCATTTGTCCAAAACTCGTCAGCAGGCTTTTGATTCGATTGTATTGGACCTGGTTGAAACTGTATAAAGGCAACGAGGAACTCTTAAGCATGTTGAATTGCTCCGGCTTCATCCATTTCGTGTATGGGAATTTTGCTTCCACGCCATTACGCATTACCGAAAAGGTGCTGTCGGCTTGGGCAGATCCAACCGTTGCCAAGAAATTACAAATGACGATGACAGACAGGCTGAATTTCACGTGGCTATAGGCTATTTTTCCAGAGCTCATCTATTTTGGTTTTATGTTCAATGATTTTCCGCTCGATCTCTCTCGATCCTGAGTTCAATTTCTTGAGCGAATGATTTAACGTGTCGATGATTTGTAGGTCACGCAAGATCAGCTTTCGCAAATTTTCATCTCGGGCGGCTGTTCTCTCCTTTACCACTTTGACGGAATCCTCCAACGATCTTCGGATCTGTTCGATCTCCCGAATTTTTTGTTTGAACTCTGCGTCCTCCCGCCCCTGTTGATAGAAATAATATCCAATGAAAGCAACTAACACAAAGGCGAGTGCATATCTCCGAAGCAAGGCGATTACATCCATGGAATAAATAATTTGGTTTGGCGGTTTTAAGAGTCTGTCCCTGTTTTGGGTTTCCCAAAAATTCCAATTTTCAGGCAAATGATAGCCAGGTAATTATCCTGCGAACAATATTTTTATCGGCTGCTAGGCTCCGGCGAGCAATCCCTCTAGTCGGCTCTTCTGTTTTAAATGATGACGCATGTGCATCTCTGCATATTGCAGCCATTCGCGAGCGCTGAAATAGCCGTGACCAGGGTGTGGCGTCTTGCCGATGGTGTCACTGCTCACCACTTTGTTTCCGATTTCATTTACCTCGACCTTGAGTTGAAACATATCTTTCTGCAATTGCGATTTGCTGGCGGGTTGAGGTACTTTTTCCGAGATGAATGGATCGCCCTTGAACCTTCGATCGGGAAAAGAGTTGTTGGCAAACATGACCTTGCCACGGTCATCCATTTGCTCGAAGGCATTCTCATTGTATTTCAAGCACGATTCCATTTGTTCCATGTAATACTTCGTCTCCTCGATGAGATGCATGTAGACTTGACCCAGGGACCATCCCTGGGGATCAGACCTTGCACAAAGTTCGTCCAGGGTGTAGCGCTCCAAGTCATTAATCCAAGTGTCGATGGTGTTGTTAAAATCGTCGATGATCATGCAAAGAATAGGTTTGAAACAAAAGTAAAAAACTGATCCATCAAATCCCTAAATGGGAGAAACGGTTTCTGATTAGGACTGAATTCCATCAAAAAAGCCGCTTAGCCGGGCTCAAATCAACATGGTTTCATTATTGATAGCACTACTGGCAAAAGTAAGGCTTTATGAAAGTGGCAATCGTCCTCAATACCTCCTGGAATATTTACAACTTCAGAAAGAGCTTTGTAAAAGCCCTGATCGACGATGGTCATGAAGTGCACACCATTGCGCCATTCGACAAGTACACGCACTATCTCATCCAGGCAGGGTGCACGCATCACCCCGTTCGGATGGATAGCCGAGGCGCCAACCCGATCAAAGACCTCGGACTCGTGTTCGAACTTGGGCTGATCTATTTCAAAGTGAAACCTGATGTGGTGCTGCATTTTACCGTGAAGCCAAACGTGTACGGCACACTTGCCGCATCGCTCCTGGGTATTCCTGTCATCAACAATGTATGCGGACTCGGAACGGTGTTTTTG
This sequence comes from Cyclobacteriaceae bacterium, assembly GCA_035492075.1. Taxonomy (GTDB): domain Bacteria; phylum Bacteroidota; class Bacteroidia; order Cytophagales; family Cyclobacteriaceae; genus ELB16-189. The sequence goes on along the minus strand of DATJJP010000078.1, from coordinate 53,313 downwards.
AAAAAAGGCATGGTGTCGAGCATTGCCAAGCTTCTTTACAAGATTTCGTTCCGCTTTCCGAAAAAAGTATTTTTTCAAAACCCGGAAGACAAAGAGCTTTTCGTCAGTCAAAAGCTGGTGTCACCAAAAATTGTCGGCGAGGTTCCTGGTTCTGGAATCAACCCGTCGTTGTACTCTCCTTCTCTCGAAAATAAAGGCGTGTTTACGTTTCTCGTTATCTCGCGCCTGATTTACGACAAAGGCATCGCTGAATACATTGAGGCGATTAGGATTTTAAAGGCCAATAACGTGAGGGCTCGATTCTTATTGTTGGGAGCTAAAGACACGGAACACAAACGGGGTATTCCAGCGGAGGTCGTCGACGGATGGATCAAAGCCGGTGATGTGGAGTACTTGGGAAAAACGGACGACGTTCGTCCTTACATCGATCGTGTGAACTGCGTGGTATTGCCCTCCTATCGGGAAGGATCACCTCGTTCGCTAATGGAAGCTGCTTGTATGTCAAAACCTCTTATTGCCACGGATGTGCCGGGATGCAGGCAGGTGATCGACGACGGCAAAACCGGCATGCTTTGCAAGGTGCAGGATGCCAACGACCTAGCTTTAAAAATGATGGCCATGTTGGAAATGCCTGACGAGAACAGGATCAGTATGGGAGAAGCAGGCCGCAAGAAAATGGAAAATGAATTCAGTGATTCTGTGGTGATCGAAACGTACCGCCAAGCGATGTACCACCTTTACGACGAAGAACTGGAATTTCTGAAAAAAGCATCCTAACCGCAGGTCAACAATTTTGTTTGGTCAAAGCTGAAATAGGAGGCAAAAGATTATCTTGCCAACCCAATTGACTATAGCGGTATGAAAAGATTAAGTTTTCTCCTCGCCTTTATTGCAGCAAGTTGCAGTTTAGGGCACAAGGAAGTCAGGTACAATGAGATGGCCGGTCCTCCTCGGTTGATTTTGCAGGGAGATAATATCCTCGTCAGAACCCAAAACTCGAAAGAATACCCCTCGTTCTTTATTTACGAAATATTCCCCATGTTTGACGAAGGTGACCGCGTCATTTTACTGAGAGGCTACGAAGCCATGTATAGGGATGTAAAGAATGAATTCAAAGTAAACATCACCAACATCAAGGCCGACAGCATCTCAGCCTACAAAATCTACTGGGTTGATCCTGATCTCAAAAAAACCGAATTGAAGCTGGAGCGCGAGTAGCTACAAGTGCATCCAGATAATTTGCGAGCCCGTTTTCTCCACGTTGTTACACCATCGAAGCAAACGGCAACTTCACCACCAAATAGTCATCTTCAAACGAAGCCGTGATCGCCTCCACATCCACATTGCTGGGGATTGGCTTGTCATAAACCACCTTTGGCACCTCCACTTGCAACCTATCCGATTGAATAACAAAACTATACCTCACCCTTAATATGTTGTCATGGATTTCTGCCTTCAAGTCGTTCTCGTTCACGCCAGGGACCTTGACCCAAACTTCGCGGTGATCGGGAAATTTTTTCAACTTCAATTGATGCTCACTGACCCCTCCGTGCAATGTATTGAGCACATCTATTGATGTCAGCAGTTCTTCTGTCACAAATCTTTTCGCTTTCATGATCGTTCGCTTTAAGTACGAGTTCTCTTCATAAAACAATAGTTGTACCGCAATTAGTTCTATGCCACGAAGGCAGGTAGCGAATATTCTACGAAGACAATCTGACTGGAAGTAGTTGCAATTAAAAACGTGACAAGGCGCAAACGTGTGTGGTTGGTCTAAAAAAGAGTACTGGTTCGAAGAAATGTTTTTAATTACCTTAAACACCTGAACCTTTGTGCCGACAGCACGGTTCACATTGTCTAACTTAAAAAAACATCATTATGAAACGCACAGCCACCGCGCACTGGGAAGGCGATCTTAAAACTGGAAAAGGAAGCCTTTCAACACAAAGCACAGTGTTGAACAAATCTCAATATTCTTTTAACACGCGCTTTGAAAATGGCGTGGGTACTAATCCCGAGGAACTTTTGGCAGCCTCCCATGCAGGCTGCTTCACGATGGCTATCAGTAGCATATTAGGTCAAGCAGGTTTTCAGGCGACTTCTTTAGATACAACAGCTGCAGTCACGCTTGAGGGCTTGGCCATCACAGCCGTGCATTTATCCGTCAAAGGCAAGGTGCCTAACATCACGGCAGAGAAATTTGCAGAAGTCACAAAGGCGGCGGAGCAAAATTGTTTGATTTCCAAAGTGCTCAGCATCCCTATCACTTCCGATGCAGAGCTGCTGAAATAACCATTCGAGTTTTGTAACCAATTGATGATTTGCAGGTAATCCTTGTAAACCAAAGCGATTGCCATGAACAGCCTAAAATCCCTCTTCCTTTTTGCCGCCTTTGTCTTTTTGAGCGCCTCACTCCCGGCACAAGAATCAGAGCAAGACGACAAAGAAAGAATGGAGCAAAGTGAGCGCTCTAGAAAAGATAGAGAAGAAGCGAGAGCCCTAGCAAAAAAGGAAAGAAAAGAATCCTTGAAGGAAAGGGAATTTGGTGAAAGGGATAAAGACCCTGCACGCGAAGAAAGGGAGCTTGCCAAAAAGGAAAGAAAAGAATCCTTGAAGGCAAGGGAATTCGGTGGAAAGGATAAAGACGCAGCACGCGAAGAAAGGGAGCTTGCCAAAAAGGAAAGAAAAGAATCCCTGAAGGCAAGGGAATTTGGAGAAAGAGATAAAGAAGCCGCACGCGCGGAAAGGGAGCTGGCAAAAAGGGAAAGGAAAGAATTGTTGAAGGCAAGAGAATTTGACGACAGAGATAGAGCAACGGAACGGGAAGGTAGAGCAGCTGCTAAAAAAGAGCGAAAAGAAGCAAAGCGATACGCGAAAGAAGAATAACAGACGCGACCTTGTCTGTTAGCATTTTAGCTAATTGCTAAGTTCATCAACCTTTTTACAGTTTCTTATTCTTACCGTGCGTAGGACGCGGCAAGTCCAAAATCAGCGATCCTTAAGCCAAAGGTTGTTGCGTCATTACGCAAAAGGCTTTGTCGAATCGAAATAAAACAGCACCAAATGATAAGCAAATTCGACTAAGCAAAGGGCTTGTCAATCGATGCACTCGTCTGCGAAAACCACTTGGGGCCTTGCTCCGTCATATATACACAATCTTCCAAACGAACACCGAACTCACCGTAAATTGAAATGGTTGGTTCTATGCTGAAGCACATTCCGGGCTGAAGAAGCTGTTTGTTGCCCAGCACCATATTGCCCCATTCGTGTCCGTCCATACCAATGCCGTGGCCGGTGCGGTGTGGCAGTCCCGGAACTTTGTACCCCGGACCAAAACCCGCATCGGTGATCACTTTGCGCGCAGCGATGTCTACATTCTCGCAGGCAGCTCCAAGTTTCGCGGCAGCAAAGCCGGCATTTTGGGCTGCTTTCTCCAAATCCCAAATTTCGCGCTGGCGTTTCGTCGGTTCACCGAATACTACTGTTCTCGTGATATCGGAAGAGTACCCTTCTACTCGACAACCGCCATCCATCAATACTACATCTCCTTCTTGAAGCTGCTGAGCTGATCTACTGCCATGCGGAAACGCCGATGCTTTACCAAATGAAACGAGTGCACCGCCACTGGCTCCCTGTTTGGAATGAGCTTTAGAAATAAGCCCGCCAAAATCATATTGAGTCATCCCCTTCTCCAACATGGGAACGGCGGCACGAAAAGCTTCAAGGGTGATGTCGTTGGCAATTTGCATCAATGCCACTTCCGTCGCGCTTTTAATCATGCGGCAAGGCACCGTCACCTGATCTGCACTCACATATTCCAAGTGTGATGCTTCCTTGCGAATGCCATCAAACAAAAAGAAACGCACGCGTTCTTCTATTCCAATCTTGCCTGACTTAATACCGGCGTCCTTGAAAATTTGAGTCACGACTTTGTATGGACTCTCATGCTCTTCCCACACGCGTACTTCACCACTGATGACAAGCAACTCACGAATACGCTCCTCCTCAAAATGCGGGCCCACATATTTTACTTCACCTTTCGCTGGAATAATCGCCGCCATCATGCGCTCGCTGTTGCCCCACTTCATTCCAGTGAAATATTCCATCGATGTGCCTCCGTCTAAATAGATCGCACCCATTTTATTTTCGATCATCAGGCGCTGTGCTTTCTCAATACGTGCCTTTCGTTCCTCCACAGAGATGGGGACTACTTTATCCGTCCGTGACTTCAATGCATCGATCAAGCTCTTTGGTTTTTCTTGCGGTTGAGCCGTTGAATCATTGTACATCCCTGATGCCATTGCCGCGGCGCCAACACCAGCAGAAGCGCGAATGAAATCCCTCCTTTTAATCATGACGTTGAAATTTGATTTCGACTAATGTAGGAAAATTCAATTGACTTGAAACTAAGATTGGGAGAAGCGGAGAATTGGGTATTGGGACTTAGGAGTTACGAGTTAAAGGCGACAGACCAAAAGTCAATAGCGAACAGCGAACGGCCAGGATCTCACTTGCCTTCCTTTTTCGAATAATACACATTGTCCGTTTCCTTTATCAACAACTCATTCTTGTCCGGAAAAAATTCAAAGAAAGACCCCGAAGGTCCATGCATAAAGTAATTTTCAGCGATTGGCTGCACCTCAAATTTTCTACCCCCAGCTTCGAGAAAAAGTTTCCCCGCTTCTTTTGAACAGGTCACGGCGAAAGGCAATTGTCTTGATACGTATTTGCCTGTGTACTTGTCCAGCTCGGCTGACGTAAGTTGAATGCTCTTCGAAAAAGGGGTAATGAATTTCTCGTTAAAACAAATTTTCAGCAGGCCCTCCATAATATCTCTGCGCGGGTACACAATCCCGTTGGTCACGTAAGCAATCGATAAGCGTTCGCTCGGGAAATACCACAACGCCGAAAAGAACTCTTCCACTCTTCCATTGTGGCCATAGCTGGGCTTCGAACCGTACAGATTGGGGAACATGCCCATGCCATAGTCGTCAAGCGTGGTTTTCATTTTCGTGAGGCTTGCTTCGCTGACTAATTTTCCAGCAAACAAGGCGTCAATGAATTTTATCATCTCGGAAGTAGTAGAAACGATCGATCCTGCTCCGCCGTGGATGCTTAGATCCGTTTCCTTCTGACTCGCCCAATTACCCTCTGCATATTTATAGGACGCCGCTTCATTCTTTTTGATGTCGATAGGGTGACCATAAAACGTGTTTTGAAGGCCTACCTTCGCAACGATTCTTTTCTTCAATTCGTTTTCATAAGTATCGTTAGCAACCTTCTCGACAATGTACCCTAACAAGAGAAAATTAGTGTTGCAATAGTCGGCTTTCGCACCCGGTTCAAAGTCGCTGCCTTTTGATTTGATCATCGCCAATAACTCTTCATGAGTTTTTGGCTTATCCATCCAATTTTCAAAATCAGTGTCGTGGGTATAATCGTGCAAGCCACTGCGGTGATAAAGCATGTTTTCGATGGTGATTTTATCGGCATTGGACAGATCGGGAAAATAACGAGCCAGTTTGTCGGTCAATGAAAGTTTGCCTTCATCAATCAACTGAAAGATCATCACCGACGTGAACATTTTAGTGATGGAGCCGATTCGATAACGCGTCGAGATGTTTGCTGGAATCATTTCCTTGCCGCCCACAAAGGCGTATCCGAGTGCACGTTGATACAGCGGCTCTCCTTTTTTGGAAATGGTAAGATTGCCCATCGCCAATCCCTTGGACGAAAGCAGGTTAATAAAACTATCAAGTTTTGACGTGTTGAGTTTTTGAGCAGCGACGGAGCCGGCAAGGAAAATGCATGCCAACACCAGAACATTTTTTTTCATCGAGATAATGTGGGGGTAAGAGTCCAAGTTTTCAAAGTTAACGCCGACGGCCAATAACGAAGCCGCTACTTCACTAAAAAAATTCTCCTTGTATCGGGGGTAAGGAAGAAAGTTTGTGTGACCATCTTCGAAGTCGTGTCGGGTGCATGCCCTCTCAGCTTGTATTGGCACAGCACGGCATAACAAAATACAGCGTCGGGTTTTTCGGAATATCTTTTGAAAGAGTTTCTATACAACTTCATCTCATCTACCGTTTGTCGGGTGAAATCCCTCAGGTCTGTGAACGTTTTCATATAGTCTTTAAGAAAACCATCGTCCGATTTTGTTTTCTTTTGAAAGGCAGTCAATGAATCGATGCGCTGATTTGTTCTAGCGAGCAGGTTGGAGTTGTAAGCAATGTCTTTGTCAATATTACTCAAAATGGAATCGAGCGTGGGTTGTGGAGTGATTCCCTTGGCATATTCTTTGATAAGCAGGTCGATGGAGTCTTTTCCCGTGATCGATTGGATATCCTCCATCTTCTTGATTTCGATTTCTCCGGGTTGTCGCTTCCAGACATAATGCACATATCCAGAGATAGTTTCCTTTTTGTGATCACCGCGGTTACACGAAATCACGAGGAAGCCGATGACGAAGAGGGGAAGTATTCTCATGTGTTATATAATATCTGTTCAAAAATAAAGGAAATATAGATAGCCGCGAGCACCGAGCCCTTAGTTTCGAGTGCGAACACGCTATCACTGTCCAGGGATTTGGTTTCTGTGTTGTGCTCTGGGAAAGAGTTTACGCATTCGCATGACCGCAACGCACCGTTTGGCATCTCGTTCGCAATAGCGGCCAAAAGCGACCACTTTTCGTGAAGACGCTGATGGAGCGAGAAGAAGATGTGCGACCAAGACATCGATAAAATGAGCGCATACCGTCGCGTATCGACTGTGCAATCACGGAGGCCTGCTCCGTCGAATGTCACCGACTGCTTTGCATCATTTTGCCGGCCTCCAGCTCGCATCGAACGACATTTTCTAATATGAATTTAATGCACGTCTTTGCCGAAAAATCGCTAACTTATGTAGTACAGATCGGCCGTTAAAAAACACAGTAATTTATGAAGCATATAAAGGCACTTTTGATCTGGGCGGTTGGGATTTCGTTCATTGTCATCGGTATCCTTAAATATGTAAACCTCGACGAAATGTCGAGGACAGTTCTTGACCGCGCCAACTATCCTCATTGGTTCATTTACATTGTTGGCGCTATCGAGCTCATCGGAGGAATCCTCATGTTGATGACCACCAGTTCGTCCAAGCGATTGGGGAGTATTTTGATCGGCTTCGTGATGCTCGGTGCCATTACCACGCGCTTTCTCCTAGGCGAACCTTACTCGCACTTCCTCCTCCCGGGCGCGATCCTTCTGATTGCAGTGTTGACGTGTGTGAACCCACAATGGAAGGGAAGATGATATCCATCACGCTATTCTACCTGAGTATTCTAGGAACAACCACCTCATCGCGTGGTTTTGATTGCGCGCAATGCTATTACCATCTGAAAGTCGAAGTTGTGCTTAACGATCAAAAGAAAAAGATTTTATTTGTTTCGGTGAAACCCAAAATGGACAACCACGAATCGGTGTGGATCAACCAAGACGGCTCGGTGGGTTTCAATACTTCGCTGAAGGAAATTCTTTTTTACAAAGACCTTTCGACGGTGGTCGATGAAAAGGAATATGGCAATAAAGGGTATTGCGCCAAACGAAAAGATGTCGTGACAATCGCGGTGAAGAAAATCAATTCCCTCAAGTTGATCGAGGGCATGCGGGAAACATACGGGCCCGTTTCTATCTGCAAGTAGAGGGTATAGAATACACCCACGGAAGCGTCCCCATAAAAAGAGAAACTTGTAACCCGAAACCGCTCATTTTCGTATTTTTGCAATCCTTATCATTGAATTTCAAATCTTAACTATTGAATCAACATGCCAGGCACCGAATTATTTGGAAAAGAAGAAAAGAAAGAAATCAACGATGTGCTGGAAACGGGCATCCTCTTTCGCTATAACCACGATGCTCAACGCAACGACATCTGGAAGGCACGTGAATTTGAGAACGAAGTAAAAAAATTACTGGGTGCCAAGTATGCACACGCGGTAAGCAGCGGCTCTACGGCAGTGGCATGCGCATTGGCAAGCGCAGGTGTCGGTGCCGGAGATGAAGTGATCGTCCCTCCTTTCACCTTTATCGCTTCGGTCGAGGCGGTGTTGTTTGCCGGTGCACTTCCTGTGTTCGCGGAAATTGATGAAACCCTGTGCCTCAGCGCCAAAGGAATCAAAGCCGCCATCACTCCAAAGACAAAAGCAGTGCTGCTCGTGCACATGTGCGGTGGCATGGCACAAATGGATGAGATCATGGCCGTCTGCAAGGAGCACAACATCACCTTGGTGGAAGATGCAGGTCAGGCTTTCGCCGCTTCCTACAAAGGAACTTCGGTTGGGCTGATGGGAAAGACAGGTTGCTATTCTTTCGACTTCTTCAAGATCGCTACCTGCGGCGAGGGTGGTGTGATGGTGACGAATGATGAGCAAGTGTACAAAAATGCCGATTGCTATTCGGATCACGGACATAGTCACGTGGGCAATAATCGCGGCATGGAGCCTCACCCTCTGTTAGGGTTCAATTATCGCATCGGTGAGTTGAGCGCTGCCGTGGGCCTCGCCCAGACGCGCAAAGTGCCGTTCATTTTGCAAAAGAATAAAGAACACAAAAAAATATTGATGGACGAACTCAGCAAGGTGCCAGGTGTAAGTTTCAGCAAACTTCCCGATCCTGGTGGTGACTCTGCAACTTTCTTAAACATGTTCCTGCCCGACACCGAATCAACTAAACGCGTGGTCGATGAATTCAACAAAGCGGGCGTGACGGGATTCAACTACTGGTTTTTGAACATGTATCACTTCATCAATCAATGGGATCACATCAAGAACTTGACGGCGGCTGCAAAACTTCCGATTCATATTTTGGGCGCGCCACAGGATTATAAAAACCTGCAATTGCCAAAATCCCAAGAAGTGGTTGGTCGGTTAATTTCATTTGGCATTCGCTGTACCTGGACACCAGAGGAAGTGAAAGCGCTGGCGAAAAAAATAAGCGGTTGTGTGGAGAAAGCGTTGGCGGTGACCGCTTGACTATTCCTTCATGCGAAGTCGTCAATTCAAACGGACTGAATAATACGTCTGTCTAACTGTCGGCGATTGGCCTTTGAAAGAGCCTGTGATCAATTCGTCGTAGGTGGTGGAACCTTGCAATCCAAGAGTAGTGCCGGTATGAATCAGTTTATCCAATTTTAAATCGGGATAGACCGAGCCAAAGTTGGAAGGCAATTGTAATATCTTTTGGTCAGCGCCCAATGGGCTGTATACCGTCCAAACGATGTCTACCATGAGCGCTGGATTCTCGCCGTGCTGCCAGTTATGAAATTCCCAGGTGGAGGTCCTTCGTTGAAAATCCGAGTTGCCCGTGAGTTGAAAATTCTGGATAGTGCGGTTAGTGATCTTGAAAACTTGATTCGTGGGCATCGCGATATCGTTCGGCTTGGGACCGACGCTATTAAAATAGTAGGTGCCATTGCTGTTCGTCATTCCAAGCGTGGTGCGAAAAGAAGTGAACACGGCAGGAAACCATATCGACACGCTAGCTGGCAAAGGACTTTCCATGTAGTCGTAGTGTGCTATGTATCCATTCACGGCGGGCGATTCGGAGCTTGGTACACCCGCTACATTTAGAAAATAGTTAGTCATCCCTGTCAGGGGAACCTGCATGGAAGATTCCGCTGCCTGCAAATCCGTTGGGCCAATGATATACTCATCGCCTGTCTGTATATTGGGAAGAAATTTGTACTCGAGGTTGCCTTGAGGGTCGCGACAAGAAACAAAGAAATTTTTTGTTCCTGTGTCTACACCCAAATCCGTGGCATAGCTGGCGGTCGACCCATCGAACAGAAAACTTGCAAATCCACCGTAAACGTTGGAGATATTTATTCTGGAGGTGATCGGAAACCCCATCGCAGTAACTTTGAATGAGCCCAAGTAGGTTCTATCATTTTGTGGCGACGTCAAAATTTGGCTGGTCCAAGTGTCGTGCACCAGAATGTTCAAATACGTGGAGAGATTATAAGTATATCCACCATAACCCTGAGTAATGCTGTATTGCATGAACGTCACGCTGACAATGTCGCCGGCTTTTACTGCATTGCTAGTGGCTACCACCGCGTCGCCTGGAACATATTTTTGTGCAGACAGCAGGTTGCCCCGGGCATCATGAATCATCAGCCAATTCACGGCTCCCTTCCCTACGTTCGCGTCTGACAATAACGTTAGGACCGGTTCGCCAGGTTTGACCACCTCCACATTGTTGTAGGAGCAACCAAAGAGAGTCAGCACCATACTGGAGACAAGAAGAACCCTTCGCGCCATACCTAAATTTAGCGCTTTTTAGACAACTTCTCTTGTTACGGGAAATATCCATTGCACGTGAATTTTGTATTTTTGCACCCACTCATTTTATCTGTTATGCATAAAAATTTTAAGGGAATAGAGAAGACCGTTTTTGGTCGTGGAAGTTTTAATCAGCTCGGAGATATTCTTAACGAAAAGCGAAACGAGAATGACAAGTTCATGCTTTTTGTGGTGGATCATTATTTCAAAGGAAAGGACCTGGAAAAGAAAATTCCTGCGCAACCGGGAGACATTGTCAAGTTTATAGATGTCGACGTGCACGAACCTACTACGGATCAAATCGATGAGATGCGCGACAGCGTAAAAAAATCGAAAGGAATTCCTGCGGCGGTGATCGGTATAGGTGGCGGCTCCGTGATGGACATCGCAAAGGCCGTTTCGTTGATGTTTACCAACGAAGGTTCTTCTACACTATATCAAGGTTTGAATTTGATCAAAAAGCCTGGCATCTATCACATCGGCGTTCCCACGATCTCAGGAACCGGGGCAGAAGTTTCCATGACCGCAGTATTGACCGGCCCTGAAAAGAAACTGGGATTGAAATGCGAATGGACCGTGTTTAACCAAGTCGTCCTAGATCCAGCGTTGATCGCTTCAGTGCCTCGCAACTGGTGGTTCTACACGGGAATGGATACCTACATTCACTGCATCGAATCGGAAAATGGAATACTAAACAACGCTTACTCCCATTCTTACGCAGAACAAGCATTAAAACTCTGTCGTGATATTTATTTGGGAGAAAAAAGTGGGCAGACCCCCGACAACGATGACAAACTTATGGTGGCTTCGCTCATGGGAGGGTTAAGCCTGACTTATTCTGAAGTCGGTGTTTGCCACGCTCTTTCTTATGGCTTATCAAAAATTTTAGGAACCAGGCACTGTTATGCCAATTGTATTGCATTCAATCACCTGCAGGATTTTTATGCCGAGGGTGTGAAAGAATTCAAGACGATGATCGCCAAGCACAAAATCGACTTGCCGCAAAATCTATCCAAGGGCTGGACGGCAGAGCAAATTACAGCCATGGCAAAGGTAGCTTACAATCTTCCGCACATGTGGGCCCACGCCATTGGTCCTGACTGGAAAAGCAAGATCACTATAGAAAGCATTTCTGAATTGTATCGTAGGCTCTAAAAATAGACGTAAGCCGCCAGGCATTCTTGCTCGCCAATCTTGACGCCTCAAGTCGTATGCCTTGGCACTTGTGTCTGATGTCTTACTTGTGTCTTGTGTCTTGTATCTTATGTCTTAATACTTCTGTCTTGTGTCTTACCATTTACGTCTTCTGTCGATCATTCAAATTCGTCAGGCTACCCCTCAAGATATTCCGCTTATTCACCAGTTGGCAAAAGAAGTCTTTTTTGTGACCTACGAACCTTTGCAAACCAAGGAGAAGGTCGCTTACTTATTCAACCTCATGTACAGCGAATCAACGCTCAGTGAACAAATGCAAAAGAAGAAGCACACTTTTCTTCTGGCGGAAGATGCGACGGGGTACTTGGGTTATGCCTCCTATGAATTCAACCATAAAGGATCGGGCAAAACGAAGATTCATAAAATCTACGTGATGCCAAACGCGCAAGGCAAAGGCGTTGGACGGGAGATGATCAACTGGATGGCCGACGTGGCCAAGCAAAATAAAGTAGAGACATTGTTGCTAGATGTATATCGTCATAACCCCGCAATTCAATTTTATGAGAAGATGGGATTCAAAAAAGCGGGAGAGCAAGTTACTGACGTGGGCAACGGCTTTGCAATGGATGATTTTGTGATGGAAATGAATTTGTGATTTCGAAATTCCAACAATCACCCGTATCTTTTTTAAAATCGAGCGTTGTGGCTGTAAACCTCGAGAATGAAAAAATGCTTTTTCTTAGCCATTGCCTTCCTGACCTTCGAATGCTCCCAAAAAAATAGCGACCCTAATCCGTCTCAAAATAGAGAAGTTTATGTGGCTGGATACACCTTAAATGCCGCGGGAACACAAGTAGCAAAGTTCTGGAGAAATGGTGTCGCTACGAACCTGACCGACGGCACCGCAAGTGCTGGGGCCACCGGAATCGCATTGTCAGGCCCGAGCGTCATCGTGAGCGGTTGGGATTGGAGTCACCATTCAGATTCGACAAAAGTGGGTAAGTTTTGGGTCAACGGCAGCGAGTTGGAAATCGGAGGCGTGTGTTACAGTACAGTTGCCGTGGCCGCCAACAAAACGGACGTATGCGTCCTCGGCCTAGGTCAATCCGGTTGGACCTATTGGAGAAATGGAAGCCCTACCTTTATCACTACCACGGTTGATTCTCAAACGACCGGCGTAGCGGTAAACGAGGGAGACGTTTTTGTTTCGGGGTTTAGCAAAACTGTCGTACGTGCACAGTATTGGAGAAATGGTGTTTTGATTTACACCAATTCGCAACCTTCTGTTGCCAACGCAATAGCGGTTTCAGGAACCGACGTGTACTTGGCCGGTTATCTATCTGAAGGCGATGCATCTCACACCAAGGCAGTCATTTGGAAGAATGGAATCATCACCGAACTGACAAGTGGTCAAGTTGATGCACAGGCAAATTCCATTTTCGTTTCTGGAAGCGACGTGCACGTCGGGGGGCACGAAGGCAACGTGGCGATGACTTGGAAGAATGGTTCACCAACCAACCTTTCCGACGGTAGCGGCTCTGCTGAAGTAAAATCAATTGTTGTAAAAGAAGGAGACGTGTATGCTGCCGGGTACGAAGGAAGCAGTCCACGACTGTGGAAAAACGGTGTCTTGCAGAAATTATCCGATTCGAATCTCAACGGTGCTGCGGTCTCAGTAGCCGTACCACAGTAGCCGTCGAATAACAACTTCTATTTGCCGATCTGCTCCTTGTTTGCCTCTATTCGTTCGGCAAATGCTTTAATCCCGTTGTAAAACCCAAGCGCATAGTTTCCTGCTGCAAACTGAGGGGAAATCACCGTGCGATTGATTCGATCTGTAATATCATTGGTAATCGTTTTCTCAAGCCCTACACTTACTTCCGTGCGGAACTGTCGATCACTGAGAGAGAAAACGATTAGAATTCCGTCGCGTTTTTTTCCACCAAGTGCCATTTGATTTGCAAGGCTCCTGGTGTATTCCTCAATTGGCAATCCATTTAACGCTTCTATGGTTGCGATCCCGATCTTCGATCCAACCTGCGTTTCCAAGTCCATCATCAAATCAAAAATATCTTTCTCTTGGCTAGGGGTAAGTAAGTTGGCCATATCTAAAATCCGAGAGTCCATTTCGGGCAAGGCGACCGATGCCTTTTTCTGGCCAAATGACGAAAAGATGGCCGAGGCAAACAGTATTATAAAAACTAGCGTCTTCATTCCGCAGAAATAATGCGGCCGTTACTTCTTCAACATTTTGATGAAGTATCCACCAACAACGGAGCGCGCTTGAAACCCAACTTGCTTTCCATTAGTGGTTTCATGCCAATCACACAGAGGAACTCGTGTTGGCGTTTGTGTTGCATAGCGATAAACAGGCCGGATAATCGCCTCGAAATCTTTTGGGTTGGTTGCCAACGTGGCTGTCCATAAAATCCAATCGGATTTTGTATAGGTCTTACGGCTGTCGAGAGGCAAGCCAAACTCATTTTGCTTTTTTAAATAGAAGGCAATTTCCTTTTGTGCTACGGTAGCGGGAAAAATTTTCAAATCGAGGATTTCATCCCACACCATGTTGTATTTTTGGCTCCACGTGTTGCTGGCACCGAAGGCCAAAGAGTAGTGATCTCCATCGTCGGCCATCTCCATCCATTTTTTTGCCAATGATTTGGCGAGCGACGTGTATTCGTCAGCCGCTGCTGTGTATCCCAACATACCGGCCATCTTTCCATAGCCGGCCATTGCCACGATCGACTTGATAGAAAGATTGGCATTGCGCGCCAAATGCCCGGCAAAATCGTCGGTGCAAAGTTGATTGCCGGGATCAAAACCATCTTTCTTCAAAAACTCGACCCAAGTGGTCAATGTAGTCCAATGTTTACGCGCGTAGTTGGCGTTGCCTTCACGATCGGCAATTGCCGTGGCCAGGATAATCATGTTACCGCATTCCTCCACCGGCATGTCTTCGGGATAGGTTTGTCCGTTGGCCAAGGGATAGGTGCCTAAGTCGTGGGCTGCAAATGGCTTGGTCCATTTTCCGCTTTCGCTGTATTCCAGAATAAATTCAAGCATCCCCTTCAACAGTTCAGGATTATAAAGCAGGAACAACGGCGCCGAAGGATAAGTCACGTCCACCGTTCCTATTGACCCATTGGAAAAATTCTCCTTTGAAAAGAACAGCAATCCGCCATCCGGTTTTGCAACCAACTTGTGGGCTGCTATCGCCTGACGGTAGGCCATCACGCAAAGTTGCGCATAGGTTTCCCCTCCGCTTTTCTTTGAATCCTCAAATAGCGTCTTGTCGAACTCATCACATTTCTTAATCAAGCGATCATAATCTTTTTCTGCGTCAAGCAACATTTGATTGGCTGTCATTGATTCATTTCTACGCCACCAGGCGCGAAGATTTTTACCGAAATACTGCACCGAATAAACATCGTCATACGCTAAAATGCTGTGTGCCTGAATGGGCTGACCTCCTACTCTTCCAAAATCAAAAGCCGAAGTCAATCGACGGTCGTTCACTTTTTTGACAGAAAACTTCGGCGGCGTAGCCAAGTAGGCATATCCCCAATCGATGCGAACGTTATCACCTTTGCGCTGAAGGATGGCTTGGGTTTTTGTTCCAGCCTGCGCCACGTTCAAATTTCCATTTTCGAAATTCTTGTATTCAATTTCTTGCCTAGAATTATTAGCCGCGATTGAGCCAGCCGCTTGAAGTTCCACCTGCACCCCATGCGATGCACCATCATTACTTTTGACTGAGTAGGTGATATAAGAAGCGGGGCGGCTCATGACCTCCAATTCATCCATCAGCAACGGAGAAGTGAATGTCAATGTCAAATCAACCGCACCTGCCCCGAATTCATATTTTGTTTGAGTTGCTGAAACATTCAATGACTTTTGAATTGCCTTTTCGTTGTCAATTATTTTCGCGCGGCTAATCAATCCGGCGTCGATGAAGCCAGGGCCTTGCGGGTTGGTGCAATGGATGCTCATCCGGTTTTTTCCCGCTTTCAATGATTTTGTAGCCGCCTCAGAAATTTC
Source organism: Cyclobacteriaceae bacterium (assembly GCA_035492075.1). Lineage (GTDB taxonomy): Bacteria > Bacteroidota > Bacteroidia > Cytophagales > Cyclobacteriaceae > ELB16-189. The sequence continues at coordinate 37,796 of DATJJP010000078.1, read as the reverse complement.
ACGAATCACATAGTCATTCACGTAGCATGGGCTGCACTGATAAGCAAGTGCTCCATTCAGGTAAACCTCCACATCGTCGTCAAAGAAAATATGGAGTTGTACTTTTCCATCGGGGACTTTGCTCAATTCAAAATCTCTCGTCATCCATACATCGCGAGAGGTCCATGGTGTTTTCGCAGTAGCATTGTCTACTTTTCCACCAAGTGGTGCTGCACCCGTTTTCCAAGAATCGGTTGAGAAATTCTCGGCATTCCAGTTTCCATCGGGCTTGTCGAAAGTGTAATGAACAAGCGCATCAGCTTCGCTCCCGCTCGACACGAGTGTCACTGCCTCGGTCATTGGTTGTCCGAGAAAGGTGTAAGGCTTTCCGTCCACGGTTATTGTCCCGTACAGTGGATGCTCTGCTCCCGTCCAATGCTTGGTGGGTTCGGCTGTCAATTGATCGTTGAACGACCAAATACTGAAATACGGATCATGCGTGATCAGCGGATAAGCCGGCGCTTTTTTGACTTGACTGAAAGAGGTCAACGTACCGAACAAAAGCAGAACAGAAAGGAGCTTACTCATAAAACTTAGTTTATGTAAATGTATAGCTCCGCCGTTTTATTCTCAATATTTTTTTTACCTGCCAGTGCAGGAGAAATTGAGGATCGTAGAATATGGAGTCACTGTTGCTTTTCTGATCAAAATCTCAATCGGAGACCAAGGCCATTGATCCTCGGGATAAGTTCAAGGGACACTGCGTGGTTTTTGGATGAATTGTATTTTTCCATTCCTTTTTTTCGAAGCAGTATCCCACTCGTCAAAAGTGCCGCGCCGCCTCCTATGAAAATTGTTTCTACCATAACTCCTATTCCTGAATTGAATGGAGATTGATCCGAATAGATCGTTGACAAAGCGGTCTCGGTCAAAACAAAAATACCTCCATAGATAAAGAATCGTCCCCAAATCATCTTTCTCCTACCCGGAACCTGCCAATCATTCAAGTAGCTATAATACTTCTTTTCATAATGGTACCAAAGAATAACACCTAGAACACCTGCATAGAGGCCTGTCCCCCCTAAATTTGATTGAGCGTCCAAAGATCGGTGAGTATCTAGGGATAGTGAAACGAATATCGCCCCAGCGAGGGAAAGTGTTTGCGCTAACCGAAGTTTTACTTTGATCTTGCGAAGATATTTGGCGCTGTCCTCTTGAATGGGCAACGCATCCCAAAATTCATTCTTTTGTGAGACCATCGAATTTGTGTTACCTAAATCGGCGTTTTCACGAATTACATCCTGACTTTTTACCAGTGATGACACTAACAAGAACAGAAATACGAATCCAAATCTTGACATCCTCATATTGAATTAATTTATGAGTCAAACATAGTCTCGCTGACTTTCTTACCAAATAACATGTTGATGCGATTGCAATTCCTGTTGAATAAGGAACTCAATAATCGACTACGGTGCATCTACCGAGTTTTAGGCTGACAACAAAGGACAGGGCTTTTAAGGGCGGTGGTCCACTCGAAGGGGAGAATCGCTCTTCTCCATTCTCATCTTGCGTCAAAAGCCAAATGGCATGAAAATGAGTATTTTCACTTAGCCGTTTTGATGAGCTTCTCCAAAATCATCTTTGCTGCTTGGGCGACCGATGTGCCTGGACCAAAAATCCCTGCCACTCCAGCCTTGTTGAGAAAATCATAGTCTTGTTGAGGTATAACTCCCCCTGCCACGACCAATATATCTGGTCTTCCAATTTTCTTCAACTCGTCAATCAGTTCTGGCACCAACGTCTTGTGCCCACCGGCCAAGCTGCTCGCTCCTACCACGTGCACATCGTTTTCGATGGCCTGTTTGGCAACCTCAGCAGGTGTTTGAAACAATGGACCGATGTCTACGTCAAAGCCGAGGTCGGCAAACCCCGTGGCGATTACTTTCGCTCCCCGGTCGTGGCCATCTTGTCCCATTTTCGCGACAAGGATGCGCGGTCTGCGTCCATCCTTCTTAGCAAACTTGTCAGAGAGTTTCTGTACCTCTTCTAGTTCCTTTTTATTTTTCATCGCACCCGAATATACACCGGACACGGCTTGAATCGAAGCCTTATAGCGTCCGAAAATCTTTTCCATTGCAAAAGATATCTCACCTAACGTAGCTCGGGTACGGGCAGCGACAATGGCCGCCTCCAATAAATTCCCTCCTGCAATGGCAGCTTCTCCGATAGCCGTCAATGCCTTTTGTACTTCATCATTATCTCGTTCCTGTTTCAATTTTTCAAGGCGTTCGATCTGTTCTTTGCGAACAGCCGCATTGTCCACTTCCAGAATTTCGAAATCAGGCTTTTCGTCGGTCAAATATTTATTTACGCCAACGATCACCTCATCGCCTGCATCGATGCGTGCTTGCTTTGCAGCGGCGGCTTCTTCAATTCGCAGTTTTGGCAATCCTCTTTCAATAGCTTTCGTCATCCCACCGAGGTCCTCCACCTCTTCGATCAAGGCCCACGCTTTTTCAGCCAATTGCTCAGTGAGGTACTCCACGTAAAAAGAGCCGCCCAGGGGATCCACCACTTGCGTGATCCCCGTTTCACCCTGCAGGTACAATTGCGTGTTACGTGCAATGCGGGCAGAGAAGTCAGTGGGCAGCGCAATCGCCTCGTCAAGAGAGTTGGTGTGTAACGATTGGGTTCCTCCAAATGCAGCGGCCATGGCCTCGATGCAAGTGCGCGTCACATTATTATAAGGATCCTGTTCCGTCAAGCTCCATCCACTGGTTTGACAATGAGTGCGCAAAGCCATCGACTTTTCGTTTTTCGGATCGAATTGTTTTATGATCTTCGACCACAACAAACGACCCGCCCGCATTTTCGCCACTTCCATAAAAAAATTCATTCCTATCCCCCAGAAGAAAGAAAGGCGAGGAGCAAAGTCATCAATAGCGATACCCGCCTTCAATCCTTCGCGAATGTATTCCATCCCGTCAGCAAGTGTGTAGGCCAGTTCAATGTGCGCAGGTGCCCCGGCTTCATGCATGTGGTAGCCGCTGATGCTGATGCTATTGAACTTTGGCATGTGGCGTGAGCAATACGAAAAAATATCCGCCACAATACGCATCGAAGGCGCAGGTGGATAAATATAAGTGTTGCGCACCATGAACTCTTTGAGAATGTCATTTTGTATGGTGCCCGTAAGTTGCTGTGGCTTCACGCCTTGCTCTTCGGCCGCCACAATGTAGAAAGCAAGAATGGGAATTACGGCACCATTCATCGTCATCGAGACGGACATTTGATCGAGTGGGATTTGATCGAATAAAATCTTCATGTCCAGGACCGAATCAATTGCAACGCCGGCCTTGCCAACGTCGCCAGCTACTCGCGGATGATCGGAGTCATAACCGCGATGCGTCGCAAGATCAAATGCAACGGACAACCCTTTTTGCCCGGCGGCCAAGTTTCTACGATAAAAAGCATTGGAATCTTTTGCCATAGAGAAACCCGCATACTGGCGTACTGTCCATGGTCGAACGGTGTACATCGTAGCATAGGGCCCGCGCAAGTACGGAGGAAGCCCAGCGGTAAAATTCCGAATGGTCGACTTTGCATTCCCCTCGACCGAGGGCTTGATCAAAATTTTCTCAGAGGAAAGCCAACCCTCCGTCGCGACATTACTGACCATTCGAATAGCCTCGAAGTCTTTATTTGCAAGTTTCGATTTCGCGGGCCGAATTTTTTTCCAAGCCGTCGACGCAATTTGATTAGTCAATGATTCAACCGCATAAGATCCGGCCAGTGGATCAGTGGTGACCGACAAATGAGATTCCTCTTTCAGTATGGAAGATACGTTTCGCGCAATTCGGCTCATCATCGGATTCTGATCGTCTTCAGCTTCAATTGTAATGGCGTTGCAACCGGCGATGATCGCTGCCATGCCAGCCGTGGTTTGTTTCAACATGTTGCCGTGCGGATGAAATTTTTCTTTCGTCCACTGGTTGGATAAAACATGAACGAAGCTAGTTCTCTCCTTAACAATGTATGCTTCTTGCACATTCATCCACAAAGCACGTAAGGCCCGGATCTTTGATGCCGTCAGGAAAAAATCGGCGTTTGCGGAAATCGAAAATGCAATCTGTCCGAATGCTTGTTCGGGTGAAAATTTGCGGCTGATCAAGCTGTCAACGATATCAACAGCCGTTAACAAGCTATCCACAATTTCATCAACAACATTTGATTTCTCCTCGACGACAACTCCCAGAGCCCGAAAATTTTTGAAGGACAACAGTTGTGATGTTTCGATTTTTTCCGCTGACGGATTTGCCCCGAAAAAAGCACCGACGACTTCACTAAGCACAGATCGTCTGCTGCAATAATCAATGAATTCGTGGAGGGAACTCGCGTTGTCCACTCTAAAAAAAACCGCACAATGTTGCAAATGGATATCTTTAAGAAGGGAGTCCAAATTCGCCGACTTCAAGTCGAAGAAAATACCATCAGCACCTGAATTCAAATGCGTTAACGCAAGCGCGTTCGCTTTTTTTTCATCTGTAACTAACACTTTTGGAGCATTGACCCAGTCGCAGGAGGGCACCGCAACTTTTTTCAATTCTATGGAATCGCCTGCATCAAAATAAGGCTTAATGTTAATACCAGAATTTTCTTTGTTTAGTTTTTTCCAAGGGTTGTCTCCCAACTCCTGCTGCGCAATTTTTTCCCAATCGCGGACGGTTTGGGATTTAAAATCCAAACTAAATTTTTTTTCCATCGAAAATTGATTGAAAATCGATTCAAGTTGAGATTTAAAGAGCATTTAAAAAACGTAAAGATTTTTTTTCCATAAAAATTATTTTTTTCGACAAATCTTCTTGGAAATTCTGTCAAATAGGTATCTTCCAGAATCGGTTTTAATCTCAGAAGGCGGTGCATAAATCAAAGGGAAAAAATATTTTTTGTTCTTTATTTTTTTTACACCTTTGTCCCCCTTCGAAAAAAAACTGGCTAAACTAAACGCAGCATTCATCAATGGAAGTTGATACCACCACCTCCGTCTGGACCGATTGCCTCGAGATCATCAAGCAACATGTAGACGAACAAAATTTCAATACTTGGTTTAAGCCAATTGAGCCAGTAAGAACGGAAGGTGACGTATTGACCATACAAGTGCCCTCACAATTCTTCTACGAGTGGCTGGAAGAAAACTATGTTCCAGTGCTTAAAAAAGCAGTGCATCAAGTGTTGGGTGAAAATGGTCGCCTGGAATATTCTGTCGTAGTGGATAGTGGCAATCAAGTCAGTCCACCCGTGCTCGTCAACTACCCCAATGGTAACGGTGTAAAAAAACAACCTACTCAAGAAAACGTTAGAGGGGAGTATTCTCCTTTTGCTTATAAGGCGCTGGATCCTCGTACCGTGAATTCCAGGCTCAACCCAAATTACAGTTTCGACAATTTTGTAGAGGGCGATTGCAATCGTCTGGCCAGATCAGCGGGCGTTGCGGTTGCAAAAAAACCCGGCACCACCTCATTTAATCCATTGATGCTGTATGGCGGAGTTGGCGTAGGAAAAACACACCTCGTTCAGGCCATTGGCAATGAGATCAAAAAAAACATGCCCGAAAAGGTTGTGCTTTATGTGGATCAAAACGATTTCACCAACCAATTTTTGAATGCACTGCAGAATTTGAAAATGCAGGAGTTTCAAAATTTCTATCTCCAAGTGGATCTGCTCATTTTGGATGACGTTCAATTCTTGGCAGGTCGTGAAAAAACACAAGAGATCTTCTTCAATATTTTCAACCAGCTTCATCAGTCGGGCAAGCAAATCATCATGACCAGCGATTGCCCTCCACGTGATTTGAAGGGTTTTCAAGAACGGCTGCTGTCTCGCTTTAAGTGGGGATTGACTGCCGACTTGCAAGAACCTGATTTTGAAACAAAGCTTGCGATCATCAACAAAAAGATGCAATCGGATGGGATTGAAATTCCAACCGACGTAGCAGAGTACTTGGCTTACAGTGTCGACACCAACCTTCGTGACATGGAAGGTGTACTCAACTCCCTCCTTTTTCACGCCACTTTATTAAAGAGAAACATCGACCTCGATCTTGCTAAAGAAGTTTTGAAAAACATCATCAAGGAAATTCAAAGCGATGTCAGCGTAGATTACATTCAGAAAACGGTGGCTGACTATTTCAAAGTAGAGCTTGAGCAGATGAAAGGCAAAGTGAAGAAAAGAGAAATCGTAATTCCTCGTCAGACGGCAATGTATTTCTGCAAGCGCTACACACAACTAACATTAGCATTGATCGGAGAAAATTTTGGCGGTCGTGATCACAGTACCGTAATTCACGCCCTTGAATCGGTAGAAGACATGATGAAAACTGATCCAAATTTCAAAAACAGCATTGAGGAATTGACAAAAAAATTCAAGTCGCGCATGTCGGCTTAACGATTTTTTCCTTACCTAAACTTGAAGAGCATCGTCAGCAACGGCGGTGCTTTTTTGTGCTGCTAATTTTTGAACTAACTTTGCAATAGCTCATGGAACAGCTGCACATTCATCATCACCATGATCATTCTGCCAAGCTCACGCACGTGACCACAGCGTTCATAGTGGGCATCACACTCAACCTATTGTTGGTCGTAGCTCAGGTGGTCGTCGGACTTTTTGTTCATTCGCTCTCATTGTTGTCGGACGCGGGGCACAATTTCGCTGACGTTGGTGCACTTGCCATATCGCTTCTCGCCTTTCGCTTGCTGAAAATAAAATCAAACAAACAATATACGTACGGTTACCGGAAGGTGTCGGTACTGACGGCCTTGTTCAATGCCATGGTCTTGCTGGTTTCGATCGGCGCGATACTTTACGAAGCAGCACATCGATTCTTAAATCCTGAACCGCTGCCGGGAATGGCCATCGCCATTGTTTCAGGAGCAGGGATCATCATCAACACAGTCTCCGCATTATTTTTTCTCCGCGATAAAGACAAGGACCTCAACATCAAAAGCGCCTACTTGCATTTAATGGCCGACGCTATCATCTCTTTCGGTCTTGTCGTTGGCGGAATTGTGATTTATTATACCCATTGGTTTTGGATCGACAGTTTGCTCAGTGTGGTAGTCGCGGTGGTTATCATGGTGAGCACGTGGCAATTACTTAAGGACAGCGTACGACTCTCGCTCGATGGAGTTCCCCATGACATCGATCTCGATCAAATTAAGGCAGCAGCATTAAAAGTGGATGGAGTGAAAGGTTTTCATCACGTTCACATTTGGGCCATCAGCACCACTGAAAATGCATTGACAGCACACCTTGTATTGGCTCAAAACGTTTCGCACGAGCAAGAACAAGATATTAAACACTATTTGAGGCATGAACTCGCGCACAAAAACATTCAGCACATCACACTTGAGACTGAGCGAGAGGATGAACCTTGTGAAGTTTTTGCTTGCGAATAATTTTCAGTCGCTGATTGACTGATAAACAAGGACGCGATATCGTTGACTAATAGCCCAATACGGAGAACTGTATACATTGGTGAAAACGATTCCAATCAATTTCTCTTTTGGGTCAGCCCAATAGTGAGAATTGAATGCGCCGCCCCAATTGAACGTACCGAGGCTCACCGGAGATTTGTAATCGATGTCTTCGGTCTCCAATCCAAACCCAAGCCCTACTCTTTCAGTGATTGGCGATTGCAGTTGGCTCGTCATCATCAGCTCCACTGTTTTGCGGCTGAGCAAGCGCACTCCATTGTACTCGCCTTTATTTAAAAACAGCTGCAAGAACTTAGCATAATCCTCGACGGTCGAAGAAAGGCCAGCACCACCGGAAAAATAAGTTCCATTGGTGTTCGGGTAGTCGGGGTCGACGTTGTCGTAAATTTTCCCAGCAACTCTCACCAGTTTATCGTTCTTGGTTTCATATAATTTTACCAAGCGCGGTTGCTTGTCTTTTGGTAAATAAAAATAAGTGTCATTCATGCCAAGTGGTTTGAAAATTCGCTGCCGCAGGAATTCGTCGAAGGTCAGTCCGGAAAATACTTCCACCAAATACCCAAGCACGTCGCTGTTAAGTCCATAGAGCCATTTCTCACCGGGCTGATTCTTTAACGGAAGCTTGCCCAATATTTTCATCTTGTCACCCAGCACGCCGCCATTTGTGCCGATGCCGCTTGGCACTCCTGCTTTGAAGTAAATGGACTTACCTTCTTTGGTACCAATAGCTGCGTAGTCGATGCCGGCGCTATGCGTCAGCAATTGTCTGATCGTGATTTCGCTTTTGGCTGGTTCAGCAGTATACGTTGAATCTTTTTCATTGAAAGCGACCAGGACCTTAGGGCTCTTGAATTCCGGAATGTAATTGCTCAATGGATCGTCGAGTAAAAATTTCCCTTCTTCCCAGAGCATCATGATCGCCAACGCAGTGACTGCTTTGCTTTGAGAGGCGATGCGGAAAATATGATCGGTTTTCAAGGCTGTTTTATTTTCGATGTCGCTGAACCCAAAGGATTTTTCATAAACAATTTTGCCGTTTCGAGCAATCAACGCGACGATTCCAGGGAGCTGTCCTTTTGAAATATATTCCTGCATTTCTTTGTCAATCCTTGCAAGGCGTTCTGGCGACAGTCCGGCAGTCTCCGGTTTCCCCGGTACTAGCGTATTTTGTGCAAACGAAAAGCAGTTGAATGCAAAAAATGCGAACAACAATAAATTTTTCATGGGTAAGGCGTTTTGGTAACTAAAAATAGAAAAACTTATTCACAGGACATCGAAAGTAATTTGTTCCACTTCAAGCATATCCAATGGAGTTGTTGTGTTTGTCAAATCAGAAACGCTCCATAGGAAAGAAAAGACATTTCATCGAAGGCTCGCCCAATTGAAAGATCAAGATTATAATCGGCCCGGCGGAATTGAATAACTATACGTCAAAACCACGAACCACATGAGAATTTTTTCCGTATTCACGGTCTTTATTTGGCTGGCATTTTTCTCGAGTAAAGTACATGCGCAATTGGCATCTCAATGTCAAACGTGCTTCACTTCCGAATTTATCAAAGCAGAAAAAAACGGAACTCATTGCACCAACTACCAACTCAAAGTCTCATACAACGTGAAATGCGATCATGCGCTCTCTCATGTCACCGTGGCGGTTCCATCATGTGCATCAGTCAGTCACGTTTCAGCCGACCAAAGTTGTTCGACTTCCATTGGCTTTGATCCCACCACGGGTCTTAACGGATTTAAGATTGAAGGCATTTCAAATTTTGGCCAGTCATCCCTGACGTCTTTTGTTGTCTCTTTTACCATTTGTGCAAGTGACACCAGTTGCCACGCCCTGTCTTGTTGGTCTCCAACGGTGGCTTACAAAGCAAGCAATTGTTTCGACCTCGACACGTTGAGGGGTCTTTGCCCAAAACTTTCGGCACACCTTCTACAAAAGAATGTCACCTGCCAGGGAAGTGCGAACGGCGAACTGACCGTCGTTGTCGATGAAGGTTCGGCGCCATTTCAATATGCTTGGTCAACAAGTGCCACCACTGCTTCATTACAAAATTTGACTGCCGGCAGTTATTCGGTGTACGTGACGGATGCCACAGGAGCAAAGGTTTCATTGTCAACAGTGATCACACAGCCTGCCTTCATTTCAATAAATCCGATCGTTACCAACGCGTCATGCAATGGCCAAGCTAACGGGGCCATTCAGACGAACGTGTCAGGCGGCTCAGGAACAAAATACACATATCAATGGAACACGGGCGCAGCTTCCGCATCACTCGATTCGCTCAAAGCGGGAACTTACACTGTGAAGGTGACCGACTCGCTAGGATGTGCAACTCAAGCATCCTTTCAAGTTAGAAACGAAAAACAAATCACGCTTTCCTTCGCGCCCCAATTTCCATCATGCAATCAGCCCAACGGCAGTTTATGGGTAACAGCCATTGGCGGGGTTGAGCCCTATCATTATTTATGGTCAACGGGCGACACAATTGCTTCCATTAGCAACGCAGTAGCAGGGAATTATTCGGTCACGGTAGCAGACGCCAGTGGTTGTTCTGCGGCAGCCAATTTCAGTCTGCACGAAAACAACACATTGAAAATTAACTATACCGTTACTCCAACTTCTTGTGTAGACGACTCATCGGGTGGAATCAACGTTACCATCACGGGTGGAACACCTCCGTATTCCTACTTGTGGTCTAATGGCGCAACTTCTGAAGATCTCGAAGGTTTACCTGCTGATGCTTATACGCTCACCGTAACGGATAGCGTTGGATGCCAAAGAACAGCAAGGATCTCTGTTTTCAGGAAAACATTTCAGGTTACGTCTCAAGTCACTCAACCAAAGTGTTTCGGTGATTCCACGGGATCGATATCGCTTGCACCATTGGGCGCGCCGCCGTATCAATTTGTTTGGTCGACCGGTGCAACCGCTGACTCCGTCGGAAACCTTACCAAGGGAACGTATACCGTTACGGTGACTGACAGCACAGGTTGCTCCAAGGTTTTGTCTTACACGATTGCAAGTCCTGCTCCGTTGGCAGTCACGGATACCGTTACCAACGTCAGCTGCAACAGTTACTCCATCAACATTTCATCGAAAGGCGGCACTGCACCCTATCAGTACATTTGGTCCACCGGCGCGCAGACGCAGAACCTTACAAATGTTTCTTCTGGCGTCTACGGAGTCAAAATCATCGATGTGAATGGCTGCTCATTGACAAAGGAAATAAAAATCGACAGCGCTGCAACGCTCACCTGTTTGATCAAACCGTTAAATCAACCACCAACCTGCAATACCAACGGAAACATCATTTTCACGGACGTGACAAACGCTACTTTTCAATGGGGACTGACGAGCAGCGATGGGTCATGGCACATTCAATCGGGTGCCTCCAACGACACCTTAATCTACTCCGCAGGCGTTGCAAATTCGACGGCCACCGTCTCGTTAACGGTTAGCAGAAATGGATGCTCGCAAACATGCAGTTACCCGATCTCAGCGTGCACTGGCTCAAGTACCGGCGGTAATAATAACGAAAACTGTAACGATTGCTTCAAAAGTTCGATCTCATTGATAGCGGATGAGCAAGACTGCATCACCTACACGGTAAATATCTCCACTGACGGAAACTGCCGATACGACCTTTCTCATTTTGTGATAGCTGTGCCCTGTGGTCAAATATCAAACTACTCCGACTCCAAAGGATGGCCACTCGTAGAAGGCAGGGATCCGACTACAAGGCTTACAGGCCTAAAGGTGGACAATGCAAACAATTTCGGCAAAACAGTGGATTCGTTTACCCTGAGATTTTCCGTTTGTGGTGGAAATGATTGTATTGACAAGCTGAAAAAATGGAACCCGGTAGTCGCCTATAAAGCCGGGCAATGTGTGGCGTATGATACGCTCTCGTTTTCCTCAAGCGTAAGCAATTGTCTTTCGATTTATCCCAATCCTGTGCGCGATTCGTTTTCAATCGAAATGACTACGGATGAAGATGACGAGGCGGTCATTGATCTTTTCAATCAATATGGTCAGAAGGTGGGGGAGTCGATTAAGACCAGGGTCATTGCAGATCAAAAGAATACAATCAAAGTAGATGCGTCTTCTTTGCCGACCAACATCTACTTGTATCAAGTCAAAACTTCAAAATCGCGCTATCATGGAAGGATCTTGAAGTCCAATTGATTTACAAGCCCTTGATGCTCATGCCACCATCCACCATAATGTTTTGGCCCGTGATGTAGCTTGCCTTGTCCATGGCCAGAAACGCTACTAGGCTTGCCACTTCCTGCGGTTGCCCTACTCGTGCCATGGGTGTGCGCGCAAGAATTTTTTCTAGTCGTGCAGGCTGCGAAAGAACCGATTCTGTCAAGGGTGTTTCTATGTACCAAGGAGAAACTGTGTTCACGCGAATATGATGTTGAGCCCACTCCGCCGCCAGGTGTCTCGACAACTGAATGATGGCGGCTTTGGTCATGCCATAGGGCGGTCCACTTTGCACATCCACCGAGCCTGCCACTGAGGCGATGTTTATCACACTGGCATTTCCTGAGTTTTTCAACAATGAAAACGATTTTTGTGTAAGATCGACCATACCAAACAGATTCGTTTCAAAAAGCCCGCGGTACTCTTCTTCAGAATATTCAATGAAATTCTTCCGAATGTTGGTGCCAACGTTATTGACCAGAATATCCAATTTTCCCCAGCGGTCTGAAATGTGGCGAACTATCTCTTTTCGGAAGGAAGGATCTGTAGTATCCCCTTCTAACAAAGTCAACCGTTCCGACTTAACTAGGTTGGCGATGTCGCCTGTTTTTCTGGCTACCACCACTATGTCCGCTCCCAGTTCAATAAATTCGCTGGTGACGGCTAGGCCGATCCCTTTAGTACCTCCAGTAACCAGTGCTCTCCTGTTTTGTAATGTCCACACAATACTTAAATGAATTTTGTTAAAGTTATTTCTTTTGTTCGCCACACTGTGAGGCTTGGTAGCAATATTTTTCACCGTTCAAGGGAATCTTCCCTTCCTTGTCAAGGATACCCTCCAGTTTCAAGTTCGCTATCGACGGTCCACTCTTGGTAAGCGTCACCCACATGATGTGGTCAAAGGCATTCTTGCTTTCCGGTTTCTGCCCCCCGCCTGTGGTACCGAGCATAATGTAATCATGATTGGCCTTTTGAGCATATGAATATTCATGCAGATGGCCGTTGATCACCGTAAAGTTGCGCTTCTCCAGTGCTTTTTCAATTCGCGAAAGGCTCCCAACTCCCTCCTTCTTCCAAACCGGTTTGTGCATCAAAATAAAAGTCCAGCGAACATTCGGGTTCTGTTTTATTGCCTTTTCAAAATAAACTGATTGATTCTCACTGATCTCACCGGTCACACGCTCGGGCATCTGAAAGTAAAGGGACTTGTTGGCTTGTTCGTTTTTTCCACTGTCCAACAGCTCAATCGCGCGTTTGCGTGCCAAATATATTTCCTGCATCCTTTTTTCTCCGTAATCTTCAGAGTCGACCATTAAAAACAAAACATTTTTATACACAAAATGATAATACCTGCGACCATATCTTCCCTCCCAGTACTTACGCATCGTCAGGTTTGTCAAATCATGGTTGCCACCCACATGAAAGAACGGTGCTCCCATTTTGCTGGCACGTTGATCAAACGAATCAAATTGTTTTTTTAACTGTACGGTATCCTCAGTCCCTCCATCAATCAAGTCGCCAATACTTAAAACAAATTCTGGCTTGAGCAAATTGATTTGTTCTGTCGCTACTTCAAACACCCCCGCTCGCTCGCCACTATTCAAGTCGCTAATGATAGCAAAAGCAAACCCGTCGGGCGTTTCTTTTGCCGGTTCGTAGGACCAGGGTGTCCTTTTTGATTTTACATCGTGTTGGAATTGAGCGCGACCTTCAAATACCACACCTAGGTTAAATAAAATTGCGACAGCAAAAATGAAATTTGTTTTCTTCAGCATATATGAAATGAAATTGGTAGTTTTCTATACTCCAACCAATTTATGAAATCCCTGGAACAACGCATCACCGAATTTCATCGCAATAGAAACGAACCGACCCTTGCGCTGAAATATAAATTAATGTCAAAAAATGAATTCGCGTTTTATCGAGGCACATGTCATGTGTTCTATGAGGACTTCCATCAAGACAACGCCCTTGCACAAGGCCCGCTCGTTTGGACGTGTGGCGATTTACATTGAGAGAATTTCGGTTCTTACCGCGCATTCAATGGGCTTACCTATTTTGATATCAATGATTTTGATGAAGCCGTGCTTGCTCCTGCCGGCTGGGATCTAGCACGCTTTCTTTGCAGCATCGGTATGGCGGCGGACCTTTGGAGGTACTCGCCTTCTGAGGCGGAACAATTGATGCTGTTGGCTTTGAAAGAATACACACGGCAATTGGCTAGTGGAAAAGCATACGCCATCGAAAAAGAAACCAGTCCTCCTCTGATTCAGGAGTTTTTTGACATGGCCGAGCGACGGAAAGAAAAAGAGATGATCAAATCGCGAATCGAAAAGAAGAAAGAAAAACTGAAGATCATAAAAAACAAAACGGTCCCCCTCGATGAGGAAACGTATCGTCAGGTAAAGGCCGGTGTTAACACCCATTTGAAAGAAAACTACGACTTCCTTAAAATCAGAGATATCGCTTTTCGGGTGGCTGGTACTGGCAGCCTCGGCATAAAGCGTTATGCAATTCTGGTAGAGGATGTGCGCGAAGGCAAATGGCGATTGCTCGATGTGAAGCAAGCATATGCATCTTCACTCGCGCCTTTTTTACCTACCGCCCAACCGAAATGGCCTTCGGAGTCAGTTCGAATCACCCAGGTGCAAGGCTTCATGCAATATGCTCCACCGCGATTTTTTGGAACGCTATCGATCAACGGGGAAGACTTTGTTTTGAAACAACTCCAACCGAGCGCTCAAAAAATTGACTATTCCTTGTGTCACCGAAAAATGAAAAACATAGAAACGGTGATGAGCACAATGGCTCGGGCGGTAGCCTCTGCTCAATTGCGAAGTGCCTCGCGCAAAGGCTCCTCAGAAATAGATGAATTGATAAAATTCTCTCTGCTCTCGTTTTGGCAAAATGATCTGGTGCAAGCGGTTCTCAGATACACCTTGACGATGAAAGCGCATTTCAAAAAGTATCATGAAATTTATAGAGAGGGGAAAATGAAGGCCTAATCCGGTTCCTGATTACCCGTCTTGACTCTACTTGCCGTTCTCCTTGGGATAAACATATCCTGTGCTCTCTTCTTTTGCTTTGATCGGACGCACTTCAATTTTAGCGGAGCTGCTATATTCAAACTCAGGGTTTTCTTTGGCCAGCGTGATGGCTTCGCTGATGTCGTTGGCGCGGATGTGATAGTAGCCGACCTGGATTTCTTTCGCAGAGATAACGGACTCCTTCCACGAACCAATCGCACCAGAAATGATTTTTCCTTCTCTGACCAGCGGCTGGGCTGCTATCAAATGATTCCCTCTCTTCAGTCGATCGATGTAATTCTCGCAGCTCTTCAAAAATTTCTGATGCTTTTCTTTAGGCCACTCTTCTTGGTGGTCAGTCTCGTTACGAATAAGCAACATAAATTCTTTCATGCGCTAGGTGATTCCAAAGTTTAGCCTACCGTTCCACTTTTCTTCCGTGCGAGAAACAAATTGAATAAAGAAATAGCTGCAATAACTACCAGTACGACAATAGTGATCACCATTCGTGTGTTCTTCAGTTCCATCGATCTAATGGTAGCGTCCATCTTCAGAGCCTCCACTTCCTTTTCTTTGGATTGCAGGTCCAGTGCCATTTCCATCTGCGCTATTTTTCGTGTGCTTTCTTCGCCGTAGATGCGGTCCTTCGCCTTATCGTAGCTTAGCATTGTCTCGTAAGCATCTTTTGTTTTCCCTTGTTTCGCAAAATTGCCGGCCAAGTTTTTCAGAATTTGCGGTTCGTAAACATACACCTGCAAGTCTTTGCAATACCTCAACGCGCTATCAAGGCATGCCTGTGCTTTAGCGGTTTGCCCGGTTTTTGAAAACACCTCCCCCATGTTGGTCATGATATTAATCACGTTGATTTGATTATTTTCTTTTTTGGCCAAAGCCAACGCTTTCTTATAATAGTCGATAGCTTTTTGGTAATTGCCTTGCTTAAAAAACAAATTCCCAATGTTGTTGAGCGGGTCAGAGAAAATTTTCCCCGTTTTCTCAGTCATCTCCATGGCTTGTGAATAAAATTTCAAAGCTTGCTCGTAGAGCTGTAAATCACTGTGGATATTGCCCAGATTGTTTAACGAGCCGATTACTTTTTGCGTGTCGTTCATCTGAGTGAACTGGGCAAAAGACTCCTCAAAATATTTTAACGCTTGACTATAATCTTTTTTAAGGGAGTAGATCGTACCAATATTGTTTTTGGTGGTGGCGGTTCCTTCCACGTTTTTGAGACTGTCGTAAATTCGAAGGGACAGTAAGTAATTTTCCAGTGACTTATCTAGCGCTCCCTGATTTCGATAAGACACGCCGATGTTGTTGTAGGAAGCAGCCATTCCTTTCATATCACTGATTTCGATCGCCAAGGCCAATCCCTCCCGGGTATAGCCAATCGCCCGCACGGGGTCAGAGTTGATGTATGCCCGAAACAGTTCATTGTAAATTTTTACTTTGGCCTCACCTTTGGCCGATTTAAGGGCGTTCTCCAAGCTATCAATCGGACTCGAGAAAGTAAGGATAGAAATAGCCAGTGCCAAGACGGTAAACAGGGTTTTTCTCATATTTTAGTTAGGGTCCAACTTTAAAATTAAGACTTTCTTGCACAAAAGAGAATTCGCTTGCTGCATCCGACTATATAATTATTGCGCTATTTTTATCCGCAGACGTTAAACGTCTCAACATAAATGCAATGAAAACACGATTTGCCCTCTTGCTTGGTTTACTTGCCTTCGCCCGTTTGTCCTTTTCGCAATCCGACAGCGAAAAAGAATCCGTGATGAAACCCGTCAAACAATTATTTGAAGCCATGCAGAAAGGTGACAGCGCCTTGCTTCGGAAAGCCTTCACCAAACAGATGACCATGTCCACGGTCGCCTCCGATAAATCCGGAAAGCTGTTCTTTAGGAACGAGTCGTCGCTGGATGGATTTGCAAAATCGATCGGCACGCCTCACACGGAATCTTACAATGAGGTGATTTGGGGTGAAAAAATTGAAGTCGATGGGAACTTAGCTCAAGCTTGGATGAACTACGCGTTTTACGTGGGTAAGACATTCATTCACTGCGGCGTGGATGCCTTCCACTTAGTGAGAGGAGATGACGGGAATTGGAGAATATTTCATCTCGCCGACACACGCCAAAAGACGGGTTGCAATGTTCCACAAAAAATCAGTGATCAATTCAAATGATAGCCAGATTTGCATTTATTGTTTTACTGTCGACTTGCTCAGCCCAGGTAGGCGCACAAGAGGACGTACTCACCACCTTTATTTTAGTTAGGCATGCCGAGAAAGAGGGTGAAAATAAGATGACCGGCGGCACCAAAGATCCAAAGCTATCCGCCGAAGGAATGAGACGTGCGGAAAAATTGGCAGCGCTGTTGTCGAAAACTCAGATCGATGCTGTTTATTCAACTCCCTTCGCAAGAACTAGACTAACGGTTGAGCCCCTCGCGCGCTTCAAATCTATCCCCGTTGTAGAGTACCAACCCAATAACCTGGATTTCATCGATAAAATAGCAATGGAACATAAGGGCAAAACCATTTTGCTTTGCGGCCACTCAAATACGATTCCCAAAATCGCCAATCACCTCACCCAATCTGGGAAGTTTAAGGACTTCGACGACGCGGATTATGGTAACATTTTAATCATTAGTGTCTCCTCCCCTCAAAAATCAAGCACCATCACCTGGCTGACCTACTGATTTTTTGTTTCATGTAGCACTTTAAGTTCCCGTGGTTATGTTGATATAATTCATTTGCAATAAAAATTTCTTTGCCTTCGATGCGGCCTATTCTTTTGATCAGAATTGAAACCAAAAGTACATGCCCGCGGTTTTTATAATTATAAATGGCATCGTGATTGTTGGATAGGTATTTTTAAATCAAAGTTGGCTATTATGAAAACACAAAGACATTTTCATTTCCCGGCAATTCACATTCACGTGAATCCGTTGTTACGCGATATCGCAGTGGTGGTGATGACCGGATTGCTTGTTGCAACTGCCGCACTTACTATGCTCGTGATGTTCGTGAGCCAGTTCTAAATATAAAAGCCTGATCATTTTGACCAGGCTCCGTTTGGTTTAGGGAATGGTGTTTCAATTCGAATGGATCACCAAGGGAGGGTTTGCCGAAACCCAAGCTTCGCCACCCTCGAAGACTTCTTTTTTCCAAATCGGAACCTTCGCCTTGATGGCGTCAATAATGAATTGACATGCCTCAAACGATTCCTTGCGGTGCACGGCAGCAACCGCCACTACAACCGCCACCTCACCCGGCTTTAGGGTACCTACGCGGTGACTCACCGCCCATCCTTGCAACTGCCACCGATGGGCAGCCTCGTCGATGATCATCCGTATCTCAGCAACCGCCATGGATTCATACGCTTCGTACTCCAGCCAACGCACATGTTTGTTGTGAACACTGTCGCGGACCGTGCCGATAAAAACATTAACGGCCCCCGCACCTAAGCTGGAGGCCGTATCGATAACTTTTTGAACATCGATGGGCTTTGCAGTTATTTTAATCATGATTGATAACGGATTGGAAGGGTTGAGAAATCTGAAATGAATGTAACTTTTTTAGCCAAACTCCACAAGCAAAAAAGGTTATTAATTCAACCTCCGCTCACCGGCGGAATTACTGCGATTTCGTCAGTTTCGGCAACCGACACTTCATCGGAAGCATACTTTTGGTTAACCGCAATCACCAATGAATTCAATTCTTTCAATTTTGGGTAACGATTCAACAACAGTGCCTTAAGTTCTCCGACACTATGAATCGAATCCGTAAGAGCGATTTCACCACCCCCCATAATATCGCGGGCCACACCAAATACTTTCAAGTTCATCATGCAAGTTACAAATTGGTAAATTTACATTTCATGACGCCACCAATTCTTTTCGACAATCACGGCCGACCGCTAAACTATTTGAGACTTGCTGTGACAGACCGCTGCAACCTGCGATGCTATTACTGTATGCCCGAAGAGGGGATCAAGTATATGCCCAAAAAGGAGTTGCTGTCGTTCGAAGAAATACTGAAAGCAGTTGCAATTCTGGCAGGAATGGGAATCACCAAAATCAGACTGACGGGGGGTGAGCCGTTCGTACGTACCGATTTGATGCAATTGATTGAGCAGATCATTCACATCCCTGGAATTCAGGAAGTGCACATCACCACCAATGGTGTGCTGACGGGTGAGTATGTAAAGGAACTGAAAGCTCTTGGAATTGCCTCGGTGAACCTGAGCATGGACACACTCAATACAGAAAGGTTCAAAAAAATAACGAGGCGTGATGAATTTGACAAAACTTGGAGCACACTTCAGTCGTTGTTGGAAAATGAAATTCCAGTAAAAATCAACGCGGTAGTGATGGATGGAAAGAACATCGACGACATCATTCCGATGGTAGAGTTGACGAGAAATAGAAATCTCTCCGTGCGTTTCATTGAAGAGATGCCATTTAACGGCGAGGGAAGTCACTATGCAAAACTGAATTGGACCTACAAACGAATCTTGGAGCACATCAAAATCTCGTTTCCAAATCTTCAAAAAATAGAGGACCCAAATAATACCACCGCCTATCATTATCAGGTGCCCGGATTTGAAGGGAATATAGGAATCATCGCGGCCTTCAGCAGAACTTTTTGCGGATCGTGCAATCGCATCCGCATCACCGCTCAAGGTGTCTTGAAGACATGTCTTTACGATGATGGCGTATTGAACATCAAAAAGCTGCTACGTGAAGGGCGATCTGACGAAGAAATCAGGGAAAAACTACTTTTTGCTTTCCATCATCGTGCGAAAGACGGAATTGAAGCGGAGTCCCTAAGAAAACAAAATTCCGAAGTAACAGAATCGATGTCTACGATCGGGGGTTAGTATCTTAGAGTGGAAATACGTCCGGCAAAGAAATGGGCAGCTCATGCAAAGTTCTTGGCGAAAGATGATCGACAAGGGTTTTAAAGATCCCCTCGTATTTTCCGTTTTCATTCAGGATATAGACCAAACGGTAGCCAACGTAGGGGTAGGTGCCGCTCTTCCACTTACATGGAACAAAGTTAAAAAAGACAGGTTTGGAGTAGCACTAGCACGAATAAACCAATCTATCGATCAGATAACAAATTTGATGAATTCAGGCCGCGCGGGAGGGAACAGCTAAACCCGCTCGATCATCGCGCCTAACTTTTTCAGTCGGCCTTCGATGTTTTCATAGCCCCGATCGATTTGATCGATATTGGAAATTTCACTCTCTCCTTGGGCTGACAAGGCAGCAATCAACAGTGCTACCCCGGCACGAATATCCGGAGACGCCATTTTTACTCCCCGCAGCGATTGTTTTCTGTCCAAGCCTATCACAGTTGCTCTGTGTGGATCGCACAAAATAATCTGCGCCCCCATGTCGATGAGCTTGTCAACAAAAAACAATCGGCTCTCAAACATTTTCTGGTGAATAAGGACAGTGCCTTTGGCTTGAGTCGCGACAACCAGGACAATACTCAAAAGGTCGGGCGTGAACCCCGGCCAAGGTGCATCGGCTACGGTCATGATCGAACCATCGATGAATGTTTCGATTTCGTATCGCTCTTGCGCGGGGATAAAAATGTCATCACCTCTGAATTCCATCTTAATGCCGAGCTTCCTGAAAACATCGGGGATAACACCGAGCATATCGATACGGCAGTTCTTGATGGTCATTTCCGATTTTGTCATTGCTGCCAGCCCAATAAAGCTGCCGATTTCAATCATGTCGGGCAAAAGCGTGTGTTCCGTTCCTCCTAGCTTTTCGACTCCCTCAATGGTAAGGAGGTTCGATCCGATGCCGCTGATCTTCGCGCCCATCCGGTTGAGCATGGCACAAAGTTGCTGCAAGTAAGGTTCGCACGCGGCGTTGTAGATGGTCGTCTTCCCTTTGGCCAGAACCGCAGCCATCACAATATTGGCGGTACCTGTCACCGAAGCTTCATCCAGCAACATGTAGGTGCCCTTCAATTCTCGGGCATCGATGTGAAAAAGATTTTCGTTGCTGTCGAAATTGAACTTTGCGCCCAAGTTTTGAAAGCCGATAAAATGTGTATCCAATCTTCTTCGTCCAATTTTATCACCCCCAGGTTTGGGAATAGATGCTGAACCAAATCGAGCGAGAATCGGGCCTAGCAACATCACCGACCCACGAAGCGAAGCGGCTTTCTTTCGATAGGCCTCGGTCTCTAAATATTTCGTATTGATATTCGATGCGGTGAATCGGAATGCGCCCTTCTGAAGCTTCTCCACCTTGCAGCCGAGATCACCGACTAGCTCAATCAGTTTGTTGACATCGGCGATATCCGGAATGTTGTGTATGGTAACCGGCTGCGACGTGAGTAAAGGTGTGCAGATGACTTGAAGGGCTTCATTCTTTGCGCCCTGAGGAACAATCTCGCCTTTCAGGCTCTGACCGCCTTTGATCTTGAACAGACTCATCGATCTCTTCTGCGGTGACGGTTTTTGTTGAATTTGCCTCTGTTGCGGTTATCTCTATCTTCTTTGCCTTGCGGATGAGTTTTCTTTTTCTCGCGATATAATTTTTCGAAAAGATTGTCTTCCCGAACTTTTTCCAAATTCAAAGTCAATTTTCCTTTCGACATGTTGGTGATGTCTCTGACAATCACAGAATCGTCGAGGGTCTCCTTGTTCCAGTTGCCATAAAAGGTCTTCATCAGCTTGCCGAGATAAATCGTCGCTTCTTCGCGTTCTTGGGGATCTTCCTTTTTCATCGCCTCTTGCACAAGTCGCTCTATGTTTTTTCCATAGTGCCTGAATCGGACTTCGCTTTGTGGGTACTCCATTTTGCGCGGCTTCTTTTGCAGAATGCTGCGGTCTGGAGTAGTGAATGGATTGTTCACGTCCAAATCAAAATTGGCCATGATGTATAGGTCATCCCACATTCGTTGTGGGTTTTCTTGCGCCTCTTTCGCTACGGGTGCCAGTTGCTTGATCAACTCGATCAAGGTGGTGGCCATCTGCGTACGTTTTTCTTTATCTGGAATAGTGCGGATGTAGTTCACCAATTTCTGCACGTTGCGGCCATATTCCTTTAAAATAATATGCTCGCGCTGACTGTTATATTCTCCTATCATTTTGGTAAGTAAACTTTTTAATTCGATTAGTTCACGGCACTTAGAATCGTGCCTTTAGTTTTCATGAATCTTCAACTTGGCAAAGCTAAGCAATAACGTCTTTTCGCCAAAATCGGCGAAATTGATCTTCGCTTTGCGTTCGGTGCCCTGTTCCTCCAGTTTCACGACCGTTCCGAACCCAAATTTAGGGTGTTCTACCCTCATTCCCTCTTTTAGACCACGAGTGTCACTAGGGGCAAAATCAGCGGCTGGCCTATACACAGGAGCGGGTTTCGGCTTGGGTTGCGCATTTGCGGTGCTTTTCATCCCACTCACAAAATTCTTGGCATAGTTCGGGTTTGGGGCAGCCAAGTCGTTGCTGCTGCTAAACTTTGAACTCAATTTGATGTAGCGCGAATCGATGTCATCCAAAAAACGACTCGGCTCACAGTTCTTGAGTCGGCCAAATCGATAACGCGTGACGGCATACGACAAGAAAAGTTTTTTTTGCGCACGAGTTATGGCCACATAAAACAACCTCCGCTCCTCCTCCAGTTCCGCCCGGCTGCTCAGCATCATTTGCGACGGGAATAAATCTTCTTCCATCCCAACGATATAAACATTTTTGAACTCGAGTCCTTTCGCCATGTGGATGGTCATCAGCGTGACCTTGTCGGGGTCATTGTCTTTGTTTTCGTCTTGACCGGTCACCAACGAGACTTCCTGAAGAAACGCGCCGAGGCTTTTGTCCTCTTTTTCAGAATCATCCACAAACTCCTTGATGGCGTTCAGCAACTCCTGCACGTTTTCAAATCGACTTAATCCTTCGGCCGTTTTGTCTTCATAAAGTTCCTTTAAAAGACCTGACGACTTCGCGATTTCAGCGGCTGCTTCATATGCGTCTTTCGTCTGAGTTAGGATTCCAAAATGCTTTATCTTGTTTACAAAATCCTCGATCGGTCCCGCCGCGCGGCCCCCCACAAACGATGGTGCATTTTCGAGCACTTCCCAGATTGAAATAGCATGGTCGTTTGCCGCGACGACAATCTTGTCGATGGTGCCATCGCCTATTCCGCGTTTCGGGAGATTGATAATCCGGCGGAATGACGCTTCGTCCTGCTGATTGAGCGAATAGCGCAAATAGGCAAGCAAGTCTTTGATTTCTTTTCGTTGATAGAATGACAGACCACCCACGACCTTGTACTTGATGTTCATTCTACGAAGCGCCTCCTCTATCGAGCGGCTCTGACTATTGGTGCGGTATAGCACGACAAAGTCGCTGAACTTGAATTGCTGCTGCATCTTCTCTTCAAAAATCGAAGAAGCCACGAGTCTCCCCTCTTCGTTGTCAGAGACGGCTTTGATCAATTCGATCAATGTTCCGTCTTCATTGGCCGTCCAAACATTTTTTGGAAGCTGTGCTTTATTTTTGGCGATCACAGAATTGGCGGCATCCACGATTGTTTTCGTTGAACGATAATTCTGCTCTAGCTTGATAATCCGGAGATCGGGGTAGTCTTTTTCAAAATTCAGGATATTGGAAATATCAGCGCCGCGAAACGCGTAGATACTTTGAGCATCATCCCCTACTACGCACACATTCTGTTTGACGGAGGCAAGTTTACGTATGATGAAGTACTGGCAAAGATTGGTATCCTGAAACTCATCGACCAACACATAATTAATGCGGTGCTGGTATTTGTTGAGTACTTCTAAATGTTCCTTAAACAGCTTATCGGTGTTGAAAAGAAGGTCGTCAAAATCCATGGCTCCGCTTTTGAAGCAGCGAAGGGCATAGCTTTTATAGATGTTGCCGATCTCAGGTCGCATGTTGGCGGCATCGTCACCCATCAACAAGGGATTCGCCAGATAGTCTTGCCAGGAGATCAATTTATTTTTTGCCCCCGAAATCCGGTTGTAGATGAGGTTGGCCTTGTATTGCGTTTCGTCCAATCCCATTTCTTTTACCACACTTTTGATAATCGACTTGGAATCATCCGTATCGTAAATGGTGAAGTCATTAGGATAGCCAAGGTGATGTGCTTCAGCGCGCAGAATTCGGGCAAACACAGAGTGAAAAGTGCCCATCCAAAGATTGCGCGCATCCGAGCCAACAACATGCTCGATTCGCTCACGCATTTCTTTGGCCGCTTTATTGGTAAACGTCAGCGCCATGATATTGAATGGATCAACACCTTGTGTTTGAATGAGATGCGCAATTCGATAGGTCAATACCCGTGTTTTCCCGGATCCTGCTCCCGCGATAATCATGCACGGTCCTTCGGTATTCACCACCCCCTCGTGCTGCGGCGGATTCAACGTCTTCAGATATTCTTCCATAAAATCGATGCAATATAGAACGTGCTAACCAGAGATCAATCACTAACTTTGCACCATGATTAAAGTGGGTGAAATTTTGGTGTCCGACGACATTCGAGACGTTGAGTTTGTATGTCATTTGGAAAAATGCAAGGGCGCGTGCTGCGTGGAAGGCGATCTTGGCGCGCCACTCGAAGAAGGCGAGTTGGATGTGATGGTAGAGATTCAAGAACAGATCAAACCGTACCTCACCAAGGATGGATTGAAGGCCATCGAAAAGCAGGGGGCCTATGTTTTGGATGAAGATGGTGATTATTCCACCCCCACCATCAAAGGTCGCGAATGCGCCTATGCCCACTACGATGCTCAGAATGTTTTAAAGTGTGGAATCGAGCAAGCTTATCTTGACGGAAAGATTTCTTACCGCAAACCGATCTCATGTCATTTATACCCCATTCGAATCACGAAAAAGAAAAATCTTGAGGCGGTCAACTACCACCAGTGGAGTATCTGCTCTGACGCATGTTCGTTTGGAAAATCACTTCAAGTACCATTGTACAAATTCCTCAAGGATCCGTTGATCCGAAAATATGGTGAAGCGTGGTACGCGGAACTCGTGTCCAAGATCGAGACAACTGATCAGTGATAAAAATTTCAATCGATTTTTCAAGACAGAAACAGTGTTCCTGTTTTTGTAAGTAAATAGTTACGTTCGTTTCTTTTGCCATGTAGGTGCTTCTCCCTTTCTTTGTCTAGCGATTCAGTAGAGATGAAACCAGATAAATATTTTATCATCGATTTCGACAGCACCTTTACGAAAGTAGAGGCGTTTGACGTGTTGGCGGAAATCAGCCTCAGCGACAATCCCGAAAAAGAGTCGATTAAAAATCAAATTGCAGAGATCACCAATCAAGGAATGGACGGAAGCCTGTCTTTGCGTGAATCGATTGACAAACGAATTAAACTTTTGTCACCACACAAAAAACATTTGAATTTTTTGGTGGATCGATTGAAGAACCTTGTTACCGACTCATTTCAGCGAAACAAAGATTTTTTCAACACCCACGCGGAACATGTGTTTATTGTTTCCAATGGCTTCAAGGAATTCATCGTGCCGGTGGTGACAGAGTTTGGAATCAAAAAAGAAAATGTATTGGCCAACGAATTCTTTTTTGACGACTCAGGGAAAATCATAGGGTTCGACACGAACAATCCCCTTTCTGCCAATAATGGAAAATCGGAGCAAATCAAAAAACTTAACTTGGAGGGCGATGTCTACGTGATCGGCGATGGATACACGGATTACGAGATAAAGAACTCTGGATTAGCCAATAAATTTTATGCGTTCACTGAAAACGTGGAGCGGGAACGAGTGGTGAGCAAAGCAGATCACATTGCTCCAAGCCTTGACGAAGTTTTATATTTGAATAAGTTGAATACAAATATCTCCTACCCAAAAAACCGGATCAACATGCTCTTGCTCGAGGGTGTACATCCCGTGGCCATGGAATTGATGAAGGCCGAGGGCTTCACCGTTGAGTCTTATCCTGCCGGCCTTGACGAAGCCGAGCTTTGCGAAAAAATAAAAAATGTGTCGGTGCTTGGCATCCGGTCAAAGACACAGGTCACGGCTAAAGTGTTGGCCAACGCCGATCGACTCATGGCGATCGGAGCGTTCTGCATTGGCACCAATCAAATCGATTTGGAAGCGGCTACGAAAAAAGGAGTAGCTGTCTTCAATGCCCCCTTCAGTAATACACGTTCTGTCGTCGAGCTAGCCATCGCCGAAATGATCATGCTGATCCGCAACATCGTGGACAAGTCGGTCAAAATGCACAAAGGACAATGGGACAAATCAGCCAAAGGGAGTTTTGAGGTGCGCGGAAAAAAATTGGGCATTATCGGCTACGGAAATATTGGCGCGCAGCTTTCAGTGCTGGCGGAAAACCTGGGCATGAAAGTGTTTTATTATGATGTGGAGGAAAAGCTTTCGCTCGGCAACGCGACCAAGTGTAAAACACTGAAAGAGCTGCTTGCTCAAGCGGATGTGTTGACATTGCATGTCGATGGTCGAGAGAGCAACACTAACATCATTGGTCAACAAGAGTTTTCTCAGATGAAGAAAGGAGTCATCTTCCTGAACCTCAGCCGGGGCCATGTGGTAGATGTGAAAGTTTTGCGGGAAAATATTTTGAACGGCACAGTAGCCGGCTGTGCCGTGGATGTGTTCCCGTACGAGCCCATCAGCAACAATGAAGAATTTGTTTCCGAATTGCGTGGATTGCCGAACACGATTCTCACGCCACACATCGGTGGCAGCACGCTGGAAGCACAGGAGAACATCGGCAACTTCGTGCCCAGCAGAATGATGGACTATATCAATAGCGGTAATACCAGCAACAGCGTGAATTTTCCCAACCTGACGCTGCCCACACTTGAGAACGCACATCGACTAATACACATCCATAACAATGTGCCCGGCATTCTCGCCAAAATCAACAATGTACTGGCTGCTCACGGAATCAATATCGTGGGTCAATACCTGAAGACCAACGAACATATCGGGTATGTGATTACGGATATTAATAAAGAGTATGACAAGGATGTGATCAAGGACCTCAAGGCCATAGAGCATACCATTAAGTTTAGGGTGCTTTATTGATCAGTTGGCAGTCGGGGTGTCAGGGGATTCTGTACTTTTGGCCAACATGCCATCCACGCTCGAAAACGATCAAATTATTTGCCGCCCGCCCAAACGCCAGTTGTTGAAATGGGTGGGTAACAAACAAAAGTTCGCGGTAGAAATAACGCGGCATTTTCCGTCGAGCTTTTATCGATATTATGAGCCTTTCTTAGGCAGTGGTGCAGTGATGGCGACCATAGCTCCTGATTATGGTTTCGGATCCGATACGTTCAAACCATTGGTCGAGATTTGGAGAAAATTAGTCACCGATCCGAAAGGGCTAATCGAATGGTACAGTTCACGGCGAAACAGCATTGAGCATTTGTCCAAAGAGGAAGTGTACGAAAAGGTGCTGGCATCCTACAACTCCAATCCCAACGGGGCTGATTTTGTGTTTTTGTGCCGCACTTGTTACGGTGGCATTGTTCGCTTCCGCAAATCGGACGGATACATGTCTACTCCTTGTGGTGTTCATGATCCAGTATCGATAGAGCGGTTTGCAGCACGCGTGAAGGAATGGGGTCAGCGAATGAAAGGCGTGCAGTTTGAACATTGTGACTATAAGCAGGCATTCAGCCTTGCCAAGAAAGGGGACCTGATCTATTGCGACCCTCCCTATGTACACAGCCAAAATATTCTCTATGGAGCTCAGAGTTTCTGTTTTAATGAACTGATAGAAGAAATTGACCACGCAAAAGAGCGCGGTGTAAAGGTCGCCCTGAGTATCGACGGGCAAAAAAAATCCGGGAATGTTATTTGTGATTTGTCGATCCCGTGTCGCTTGTTCGAAAATGAAATCCTTATCGATTGCGGATATTCGATGTTGAGACGGTTCCAACTCGAAGGCATGAAAATGGAAGGTGAGCGAGTGGTCGATCGGCTTCTCTTAACGTATTGATTTCCTCAAAAAGAAATAAAAACCAACTCGTTGTGCTGGAAAATCTCGGGTTGAATATGAAAAGCCTTTCGAATATTTTCTTTCGTTAATACTTCGCTGGCCGATCCGTGAGCCAAAATTTTCCCTTCGTTGAGCAGCGAAATCTGATCGCCAAACCGAGCGGCCAAGTTGAGGTCATGAACCACACCAACAATTACTATGTCTTTCTTCTCTGCCAACTTCTGCAATTTGTGCATGAATTGATATTGATAGTTGACATCAAGAAACGTGAGTGGCTCGTCCAGCAGAAGATACCGCATTTGCCCCGGATGAGGAAACCAAACCTGCGCCAGCACACGTGCAAAATTCACCCGCTGCCTTTCCCCTCCGCTCAAGGTGAAGTAATCGCGATCAGCCATCGCTGACACATCAAAATAGTTCATGGCTTCTTCCACGGCATGCAAATCGAATGAGCCTGGACTAGAAACAAAATGGGGCGACCTTCCTAACATGACTACTTCCCATACTTTCAGCGGGAATGCAACATCGGTATTTTGTGAAAGCACTGCTCTGAATTTCGCCAGCTGCTGATACGACAATGAATCAATTTCTTGCTGACCATATTTCACGCTCCCCTCACTCATTGCTATTTGCTTGCTTGCTGCTTTGATCAGGGTGGATTTACCCGATCCATTTGGCCCAATAATGAGATTCATTTTTCCCGGCTCGAAGACAACGGAAATCCCATCCAGAAGTTTTCTGGAATTAATCTGCACCGTTAGGTTATCCAGTCGGAGTGGCATCACAGGTAGTGTTGGTTTCTGCGAAGCAAGAAAATGAAAACAGGAACACCCACTACGGAGGTCACAATACCAATCGGCAGTTCCGCTGGCGCCAACATCAAACGCGCGGCAAGATCAGCGAGGCTAAGCAAAGTCCCCCCCAGCAGGGCGCTCCCAATCAAAAGATAACGATTGTCAGAGCCTTTGATCAGCCGCAGCAAATGCGGGACAATCAATCCGACAAAACTAATGACGCCTACAAAGGCGGTTGCCGTAGCCACCAACACCACGGTGAGGGCAATCACGCTTATTTTTAGCCGTCCTAAATGAACGCCAAGATGCAGCGCTTCACTTTCGCCCATGGCGAGTGCGTTCAACTCCTTAGCAAATCTCAACGCAATGATTAAGCACACCAGTGCAGACAACCCGACAATAATCGCGGTGTTCCAATTCGATCCCGAGAGAGTTCCCAAGTTCCAGAATGTAATTGAGCGTGCTTGTGGGTCACGTGCCAGATACGACATCAATCCGACTCCACTTAAACAGATCGCATTTACGGCAATACCGGTAAGGAGTAAGGAAATCACCGATTGCCGCCCGTCTAGTCGATGGGAAAGAAAAAAAACCAGGAGCGTTGCCAACGCACCTCCCAGGCTCGCCGCCAGGGGAAGTGTCCATACGCCTGCATTGAATTTGAAGGTAGCGCCGAGCACAAAATACAGTGACGCACCCAGCGCCGCGCCGCTCGACGTGCCAACAAGTCCGGGTTCAACAATCGGATTGCGGAATAGCGCTTGCATCAACACTCCCGCCATGGCAAGACTGGCCCCCACAAAAACACAACTGATGGCCCTCGGCAGCCGTATGTCGAGGAAAATCCGCTCGTTCAATTGCAACGGGTTGGACGAAAAATAATTTCTGACGGAATAAAAAACCTCTTCAGGGCGGATCACAATTGCGCCAAAACAGAGCGACAATAAAAAAATGACAATTAATACAATTGCCAAGAAAGACCATACCGACGTGTACCTTCTACTGAGCTGAAGCATTTTGTCTGATCAATTGCTGAAGTCGCAAAACGATTTCTCCGGTTCGAGGTCCGAGGTAAACCATATCGTGCTCTTCGACGCGGAAAATACGATTGTTTTTTGCTGCTTTGGTTCCGGCTACCCCGGGCAGTTCTTTGATTTTTTCAAGCGAACCGAGTTGATCAAAACCAAAATCCGTGAGGAGGAGTACGTCCGGGTCTGCTTTTGCCATTGCCTCAGGAGAAAGCTGCATCATACCGCGATCACCGCTGAGAGGAATCTCGCCGCCGGCCCATTCGACCAGTCTTGCGGAAGTGGAGTTTTGTGTCATCGTCAGGTACACGTTGTTTGCACGGCCAAAGTGTACAATCATCACGCTTGGCTTGTCTTTAAGGGTTTCTTTCCTGTCCAATGCGATCTTCATGTCCCTATCCAACATCGCATTCAAGGAGTCAGCCTCTTTGCTCTTCTTAAAATATTCTCCCATTTCCTTGACCAACGCCTTGGCTGCATCGATGGTTTCCCCTTTGGTGTGGAATACCAGCATGGGAATTTTCAAATCGGCAAGTTGTTTCATCACAGGTTCCGGACCAACATTGTTGTCGTGAATGATCAACGTTGGTTTCGTGGAGAGAATGCCCTCCGCACTCAGCGCACGATGATAGCCAACCGTCGGCAATTTCTTTATCGCCGACGGATATGTA
Organism: Cyclobacteriaceae bacterium; assembly: GCA_035492075.1. Classification (GTDB taxonomy): domain Bacteria; phylum Bacteroidota; class Bacteroidia; order Cytophagales; family Cyclobacteriaceae; genus ELB16-189. Next base: position 7,590 of record DATJJP010000078.1, on the reverse strand, counting down.
CTGGACAGGTCCACGCCAACCAAATCCCTTTGAGCACCTAAAGCAAAAATGATCTCGTTATATTGCTTTGACAGGCAGACGATCCGTTCCTGTCGATCCTCTTGCTGCTCCTTGTTCGAAAATCGTCCGCAGGAGACCAACACCACTACACTTAGGATGAGACTTCTTTTCATTTTATTTGATTGGTTAAAAATTGCCCGACGGAATCAGAACCGTCAAGCGACTTATTGTTTGTTAGAATGTGTACTTCAAGTTTACTCCACCAAAATAGTTGATCCACCTCGGGCCTGGTAGGTAAGTGTCAGGTTGCTGGTTGATGAACACCATTTGATAATACTGCTTGTTGCCAATGTTGTTGGCTCCGAAATAGACGTCTACGTCAAAATGGGCAATTGACTTTCTGAATCCGATCTTTGAATTCAGTAGATCGTATGCATTGGTCATGATCAAGCCGTCCGACGTAATCGGCATAGCGTCGCGATGCATGTAGACTGCATTAAAGTACGCTCCTGTCTTACTCGCGACATCCATACCCACATTCCAAACATTTTTTGGCACGCCCGCGACAGCCTTTCCGGTGTAATCCGTCGGCGCTCCAAGCGGTGCATTCCCTGAGCTCCCTTGATAGATAAAATTATTGTAGGTAAAATCCGAATAAGTAAAATTGACGAAAGGCCGTACTGATTTGATCACACCATTGTCGGATTGATACGCTGCATATCTTACCATTACTTCGAGGCCCTTGTTGTCAAGTCTTCCGCTGTTCACCGTGTACGTATAAGCCGTGGCCGTGTTGGCCGCATTGGGTACAGCAATGGTTGTCATTTTATCTGAAAACTGCGCCATGAAGTAGGCCAACTCGTAACTAAGTTTTCCATCCCACAAATTTCCTTTGGTGCCAAATTCATACTGTTGGCCAATCTCTGGTCGCAGGGCAGTGTTCACCGAATTTGCGGCAGGCGTATAAATATTCGCGACGACGGGTGCTTTGTACCCCTTGTTATAAGAGGCATACACCGAAATGTCCTTTGTCACCAACTTATTCAGCGCCACAGAAGGTGACACCAAGTTCTTGTAATCCATCGCATACCGCGTGGGTACTGTGGGGCTAGGGTTATTGTTCGTCGCCACATAAAACTTGTCGTTGAGCACAATGTTCATCGTGCTCGATCCAACACCCGCCGTCAGTGTAAAGCCTTGGGGCAACGTCAATGACCATTGCGTAAACAAGGAATAAGTAGACGTAATCGAAGTTTGATTGCTCCGCATCGCGCCGATGACGTTATAACCGGTCGGATCCGCGTTGTTCGTGACCATCGCATAGCCAATGGTCTGGGCATACTGACGTTGGGCTTCAATTCCTGTCACTCCAGATAAGAACATGTTGTCGCTCAAATTGAATTTCGTATCGAACACGGAACGCAAACCAAAATTCACCGGAATTTTATCGGTCCACCCGCCAGCCGAACTGGAATTGTTTCCCTGGCCCGTTCCAAAAAACACAGTAGAGTTTGAAACTTTTTCGTTGAACTTATACGAATGACCAACTCCAGCGCGGAAGCTGACTATATTTGAGTGCGCATCATTTTTTAAGTAAGCTGGATTTCCGCTATAATCCAGTGTGTCGTACTGCGCCTTCGACAATTCTCCGTTGCGCTGATCGTAACTGTCGCTCCAGCCTACGTACGAAGTAATGGTCTGCTTGTCATTCACATGAAACTCACCCATCATATTCACGAAATCTTTTATGGATCGCGTGTGCTGCATGAAGCCATCATAATTCTGACTTCCATAGTTGATGAGCAAAGAAGTGCCGGGCTTGCTGATTGTAATCGTGGAGGTTGATCGCCTAAGTCCATAGCTGCCAAACATCGTGTTTTGACTAAGCGAAACTTTGTTCCTAATAGGTTTTACTGTTTGTAGATTTACCACCCCCGAGATGGCGAGTCCATATAGGGTGCCCGATGGGCCTTTTACAATCTCAACGTTTCCCACCGACCCGAAATCAATGTCGTCCATCACCGTCATACCCTCGGCATCCGTAATCGGAATCCCATTGAGATACATTTTTATTCCCTGGCTGTCGAAATTATTATTTGTGCCGCGTACTCCGGGCCCGCCAGCTCCATAACCGCGTATATTGAACTGCTGTCCCCCCGAAACACTTCTGCGCTGCATGAAGACACCAGGCACATTTGCGTTCACCGCATCATCCAGGAAAAGGCCCGTACTTCTCCTGATCTCCACCTCACCAAGTTTGGCGATGGACGACGATTGATTAAGCATGGATTTATTCTGATTTGATGTTGTCGTTATCTCTACGCCGCTCAACAATTGAGCGGACGGCAACAAACGAAATACCAATTCAGCATCACATCTTTGGATGGTTTGCGACTGAGATTCGTACCCCACAAAAGAAACGGAGACCGAGGCACCTTGCCGGCAGTCGATGGAGAATAACCCTTCGCGGTCTGACGTTGTTACTCCGTTGTCATTCACTTTGATCGTCGCTTCGGGAAGGGCGTTACCCGATTCGTCGGTCACGCGTCCCTTGAGTGTCTGCGCCTGAAGCCATTGGAAACAACACGATACTAAAATCAATAGATATAATTTTTGCATTTTTTGTTAACTCAAATGATAAATAGAATTTTCAATGATTGGCGCAAACGCCAAGAATCGAGGAACTGTCAAGACCCTCGCCGTAAGAAAAAAGTAGTTAGAAAACCCGGGGAGGGGGCGGAATTATTTCCTTAAGAAAAGACAAGTAAAAATCAGAGTGGATACCTCTTACTTTCTCAAATGCGAGCACAGGTTTCTTTATTTCAAGTCCTACAATGGCCTGTGAAAACTGAATCTGCGGAACCATTTTTGACTTTGCCTTACTCGCCGCTTTCAATACGCCGATGAAGAGGTCCTCAAAGGAATCGCTCTCGCAAACAATCACATAATGGTTTCCCTGCTTTCCGATTTTGGCTACGTCATACATCTTGCCGCGATGCTCGAATTCTTTCTCCTCTTCAATCCATTTGATTTTTTTGAATTCAGAACTCGAAAAGACGAACGTCTTCAAGTCTTCCTGCGGCGAACTTGCTACCAACGCCTGAAACGAAACGCGATGATAGAGGGCCACGTAGTTGGAAAGCACTCCCAACACCACCAGCAAATACGGAATGGTTAGCAGCGCAAGCACCAAACTCCGAAATGTTACCGAAGCCTTTTTCATTCGATAACAAATCTTACTAAAAAGTATCGTTTATTCTAGCTTTTTGTGATCGGTTGCCCCGCTATTTTTTGTAGTAGCCCATTGCTTCAGGCAACCATCCCTCCAAATCCTTGATGCGGTTTTCATCCGACGGGTGGTCGCTCAAGTATTCGGGTGGTTTTTGTCCAGCGTTCATGGTCACCATTCGCTTCCAAAAGTCAATCGCGAGGTTGGGTTCATACCCTGCCATCGACATAAAAATCAATCCAATGTGGTCTGCTTCAGACTCATGCTGGCGAGAGAACTTCAACATTCCCAGATTTGACCCGGCGCCCACCGCTTGCAAAAAAATGTTTTGCGTTGCGGTTGGATTTTGGCCCATGGCAGCACTCAACGTGCCCAGCCCCAGCTGTTCAATCAATCCCTGGCTCATCCGCTCGCGGCCATGGTTTGCGATCGCGTGGGCAACTTCGTGCCCCATAACCACAGCTACCCCGTTTTCATCTTTGCAAATGGGGAGAATCGCGGTATAAAAGGCAACCTTACCCCCCGGCATACACCAGGCATTTACGGTCTTGTCATCTTGAATCAAATTGAATTCCCAGTTAAATCCTTGCAGTTGATCGCTCCATCCCTTGCTCGCCATATATTTTTCGACAGCACCTTGAATGCGCTTGCCCACGCTTCTGATCATGTCCGTTTGTTGAATATTATTCGAAAGCGGCCCTTTCTTGAGGACATCTTGGTATTGTGTAGCCGACATCGTGTTGATTTCAGAGCTAGAAACAAGGTCCAGCTGCTTTCGGCCCGTAACTGGGACGGTCGCACAAGAGGAAAAGACGAAAATGACTAATAGAATTGAAATCGGCTTCAGGATATTCATAAGTAGCTTTTGAAATACAAATTTACTAAACGATAATATACTTCAAATATCACCGTTCGTACGGTGCGGTTTTGCGTCGCTGATGATCTCTTTCTAACTTTACATTAAACTATTCATATGCGAATTTTTGCAGTCGGCCGAAATTATGTGGAGCACATTAAGGAATTGAACAACGAGCGCCCCGATGAGCCCGTCATCTTTACTAAGCCAGACACCGCGATTTTGAAAAATGGCTCTCCCTTTTATTACCCTGAATTCTCAAAAGACATTCATCATGAGATCGAACTCGTGTTGAAAATCTCTAAGGAAGGAAAAAACGTAGAGGAAAAATTCGCTCATAAATATTTTGACTCCATCGGCCTTGGCATTGATTTCACGGCCCGTGACTTGCAACAAAAGGCGAAAGAGAAGGGCCTGCCATGGGATATTGCCAAAGGATTCAACAGCTCCGCTCCCTTGTCCGACAAATTCATTCCCGTCGCTGATTTTAAAAACCTGGCCGATATCAACTTTAAACTTGAAGTGGATGGTGCCACCAAGCAACAGGGCAATACGAGTTTGATGCTTTTCAATTTTAACTATATCATTTCTTATCTATCGAAATTCTTTACATTACGCACGGGCGATCTGATTTTTACAGGCACTCCCAAAGGCGTTGGTCCAGTAGGCGTTGGAAATAAGTTGACGGGATACATCGAAAATGAAAAACTGCTTGAGTTTGAGGTTAAGTAATGTGGCGCTCGTCTGCGGCCTGTGCATTTCACTTTTTGCGCACGCCCAACTGAGCCCCGAAAAAAATTCTGCCTCCGAAAACCCGATCGATCGCAGCTACCTTTTTCCGATCAATCCAGGTCAACCAAATTCCTTGACCGGCTCCATGGGCGAATTGCGAAACAGTCACCTTCACGCCGGCTTGGATATTCGAACAAATAATTCTGTTGGCATGCCCATCCGCGCAGCACAGCGAGGATATGCTTCTTACGTCGTTGTAAGCGCGCATGGCTACGGCAACGCGCTGTTCATCACTCATCCCGACGGCAACATGTCGGTCTACGCGCACATGGATCACTTTAATGGCAAAGTGGCAGAACACATTCTAAAAAAACACTATGAGCAAAAGTCGTTTGAGCTCATGTTTGAAATCCCAAAAGACCTAATTCCCATTAATCAAGGCGATACCATTGGCTTTGTCGGGAATACCGGCGGTTCAGAAGGCCCGCATCTGCACTTTGAAATTAGGGACAGTAGCAATCTCGCGCTAAACCCTCTACAGTTCAAATTCGAAGAGATCAAGGATGGCATGGCTCCCGTGGTTCAAAAAATCGCATTCCAAACTTTGGATATCGATTCGCGAATCAATGGAAAATTTGGTCGTGTGGAATATTTTTTGATGAAGCGTGGAAATGTTTATTCCTTGGGTATGCCACTTCAAGTCAAAGGGAAAATTGGAATTGAAGTGCTTGCATTCGATCGAATGGACTATTCCAATTTCAGATGCGGCATCAATAACATCGAAATATTTGCTGATTCAGAAAAAATCTTTTCACAGCACATCGAAAAGATCAACTTCCTCGACTATGATGACATCGTCACGATGATGAACTACTCTACCTTGAAAACCCGTGGCCTTCGTTTCAACAAATTGTATATTGAAGATGGCAATCCGTTGAGTTTTTATGAAAAAGGAATCGACAAAGGGCTGATTTCAGTTTTAGATAAATCAAAAAACATTCAAGTCAGTTTGAAAGACACCTATGGAAACGAGAGCAAGGTTGAACTTCAATTGATTCCTGAAAAGCAAAACAACGCCGTTTCAATTTCACCGATTTCCGGTTCTTTTGATTTCGAGGTCAATGGGGATGTGCTAAAGCTGCAAGTGAGCCCCTGCGCGGCTAAGAGCAAAATCGTGATCTACGAAAAAGGGGCCGCCCTGGCGCTCGACCCGAGTTACGAAGCCAACGGCCAACAAGTTTTCCTCATCGACTTGAAAAAAATGATTCCCGATTCAGCGCAAGCTTGCAATGGGATGGTTCGCTTCAATATGGCAGATCAAATCCCTTCGAAAACAGAATACACTTTCTTCAGCGACTGGGCAGACATCCGATTCAATAAAAATTCACTGTATGACACCCTGTACTTGAATTTCGAGCGAACCGTAAAAAACGAGAAAGAAGTGTTTGCTATTGGGAAAGTGACCGAACCGCTGAATGATTCGATCAACATTGAGCTTAAGCAATTAAAACGAGACGTCAATGATCCGAAAGTGGCCGTCTATCATTTGGGGGGAAGAGCCAAGGACTTTGTGGGCGGTCGGTGGGAAAACGGCAACATGAAATTCTCCACAAGAGAGTTGGGCGATTTTGTTCTATTAAAAGATTCCACACCACCATACATTCAGCGGATTTACTGCACTAGTAACAATGCGCGGTTTCGTATCTCTGATAACCTATCGGGAATAAAAAAATACGAAGCAACAATAAATGGCGAATGGCTGCTCATGAAGTACGATTATAAAACCGGCGCTCTTCAATCCGAACGGCTGGACAAAGCAATCCCGCTTAAAGGTGAGTTTGAACTGAAAGTAACCGACCGGGTGGGGAATGAAAAAGTCTATCGACAGAAGATATTGTGAAAGAATTCGATGGGGGTTTAGGTCAGTCAGGAATTAAAATTCGTAATTTGAAAATTCATAACCCGAAATTTTAGAAACCATGGCACTAAACATTGGAGACACAGCCCCCGAATTTATTACCAAAGATCAGGATGGAAAAGAAGTAAAACTCTCTGACTTCGCCGGAAAAAAGGTAGTCCTCTATTTCTATCCCAAAGATATGACGTCAGGTTGTACCGCCGAGGCCTGCAACCTCAGAGACAACTATAAGGTACTTCAAAAGCAAGGTTACGAAGTTCTGGGCGTAAGTCGAGATGACGAAAAAATGCATCGCAAGTTTATTGAAAAGGAGAACCTGCCGTTCCGTCTGCTCGCCGATACAGATCTTTCTGTGCATCACAAATATGGAACATGGATTGAGAAGTCAATGTACGGCCGAAAATACATGGGCACTGCACGCGTCACGTTTGTCATCGACAACGGAACAATCACCGACCTCATTGGTAAAGTGGATACCGGCAATCACGCCGCACAAATCTTGGGAAACAAGTTGCCTCCGAAAGCCAACGCCGCCCAGAAGCAGAAACCCGCGAAAAAAGCAGCTAAAAAAACTGTGAAGAAATCGTTGAAGAAGTCGCCCAAAAAATCACCCTCGAAAAAGGCAGCCAAAAGAAAGAAGTAATAGCCCTTCGGTGGAAAATTATTTCCCGAATGACTAACGGCTATTGCCTAAGTTCATATCTTCGCGCAAATTTCTTTCATGGCCAAACAACCTGACCTTGCTCAACTAAAAAAGCTAGCCACTCAGATCCGCCGAGACATCGTGCGCATGGTTCATGCCTGCCAAAGTGGACACCCCGGTGGTTCACTCGGATGCGCCGATTTTTTTGTGGC
>DATJJP010000077.1:0-26663 GCA_035492075.1 Cyclobacteriaceae bacterium | reverse complement strand
TTATATTCTATGTCAGGCAACCCGAAGTTTTCTGAGTCGTCTTGATTTTTGTCTTCTGCCATAACGATAGGTTTAACTGTATGTTAATACAAAAATAAATGAATTTCCATGAAATAGCCATGAACTTTCGTTCAATAACCCTTCAAAACTCAAAAACTCCAACTTGCTCCCGCCAGCGCTTGGAACCCCCTTACCGGATAATTAAGGTACAATTGATACTTGCTCGACATCACATTGTTGAAGTTGAGGAACACCGAAAATTGTTTTGACACAAAGTAGTTCGCTCGTACATTCAAGTCGGAGGCGACAGGGAGCGACACAAGTTCTTCCTTCTTCGGATCAAGTGCTTTCAACCCTCCTTGTGCAATGAAATCTATTTCGAGCAACACCTTGTCATAAATATTGTACACCGAATTGACGGTCAGTCGATACGATGGGCGCTGCAACGCCACATTATCAAAGGTCTTCGCGGTGATCCCGTAACTGGTTGAGATCTGATTGGCAATGGTTGAAGAATAAGACCAATAGTCGGCACGGGCATTCAGTTTAAATCGGTTGGCGGAGTAGCCAATCTCACCAAACAGATTGGTGCGTTTGGTATTGCCGTTGTCATAGTAGACGTTAAACTTCGCCTGCGTTAGAGCCCCTGTATCGGCTTGTGAGTAGTAGTAAAAGTTTTTCAATGACGAGAACGAAAGGCCCGCTCCAAAAGTAACCTTGCCGTTGATCTTTCCACGCAGCCCGCCTAAAAATTCGATCGCACGATTGGTATTGAACACGCCGATACTGGAATTGATCCATGTGTTTTCCCGTGCCAGCGTGTGCAGGGAAACCTTGTCGACATCTCCTGTCAGGCCAGCGTAAAGGTCTACCGAAGGCGAGACGGCATAGTTCGCAGCTACATTGGGATATACGTGAACTCCATTTTGTTTATTGATCGTGTCATTTTCATAGGCCACGTTTGCACCAAGGGTCAACGAAAGGTTTTCTTCTGTTGAATAGTGATAGGCAGGCTTTATTTTAAACAGATGGCGAGTGATGGCTGGGACAAGCTCATCCGTACGAGTGATCATAAAATAGTCTGAATTGATCAACAATTTCTTCGTCTTGTCGATTTTATATTCACTGACCAAATTGGCGGATAACTCGCCTTCTACCGCCGAATAGTGATCATTTAGGTGACTATATCCCGCTTTTAGATTGTATTTGAAATTGGATACTTTGGTATTTTCAAGTTCGCCACCAAAACTCGCGATCGAATAAGACTGGCGGATGGCGGTTGCGGGAACGTTGGTCAAAGGTCTGTATCCGTAAAAATGTGTCGTGATGTTCTCGTAATTAAAAAATCCACCTAGTCCGACGGAATTACCAATGGCTTTTCCGAACAAACGAATTTCGGTGTTGCCACTGGCCGAGTTTCCATCATCCACCGGGCCATTCATGAAGCTGCGGTGATAGAACTTCGCCCCATAATACTTGTTTTTATTACGCTTGCTCGCGAAGTACGCTTCAGCATAGGGCGACGAATAATTGCCATAACCCGCGCTGACATAATTGCCATAGATTTTTGAAATCGGTTCGGTCTTCAATTTCAATGGTCGGATGGCAGGGTTGAAATCGGGAACATGGAACTCGAGATTGGTGAACTGATATTTGATTTCCGGCTTGATCGGTTCGGCCGGGCGGGGAGGCACTTTTTCAAAATTGCGTGTAGCCTGTGGCACCGTGATCTGACGATCCTTTTCAATCACCACCTCTACTTTCTGAATTTCACCTTCGCCCCATTTGTCCTTTTCGTCCTGTGCACGAACGTCGAACGCCATCAAACACAATAACAGCAAAGGCATTAGGCAGGCGTTGGGCAAGCGAAGACCCGCCACCTGCAGCCAGCCGCCCTTCATCCACCTTCGCTGTGGCTTCAGTGCGCACGTCTGAAAGATCTTAGTTCTTGTCATTGCTCAGCGTATCGGTTTTTGGTCTTTTCTTCATCTCTTCCTCATCCATCTTTTTCAGTTTTGCAGAAGCGCTATTTTTTATTTCCTCCAACGGGAAATTATCAATCAGTGAACGCAGCGTTGCTTTTGCTTGATAGGCATCGCCCAAAGCCAGATAACTGTCGGCCAAGAGTAGATAGGATTTGCCCACCCAGTCAGTATAGGAGGCAAAATCGTTATTCAGGCTGAAGAGCGTCTCGTTGCATTGTTTGTAATCTTTTGTGTTGAAAAAGATTTCCGCTAGGCGATACTTCGCTTCTGCACCATATTCGTCTTGAGCCGCATTGATGGTGTTGAGGAATTCGTCCTTTGCGGCTTCAAGATCGCCCTTGCCCATGGAAGCCTTGCCTAAATAGAGTGATGCCTTGTTTTGTGCGCCCGCATTAACACTACCCTTCTCTAAGATCACGTTGGCGTATTTCTCTACCGAGTCATATTTCGTCAACGCATAGTACGATTCCATGAGCCCGTTCCAGGCATTGTATTGCTCTTTCTTATTGGCCGCTTCTCGGGCCAGCGTCATGAAGAATGGAATCGCTTTCTCATAGCGTGCCTGCTTAAATTCCAACTCCGCAATGCGCCCGGTCACTTTGCCAGCCATGGAGAAGGTCTTGTCGGCATTCAATTCATAATAAATCACCAATGCCTTTGGGTCCTTGAGCCGATAGTATGACTCGGCCTGATAATATTTTGCTTCCGACAAATTAGAGCTCTGTGGATATGAAGTGATAAACGTGTCAAAGTTTTTGATTGCTGTAGAGTACTTCTGATCGAAATATAAATTCTTGGCTGCCTCCAGTTCTACCGATTCTATTCCTTTGGCGTCCGGGATATTCTTCTTCGCGAGCGCCAGGTATTTATCAAACTCTCCCGATCGGTTGGCGAGGTTCAACGCTTCTTGCAATGGCAACAAGACCTCCTTAGTGGCCGGATGTGTTGGATAGTTTTCGATCACGGTGACGTAATCTTGCACGGTCTTATCATAATCTTTTAAGTTATAATAAGAAGCCGCTCTCCTCACGTAGGATAACGGCGCAAATGGTGATGAGGGGTTTGACGTAAGCACGGCGGTGTAACCATTCTTTGCCTCTTCATAATTTCCTTGTTCGAATTCCAGTTGGGCCAACTGAAAACGTCCCTGATCCAAGAACCGAGATGCCGTATAATTCTTGATGACTTGATTTAATTCACTCTTTGCCTCTCCATACTTGCGCTGGATACCCAAGATATTTCCCGCCTGAAAATGGGCATAATCAACATCGACCGAGTTGAGGGTGATTGCTCTTTTATAATATGTCAGCGCATCGGCGTATTGTTTGGCAACAAAATAACAATCGGCTAAGCGCAGTGTTCCGTCGGCGAGGTTGGGTTGTCGATTCGAGGACTGCGAAACGAATTCTTTAAAACTAAACAGGGAACGATCGTACTGCTGAAGATTGAAGTAAGCGTAGCCCAATCCATAACGCGCCTTCAATACCAGGGAAGGATTTTCGTCACCTTCTTGAATCACGCGTGAATAATTGGTGACGGCTTGCTCAAATTTTCGGCCGATGGAATAGGCTTCGGCATTCCAGAAACTGGCCTCCGCCACGTAATTTTTTTCGCTTGGATGCTGGAGCGATTTTTCAAAATATTGAACGGCGAGCCCATACCCTTCTGAGTTAAACAACTCCATGCCTTTCAGCATCGTTGCCTTTTGGTAGGCTCGCTCCACACCTTCGCTTCGATTCACCAACGCCTCGATGTAATCAATGGCCTTGTTGTAATTATTGGCATTCACATAGGCTTGTGAAAGTAATTCTTTGATCTCTTGGGTATGCAGGCTATTGGGAAATTTCTTGAGAATGTTTTCGAATTCAGTGATCGCCTGGTCCGATTTACCGAGATCATAGGAAAGTTTTGCGAACTGAAACGAAGCTTCTTCCACCAGTTTTTGATCAGGTTTGAAACCGCGAGCGATATTGAACGAAGCCGCCGCCATCGGTTTTTGGTTGTTTCTCAAATAGAGATAGCCCAAATAATACGAAGAATAAAAACCGATAGAATCGTTGTCGGCGAAAGAGCCTTTCAAGTACGTCAACGCTTTTTTGTCGTCATTCAGAACAAACGCGGAATATCCCGCTCGTAACGAAACACTCTTATTGGCGGTCTCTTCTTTTCCGGTCAAATATTTGTCGTAGCCCGCCAATGCATTTTTGTAATCCCCTTTTTTGTAATACGCTTCCGCCGACAGCAACGCGATTTCCTCGGCATTGGCCAACTCTTTTTTGCCGCTGACCGACTGGATATACGTCTGAAGGGCGTCATAGTCCTTCTGTTTGTAATACACGTTGGCAATCATGAATGGCACAATGGTAGCATAGGCTTCCGTTTGTTCGGCGCGTTTTAAATCAGTGAGTGCGTTGACGTAATCGCCCGAATTATATTCAGCGAAGCCAGCATAATAACTCGCCGCAGGACCGTACTGGCCTCCAGACGCTTTGATGTAATTGAATTGATCGAGTGCCTCTTTCAGAATTTTTTGACTGAACAAACTATAACCCCAGCGAAAACGCGCGGTGTTTTGTTCGGAGGCGGTAAGGGCTCCGATGTCTGCTTTGGCAAAGTAGTTGGCTGCCTTTTTATAATTCTTCTCATTGTAGAAAAAGGTAGCAAGGTCGGTATATGCGACCGCTGATTTGGCACTAGACGGATGGTTGTCGATGAAATCCTGAACTTGCTTCTCGGCGTCGGCGTGATAAAGGTTCAGCGAGCAAATTGCACGAGAGTATTCGGCGTCCTGACGCTGGTTGCCGATTGGTGGGTTAAGGTGAAGGTACTGGTTGAAGTTTTCGCGCGCGGCCGCAAACTGATTTTGAGTCATCAGCTCTACACCCGTTTTGTACAGACGCGCTGCCTTTTGCTGAAGAAGGGCATCTTGCGCAACCACAGTAACAGAAAAAAAGAGAAACAGAATGGCAGGAAACCTCATCCGGAGTTTTTCCCTACAACTTGAGACGCGTAGTTTTATTGCGATTTTCAGTTTAAAAAATAAATCCATGCAAAAAATGTCAAATGAGCATGAACAGCATGGACTCAAATCTACAAAAAAAAGGCGAACCGAATGCTGTCGGGTTATCCTTTGTACGTAATACGATAAATTACGTTGGCCTGGTCATCGCTCACCAGCATGGAGCCATCGGGCAACAGCAAAACATCTACGGGGCGGCCCCACACTTTTTGAGAACCCTCGTCAAGCCAACCAGTAGCAAAAGGAGTATAGCTAGTGGCCTTGCTGTTCGCATCCACTTTTACGAGGCTTAGTTTGTATCCATTTTTCTTTGCCCGGTCCCATGAACCATGTTCCGCAATGATCAATTGATTTTGATATTCCGACGGAAACATTTTTCCCGTGTAGAACTTCAGTCCTAGTGGAGCAACGTGAGCACCCAGGTTTTGCGCAGGCTTTGTAAAATCCCCACAAGGCCTTTTGTTGCCAAACTCTGGATCTTTGATGGTGCCCCCATGACAAAAAGGATATCCAAAATGCTGGCCCACTTTGGTTGCGCTATTTAGTTCGCAGGGAGGAATATCATCGCCCATGCTGTCTCTCCCATTGTCGGTAAACCAAATATCTTTTGTGGCGGGATGCCAAGTAAAACCTACCGAGTTGCGGACGCCGCTGGCAAAAACTTCCATCCCCGTTCCGTCTGCGTTCATTCGGGTGATACTAGCGTAAACTGGATTTTTGGATTCGCAAATATTGCAAGGTGCTCCAACGGGTACGTATAGCTTGCCATCGGGGCCAAAGGCGATATACTTCCATCCGTGGTGAGCTTCTGTGGGATACTTGTCGAATACGACCTGCGGTTTACCCGGGCTTTCCAATTTGTTTTCGATGTCCGAGAATTTGAGGATGCGGCTCACCTCTGCCACATACAAGTCGCCATTTCTGAAAGCGACTCCATTGGGCATGTTCAGACCACTCGCCACCACCCATTTCTTATCCGCCTTGCCGTCTCCATCGGTGTCTTTGATGGCGTAGACTTTATCCTCATTTCTGTTCCCCACGAAAATGGTGCCGCTTGGAGAGATCGCCAGGGAGCGGGCATTGTCAACTTCCGCAAAAACGTCAATGAAAAATCCTTTGGGCAGTTTAAGCTTATCGAGGGGCAAACTCGAGCTCGCTCCTGTTATGGCCGGCGACGAGTTGTCGGCTAATTCTTCTTTTTTCTCTTTGGTGGACTGAGTACAGAAAAGCGCCAAAAACGCAACGACTAGCAAATGGGATGCTCTTTTGATCATGGGTTGTAATTTTTGTACAAACATAAGACAAACTAAAAAAATCGGCCCTCGGCAAAAGGGACAAGAGGCTCAAATCAGATTTACGAACCGGATCGTTTTAATGGATTGCGAGCGTCTTTGAAATTTTCGCCAAACCAAATTACAAAAAATGAACGTCGCCTGATACGGAAATCACGAAAAGTGGATGATTCAGGGCATCAACTGAAATCTTTACTTCTTCAAATCCTCCTATCTCAAATTAGCCGTACCTTTGCCGCGTTTAAACCAGGATTTTAAACATTGGACGACCTGTGATTTTTAAAATAAAGGTGCACGGGTTTCTTGAAGGATAACGTTTTTTATGATCTCGATTTCAAATATCTCTTATTTCATCGGCGGGCGCGCTTTGTATGAAGATGCGTCAATGTTTATTCGCCCCAACGACAAAATTGGCTTGATCGGACTCAACGGTCGCGGCAAATCAACTTTGCTAAAAATTATCCAAGGCGACCTGACGGTGAATGCGGGCTCCATAAGCAAAGCAAAGGACTGCACGGTTGGGTTTTTGAATCAAGATCTTTTGTCGTACCAGACCGATGATGCAATACTCACGGTGGCGATGGAAGCATTCAAAGAAGCTGTAGACACGCAGCGTCAGATCGAAAAAATCCTGCACAAGCTGGAGACCGAATACAGCGATGACCTCGTGGACAAACTGACAAAGCTCCAGGAAAAATTCGAGCACCTGGATGGGTACACCATGCAGGCGAAAGCAGAAGAGATACTGGAAGGGATTGGATTTTCCACCCATGATCTTCATCGGCCGCTTCGTGAATTCTCGGGTGGGTGGCGCATGCGTGTGATGCTCGCCAAGCTTTTGTTGGAAAAACCTTCGTGCCTGATGCTCGATGAGCCGACCAACCACTTGGATCTTCCTTCCATCGAGTGGGTTGAAAATTATTTGCGCACGTATGAAGGGGCGGTGATCATCGTTTCGCACGACCGTACCTTCCTTGATAATGTCATCAACAAAACGGTGGAGGTGACCAATCAACAATTGGTGACCTACGAAGGGAATTACACTTTCTATTTGAACGAAAAAGAAATGCGTGAGGAGATTCAGCAAAACGCGTATGAAAACCAGCAAGCCAAGATCCGCCAAACCGAGAGGTTCATAGAACGTTTCCGCTCTAAAGCCACGAAGGCCAGGCAGGTGCAATCGCGCGTGAAGGCACTCGACCGTATGGACAAAATAGAAGAGGTAGTGAGTGATGTTGCAGAGATCAATTTCAAGTTCACCTTCAAGCAGCCCTCGGGAAGGCACGTCGTCACATTGAAAGACATTTCAAAATCATACGGATCACTCGACATATTAAAACACTCCAACGCCACGATTGAACGGGGAGATAAGATCGCGCTGATCGGTGCGAATGGAAAAGGGAAATCGACACTGCTGAGAATACTGGCAAACACTGAAGCTGTGGACGGCGAGCGCACCATTGGCTACAATGTGATCCACGGATTTTATGCCCAGCACCAATTGGAGTCGCTGCGTGTGGACAACGAAGTGTTGGATGAGCTCAAGCAAGCCGGCAGCGGCAAGACGGAACAGGAGCTCCGAAATGTACTTGGCTGCTTTTTGTTTTCGGACGAAGATGTGTTCAAGAAAATCAAAGTGCTTTCGGGTGGGGAGAAATCGCGCGTGGCGTTGGCGAAGACGTTGATCTCGGAAGCAAACTTCTTGTTGCTTGATGAACCTACCAACCACTTGGATTTCATCTCGGAAAATATTTTGATTCAGGCATTGCAGCAATTTCAAGGAAGCTTCATCACCGTAAGCCACAACCGACATTTTGTAAACCAGATTGCCAACAAGATCTGGTACATCGAAAACCACGAGATCAAAGAATACCCGGGTACTTACGATGAATACGAATATTGGCGCAAGAAAAATGAAGCCGACAAGCAGCCGGTGGTTCATGTAGCCAAAAAAGAGGCACCCAAGAAAGAACCAAAACAAGCCGCCGCTCCCTCCGACCAGAACAAACTCAATTCCCTCAATAAAGAATTGAAGCAAATAGAAGAAAAGATCCAGAAGCTGGTCGGTGAAAAAGAAAAGATAGAAGCCGAACTCGCCAAACCAGAAGTGTACGGCAACCCCGACAAGCTCACCGAGCAGCAACAGAAATTTGAAAAGGTAGATTCTCAATTGGAGGAAGAAAACAAGAAGTGGGAATCGATCGCGTTGGAGATTGATGAGCTGGAGGGGAAGTAGGGTTGATGCTACAGGCCGGCGAAAGGCCGACACAATTTAATTGTTAGGGATATGAAATTTTTTTTGACAGCAAAGCATTGGCAAATTTTCATATTGATTCTGCTCATATTGATTTTGTCAGAGATAAAATTTGATACCAATCCCACATTGACAATGACTATCAATCTCGCGGGGACTATTCTCTATTTTATTTGGCCAATGGTTGTTGGACATGAACTCCAGAATTATCTTCCAAAAAAGATTGAGTTGAACTACACTTTTTTCATGATCAATGGATTCATTTTAATTCTGGGTCTTGTCGGTGGAGCAATAATAGCAGGCGGAGAAGAAATCCACTTTAATGGGATTGCGGCAATTCCATTTTTCTATTTGTTCTTTGCACTGTTCTATTACTTTTCATTTCCAGGTAGAACCATGCGGACGATTGAGAACGGCAAGGAAACTGGACTAAGTGAAAGTATCGGAGATTTCTTCTTGACTTTTTTTCTGCCTCTCGGGATATGGTTTTTACAACCGCGGATTAACAGAATAATTGAAGCCGAGGAAACTTCTGGAACCGAGTGAAGGTCGAACCACAAGCAATTGCACCTCGTTTAATCAAAACACAGACGTGACAAAGAAACCTAAGACAATAAAGCAATATGACACCGAAATTAAACGTCATATCAAGAAGAAGGACTACGTTAAAATTAAAAGGACCGTTACAGAGGGATCCGCTGACATTTCTGGTTTCATTCTACAAATGAGTAGCAATTTTATTTTGATTCAGAAAGAAGAAGAATTCTATTTGGACGGATATGGTATCATCAAAAAAGATCATTTTGATGCGCTCCGATGTAATAAGTTCGAGAGAGCATTTAAGCGAATTTTAAAAGCTGAGGGGATATTTGACTCTGACTATGGATTCAGGAAAAAATTAAAACTGACAGACTGGAAAACAATACTTGAAGACTTAATGAAACACGACTACCACGTTATTGTCGAGTGTGAAGACATGGAAGACCCGTTATTTGTAATTGGACCGATAAAGAAAGTAAGCAAAGACTCGGTAGACATTCTGTACTACGATCCGACCGGTTTGTTAGACCAGAAGCCGACTAAAGTGAAGTACAAGGACATTACCTTGATTAAGTTTGACAACAGATACATCAACGTTTTCAAAAAATATCTGCGGACTAAATAAACGGGCGCACCGGCCAGCCACTCAGCTAGTGCACAGCCGGTGATCACGCCGCCAGAGGCACAGAAAATTGAAAAGGTGGATTCTCAACTGGAAGAAGAAAACAAGAAGTGGGAATCTATTGCGTTGGAGATTGATGAGCTGGAGGGGAAGTAGGGTCTGGCTCAGTGCGGTGACAACACCGACCAGAGTCAGAGATTTTGAAAATACTTTAAATGCCTACTTTTGTATCGTGTTTTATCGGAGAAAAATAATACTCGCCCTACTTCAGCAATTTGAAGGACAGCTAGACAAAATTCGACTACAAAAGTTGTTATTCCTGTTTACTCAGAAACAAAGTAACCCGGAGTACGATTTCGTACCATATCGCTACGGATGTTATTCGTATTCTGCCAATGCCGACTTAACTACTATGGTCACCAAGGGTTTGCTTGAGGAAACCAATACACATTTTACAAAGTTTGACAAGACTAATTACCTGAAACAGGTAAAGCCAGATGACCTGAAATATTTACAGGAGGTTAAGGCAGATTACGGGAAAATGAACAGAAATGCTTTAATAAAGTACACTTATATTAACTATCCATTCTATGCAACAAAAAGTGAGGTAGCCGCCCACATACTCACAAAAACAGAATTACAAAAAATCGAAGCGTCAAAACCAAAACACACCGATACAATTTTATTTACCATTGGATATGAGGGGATTTCGCTTGAAGAATATTTAGTTCGATTATTAAAAAAAGATGTTAAAGTTCTAGTAGATGTTCGCAATAATCCATTGAGCATGAAGTACGGCTTCAGTAAGAGTCAACTTAAGCGCTATTGTGAGCATTTAGGGATAGCGTATTTGCATATTCCTGAGGTTGGCATCCAACCTGAACAGCGAAAAGAGTTAAATACTCAAGCTGACTATGATAAATTGTTTACCTTCTATCGTAAAACAAATCTTACAAAAACTACAAAAGCCCAAGTAACTATATTGAAGTTATTGAAGGAAAATAAACGAATAGCTCTCACTTGTTTTGAAGCAAACATTTGCCAGTGCCATCGAAAGCACTTGGCCGAAGCCATTGAGAAACTACCAGGCTTCGACTTTAAAGTACAACATATATAGAATGGCTTTAACAAAAGTTCTAATAGCGGTAAAGACCTATCCAACTTTATCAGCTAAGTATGACGAATTGGTCTGCACTGCAGGCTTTCGTGAGGATGGGACTTGGACCAGAATATATCCGGTACCATTCCGAAAAAAAATCATACAACGAACAATACAAAAAGTATGATTGGATTGAAGTCGACTTGGTAAAAAATGAAAGTGACTTTAGGCCAGAAAGCTATCGGCCAAGAACAGCTGACAGTGAGTTAAAAATAATAGATCACGTTGACACGTCTGGAAATTGGGAGGAACGAAAAAAAATTTGCCTAGGGAAAGTGTATTACAGCCTATCCGAATTGATCGCTGAAGCCAAGGATAAAGATATCTGTGCTGATCGGAGCGACGGCCATTTCAAATAACCTAACGCTTGTAACCCGAAACACCTCAGACTTTCAGAGGCTAAAAGGAATTGAGATTGAAAATTGGGTGAATGCCAGCTAACAGCCCCGCCCCGCCTCACCTCCACCCCACGCTCATCGTCACCTGAAAGCGATTGGTCTCTTGCGTTACCTCCATGCTTTGGTCTGGCGCATAGTAGCTGCACGCGGGGCAAATGTAAAATTGATCTGCCTTGTAAAATATGCGTTGATACTTATATCCAACGCCAATGGATAGATTCATGTCGCGATACTTCAGTCGATAACCGATGCTTGGATTCAACATCCGCCCGCCCGAAACCCCTGTAAAAGGATCGGTGGTGTAGTAATTGTAATAGTTGTTTTTCACGAACCACGGATGAGCCCATCCATAACTCATTTGCAGAAAGAGGGCGCTTTTATTTCGGTTGCCGATCAAGTCCCAGCTCAAGGAGCCATAAACAGGAAGTGTCTGCCAGTTGGCATAAGAATCAAACCCAATACCGATTCCTCCTCTCAATTTTCTTCCTACGGTCACGCCATGTGTCGTTGCTACGGTAAACGTAGCGTCTCTTCCTTGTCCACAATTATTGCAGCCGATGAGTGTGCCCATCTGCACGTTGAAAAAATAACCGATCAGCTTTGCATCTTTTTCACCCTCGACCAACACAATTTTCTTTGTGTTTTTTGGAAGGGGGGTATACAACAATGAGTCGGCGTCATGGTTTTGCGCGCTTGAAACGGCAGCGAAGCCAAACAGAAGTACAGTCAGGTAATTTCTCATGGCGCTGTTACAATTGCAATTTTACTGAGCAGCTTCATGCTCTTTATGTTTGAGTAATCGTATTGATATAATCCATCCTTCCCGATCACCAGCGCCACGTTTTGATAGGGAATGACATCAATCGCATTCACGCCTGGATAACTCGCCAACAAATGCGAATCAATGGCATTGGGGTCAGTGGCATCAAAGATTTTCAGACCTGCATCTCCGTCGCAGATGAAAAGCAGGTTTTCATCGAGGCCAAGGCCATGCGGATTGGTCATCTGGTATTTGGTAAGCAGGCTTGGGTTTTTCAAATCTTTGATGTCGATGATCTGAAGTTCGTTGGTGTTGTTGTGGCAGATGTCGCCGTTGTAAAGCGTGACATAGGCATAGTCGCCTTGCGCCACGACGGGATCGCAGCTATAAATATGCTCGTAGGTGCTCAGCAACGCAGGCTGGCCGGGAGAAGAAAGGTCATAGATCGCCATCCCCGCTCTTGATCCAACAAACAGGTTTTGTCCTTTGGGAAAAAGTGTTTCAGGCCAAGTCAACAAGGTGACATCCGCCTTGCGCTGAGGTTGGGTAGGGATGTTGATGTCGGCCACGGCCAGCACCGACCCATCGATAGCATATAGGTAATTGTCGGTGATCGTAAACCGTGCCATGGAGCCACCGATGCCTGTGGTCGACTTAGCCGTTGAACTTAGGTTCACCTGTGGAACAGCATTGTCGAACATCAGTACGCCGCCTCGATAGTACATGCCTCCCCACGGCTGCAGGTTTGATGGGGCACAGTCGTTTTCTGTAACCGTCACCTCCGATTTTTCCGTCCAGCCAGTGACAAGTCGTTGTTGAGCGTCCATCTGAATTCCTATCGCGCTGTAGTTCTTGAAAAAACCCTCGATGCGGTAAACCGATTTGATATTGGAAATATCGGAGACGTCAAACAGCAATAGGTCCACGAAGCTGTCGGCATAAAGTATATTGCCCGAGATCGCGAGATCAAAGTTGCCCGGGATATTCAGGAAGCTTAGCGCTTGGGGTGAAAGACGATTGGTGTTGTCATAAATGTGGATGCCCTTTCCCGTTTCGTTTACAAACAGGTATTGATCTTTTAAATAGATTTTTCCCGGCGAAGAAAGTGGCTTAGGGCTCACCACGCCCGTAGAAGCTTTGATTTCATCGGTTGTTGAATAGATTGGTTCGTAATAGGTGTAGGTGCGTTTTACCTGGCATTTGTCGGAACACTGTTGCAACGAAAGGCAAATAAGCGCCGCCAATAAGCCAACTCCTGAGAGAAAGACTTTCTCCGATGATAGAAAAGGTTTCATAGTGGATCGTGTTTGTTGTCAAAACAATAGACACGATCAAAAGCATAAAAGTTGGAACGAGGTTCTCGCTTGGGCAACTCAATCGCTCTACCACTATCGCCGAAGAAAAAAAGGAGATTTACAATAACTACGGCCTTTAGGCCGGCCTCAACTAGGACGACGAAGTGCCAACCACCGGCTTAGTTCATAACATCGGTTTTTTCATGGTACACCGAGACGATCTTTGCCAGTCGCCGACCCAATCGCGTATCTCAAATCAATGACCGCTTGGCAATAGTGTATAATTCCTCCCACCACGACCTGAAGGGCGCGGAAACTTTGCCCTTTATCCCGAATGGAAATGAATTCCCTGGATCGTGCGAACAGCGCTTCATCTGAAAATGTACCTGAACCTAAAACCCACATCCCACGCAATGGCGCTGCCGGTGGTTGTCGATTTCAGTGCAGGATTGAAAGAATACCTCATCCCCGGCACCAGCGACAAGCGATAGTTTTTTCCCAGTTTGTAGCTGAACTCACTGCTCATCAAGCCCGCAAAGTTGACGGTCCGATAAGGTGAATTTTCTCCAGCTCCTTGCGAGACACTTTGCTGTTGGTTGCTCAAGGTGTTGCGCATGAAGAAATCGGTGGATACACCCGGGTTAAGCTGCCAACCGATTTTTTTGTTGATCAACAAATAGCCCGCCTGCACCGGAACCGACACAAATTCATTTGTGCTAATCAATCCGCCGCTGCCATAATTCGCGTATTGCGATGTCGAGCTCCCCATCGTTTGGTTCAGGTACTGCACACCCGTCTGCAAAACCCAACGATCTGCTAAGCGCACGCCTCCGATCACGCCATAGGAATACGATCTTCCCACGGTTGGAACGGGGCCAGTGGCAGGAGCGGTATATGCATTGCTAATGGGTGAGTTCGCCTGCAAACCCGAAGCATATATCTTCGTGGCTGCATACGCATTGTAGGAGCTTCCGGTGCTCTCCGTATAAGCGCCGGACGCAGCTGTCACCGATGCCCATAATTTTTCGTGTTTCATTTTTTCGCTTTTGGTGTCTTTCATAAACACGGCGGGAATAAAAGGAAGCTTACGGTAGATTTCGGTAAGCCGTGGCTCACTTTGAACCTCTGCAGTGGGCAGCAATGCCAAGGCGGGCAGTTGCACATTGGCTGTGAACCGTGCATCAGTGGTTTTGTTTTCATTGCCCGCTTTCAGTGGCGTCGATGCATCCCTGATTTCCGACGGCGAACTTGCATTTAGAACCGACTTGCCATCGGCAACCACGGGGAGTGATGCTTTACTGATTGCATTGGTATTTAATTCATCATTGTCCTTGTCCTTTTTGTTTTCGGAAGATGAACTGGCGAGCGCCTGTTGTGCTTGAAGCGAAAGTTTTTTGTCCATCGATGGTGATTCAAGCTCTTTTGATTTTTCTACCGAAGTTAATTCAGTAGCCCTTTCTGTCGGCGAGTTGGTTGCGACAGACGCCAGGTTTTGTGGGAGGACTTTTTTCTCCTCCGCTGATGCCTCCGATTGAGCTGCGTTTTCGTTCGTTTTTTCTGAATTGGATTTTGCTATTCTTTTCTCTTCTAAAGAGTCACCGGTGGCCACCACTTGATTTTGTGCCAAACTGCTTTTCTCGGCAGGCTGTGGTTTGGCGATGGCGTTGGTGCCCCCGCCTTTACCATGATTCAGTTGCGCAAGGCGGCTTTCACTTCGCTTCCAAGTATATATTCCAAATGCACCGGCGGCCACGGCAAACAAAACGCAAGCCGCCGCCAGGCGCTGATAAAAAATGATTCTCCGTTTGCCGTTGGTATTGTCGGCAACAGCAAGTCCACGGTCCACGTTTGCCCACACGGATGTCGACGGAGTTACTTCAGCTCCGGCAAAAGCATCTTTCCATTGCTCGTCAAATTCTGATCTCTCCAAGTTTTGCATAATCCTTCTTTCCATGTTCCAATTTTGCACGAAGCAAGCTCTTCGCGCGGTTGTATTGTGACTTCGACGTGCCCTCGCTGATCCCCAGCATCTCCCCTATTTCCTTGTGGGCATATCCTTCAATTGCAAATAAGTTGAACACCATACGGCAGCCGTCGGGCAGCGATTGTATCATCTTTACCAATTCCGATAAATGAAAATCAGACAAACTAATTTTTTCGTCCTCCTTTAAGCCCGCGTCCTCCACGTCCACCATCGGCAGCATATAGAGCTTCTGCCGCTGTTGATTGAGCGCCGTGTTGATCATCACGCGCGTCATCCAGGTGGTAAGGCTCGACTCAAACCGAAATGATTTCAACGAATTGAAAATTTTCAAAAATCCTTCCTGGAGAATGTCCTCGGCTTCGGCTGTACTTTTGGCGTAACGTAAACACACCGCCATCAGGCGCGTGCAATAGCGATCATACAACGCCTGTTGCGCCGTACGAATACCTTTGACACACTGGTTCACCAGATCCGATTCGCTTTGCATGCTTGCAATCTTCATATCAGACACGCCGTTGCCACAAAAGGTTGGAACAATCGTTGCTTAAATCAGTAGCTTTGAACGTATGAAGTTACCAAATATTTGGGCTGGCCTATCGAAGCTTCAGCGAACAGAGGCGTATGCTCACCTTGCAGGAAGGGGAATCGGGATGACTATCGGGACACTCCAAGGCGGCCGGCCAGGCAAGCAATTGCTCCCTGGTAAAAAACGGCGCGTGCCGGGCCCGCTTACCCGTAGCGTTTACGCAAAAGCGGGCTTGCCGCTGCAATCCCTCATGCTGATTTTCTTGTTTTTACAATTCAGTGCTGTCGCCCAAAAAGAACTTTCTTTCACAGACAAAGTCTATGAGCCGCAAATCAAAACGGCACAACTTTATCCCGACTCGGGCAACCCGCAAGACTACCTTCTTCCCGCCTCCACCACGTTCACGCTGCAAAATCTATTGCTTGAATTTGATGACCTGCAAGACAACCGGAATAACTACTACGCCAAACTCATCCACTGCAACTACGACTGGACTAAATCCTCATTGATGGATCTGGATTTCATGGATGTGTTCAACGAATTCAACATCATTGATTACACGTTTGCCAATGCCACTTATTCCAGGTACGTCCATTATCGATTCAAAGTACCGCCGGTGAAACTCACGGGGAATTATTTACTCATCGTCTATCGCGATGACAAAAGTGATTTGATTCTCTCCCGCCGGATCATGATCTACGACACACAGGTGGCCCTTACCCGAGACAATCAAATGATCGGCACGGCAACGCTCAACCGCGCGAGCCAGCAATTCAATTTCGTGCTTAATTACGGCGACATGCAGGTGATCAACCCCACCGAATACATTCACGTGAACATGCGGCAAAACCAACGGTGGGACAACGCAAAATATAACCTTCAGCCCAGCTTCGTTCGCGATACCGACAGCGAACTCGACTATCGCTTCCTGGACGACAGCTGGCATTTCAATGGCGGCAATGAATTTCGTTTTGCCGATTTCCGCTCAACAACGTACCCGGGCCAGAACACGGGACGGATCAACAAAATGATTAAACCCTACGAACTTTATCTCGCCATCGACGCCACGCGTGAAGAAGGAGCCTATGCCCAATACAAAGACTTGGACGGAAACTATACCATTGACAATTCCGACTATGGCGACGGGGTGATCACCGGAAATTATTTGTACGTCAATTTTACCCTTAAGCGCGAAACACCTTATAGCGACGATGTGTACGTGGTGGGGAAATTCAATGATTATCAAAGGAGCGATGAAAACAAAATGAGATACAATAGCGCAATCAGCGCCTACGAATCACGACAGTATGTAAAACAAGGTTGGTACGATTACCAATACGTGCTCGGGCAAACCGATGAAAAAATCAACGGGGTCGAAGGATCACATTTCGAAACAGAAAATGTTTATGAAGTGGCCATCTACTACCATATTTTAAAACCAACGGCAGACTTACTCGTCGGCTACTATTTGATTCCAATCAATCCCAGGTAAAAACCCATTTGACAGTTGGCGATGAAGCGACTCACTCTATTTTATCTCGTTTTGCTTTCGTTTTCGTTTGCGCGATCCGGGAAAACGCAAACAATAAGCAAACTAAAATTCATCAACGAGTTCGTAGTTCCATTCAACCGGAATTTCAAAAGCACTACCATTGGCGGATTATCCGGCATTGATTACGACAAAGACCACGATGTTTTTTATGTAGTGAGCGATGATCGATCGGACATCAATCCGGTACGATTTTATACGGCCAAAATTCACATCAATGAAAAGGGAATAGACCGAGTGGATTTCTCGGATGTTCATTTCCTTTTGCAAGCCGACGGCAGCAATTACCCGAGCTTCAAAGTACATCCCGAAGGATCGGTGGATCCCGAAGATATTCGGTTCAATTCCAAAACAAATGAGTTGTATTGGTCGAGCGAAGGCGAACGCATTCTAAACAGGCAAGAACCGATACTCATCAAAACCGCCATTCTATTTTCGCGCCTTGACGGAAGCAACACCGGCTCCCTTCCACTTCCCGAGAATCTCACAATGCAAGTCAAAGAGACCGGTCCGCGCCGAAATGGAGGACTGGAGGGCATCAGTTTCAACAGAGATTTCACCCGCTTGTATGCTGCGCTAGAAGAACCATTGTATGAAGATGGCCCGCGTGCGGAAGTTGAAAAGACGAGTTCATGGGTACGTTTTTTTAAGTACGACATGAAAACCAATCAAAACACGGCCCAATATGCGTACGGACTTGAGCCTGTTGCGTTCCCTCCATCACCGGCCAACGCCTTTAAGATCAATGGTGTCTCTGATATTCTTGCCTTGGATGAAACGCACATGGTCGTGGTCGAAAGATCATATTCTTCCGGAAGGCTGCCATGCACAATCAAGGTTTTTCTCGCCGACTTTTCGTCTTCAAACAATGTAAAAGATGTGTCATCACTGACTCTAAATCCGCCGACAAGCCCAGCAATTAAAAGATTGATCTTAAATATGGACGACTTGGGCATTCACATCGATAATGTAGAAGGAGTTACATTTGGTCCTCCACTTGCCAATGGCCATCAGACATTATTATTTGTTACCGATGACAACTTCCAGCAAAAACAGAAGACACAGTTTTTGTTGTTTGAGATCATCCCCTGACATTTTGATTGGAAAATGAAAGACTTCAAAAAATACTTTATCATTCCCGCTCCCCGCGAAGACGTTTACCGCGCCCTTACTCATCCGGCCACTATTCACTTATGGTCGGGTGAGGAAGCAGAGATGTCAACTGAACCTGGCAGCGAATTTTCCTTGTGGGAAGGAAGCATCGTGGGCAAAAATCTAGAATTTGAACCCGACAAGAAAATCGTGCAGCAATGGTATTTTGGAGAACAAACAGACGATTCAATCGTCACGATCATTTTGCACGAACACAAAGATGGTACCTCCGCCGAACTTCGGCATACCAACATTCCGGACGAAGCTTATGATGACATCGTAGAGGGATGGAAAGACACGTATTTTGGGGCACTTGTTGAATTTTACGAGGAGGATTGATTTCAGCCGTTTTCTAAAATCTTTGTTAATTCAAGCCAGTTGCGAGTTGGCCCCAAAACCAATGCGCCGGAAAGTCGTTTTGTTCATCACACAACTGACTGCCCTATGAAATTCTTGATGACAGCGCCAATATTGTTATTGGCATTCCACTCTTTCGCACAGAAAAAAGATACGATACTTATAACCGCGGGGAGCAATCGCCTGCAGTCCCATTTGTTGAAGAACTACACCTCTTCCTACGATTTCTTTAGTGTTAGAGATGGCATAGAGAAGAGAGTAGGTGAAATCGCCGTTAATTTTCAAGTCTTTCCTGAAAAGAACCAAGCGCTTTTGGTTTGCAATATCAAATTCGGAGAGAATGTCATTTTAGACAGCGGACTGTGCACCTTAAAAGGCCTTTCTCCTATTTACCACCGCTCGCATCAAACCAGAAAAAGCATGATTCTGGATTTCGCGGGCGGCAACGTAAATGGCAAAGTGATCATGAAAAATGATACCGAAAGCAAAACAGAAAACGTCAACTATCAACCTTCTGCGCCACTTTTTGATTCGTTTTATGAAGATATCATTGCCAAAACCCTTGACCCAAAGACGACGGGCTTATTTCGATTCCCCGAATACATCTACGAACGAGGCGGAACGGTCTGGTCGGCCGGTGAAGTATTAAAAGGCGAAAAGCCCTCTGAAACGATCGTGAAATTTTACGAACTCGATTCCAAAAAGGAAATAACGAGAACTACCACCTACGTGATCGATATCAACACCCGTGAAATTCTGAAAAGAGAATATGCCATGGGATCGAATAAGGTCGTCATGAAAAAGAAAGCGTGATGACGGCCTACGCGTAGGCTTCTTCGAGATTTTCTTTCGCTATGGAGCTGCCATTCGCAACGTCAAGCATACCGAACCCTTTGTGCGAGAAATGGCCAAGACCGTTTTCATATACAAACTGCTGAACCGGCTGTGGCGCATACAGCGTGAACGGAAATGTATATCCCCGCACTTCGTATTTCACATCCGCATCGTATAGGGGATAAATGCGCGCAAATTTTTTATGCGAGCTTTGAATCTTGTTGATGTAGTCGTGGTCAGCCACTAATTGAAACTTATAAAAATTGGAGAGCTTGTCGGCAGGGAATTTTCCGCTGGCTTCCATTCGTGCCATGGTGTTCTCATACAGCAAGTCGGAAAACTCGTCAATTTCGGGCGAGATAAATCTTTTGCTCAGCTCGTCATTGAACGATGCCGGCAAAAGCACAATTGGCGAGATGCACAAGTATTTCACTGCCTCGCCGATGGTGACCGCCTCCTCATTTTCGTGCGACTCGGGCGACAATTGAAGATTGCCGATCAATAACTCCTTTTGGGCAAAAAGAACGGAGATAAAATAGTCGATGAACTCCTTGCTCGACGACGAGAACACCAACGTAATGCGGGAAGAGTAAAAATGCAGGCCCTTACGGCTGATTTTGATCTGGCCCTTCAGCCCTGAAAAATTGTATTGATTAAACCCGAAAAACTCCGCCTTGCCGCCGAGCATCACTAGGCCCTTGATGGTTTGTGCAAGCAAAAACTGATGGTGGAACGGCACATAGGCACCACGGTTTTTCAGGGAAAAAACAATCCTGATTCTCACGAACTGTACTTTAGGTAAAAAAATGTCCTTTTGACTCCCTACGCCTTAAAAATCCATTTGAGCGAAAGGCTAAAGTACTAAAAATCAGATAAATGACTGCCCCTAGGTAAGGTTTATTTTTAAATGATGTTTATACATTGAAACGGAAGTGCATGACGTCTCCGTCCTCCACTACATACTCCTTTCCCTCCACCGCCAGCCGACCCGCTTCCCGGCACCCTGCCTCTGACTTATATTTCTGATAATCAGGTATTTTGATCACCTCCGCGCGGATAAAACCCTTTTCAAAATCTGTATGGATTACCCCTGCGGCCTGAGGTGCTCTCCAGCCGCGATGGATCGTCCAGGCGCGAACTTCTTTTTCGCCGGCGGTAAAATACGTTATGAGATTTAGCAGGTGATAGGCCGCATGAACGAGCCTGTCCAGCCCCGATTCTTTTAAACCATATTCTTGAAGGAAAACCTCGCGGTCGGCAGCATTGTCGAGTTCAGCAATTTGAGCTTCAATGGCAGCGCAAACCATGACCACCTCGGCGCCTTCATTCTTCACTAAATTCTTCAATGCGTCGACATATTTGTTGCCAGTATGAATCGATTTTTCGTCCACATTGGCCACGTAGATCACCGGTTTGTCCGTCAGCAACTGAATATCTTCTATCGCTTTTCGGTCTTCGGAGTCCATCGACACAGACCTGGCATTTTTTCCGGCCAATAACGCTTCTTTAAACGCAATAAGGGCCGCCAATTCCTTTTTGGCCTTCGCATCTCCGCTTTTTGCTGTACGTTCCACGCGACTGATCTTCTTTTCAACCGATTCAAGGTCCTTCAACTGAAGCTCTGTATCGATGATCTCTTTGTCGGCAATTGGATCCACTTTTCCGGCCACGTGAATGATGTTGTCATTCTCAAAACAACGGACCACGTGAGCAATGGCATCTACCTCGCGGATATTGGCCAAGAACTGGTTGCCCAATCCTTCTCCTTTACTTGCCCCCTTTACCAGGCCAGCGATGTCAACGAACTCAAAAGTGGTGGGTATCACCTTCTGGGGACTGACCAACCCCTCCAGGATCTTCAAACGTTGGTCAGGAACGGAAATCACCCCAACATTAGGCTCTATCGTACAAAATGGAAAATTCGCCGCCTCCGCTTTATTGTTGGAAATGGCATTAAAAAGAGTCGATTTGCCCACATTAGGTAAGCCAACTATCCCGCACTTAAGTCCCATTGGTTAAAAATTTGAGGCGCAAAGATATACCGATGATCGGTCTTGGAAAAATTATTGCCTTAAACTGAACAAGTGGAACAATCCTTGGTGAATAAAGACTGACTCCCTGCTTGCATTGACGTCATTATATCCGATAAGAAAAGCCGAGTCGCCTAAAATTGAAAAACCCCGCGCAGGCGGGGTAATCCGGTTTAGGTTTAGGTAAAGAAAAAATCTTAATCCCAGCGAAGTTCTGTGTCAGAACCTTGCTTTGCGGGGGTAGACTCCACTACCTCCTTGTGATTGTCATGATGATGCTCGAAAGAGGAAAAATCGACCCCTGGCATCAATTCATTTTTTACGTGGTTCAATGTGTTATTCAAGGCCTCCAAGAATCGGTTAAAGTCCTCTTTGTACAAGAATATCTTATGTTTTTCGTAGCTGAAGCCCTCATTGTCTGGATTAAATCTTTTCTTGCTCTCGGTGATTGTTACATAGAAGTCGTTGGCGCGGGTAGATTTCACATCAAAGAAATACGTACGCTTACCCGCCTTCACCTTCTCCGAGTAGATTTCATCTCTTCCGTTGGTCTTATTCTCTTCCACAGTTCGGTAAATTTAGTTTAGTTTAGTCTTTAGGTCTTTCGAAGGTACTATTTTAATACTTCTTTACAAATGCTGCCGATAAACTTTGAAGATGTAAGAAAAGCGGGCGGATTGGAATTATTGGCCCGGCAAATGGTGGAGGGATTCATCACTGGTCTCCACAAATCGCCCTATCACGGGTTTTCCGTGGAATTTGCGGAACATCGCCTGTACAACGAGGGACAGAGCACCCGCCACATCGACTGGAAAGTCTTTGCCCGGACCGACCGTTTGTACACTAAGCAATATGAAGAGGAAACGAATCTGCGCTGTTTGATTGCTTTGGACTGCTCGCCATCCATGTATTATCCGCAACCGGGTATGGACAAGATGAAGTTTAGCGTTTATTCGGCGGCGGCCCTTTCATATTTGCTAACCCATCAGCGCGATGCCGTTGGCCTTGCGTTGTTTTCAGACCATCTCGAAGAACTCACTTCCATTAAATCCACACCTGCCCATTTAGACAAGCTCTTTAAGCTGCTCGATCAGCGGTTGAACACTACTGCGAAGCAAAAACCAACAAGGATTGCGGAAGTCCTACACACGCTCGCCGAAAAAATCCATAAGAGATCGCTGGTACTGATTTTCAGCGACATGTTTGAAGGTGAAGATCAGGAAGAAATCTTTAAGGCGTTGCAACATCTAAAGCACAACAAGCATGAAGTGCTATTGTTTCACATCACCGATCATGAAACCGAACTTGCATTCAATTTTGAAGAGCGCCCGTACGAATTCATTGACCTCGAGAGCGGCGAAAAACTAAAGCTCAACCCGATGGAAGTGAAGGAAAGTTTCGTGAAGCAATTGACCGTTTTGCATAACGAACTAAAAATGAAATGCAATCAACTCAAGATTGATTTCATTTCAGCAAACGCAAAGCTAAACTATTACGAAGTACTCCAGGCGTATTTGATCAAACGCGCGAAAATGAAGTAATCCAGGGCGATTTCATTTCAATCCATGGATTACAAACGTTTGCTCCTTGCGGCTCTCCGTTTTTTCGGTTCGGTCTATTTTTGTCCAAAATTGACGCCCATGAAAAACATAATAATCTACCTCTTCGTTTTTGGGGTCGCACTGCATACGGCTTGCGCCCAGAAGGCGGATGCCGTGAAATGGCTCGTTGGAACCTGGAAAATACAGACCGGCCAAGGGCTGATCGTCGAAAAATGGAGGCTCGTCAACGACAGCACATTGATCGCCAAGAGCATCTTGATAAAAACGCCCGGAGATTCAATGCTACAGGAATCGCTTGAAATGAGTCTCCGAAAAGGCGAGTGGGCCTACACTTCTACTGTGCAAGGTCAGAACAACAACAAGCCCGTTGCTTTTAAGGTCATTTTTCTAAAAGGCACAGAGTTCATTTCCGAAAATCCTACTCATGACTTTCCTCAACGGATTGCCTACCGGAGAATCAAAAATATGATTTACGCAAGTATTGAAGGGAAAACCAACGGTAGATTCAGTAAAAGAAATTTTGACTTTAGCGGTGAGTAGAAGGCTGCCCTCGCCGATTGAGCCCCAGCCATGTTAGGCCTGCAATTCCTCGTTGTGCAGGTAGGCCTTTCTTGCCATCAACACTTCCTTTGATTCGACGTGGTCCGGATCGGGCACGCAGCAATCCACTGGGCACACGGCGGCACATTGAGGTTCTTCATGGAATCCAGTGCATTCAGTACATTTCCCTGATACGATGTAATAAAATTCGTCGGAAACCGGAGCTTGCAACTGCTTCGCGTCGGCCATGGAGCCGTCTTCGGCTTTTACTTCAGTAAGTTTGGTTCCCCCCGCCCACGTCCACTCGCGGCCGCCTTCGTAGATGGCAGTATTAGGGCATTCCGGCTCACAAGCCCCGCAATTGATACATTCTTCTGTGATTTTGATGGCCATGGCCTAACTCTTGAATAAATTTACTGCAAAAATAACGCCTAGGATTTTATCGAACAAAACCACCGATTATACGCAAAGGTTCAACATGGCACTAGAGAACAGAATTGACGCATTTCATAAGCTTGGAAATTATCTCAGGGCAATTTCGCCAGCGGAGAAGGAGGCTTTGCTGTCACAAACAGCCAACGAAAATCCATGGTTCGATGGCGAAAACACAATTCTGGCCTTGACGGGCATTTCGAAATTTCTGGATCGCCATACGCTGGGAGAATGGTTAGACCCTTATTCCTTCAAGAGTCCCTCAAAAAAGGTAGGCGTTGCGATGGCGGGAAACATTCCCCTCGTGGGTTTTCACGATTTGATGTGTGTCTTATTATCCGGTCATCATTTGATTGCAAAGCTTAGTTCAAATGATTCGGTACTGATGAAATTCATTAGGGACTTATTGATCAACATAGACCCGTCTTTCAAGTCCACGATTTTTTTTGAAGAGCGATTAAATGGAGTGGATGCCGTCATTGCCACAGGCAGCGACAACACCTCGCGGTATTTCGAATACTACTTCAGAAATATTCCACACATCATTCGTAAAAACAGGACTTCGTGTGCGGTGATTTTGGGCGAAGAGTCGGCCGACGAATTTTCAACACTTGGGAAGGATGTCTTTAGCTATTTTGGATTAGGCTGCAGAAATGTTTCAAAGATCTATGTTCCCGAAAAATTTGAATTCCCCCGAATGCTGAAAAGTTGGGAGTCATTTCAGCCGATCATCAATCATCATAAATACGCCAACAATTACGACTACCAGAAATCAATTTTGTTGATAAATCAAATTCATTTTTACGACTCCGGCTTTGTGTTGCTGACGCAGAACGAAAACTTGGTTTCGCCGATCTCGACCGTTTACTATGAGTTCTACAAAGATCAAAATGACCTTAACGCAAAATTGGAAATGCAAAAAGAGAAAATCCAGTGCACCGTGTCCGCCAA
Source organism: Cyclobacteriaceae bacterium (assembly GCA_035492075.1). Lineage (GTDB taxonomy): Bacteria > Bacteroidota > Bacteroidia > Cytophagales > Cyclobacteriaceae > ELB16-189. Next base: position 1,422 of record DATJJP010000077.1, on the reverse strand, counting down.
AGGCTGGTTCAAGGGGAGCGTTCCTTTTGGTGAGGCGCAATTTCCATCCGTCAGTGATTACGCCGACGGGGTAGATACGATGTCTTTTCTTCAAGCGATCGACTAGCGCTTGAGCTCGACCCAGCCAGTGTAGGTCTTTTTCGGGGTATCCAGCGTGTAGAAATAAACACCGTCAGACTCGGTACCACCATTCCAGACAATTGACGTGATTCCGTCCGTCGCCAACGGGAATGAACTTCCGCTCAACACTTGCTTACCCCATCGGTTGGTGATAGTGATTTTGGAATTCGGTGGCAAGTAGAGTATTTCGAAGTTGTCGTTCTTACTGTCGTTGTTTGGCGTAAAGATGTTCGGAATGAAAATTTCAGCATCCAAATTGATGCTTAATGGATACGTTCTCAAACATCCAATCGAATCGCGAATCGATAATTGATAGGAACCTGCATAAAGGTTTTGCGCTTCGAACGTAACAGGGCCAATCGAAGTAGACGGCATAATCCATTGCGAATCAAAATCATTGTGTGAATTGGTTTGTCCCGTGATATCCGGCGCTATTAGTTTCAGCATCCATTGATATCTCGGCGCGAAGGTATTATCGAGCGTGATGCTCATCGAACCGGTCGCTAGGCTATACTGTGATTGTAGTCTTACTACACTAAGCGTATCAAACGATATCAAGGTTGGCCCATCGATGGAAAAGTTTTTAAATGCTGAAGAAATTGGAGTTGAACATCCCGTGGCCGCCGATTGATCTTGGAACAACCTCACTTGATAATTGCCTTTGTCTAAACCAACCTGAGGAAGTGGCAAGGTCACCGTATCCAACGTTTGGAGTTGCGTTACGCCGCCGGTACGGACGATGGTTCCCAGGTTAACAATTTCGTATGTATAATCAACAGATGTCGATCCTTTGATGTTGAATATCTTGACCGTCCCCTTCGTTTCGAAGCAATAGAAGTCCATTGCTTTAAGATCAAAATCAACAGCTGCAGGGCCAGTGCTTATCACTACCGTTTGAGGTGTTGAACAAAGTGCGCCATTAGGCTTGACCACCACACGATAGGTTCCTTGCGACAAACCTGTGAAAGAAACCGGTGTGCTGATATTCGACCTGCTCAAGAACTGGAATGGCGATGGATCATTGTTAGGATCGGTGGTGATCCCGATATCAAAATTTCCGGACGTATTGATTTGAACATCGATTTTTCCGTCGGCACCTCCTCCCAAGCAGCTGGGACTGGTCACCTGCGTGGTGAAGTCGGCATATCCGGGTGATGAGATGGTAAACGGGAAATTCTTCGCACAACCCAAGGCGTCGGTCACCGCAAATGTGTAGTTACCGGCAGCCAGGGTACCAAACGAAAGACTTGAGGTGGACGCACCATTGAACTGATAGGTGTAAGGCGCATTTCCACCGGAGAC
>DATJJP010000076.1:0-52081 GCA_035492075.1 Cyclobacteriaceae bacterium | reverse complement strand
AACTATTATATTCTATATTCCTTTTGACAAATGAAGAAAGTTGTTTTGGCATTTAGCGGAGGGCTCGATACCTCCTACTGCGCCATCTACCTCACGAAAGACTTGGGGTATGAAGTTCACACGCTAACCGTGAACACCGGTGGATTTTCTGACGTTGAATTGCATGAGATCGAAAAACGCGCACTTCGCCTCGGGGCGAAATCACATAAGGCCATTCACGAAACGAAAAACTACTATGACAAGGTCATCAAGTATTTGGTGTTTGGAAATGTCTTGAAAAACGGCACCTACCCCTTGAGTGTGAGTGCAGAGCGGATGTCACAGGCCCTGGCCGCTGCAAATTATGCCAGAGAAATTAAAGCCGATGCGGTCGCCCATGGAAGCACCGGCGCCGGGAATGATCAGGTTCGCTTTGACATGGTTATACAAATCCTCGCTCCTGGGATGGAGATCATCACTCCCATTCGCGATTTGCGTTTGAGTCGTGAAGCTGAAATCGATTATTTAAAGAAGAATGGCGTGGTGATGAATTTTGAGAAAGCGAAGTATTCCATCAACAAAGGGATTTGGGGCACCTCTGTTGGCGGCAAGGAGACGCTGAACTCGCTGGGAATGCTGCCTGAAGATGCATGGCCAACACAAGCGACAAAAAAAGACAAAGAGGACGTCACTCTGGGATTTGAGAAAGGAGAGTTAGTGAAAGTCAATGGCAAAAAATTCCCCCACCCTTCAGAGGCAATTCAGGCCCTGCAAGAGATCGCGGGACCGTTTGGAATCGGTAGAGATATTCATATCGGTGATACAATTATTGGAATCAAAGGGCGAGTTGGTTTTGAAGCCGCTGCTCCGGTGCTGATCATCAAAGCGCACCACGCACTTGAAAAGCATGTGCTTACCAAATGGCAATTGAGTTGGAAAGATCAGCTGGCACAATTCTATGGCAATTGGTTGCACGAAGGTCAATACCTCGATCCCGTCATGCGCGATATGGAAGCGTACTTAGCGAGTTCGCAGCAGAATGTGACAGGTGAAGTCTCAATCTCATTGTACTCACATCGATTTGTCATAAATGGTATCACGTCCGACTACGATCTGATGTCATCGAAGTTTGGAAAATATGGGGAAATGAACCTGGGCTGGACGGGGGACGATGTGAAGGGTTTCACCAAGATTTTTGGGAATCAAGTAGCGATTTATCACCAAGTAAAATCTGAGGCGGAGAAAAAATGAGTACGAAAATCAAAGCAGGAATTATTGGCAGCGCGGGTTACACCGGCGGCGAGACCGCAAGAATTTTGCTTAACCACCCTCATGTGGAATTGGCTTTTATGCAAAGCAGGAGCCAAGAGGGGAAATTCTTGCATGAAGTTCACAGTGATTTGATTGGAGAAACCTCGCTGAAGTTTGCCTCTTCGCACGATCCGAATGTAGACGTCGTTTTTCTTTGCCTCAGTCACGGTGAAAGCAAGAAGTTTTTGGCTGAAAACCGCTTCTCGGCATCCACTAAAGTTATCGACTTGGGAAATGATTTTCGTTTGGGTGATTCCGTGGCAGGAAGAAATTTTGTGTATGGCCTTCCCGAATTCCAAAGAGAAAAAATCAAGACAGCTAGCAACATTGCCAACCCCGGTTGTTTTGCGACAGCGATTCAATTGGGGTTGCTTCCCCTTGCAAAAGCCGGGGTCCTAGGAGAAGTGAATTCCGTCGGGATCACAGGGAGTACGGGAGCTGGACAAAAATTACAAGACACCACTCATTTTACCTGGAGAGCGAACAACATTTCAGCATATAAAACATTAACACATCAACATCTGGGTGAAATAAACCAAACACTGAAATCGCTACAGGTGACCTTCAAATCAAACGTGAATTTTGTGCCGTGGCGCGGCGACTTCACGCGCGGCATTTTTGTGAGTTCAATTGTAGATTCGGAAAAAACGTTGAACGAACTCATTCAACTTTATAAAGACTTCTACTCCACTCATCCATTTACTCATGTCGCCGATTCAATGATCGATCTCAAGCAAGTGGTGAACAACAACAAGTGTTTGCTCTTTTTGGAGAAACAAGAAAGCAAACTTGTCGTTCACTCTGCACTCGATAATCTATTGAAAGGTGCAAGCGGGCAAGCGGTTCAAAACATGAATCTGCTGTTTGCGTTCGAAGAAACCGCAGGCCTTAAATTAAAATCAATTGCTTTTTAGCATGGCCACCAAGGTAGCGATCTTAGGAGCCGGAAATCTAGGCACCGCCATTGCGCAAGGACTGATCAAGTCGGATATACCCGCTGCCGATATCACCGTGACCCGAAGAAATATCTCGAAGGTAGGTCACTTACAAAAGGAAGGGTTCCAACTGACCGTTAACAACGTGGATGCTATAAAAAATGCGACGCTTGTATTTTTATGCGTTCAGCCCAAGCAACTTTCGCAGCTGCTAAATGAAATCAAATCATCACTCAGCTCGGATCAAATCATTGTCTCCACCATAACGGGCGTTTCAACGGAAGAGATTGCATCTCAGGTCGAGAAAAAAATTTCCATTGTGCGAGCAATGCCCAATACTGCCATTGCCATTGGAAAGTCAATGACCTGCCTCTGCGCAAAAGATGCCGATGAAAAGCAATTGGCAGAAGTAAAACGAATCTTCAACGCGTTGGGGGAAACTCTGGTGATAGAAGAACGCTTGATGAAAGCCGCCACCGTTCTTGCAGCCAGTGGAATCGCTTTTGCGATGCGCTACATCAGAGCCGCCACCCAAGGCGGAATTCAAATGGGCTTCGATTCGGAAGCAGCTCAGTTGATCGCTGCGCAGACCACTCTCGGTGCTGCATCTCTACTGCTCAGTCGCGAATCCCATCCCGAAATTGAAATCGACAAAGTGACAACGCCCGAAGGCTGCACTATTGCTGGGCTTAACGAAATGGAACATCAGGGGTTGAGCTCGGCATTGATCAAAGGAATCATTACCTCATTTGACAAGATTAATAGTATCAAGAAATGAAATTGTTTGACGTTTACCCCCTATTCCCCATTGAGCCTGTAAAAGCGGAAGGCTCGTGGCTATGGGATAAAGAAGGAAAAAAATATTTGGACTTATACGGAGGTCATGCCGTCATCTCCATAGGGCACAATCATCCGCATTTTGTGGACCGGCTGAAAAATCAATTGGGCAAAATTTCTTTTTATTCAAACAGCGTAAAAAACTCCGTGCAAGAAGAATTGGCCGAGAAGCTCGGAAAACTTTCGGGTTATCCCGACTACGGACTGTTTTTGTGCAACTCAGGAGCCGAAGCCAACGAAAACGCATTGAAGCTTGCTAGTTTCGTCACGGGAAGAAAAAAGGTGGTCGCCTTCTCAAGAGCTTTTCATGGCAGAACCTCAGGCGCAGTGGCCGCCACCGACAATCCAAAAATTGTTGCCCCCTTCAATGCCAACCACGAAATCGAGTTCCTTCCCTTCAACGACCTAAGGTCTGCAGAAGAAAAAATCGACAGTAAGGTAGCGGCGGTAATCATCGAGGGTATTCAAGGGGTGGGCGGTATTCAAGTTCCCACCGCAGCATTTCTCGAATTGCTTGCCAAAAAATGCAAGCAAGTCGGAGCGCTTCTAATATTGGATGAAATTCAATCCGGTTATGGCCGCACCGGAAAATTCTTCGCCCATCAACTCACGTCAATAAAACCGGATCTCATCACCACAGCCAAAGGAATGGGCAACGGCTTTCCCATTGGCGGCGTCTGCATTAACCCTAACATCAAACCATGGAGCGGAATGTTGGGCACCACGTTCGGAGGAAATTATTTGGCCTGCGCAGCGGCGTTGTCGGTGCTCGAAGTGATCGAATCGGAAAACTTGTTGTCGAATGCTGCCGCCATTGGAAACCATTGGATGGAGCAGCTCAAGAATTTCGAGCCGATCAAAGAAGTTCGCGGCCTGGGGCTGATGATTGGGTTTGACTTGCCTGAGTCATTGGCATCGCTCCGAAAAGATTTGCTTTTCAAACATCACATCTTCACGGGTGAGGCAAAGCCCAACACCGTTCGTTTGCTACCTTCATTGGCCCTTAAAAAATCGGAGGCCGATATTTTATTGGATGCCTTGTCAGTAGAACTAAACGCCGTTGCACACTCATGAAGAAATTCATCACCGTAAACGATGCACCGTCCATTTCAACTTTGATTGAAAGTGCATTTAGATATAAGGCAAACCCATTCATCGACAAGCATCTTGGCACGAACAAAACAATGGGTATGCTTTTTCTTAACCCTAGTATGCGCACCCGCATCAGTACTCAACTTGCCGCTAAGCACTTGGGCATGGAGGTATTGGTGTTCAACGTAGGCAACGAAGGTTGGGCACTCGAGTTTGAGGAAGAAGTGATCATGAGCGGAACGACCGTAGAGCACGTAAAAGATGCCGCGCCTGTATTGGGTAAATACTTTGATGTACTTGGTGTCCGCACCTTCCCGACTTTGAAAGACAAAGCAGAGGACTACGGTGAATTTTATATTCAACAATTCATCAAATACTCGGGTGTTCCGGTGGTGAGTTTGGAGAGTGCCACGCTTCATCCCCTGCAGAGTTTGACTGATTTGATAACGATTACCGAAACGTTCAAAGAAAATCGCAAGCCGAAGATCGTCTTGACTTGGGCGCCTCACGTGAAAGCGTTGCCACAATGTGTGGCCAACAGTTTTTCGCAGTGGATCAACGCCTGGGGTAAAACCGATTTTGTAATTACGCACCCTGAAGATTACGAACTCGATCCTCAGTTTACCAAAGGAGCATTGATTACACACCATCAGCAAGAGGCGCTGAAAGATGCAGATTTCGTTTACGTGAAAAACTGGAGCACATACAATGACTACGGAAAGATTTACAGCAACGATCCGAGTTGGATGCTCACGAAGAAGAAAATGGAGGTTACCAATAATGCAAAGTTGATGCATTGCTTGCCCGTGCGCAGAAATGTGGAGTTAAGTGACGAAGTGCTTGACAACGGAAATAGTTTGGTGACACAACAAGCAAGCAATAGAGTGTGGGCAGCTCAGTCGGTGCTCGCTGAAATATTGCATAACATGGGCAAATAAGTCGATGGACTATTGACCCTGGATTATCGACCAAAAAATATGAACAAACTATACATCATAAAAATCGGTGGAAACGTGCTCGACGATGAGCAGGCCCTCGATTGGTTCTTAAAAGATTTTGCATCTATCCAGGCGCCCAAAATTTTGGTGCACGGTGGAGGAAAGATTGCCACAAAAATTGGCGACCAACTCGGCATTGAATCTAAATATGTGAACGGCCGAAGAATTACCGATGAACCCACTCGTGACTTGGTAACAATGGTCTACGGTGGATTGCTGAACAAACAACTTACTGCCCATCTTCAGACCATGCACTGCAATGCGATTGGAGTAACCGGTGCCGATGGCAATTTATTGAAAGCAGTGAAGCGCCCTGTGCGTGACGTCGACTACGGATTTGTGGGAGACATCACTCCCAACGACGTCAATTCTACCTTCTTGTATTTTTTACTAAAACAAAATACGGTCCCTGTCTTTGCACCGCTCACGCATGCCAATGGCCAGATTTTAAATACCAACGCTGACACCATTGCTTCTGTGCTCGCGATTTCATTAAGCAAACATTTTGAAACGCGTTTGATCTTCTGTTTCGAAAAGAAAGGCGTACTAAAGGATATAAAAAATGAAGAGTCGGTGATTCATCAGCTAAATGAGTCAGCCTATCAGAAACTCCTGAAGGAGGGCGCTCTTGCTGACGGCATTTTACCCAAACTCGAAAATGCATTTTCAGCAATTAACTCCGGCGTGAAAGAGGTTTTGATTGGCGATGCAAGGGACTTGATCAAAAACATCCGCGAAACAACGGCGGGCACCCTCATCACCAAATCATGAAGACCCTTGATGAATTATCTAAAGAAAGTATTGAGCTTCTCAAAAAGTTGATCGCCACCCCTTCCTTTAGCAGAGAGGAAAACAGAACCGCCGACATTATTCAAGAATTCTTTACCTCCCATCAGATCCCAACTCATCGGAAAGGGAATAACGTGTGGGCAATCAACACGCATTTTGAGCCTTCAAAGCCCACGTTACTTCTTAATTCCCATCACGACACCGTGAAGCCGAATCCCGGTTACACCCGAGACCCTTTTTCTCCTTCCATTGAAAACGGAAAGCTGTTTGGGCTTGGGAGCAACGATGCAGGCGGTCCGTTAGTCTCACTCATCGCTACCTTCTTACATTTCCACACCCGAACTGATTTGAAATACAATCTCGTTCTTGCGGCAACAGCCGAAGAGGAAATATCAGGGCACCATGGCATTGAAAGTATTTGGAACGACTTGCCGAAAATAGATTGCGCTATTGTTGGCGAACCCACCCTAACGGACGTCGCGAGTGCTGAAAAGGGCTTGCTTGTGCTCGACTGCGTAGCCAAGGGAAAGGCAGGACACGCTGCCCGCGAAGAGGGTGTCAATGCCATCTATGCGGCGCTTCAGGATATCGAATGGTTTCGTTCCTATGAGTTTCCAAAAGTTTCTCGCACCCTTGGAAAACTGAAAATGTCAGTGACCGTAATCAGCGCGGGGCAGGCCCACAATCAAGTTCCACCCGAATGCAAATTCACGGTTGACATACGGGTCCCGGATTCTTACTCGCTGGAAGAGGTTCTAGAAGTGATAAAGAAAAATGTGACATGTGAATTAACACCTCGTTCGTTGCGCCTAAAACCTTCTGGAATATCAGAAAATCATCCGTTGATTTTATCAGCAAAGAAATTGGGGAAAAAATTTTACGGCTCTCCGACAACGTCCGATCAGGCATTGATCCCTGCATCTTCAATAAAAATGGGGCCAGGTGATTCTGCCCGATCACATAGTGCCGACGAATTTATTTACCTGGATGAGATTCGGGCGGGGATCGAATCGTACATTCAAGTAATCGAAAACCTGTAATTACGATGGATCAACGCGCAAAAATTTCCAAAACCGAAATCCTTTCCAACAATTGGTACACCTTAAAGAAGGTGACATTCGACTACCAAAAGAAAAATGGGGAATGGATAACACAACATCGCGAGGCTTACGATCGAGGAAACGGCGCCACTATTCTCCTCTATAACCAGGAGAAAAAGACGGTCATCCTCACACGTCAATTTCGATTGCCCACGTTCATCAACGGAAACGAATCCGGCATGCTCATCGAAACTTGTGCAGGCTTGCTTGACTTCGATAATCCTGAGGACTGTATCCGCAGAGAAACGGAAGAAGAAACAGGATACAAGGTGTCGTCTGTTAAAAAAATCTTCGAAGCCTATATGTCGCCTGGATCGGTGACTGAGATTCTCTATTTTTTTGTCGCCGAATATTCAAAAAACATGAAAGTGACCGAAGGCGGCGGCGTAGACGACCACGAAGAAATCGATGTACTCGAGTATGATTTTGAAAAGGCGTACTCCATGATTAGCACCGGCGAGATCAAAGATGGAAAAACAATCCTGTTGCTCCAGTACGCAAGACTCAACCATCTCCTCTAGCTCACGAGATAAACTTGTAACTTACACTTTGCAACTTGTACTAGAATGAAACTCTGGCAAAAAGATAAAGACTCCCTGAAAGAGGTTACCGAATTCACCACAGGCAAAGATCAAGCGATGGATCTTTACCTAGCGTCATTTGATGTGCTGGGGTCCTTGGCCCATATCCGGATGCTGCAGTCGATCAATTTACTTTCAAAAGAAGAATTGGCGTCGTTGACCGTTGAACTGAAAAACATTTACAAAGAGATACAGAATGGAAATTTTAAGATGGAGGCAGGGATGGAGGATATCCATTCACAAGTCGAATTGCTGCTTACCCATAAACTCGGAGACGTCGGCAAAAAAATTCACAGCGGTCGCTCGCGCAATGACCAGGTGTTGGTAGACATCAAACTGTTCGTTCGTCATCAAGTGGAGGAACTAGTTGGTCAAACAAAAACATTGTTCGATCTACTCATTAGCCTCAGCGATGAACATAAAGAAAAACTCTTACCCGGGTACACGCACCTTCAGTTAGCCATGCCTTCCTCTTTTGGCTTGTGGTTTGGAGCTTACGCAGAAAGCTTGGTGGATGATGTAATCACTCTGCAAGCCGCTTATCAGGTCGCTAATAAAAATCCCTTGGGCTCTGCCGCGGGCTACGGATCCTCGTTTCCCTTGAACAGAAAAATGACAACAGAGCTATTGGGCTTTGCCGATCTCAACTACAATGTGGTGTACGCACAAATGGGAAGAGGAAAAACGGAACGTATTGCGGCTTCAGCTATTTCAAATGTGGCCGGCACCCTTGGCAAACTGGCGATGGACGCCTGCCTTTTTATGAACCAAAATTTTGGCTTCATCAGTTTTCCCGACGATCTCACGACGGGCAGCAGCATCATGCCGCACAAAAAAAACCCAGATGTATTCGAGTTGATCCGGGCGAAATGCAATACCTTGATCGCTCTTCCAAATGAAATCGCCTTGGTGACAGCAAACCTTCCGTCGGGTTATCATCGGGATCTCCAATTGTTGAAAGAAAAGCTCTTCCCCGCATTTCAAACACTCGGCGATTGTATCCGTATGACTGTCCTGATGCTTTCCAATATTCAAATCAAAGATCAAATCCTCGACGACGAGAAATACAAATATCTTTTCAGTGTGGAGGAAGTAAACAAACTCGTGGTATCGGGCATGCCGTTCCGCGATGCCTACAAAAAAGTAGGCCAAGACATTGAAGCGGGTAAATTTTTGTACTCCACGAAAATCACACATACACACGAGGGAAGTATCGGAAATCTCAATCTCAAAGAAATCTCTTCGATGATGGAAAAAACGATCCAATCTTTCCCTTTCGAAAAAGTGACTCAAGCCCTCAACAAACTGATAAGCTAGTCGTTACCCATCGACTTTAGCGCATAGCCTTTCAATTGATAAGAGCTAAGTGTGGTTTGTGCCGTAAGGCTAACCTTTGCTTGCGGCAACAACATCTCTTTCTTGTCACCCATCCAGCTCAAGCTCTGACCGCATACTAAAAACTTAACGCCTACTTTGTCTAGTTCGTCAATAATGCTGAGGTTGGGGTTATCAATTTTGAATCTCTTTTTGTATTCGTCGTTTTTCAAAAAGGAACGTGCCGCAAAAGCATGCACGGCAACTACAAAATGAATTTTCTCTTTCGGGATACCGGCGGCCACATGAAGGTTGTAAATTCGGCCGATATCTGTGAGGCCCCAATTCACTTCAGTAGAATCCATTTTAAATTTGTTTTCGCCAACCGTGGGGATAGCCGTAAAATCAAAAACCATGTTATACTCCAGTGTGGGGTCAGGCAACTCATCAATGCCATCCACCGCCACGACCATTGCCCACAAATTCTTTACCGCGGGAAACATCAGTCTCGCCGTATTGGAGATCGTGTCTTTAGGGTGGGGGCATTCTTTCCAGAGTACTTTGAAAACATCGGGATAAGTCTCATTCAACCTCTTTTTCAATTCCGTATTTAGCGTCTTTTGTTTTCCTTCATTCTCTGCCAACAGTGTGTAAGACATCCTGATTTTGTTCTTTTTGGTATTTTGCTCGTTCATAAAATTGATCAGCATTCCCTCTTTCACCATCGTCTGCAGTGTCGCCTTGATTTTCTTTTCAGCATCGTTGACCAATTTCTTTCGCGACGAGTCGCAGGTAATCACCGTCTTAAATTGGGTAAACTGTTGAGCGTTTGCTTGCGCAATCATCGCTGCGACAAACAACAAACTGGCATATTTCATAATTATTGGTGGTTGGGGGTGATGCTAATTGGCTTCCATATCCCTCAGCTCGAACTCTAAGGCACGTGTGCTAATTAAAATTTCATTGAGCGAAAGTGCCAATGAAAGCAACAAAAATCCAAGGCTCAATCCGAACATCGCAAAAGCCCACCCCTCATCGCCAAAATAAACAAGCAGCATGCTGAGCACGCAAAGAAAAAAACTGACAATGCCCGCAGCCTGCATCTGTTTTATTAAAACCAAACGTCGCTTCAAATTTTTTATTTGCTCATGGAGATTTTTTCTTTTCGCCGATTCTTGTTGAAGTTTTGTGTGGAGGTTCCTTATTAGGGAAGATAACCCAAGGAATCGGTTGGTATACGCCAACATCAACAACGTAATGGCCGGAAAAAGCAATGCGGGAGTATTGATCGAAAATTGCATACCAAACTTTGTTCTACATTTGCAATCCGAAAATAGAAACCGCCGATGACTCCTCAAATTATTCTCTACATTATTATTGGAATCACTGTTGCATCTTATGTTTTTAGCGAGGTATTGGATTTTCTGAATTTCAAAGCCTTCCGGAAAGATATTCCTGAAGAGGTGGCTGGATTTTATGACAAAGAAAAATACCGGCGTTCGATCGAGTACCACCACACTCAAAGTAGGTTTTCGTTTTTGACAAGTGCCATCAGCTTTGCAGTGTCGATCTTGATGCTAAGTTTCGGGGGGTTCGGTTGGATCGATCAAATCTTGCGACCGGCTTTTCCTAACCCGATCCTGCTAGCACTCGTTTTTTTTGGTGTGATCATGCTGGCTTCAGATATTCTGACACTGCCGTTCCAATGGTATTCTGTATTTGTGATCGAAGAAAAGTTTGGGTTCAATAAAACTACCATCAAGACGTTCTTCGTCGATAAACTCAAGGGCTACATTTTGGGTGGTTTGATCGGTGGAGGCTTGCTCTCATTGCTGATTTTTTTGATTAATCAAATGGGACAAAGTTTTTGGATTTGGTTTGGTGTGATCGCCTCCGCATTTATGCTGTTTATGAACATGTTTTACACGTCCCTTATCCTTCCGTTGTTCAATAAACTGAGTCCCCTGCAAGACGGCGAGCTAAAAACAGCAATTCAACGTTTTGCCCAAAAAGTAAATTTTCCTCTCGATAATATTTTCGTAATGGACGGTTCCAAGCGATCAAAGAAAGCAAATGCATTCTTTTCGGGAATTGGGAAGAAAAAGAAAATTGTATTGTATGATACCCTGATTGAAAACCACACCACCGATGAACTGGTGGCGGTGCTAGCCCATGAAGTAGGCCATTTCAAGAGAAAGCACATCGTTTGGAGTTATTTTATTTCGGTAGCGCAAATCTTCTTCATGCTTTTCGTTCTGTCGCTGATGATATACAACGCTAATCTTTCGCTGGCATTGGGCGGAAAAGAGCAAGCGATTCACCTCAACTTGCTGGCCTTCGCAATTCTCTTCTCTCCCATTTCGGGTATAACCGGCTTATTCACGAGTTTACTGAGTCGCAAAAATGAATTCGAGGCCGACGCCTTTGCAAAAGAAAATTTCAGTGGCACTGCGCTCGCCACCGCATTAAAAAAATTATCGGTAGATACACTAAGCAATTTGTTCCCTCATCCGGTGTACGTGTTCTTCCACTATTCACATCCTCCATTGCTGGAAAGATTGAAGGCTCTTTCCTGAAAGCGATTTTATTGCACTTTTACTCGCATCACGTCTATTATTCGGGTGGGCTAATTACATTTGCGCACCTATTAACCTAATCTCTCTTGAAGCCAGTTTTCAACCCCGCGGCGATCACCGTTGAAAGTCTCAACCAATTTCGCTACGTCACGGATCCTTTAGCCGACAACCTCATTGCCAAAATCATCAGCTCAGGTCAAGAAAAACAAATCAACAACGTGCTGATGACCTTAGTACGAAACAGTTCCTTGCAAAAAGGAATGTTCGCCGCATTCGGCCCAGACCTGTCCACTTTGCTCGACGACTACTTCGAAACCTCTGGGCAGCTTCCTGACTGGGCGGATCCTGGAATGATTGCCAAAGCGCAACGTGTTTTCGAGCTAAACGGCCCGACCGTGTTCATGCTGCTCAACATGAGCTCACTGCCGATGTGCTATTGCTGCGGCAATGGCGCACAAGTACTTTATGACACAGGCCGGCTGATGGCCCTTGGTAGTGATGTGGATCCGCTTTCACGAAGACTGATGGAAACGGCGCAGATGATTGTCAACCTACTCACACCTGGAGGCCTCGATAAAAAAGGTCAAGGCGTTGTCACCATTCAAAAGGTAAGATTGATCCACGCCTCCATCCGCTACTTTCTAAAACGTGGCCAAACAGGAAACCCATGGAATGCCGATAAATTTGGCGAGCCAATCAATCAAGAGGACTTGGCGGGAACACTGATGTCATTTGGGCCGGTCATATTGACGGGCTTAAAGAAACTCGGCGTAAAACTCACCAACGATGACGCCAACGCATGGATGCATTGTTGGAACATCGCAGGTCATTTGCTCGGCATCGATGAAAAATTTTTACCCGAGACTTATGAACAAGGTTTTCAATTGGCGACGCAGATACTCGCACATCAGGCACAAGAATCACTACCGGGCATCGCGTTGGCTTCTTCTTGCAATAAATTTATTGACTACATCATTCCTGGAAATGCCTTTGACGGAGTACCTGAATATCTGATGAGTTATTTCTTGCAAGATTTTTCCATTTCGAGCAAAAAAGATTTACCCGCTTGTGTCGGGATCAAAGCTCAAGGAGATTTGAAAGATAAGTTGGTGTTGCAACTCACTCATTTTGTGACTAAACTAGTGAGCGGCGCGGAAAGCCACGACAGCTTTGTGCAGAAGATCATCGCCACTTTCAATAAGCTCTTGCTACAGGGGATCATTTATCATTACAACGGAGGCAAGGGTGTCCAATTTTCTATTCCTCCATCCCTTCAGGCCAATTGGGGTCTCACAGATCAATGGACAAATTATTTTACGTCACCCGCTGTGCTGAGAAACCGGTGGGCTTGGCAAAAGTCATTGGAAAAAATTTCTCCCACTTCTAATTAAAAGTTTATGCAAGGCAACAACGTACCCGGCCTCGACAAACAAACGACAAGGACCATTCTCGTTACCTCGGGAATTTTGTTGGCCTGGTCGGCATGGAGCTCGTATCGTGCATCCGGTCCTCTCAGCGCAAGCATCATTACGTATGGCCTTTATGCATTTTATTGGTTTGACGCCATCCGAACCAAAAATCCGCTCGTGCAACGACTTGTCCTTTTTGGAACGATTGCGGGAATTCTGGAACTCGTCACTGATCATTATTTAGTTGACACCATCCATAGCCTTGTTTACCCTGGTAAGGAATTGATGATTTGGAATTCACCGGCGTATATGCCTTTCGCTTGGTCAAACGTACTATTGCAACTGAGTTTCATAGGAGTGCTGTTGACTAATCGCTTGGGGTTGATAAAAGCTTCAGTTATCCTATGCATTGCGGGTGGTATGTACATCCCAACCTATGAGCATTTGGCAAAGGACGCAGGCTGGTGGTGGTATAATAACAATACCTCGATGTTTATGAATGCCCCGGTGTATGTTATCCTTTGCGAGGCCCTGATTTCACTCTCACTTCCCGGCATACTTTATTATCTAGAACATCATAAAATTGCCAAGACAGTTTTGTTGGGGATGGTGGAAGGAATTTGGATATTTGCGAGCGCCTGGTTGGCTTACACTTTGGCGCACTAAACGAAAAATAATTCTACAGGCTATGACTCTGGGGCAACGCGCAGATTGGTTTATCCATCCCAACTATTTCGAAAATGCTTCAGACTTAAGGAAAGCCCGGTTGCTCGTAAGAGCCGCACTGCTCACCAGCATTTTTTCCACTTCCTACGTTGCTCTGAGCATGGTGTTCAGCTATGAGCGGGGCATCTACTTTACCGGGTTTAACGTCTTTGGATATTTTGCTCTTCCGTTTCTGGTCAGGGCAAAATTACCCCTTCGAGTGGTCGGTTTTATTTACACCACATTGGGGGCGATCACCGTGATCGTGCTCACTTGGTTTTCGGGCGGCATGTGGTCCGCGATTTACCCTTGGATCATCGCTATACCTCTCCTCGCGCTCCTTGTCGTTGGCAAAGACGCGGCCATCTATTGGACCTTACTTTCACTTGCATTCATGCTGGGGTTTGGCATCGCCGAACTCCAAGGCTACCGTTTTCCCGTGGAATACAATCAGGAGTTAAGAACAATTTGGTATTTGAGTATCCTCCCGGGATTGTTGCTCATCATCATGGTAGTTTCGTTTACGTTTGAGCACAGCATGCAAACTGCATTGAAAGATGTGGAGGAGCAAAAAGTAACGATCGAAAAACAGTCGGTGGAATTGGCAAAGCTGATCGAAGAAAAGGACGACATCATTCGGATTTTGGCACATGACTTGAAAAATCCGTTGGTGAACATCACGGTACTTACCAATTTATTAGAAAGAGAAATTGCCGGCCCCGACTCAAAAAATTTGGTGGGCATGATCGCGAGCGCTTCGGCCAACGCCCAAGTGCTTGTAAAACATGTCTTGGAAATGGCCACCCTTGAAAACCTCGATGGTGGAGTCAAGTTGAAACCGACGGACCTACAATCGGTAATCAACGAAGTTGTTCACTCATTTCGGCAAACGGCAGAGAGCAAGGGCATCCCCATCAAGACCGTGGATCTAAATACATATTGCGAAGCAATGGCGAACCTCACGTACTTGCGACTAGTCTTGGAGAATTTGATTTCGAACGCTATTAAATTCTCCACCCCCGGAAATGAGATCCATGTGATGATGGCGCTGACGGGTCAGCAGGTCCAGATTCGTGTGAGAGATCACGGTCCTGGCGTTCCCGTGGAAGAAGAAAGCAGGCTCTTTAAAAAATTCTCGAGGCTCAGCATTCGCCCCACAGGAGGTGAAAGCTCCAGTGGCCTCGGGTTGTCTCTCGTAAAACGCTATATGGAAGTGATGAAGGGAAATGTGTGGTTCGAGCGTCCCGAAGGTGATGGTTCAATTTTCGCGATTGAGTTGTTGAAGGCGGAGGCTTAGTCAGCGGACTTTGTTACTCTCTCTGATTAAGACCTCGATCGATCGGTCCAAAATTTCAAACACGTTATCAAAATCTTTGTCACCGCCGTAATAAGGATCCGGCACATCTCCTTTTCCTAGCGGATCAAAGTCGCGCATCATCTTTACTTTCGACCGGTTCGATTCGTTGCCAAGCCGTAAAATGTTTTGCAAGTTCGACCCGTCCATCGCGAGTATTACGTCGAATCGATCCAGATCTTCCTTTTTCAGTTGCCTTCCAAAATGATTAATCAATATGCCATTTCTTTTGGCGCACGTAATCGTGCGATCGTCCGGCCAATCGCCAACGTGATAGTTTGCGGTTCCACAAGAATCTGACTGAAAATCATCCAGCAAGCCTTTTTGACGAATTCGTTCATTAAAAATCGCCTCCGCCAACGGCGAACGACAAATATTGCCAAGGCAAACAAATAGCACTTTCATTTTTTACCTCTCCACTGTTTGCGTGCAATATACTGCACAAATCATTTCAACATTTCGAAACCGATTCATCTTCAAATTATTCGTTTAGATTTGTGTCCAAAATTCAGACCCATGGAATTCATAAAAGTGACCGAACAAAAAGAGCCGATGGTGGCTTTGGTTGAACTCAACCGTCCAAAGGAGTTAAACGCCCTTAATCGACAATTAATGTTAGAACTCCTCGAAGCACTTCAATCGCTCGACAAAAATGAAAATGTACGCGTAATTGTGCTTACCGGAAACGAGCAAGCTTTTGCTGCTGGTGCCGATATCAAACAAATGGCAGAATCTACCGCGATGGACATGTTGATGATCGATCAGTTCAGTACGTGGGATATGATTCGCAAAACAAAAAAGCCAATCATCGCTGCGGTGAGTGGATTTGCGCTAGGTGGCGGCTGCGAATTGTCAATGATGTGTGATACCATTGTAGCATCCGAGTCTGCGAAATTCGGTCAGCCTGAAATCAAGATCGGAACAATTCCAGGAGCGGGTGGCACACAACGATTGACCAAAGCCGTGGGCAAAGCAAAGGCAATGGAACTCATCTTGACGGGGCGATTCCTATCGGCCCAAGAAGCTCACTACTATGGGTTAGTGTGTAAAGTGGTGCCTGTTGAAATGTATTTGCACGAAGCGCTGACGTTGGCGAAAGAAATTGCACAGATGTCGCCGGTGGCGGTACAGTTGGCCAAAGAAGCAGTGAACAGATCTTTCGAAACGCAACTGGATGAAGGGCTCGCATTTGAACGCAAAAATTTCTATCTCACATTCGCTTCAGCAGACCAGAAAGAAGGGATGAAAGCATTTGTGGAAAAGAGGAAGCCGAATTATGTAGGCAAATAACCTGCCTACGCCCGAGACTAGAAATAGCCATAACAAAGAATTATTTCAAAATAATCGGTGGAACTATCTGCGGTCATCCGTAGTTAGATGTTTAAACATGTAATTTTAATATGGCCACCAAAAACATAGAAACTGTCATCTCCCCAGGTCCAACTCATTTCGTCGGTGATGGGTTTAAAGTACATAGTTATATCCCCGGCAAAATGAGCATGCAAAGGATGAATCCGTTCATCATGATGGATTACAATTCCAAAGTCTATTTTCCGCCCACTGACAAACCACGTGGTGTCGATGTGCATCCGCATCGTGGATTTGAAACCGTAACCATAGCATACAAAGGAAAAGTAGCCCACTACGACAGTGCCGGAAACAGCGGCGTGATCGGTGAAGGCGATGTACAGTGGATGACCGCAGCATCGGGCATTTTGCATAAGGAATATCACGAGAAGAATTTCGCGAAAGCCGGCGGCGATTTTCAAATGGTGCAACTGTGGGTAAATCTACCCTCCAAGGACAAAATGTCGAAGCCAAAATACCAGGAGATCACCAACGGCATGATCAGCAAATATCAACTTCCAAATAACAATGGCGTAGTCGAAGTCATCGCTGGTCAATACAAAGATGTGAAAGGGCCAGCCTCCACATTTACTCCCGTTCATTTGCAAAATGCGAAATTGAAGAAAGGCGCAGAAGTCGAATTTTCGTTTCCAAAAAAGTACAGCACAGGCCTGGTAGTCATCGAAGGAAATATTCAGGTGAACGGAGCCGATGCCGCGCCCGCCAATCATTTTGTCCTTTTCAAAAACGAAGGCGAGGAGTTCAAAATCTCGGCCAACGAAGATTCAATCGTGTTAGTGTTAAGCGGT
Organism: Cyclobacteriaceae bacterium; assembly: GCA_035492075.1. Classification (GTDB taxonomy): domain Bacteria; phylum Bacteroidota; class Bacteroidia; order Cytophagales; family Cyclobacteriaceae; genus ELB16-189. The sequence continues at coordinate 34,945 of DATJJP010000076.1, read as the reverse complement.
GAGCCGATCAATGAACCCATTGCTGCCTACGGGCCTTTTGTGATGAACACGCAGGCCGAATTGATTCAAGCTTTCGGCGATTTTGAAAACGGAAAATTTGGCGTTTTAGAAGGTTAAAACCTGAACTATGATTTAAATGATATTTGTAATCCTCTGATTTACCATTCGTCAAGTAAGCCAACATACCAAGCCACGCCACCTTTACCTTTGATTCCAATGTCAAACATTCAACTAATCATAGAAGAGCGCTCGGTCAGCATCGGCAACTTCATGGTAGGGCGCCTTCTTCCTTTTCGCGAAAAACGAATGGTAGGTCCGTTCGCTTTCATCGACCATATGGGGCCCGTCAGTTTAAAGGACGAAAAAAACTTGGACGTGCCTCCGCATCCGCACATTGGCCTGTCCACACTCACCTATCTGTTCGAGGGCACCATCCTGCACCGCGATAGCATCGGCACTGAAGTGGAAATCAAACCAGGGGCGGTGAACTGGATGACTGCCGGAAAAGGAATCGTCCACTCCGAGCGAATCCCTGATCGCCTCAAGTCTACTGACATGACGTTGCACGGCCTGCAAATCTGGGTCGCACTTCCAAAAAACTTGGAGGAAATGGAGCCTTCCTTTGCTCACGTCGACGAAGACCAACTTCCGCTGTGGCACCAAGATGGAGTTCAAGTACGATTGATTGCTGGAGAAGTTTTCGGGCGAAAATCTGCCGTGCCCGTTTATAGTCCATTGTATTTCATTGAAATCAAAAGCCAGACAAGGCAAAAAGTGAACCTCGGCAGCGGATTGTTCGGTGAAAGCGGTTTGTACATTCTACAAGGAAACATTTACAGCGAGGGGCATACCTACGACCCTAAGCATATTTTGATTGCCAAAGACGCTACGCTCTGTGAATTTGAGATGGGGGAAAACACTACCGTATTCATTTTCGGAGGAGCGCCGTTCGCCGAAAACCGGTACATCGACTGGAACTTTGTGGCCTCCGACAAATCACTGATCGAGCGTGCTAAGAAAAATTGGCGTGAACAAACCTTTCCAAAAATAAAGGGTGAAACAGAATTTGTCCCTCTACCACAGTATCCTCTAAACACAAAATAATTATGTATCAAGTGCATGGACGAATCGGTAAAGATCACTATCGCGCCGAACTAAAGACGGAAACCAACGCCATCATCGCAGACGAGCCTTTTGATGTGGGTGGAAAAGATACGGGCTTCTCTCCGTCAGAACTACTGGCATCATCGCTTGCCGCATGCACGTGCATCACCGTGCGGATGTATGCCGACCGTAAAGAGTGGAACTTGGATGAGGTGATTGCCGAAGTCACACTTGAAAAACTGGAAGGCAAATCCAAGTTCACGCGCAAAGTGGAATTTAAAGGCTCCCTTGATCAAGATCAGCTCACGCGGCTCCAAGCGATTGCCAACAAATGCCCTATTCACCAGGCCTTGACCAACCCTATCGAAATAGAAACTGTTTTTTCGAAAAAAGTTTAGCGCTAATTTGAGGTTCTCAAAATAAAAACCATGAGAATCCTTGTCTTTGTCTTTGCTTTTGTAGCTCGCTCACTCGCGGCGCAAGATTACTATCCAGATTCTGTATGGGTCAGTAAAAGCCCCACTGAACTAAAAATAAGCGCGTCCCTCCTCGACAGCGCAGTTCGGTTTGCTCTTCGCAACGATTCAAAGACGGATTATGACCTCCACGCGGCGTTGTTGAAAGCGTGGGCCCATGAGCCCGATTACAAAATCCTTGGTCCTGTCAAACCAAGGGGCAAACCAGCGGGCATTATCTTAAAAAGAGGATACATCGTAGCACAATGGGGCGATGTAAAACGCGTGGACATGGATTTCAGCGTGACTAAAAGTTATCTCTCTACGGTAGCCGGCCTCGCCTATGACAATCGGTTGATCAAAAACGTAGATGATCAAGTGAACGATTATGTCGAGGAAAAATTTGAAGGTGACCACAATATCAAAATTACTTGGCGGCATTTGCTCACACAGTCATCCGATTGGGCGGGTTGCTTGTTCGGCAATTGTGACTGGGCCGATCGCCCTCCTAAGCAAGGCACTATGGAAGATTGGAAAAACAGAAAGCTTCTCGCGCCTGGCTCCACCTTCGAATACAATGATGTACGTGTGAACCTGATGGCGTACTCCCTGTTGCAGGTTTGGCGCAAACCACTGCCCGCTGTTCTCAAGGAAAAAATCATGGATCCGATCGGTGCTTCCTCTACTTGGCGATGGCATGGATATGAAAATTCATTCGTCACTTTGGACGGCACATCCATGCAATCTGTCAGCGGGGGTGGGCACCACGGCGGCGGCCTGTTCATCAACACCCTCGATCAGGCTCGGTTCGGCTTGCTTTTTCTACGCAAAGGCAAATGGAAAAATCAACAATTGATTTCTGAGCGGTGGGTGAAAGCGGTTCATCAACCATCGAGTGCGAACAAATCGTATGGCTTTATGTGGTGGACCAACCATGAAAATCAACTCGGCAATATTTCAAAAGAAATCTATTACGCTAATGGCTTTGGCGGCAATTTCATCGTCATTGACAATGAACACGATTTGGTGATCGCCGTCCGTTGGCTTGAACCTTCAAAATTGGGCGAATTTGTGCAGCGGGTGATCCACGCAGTCGAAAACAAATAATTCAATTGACTATCAATGATTTAGTTATCTCCTCAGATAATAATTTGTTATATTATATGTATACTTATTATATTTACACATACTACAACACAAACCATCTATTATGATACAGAAAACATTTACGGTGACCACGGCAGAGGTTTCGAAGGAGCAAATTTGGAAAGTGATCTCCAACGTCAACCAATGGAACACTTGGGACGCCGGCGTGGCGTCTGCTGAGCTCTTGGGCAAATTCGAAAGCAACTCCTCTTTCCTCCTTCATCCAAAAGGTGGCCCAAAAATCAAAATCAAATTAATCGAAGTAATTGAAAAGGCTTACTTCAAAGACATGACTACATTTCCCCTGGCGAAGATGTATGGCGAGCATTGGTATGAAGAAACACCGGGAGGCCTGAAGGTCACCGTAACGATTACCATGACAGGAATCTTGTCTGGGCTTTGGTACAAGATCGTGATGAAAGATATTGTGGCCGGTTTGGAGAAAGACCAAAAGGCACTGATCGCTGAGGCCACCAAAGTAGAAACCCTCATAGAGATCTAAAAATCTTAATACCGCATAGGCTAAAAGAAACCATAGATTTGTGTCGCCTATATGATCTGTTATTCTATGTGTTTATTAAACGACAACTATGAAGGCGAAGGACAACCCGTTTCAATTTGACAAAGCAGAAGACAGCTCTGGCTTTCTCCTGTGGCAAGTGACCAATCTTTGGCAACGTGAAATAAAAAAAGCGTTGGAAAAACATGGGCTTACGCACTCACAGTTTGTGTTGATGGCAAGTATTCACTGGCTCACCCTTTCCAAACAAGATGTGACGCAAGTTCTCCTGTCATCGCACACTAAAATAGATCCGATGACAACCTCAACGGTCTTACGGGCGCTCCAAGCGAAGGGTTTTATCAAGCGCCAAGAACACCCAACCGACACTAGGGCGAAGACAGTTTCGCTCACCGACAAAGGAGTAAAAACGGTAATACTGGCAGTTAAGACCGTTGAGAAGTTTGATAACGAATTCTTTTCCTCACTGGGAAGGCAAACAGAGGATTTCAACCGCAAGCTGTATTTGCTATTATCTACTCAGACCAGCTGACGGGAAGGAGATTTAACTTTCCTTGCGATCAAAAGACATACGGCTCCGGCCACGAAGAAAGCGATTAAGCTCAAGACCGAATTTTTCATCCCTAGTTGCTCATCAATATAGCCGAAGGTAAAAATCCCAATCACAATCGCCACCTTCTCAGTGACGTCATAAAAACTGAAGAACGAAGCCGTGTCTTTTGTCTCTGGCAAAAGCTTGCTGTATGTGCTTCGGCTCAGCGACTGCACTCCGCCCATCACCAGCCCAACGAGGACTGCCAGCAAGTAGAAATGATACTCGACATTCATTTGCTGCTCTTTAAAGAGAGCAACCTCGTAGGCATAAACACAAATACCGATCCACACAATCACAACGCCCAACAAAACATTTAGGTTTCCAAATTTCTCAGACAACCTGGAGATGATGATAGCTCCCGCGATTCCAACGAGCTGGATGATCACCACAGTGACAATAAGCTTATCGGCCGGCAGCTCCAGCACTTGCGCACCAAACAAGGTGGCAGCGAGCATCACCGTCTGCACGCCCATGCTATAGAAAAAGAAAGAGGTCAAAAACCATTTCAGCAAAGAAAGTTCTTTGAGCTGATGCCATACTTCCTTCAGTTCAATAAACCCGGATGTCAAAAAGTTAGTGTCCCATTTTCCGCTCCGCTGTTTAGGATTTGGTAGCGCCAAGAAAGTGATTTGCGCAAAACCAACCCACCACAACCCCACAAGCAAAAATGTGTAACGCGGTCCAGACGTTTCGTCGCCCTTCCCAGAGAAGTAAACCACTAAAACAAAACCAACGACTTGTAACAACACACTTCCTAAATAACCCAATGAATACCCTCGCGCGCTAATTCGGTCTTGGTCTTTGGGTTCTGCGATTTCGGGTAAGTAAGAATTGTAAAACACCAAGCTGCCAACATACCCGATCGCAGCAAAAATAAAACAAAGAAGACCGAGCGTTACACTCGGCTTGTCTCCGGCAAACCAAAACATCGCGCTGCAGGAAATCCCGCCGAGATAGCAGAAGAACTGCATAAACCTTTTCTTGCTTCCACGCGCATCGGCAATAGAAGAAAGGAGCGGCATCAACAACGCAATGGCCAGATAGGCGAATGCGAGTGCATAGTCATAAAGGGCGCTGCCTTTAAAATACCTCCCAAGAAAAGGAACGTTGCCTTCTCCATAAGCGGCGGTTGTGATGGCCACAAAATAAATCGGGAAAAAAGTGGTGGTGATTACCAAATTGTAGACCGAGTTGGCCCAGTCGTACATACACCACGCGCGAACGGTGCGCTGGTTATTCAGGGAAACTGTATTCATTGCGTGTCGAGGATGATGTGTTCTCGCGTTTTACTTGTTCATACCTATCTTGCTAGTACTCTTCCCCTTCTTACGTTCGGCCAGTTTCAAATCGACGAGATAAGACAAGCGCACAGGCAACCGCATATGGCAAGCCGTCATGTCGCCATGATAGTCATTGACACCACTGATCGTTTGCATTGCTCTCATTGAGACCCAGGTATGTTCAAGTTCGTAGCGAAGATTGAAATAAATTTTCTGAAAACCCACTGGTTCGAACACCCAATCGATGGCAAAAATCACGTTGTCGATTTTTAGAGCACACCGAGAATCTTGGTTCCGCGTGCCATTAATCAAGACACGTCCGCCATTCCATCCAAAACCAATTAGCCGTTTTCATTTCATTTCGTAATTTCAGTCATCCTGAAGCTTACCCACATGAAAAGAAGAAATTTCATTCAACGCGTCGCCTTGGCCGGCACTCTCTTTCCTGTTTTCAGTTCGTCTGCTTTTTCCCTGGAAAAAAAAGAAGATCTTGATGTAAATCTTACCGATGATTTTACGCTCAACGAAGTGACGATCGACGAACTTCAGCAAAAAATGAAATCGCGAGCAATGACGTCAAGATCAATCACGCAGATGTACCTCAAGCGTATTGACTCCATCGACAAAAGTGGCCCGACCATTAATTCGGTGATTGAGGTAAATCCCGATGCCCTTGTTATTGCCGATGCGATGGATGCAGAACGCAAAGTCGGGAAAGTGCGTGGACCCCTTCACGGCATTCCCATCCTTATCAAAGACAACATAGATACCGCGGATAAAATGATGAACACCGCCGGTTCTATTGCGTTGGAAGGAAATTTGCCTTCCACCGATGCATTCATTACCAAAAAACTCCGCGAAGCGGGGGCAGTTATATTAGGCAAAACAAATCCTAGTGAGTGGGCAAATTTTCGCTCGAGTCGTTCAGCAAGCGGGTGGAGCAGCAGAGGTGGTCAAACGCGAAATCCGTATGTCATTGACCGCAACCCAAGTGGGTCCAGTTCAGGATCAGGTGCGGCCGTTTCAGCAAACTTAGCAACGATCAGCATCGGCACGGAAACCGACGGATCGATTGTAAGCCCGTCCTCTAATTGCGGGGTTGTCGGGCTCAAACCAACCGTAGGCCTATGGAGTCGCTCGGGCATCATTCCGATTTCTCACACTCAGGATACTGCGGGGCCGATGACGCGCACAGTAAAAGATGCCGCGATCTTACTCGGCGCGCTGGTGGGAGTTGATGAGCTTGATATCGCCACAAAAAAGAGCGTGGGAAAATTTGAAAATGATTACACCAAATTCCTTGATAAAGGTGGATTGAGGGGCAAGCGACTGGGTGTGGAGAAATCTTATTTCAAAGGACGGCATGAGGCCGTAAATGCGTTGCTGAAAGAAGCCGTTGATCTCTTTCGCAAACAGGGCGCCGAAGTAATTGAGGTTGACTTTCTGGATTTGGCCAAAGACGTTGGAAAAAATGAAGGACTTGTGCTCAGTTATGAATTTAAGGAAGACTTAAATAAATACTTGAGTAAAGCCAACGGAAAAGTCAAGTCGCTCAAGGAACTGATCGAGTTCAATAAGCAAAATGAAGCGAAGGCGATGCCGTGGTTTAAACAAGAGCGATTGGAGGAAAGTGAAGCCAGGGGAGACTTGGCCAGCAAAGAATATGTGGATGCGCTGGATCGAATGTTGACGCTGGCTCGAAACGCCATCAACAAAACCATGGATGACCATAGGCTCGACGCCATCTGCGGCACTTCCAACGGTCCATCCGCCCCCATCGATTGGGTGAATGGCGATCGTTTTACCGGTTATGGTTTGTCGGGGCCGGCTGCAACGGCAGGTTACCCTCACATCACCGTGCCGATGGGTTTTGTGATGGGGTTGCCGATCGGCTTGTCCTTTGTCGGCAGAGAATTTGGGGAAGGGGCACTCATCACTATTGCGTACGGATATGAACAAGCGTCGCTCAAGCGAAAGCCGCCTGAGTTTAGAAAATCAGTTTTGGAATAGTAATGAATTAGAGCGACGGTCTATTCAAACAAACCCTAACCGAGCTTACTAACGCGTTCATACTCCATACGTTGCAAAGGGCATTGGGAACATGCGTAGGCAAGTTTTTAAGCAGGGATATAACCTCAGGGACCGGGGGTGATTAGCCTCACCTTATCCATTATTGTCGCCCGAGTTACCGTATCTTTGTGGTTCGTATCCATGCGCTAGTTATGATGGCAAAGGCGAAGTACCCGCTTCTAATGATGGCTTTGTGTTGGTCTATTACCTGTTACGCGCAGTACAGCAATAGTTGGATCAAACAAGACCAGCGGTATTTCAAGATCCCGATTTGCAAGGATGGCATCTACCGCCTTACCTATGCCAATCTTCAGGCCTCTGGATTTCCAGTCAACTCGGTCGATCCGCGGTACATTCAAATTTTCCATCGAGGTCAGGAACAATCTATTTATGTGGAAGGTCAAAGCGATGGCCAGCTGAACAATAGCGACTTCATCGAGTTTTATGGGCGAAAAAACGACGGTACCCTTGACAGTCTATTGTACATACCATCCTCCCTGCAACCGCATAAATATTACAACCTGTATTCAGACACAACGGCCTACTTCTTGACCTATAACAGTTTCGTTCAAACGGGTCTCAGGATGGAAGATGTCCAATTTTTGAACTTAAATGGCATGCCCGCTGAGACCTATCAGCTAAGCCACCGATTGCTTGTCAATCACGAGCAATACAGTCAGGGAAATACCGAAGCTGATTACTTTGCGGCCACCGCATTTGATCAAGGGGAGGGATGGACGGGGGCTGCCGTGCAAAGCCAGGCAAATCCAACTGTCGATTATACCATTGACTCGCTATTCAACGGCGTGACCTCAATTAATCCGAGGTTGGAACTGCTTTTGGTTGGTCGAGATGCAACAATTTCCCATAATGTAGAAATCTATGTCGGTCCAAATGTGGCCAGCTTAAGGATAATTGCATCTCAAAGCTTCGTTGGCACGGACACTCGACTTGTCTCTGCCGACTTAAATTGGAGCGATATCGGGGGAAATGGCAAAATGATCGTGCGCCTCGTGGCGCTTGCGTCTTCCTCCAATCGTTATCAGGCGAGTATCTCTTATGTGAAAGTCACTTTACCTCAAAGTTTTGACTGGGCTGCGCAAAAGAAGAAAACATTTCAGTTAGCAGTAAATCCAAGTGGTCAATCGTACGTGGCGATTACAAACCCACCTGCCAATTTGAGGCTTTGGGACATCAGTGATCTGCAAAACATTTTTCGCATTCTCCCTACGGCGTCCAACACTTCGAATTTTTTGGTTCCGGGTACTTCCGTCGCAAAAAAAATTTATTCCGCAGCAGTATTTTCCAGTCCCACCATAATCCCGATCAACTTTCGACGAATTGACCCCGCATCCGCGAACTTCCTGATCATTACCAATAGGGCATTGATGAAACCTGCCGGTACCTATTCAAACCCAGTGAAAGCATACGCGGGTTATAGAGCATCAGCCGCGGGAGGTAGCTACGACACGATGGTTGTCACTATCGACCAACTTTACAATCAATTCAACTACGGCGAAACCTCGCCCGCTGCGATTTTCAGCTTCATGAAGTTTATGGCTTCGGGAAAAACGAAATACCTTTTTCTGGTAGGCCGAGGAAGGGATATTTCTTACGCAGTTTATCAACGCCAACCCACCCCTGCCAATGAACCTTCTGATTTGGTTCCTTCGGCCGGATACCCCGCCGGCGACAATGCCTACACTGCCGGGCTGAACGGAACAACATTCGAACCTGGTATCCCAACGGGTCGCCTGCCTGCCACAACACCGCTGCATGTGGCTATTTACCTAGACAAAATCAAGGAGCACGAATCCATGGGCCTTCAACCTTGGGCAAAAGAATTACTTCACTTAAGCGGTGGTGGCAACTTGGCCACCGACGCATCCGAGATCGCTTTATTCAAGGGAATCGTTGATGGGTTCAAGGCCACTGCAGAAGGACCTTATTTGGGGGGACACGTAACCACCAAGTCGAAACAAGATATCGGGATCGAGCAAGTCAATATCTCTCCAGCTATCAACAGCGGAGTGAACTTGGTGACTTACTTTGGTCATGCGGCAGCCAGTGCGACAGAAATTGATATTGGATTTGTCACCGACCCAAATTTCAACTACACCAACGTAAATAAGTACCCTGTATTTCTCTTCAATGGCTGTGACGCCGGAGCCGTTTTTCAGAGCACCACCTTTTTTACCGAAAACTGGCTTCTCACAGCTAACAAAGGCTCTAGAAATTTTATTGCGGGTTCATCGTTCGGACTTTCAAATCAACTGCAAAAATACAGTGGACTGATTTATCAAGTCGGATTTGGTGACTCCACATTTATTACAAAAGGAATTGGCGACATTCAAAAAGAGGCAAGCCGACGCTACGTCAGTACATCACCGAATGACATCATCAACGTGGCGCAGGTGCAGCAAATGATCTTGGCCGGTGACCCTGCCGTCAAACTTTTTGGAACCACCCTTCCCGACTTTGCCATTAACAATGGATCCATTTCGCTTGCTTCGCTGGACGGCAAGCCAGTGACCGCGCTCAGTGATTCTTTTGCCTTGAAAATAATTGTGAAAAATCTAGGTGCTGTTAGCCCCAAGCGGATGGCCATCCGAGTAGTGCGCACATTCAGTGACAACTCAGCAAAGACCTACGACTCTGCCTTCTCCTCTGTACGTTACATCGATACCCTCACCTTTCGATTGAAAAAGGAAAAAAATGTCGAAGGCTTCGGTACCAACTTGTTTGTTGTCACTGTCGACCCTGCCGATTCGATAAAAGAACTCCGCAACGACAACAATATCGGTACCCTTAGCACCTTCATACCATCGAACGGCACCATCAATCTTTATCCTGCCAATTTCGCGATCGTTAATTCAACATCAATCAATCTCTTTTTTCAAGATGCGAACCTGTTGGGTTCTCAAAGAGATTTTTCAATTCAGGTCGACACTGCCAGGTCATTCAACAGTTCATTTCTGATTGACAAGACGATCACCTCGAAAGTGCTTGCCAAGATGCCATTCAATATGCTGTCCACCGATTCAACCGTGTATTACTGGAGAACCCGACCGAAAAAACAAAACGCAAATGACAGCGCCAACTGGGCCGTGTCTTCGTTTGTGTATGTAAAAAATGGAACTGAAGGCTGGGCGCAGAAAAGGCCACAACAAATAAACGATGACGCTTTCTCCAACCTAAACCTGGACGCCAACAAAGGCAAGTTCAATTTTCTAGAAACGGTCTCTACGGTAAGCGTCAAGGCCGTCGGAGCGAACAGTGGAAGTTCTCATCTTAATGCATCGCTTAAAATTAGCGGCATTGAATACAATGTAAGTGATTTGATTCCCTGTCGTGATAACACGATTAACCTCGTCGCATTCAACGGGTCAAATGCCGTGCCCTATGGGGGCATTACGTATTATTTTGACCCGCGAGGATGCGGGCTTCAACCTCCAGTGATCAACAGTTATCTGCCCACGGAAATTGAGGGTGGAAATAGCAGTATGCTTGTAAGCATTGACAACATCCACGCCAACGATTCTGTGATCCTCTATTCGATCAAAAACGTGGCTTTTTCACAATGGTCGCCCACCACGCTTGCTAAGCTTAATGACCTGGGGATAAGCAATGCTCAAATTGGTTCGTTGCAAGATGGTGAGCCGGTCATCATTTTTTCGAAAAAAGGTGCTGCTCCAGGGAGCGCCAAAGTCTTCAGATCACCTAACTCCGCTGCCACAGCACAAGACCTTTTGATCAATGGAACAATGACGGGGCGCTTTTCTTCAGGAGTCATCAAGTCACCTACGATTGGCCCGGCAAAAAAATGGGTGAAGTTTTCGTCGCACGCAAAGGGCATTGAATCTACAGATGTCGTCTCCTACTCAATATTTGGAATTACCTTGGATGGCAAAGAAAGCCTTTTGTTTTCCAACATTGGAGCAACTCTGGATTTGTCTTCTATCAACGCCACTCAGTTTCCCGAGTTAAAGGTGCAAGTAAACCTCCGAGACTCGATTAACCTAACTGTGGCTCAATTGCAAAATTGGTTTATCACATTTGAGTCGGTCGCTGAAGGGCTTCTCACTTTTCAAGGTTCACTGGCGACACAAACCGTTCAGGAAGGACAACCGTTCAGTGCCCGGTTTGATTTCGTAAACATTTCTTCAAAAACGTTCACTGATTCGCTGCTGGTGAAGACACAAACGTCGGTGGAAGGGAAAGAGAATTTCGAAGTCAACTCCTTCAAGATTAAAGCCCCTGCCCCCGGCGACACCACGAAATTTGACTTCCGCATTGACTCTAAAGGAAAAGCGGGACTGAATGATGTTAGTGTATTTGTCAATCCCAAGATTCAAGCTGAACAATCGTACGAAAATAATGGCATCGACCTTTTGGGTTATCTAAACGTGTTGACCGACAAGACTCATCCATCGCTTGACGTAACGGTAGATGGCAGGTATTTGCAAAACAATGATTTCATTTCGGCAGACCCGTGGATCCAAATCAAGTTACGGGACAATAATTCATTTTTATTGACAAGTGACACTACTCACATGACTATTCTATTAAATTATCCCTGCGACAGCGAACCTTGCCCATTCCAACGGATTAATTTTAGTCGCCCCGATGTGCAATGGTCCTCTGCTACCAGCAATTCGGATTTTATCGTCAACTTCAAGCCTACCCACTTGCCCGAAGGAAGTTATACGTTGCAAGTGACTGCAGCAGACCAGAGCAACAACGCCAGTGGATCGACTCCTTATTCCGTAGATTTTAACGTCAAAGATGCGACGTCGCTTAAGTTAAACGCTATATATCCTAATCCTTCGGCTGACGTTTTCAATTTCAGTTTTAAGTTGTCAGGCAACGAATTGCCCGATGAGTTTTCTCTTCAAATTTTCTCAACAAATGGAAAATTGGCGAACGAATTCGGCATTAAAGACGTGAGCAACTTTATTATCGGCACTAACAATTTGAGCTGGACAGCTTCTCGCGATGTCTTTAGCAATGGGTTGTTTATTTATCGACTCCGTATAACAGTCAACGGAAAATCATTTTCTCAAAGCGGCAAGTTGTCGCTGCTCAAGTGAGTTTCAATGGTCGCTACTGATCATCACAAGCCTATTTTCAGAAATCTGGATGGTATTCGATTCATCGCGTTCCTATGCGTATTTTTCTCACACACGTTTTACTCGCAAGATCCAGCCACGGGGAAAAGTACACTTTACCAATCCGTAAATTTTCTGTTAGGGCAATGGGGCGATTTTGGCCTGTCGGTTTTTTTTGTGATGTCTGGTTTCCTAATCACGTACCTTTTGATGTGCGAGCGGCAGGCCACCGGAAGGGTGCATGTATTTTCATTTTATGCTAGGCGGATATTGCGGATATGGCCTCTTTATTTCGCGATCGTTTTGTTTAATTTTTTTCTATATGCTCCTCTCGCCAAACATCAAGAACTTACCCAACACCAGATGCCCTATTATTTCTTTTGGGCCAACATGGATACCGTAGCGCATGGCTTCAGCGGTGGTGTTATCGATCACTTGTGGGCTATCTCCGTGGAAGAACAGTTTTATTTTGTTCTTCCCTTGATCATGCTGGTCGCTCCAGACAGAAGATTGAACTACGTGTTCATCGCGGTTATTGCGATCGCCTCGATATTCCGAATCGCCCATTACTTGGAACCGCACATGATTTTCTACCACAGCATCAGCGCCTCCTTTGACATTGCTATTGGAGGGCTTGCTGCATGGCTTATGTTTTTCAAAAGTAAAGCAAAGGAATTTGTCGCTCAACTTTCGTCCACAACGATTGCAGTGACTTACACTGCCTTCGGTTTCTTAATTCTCTTTCAGCGTAATATTTTCGATTCATCTCAGCTGATCGTCTTTGTTTTGATCGCCCAACTTTTTGCATTGTTTATCATTGTTGAGCAAAATTACGCTACTCACTCGTTAATGAAGCTTGGGGAAACAAAATGGGTAAGCGATTTAGGGAAATACTCGTATGGTTTTTTTTGCTACCACATTGTATGCATCCGTGTGATCGAAGGAATAATCGCGAACCTCAACATGACGGGACCGATAACAACAACTTTGCTTATTCCTTTCGCTGGCCTCGCACTGACAATTGGAGTGGGGGTAGTAAGCTACCGACTATTTGAAACTCCTTTCCTGAACTTGAAAAAGAGATTCAGCTACCTGAATTAATGGTGGTGATGCCCACCTGGTCCATGGACGTGCCCATGTGCGAGTTCGTCGGCAGTGGCCTCACGAATGCTAATTACCTCTACGGCAAAATTTAATTCAACCCCAGCGAGTGGATGATTGGCGTCAACCGTTACCTCACTCAAGCCAATCTCAGTGACGGTGACGATTTGTCCGTGGTTGGTCTGGAATTGCATTCCTTTTTTTATTTCACCTGCACCAAATGCCGAACGAGGCACGCGCTGAACCATTTGATCGTCTTTCACCCCATATCCTTTCTCGGGACTGACTTTCAAATTGAATTTATCACCTTGCTTTTTCCCTTCAAGTCCTTCCTCCATTCCCGGAATAAGATTGCCGATCCCCTGAATATAGTAAAGCGGATCACGCCCAGAACTGGAGTCGAGAATTTTCCCTTCGTTATCCGTGAGCGTATAATGGATAGCCGCCACCTTGTGTTTTGATATTTGCATAGTGAACTTCTTTCGGGTAAAGCTAGTGGAAATTACTTTATGGGTAAGCTACTTTAGCTTTTCTTGTAACTTCTTCGGCAGTTTTTCTTTTATCAATTGATACGACCTTTTGATGAAGCATTCGATGTCTTTTTTCGTGAGTTTGGCGGTTGAGTCTATCAGTACCCATTTGTTCCTTGCCATATATGGTGCAGGGGCAAAGCCTTTTCTTTGACACAAGTCATCAAAATCTTCACTGTCTACCTTCAAAGAGAATTTTAGGCTCCCCTCTAAAGACGTCACACAAAACATTTTCTCAGCGATACAAAAACAAAGGTCATTCCCCCATTTGACATCCTCGGTAGCATGCGGAAGTTTCAATGCGATCGATCGAATCTCTTCCACTGTCATTTGGAGATGCGTTTCGTTGCGATAGTCTTTTTCCGGGCCTTCCTTTTTGGTGGAGATTTCTCAGCATACTCTTTCCCCCAATTAATCCAGGAGGCTAATTGTTTTTCCGTTTTCAAACCTTCAAGAGCGACGTAAATATATCCCCGCATGGGCCTTGATTTGACAAAATCCATAGGCCGCGCATAAGTCCGTTCAACCAAATCAGCATATCGCTCTTCGAGCACCCGAATCATTAAATCATCCTTGATAATACCACAAAACATTTTGTCTTTCCACATAAACACAGTTCCACCAAACATCTTCTTCTCGACAACGCCTTTGGTGTCTTGAAGAACCTGTCTCATGCGCCCAGCCAATGTTTCATTATATGCCATCGGGAATTCAATCGCCAAAACTAATTCCCAGGTTCCTTGCCGCTTTTACCATCTGGGAATCTTTCTTCACGAAATGATAGTCGTGCGTGGCTTCTTCCAAGGAGACCGATGTGATCTCGTTATTTCGAAAGGCTACCATCCTTCCAAAATTCTTCTCTCTCGCCAACTCGAAAGCTTTTACTCCAAACATCAAAGCGAGTACGCGATCAAATGCCGATGGCGTGCCACCCCTCTGGACGTGACCGAGCACTGTCTCGCGGATCTCGGCCTTGCATCCCGCATCCTTCAATTGCTTAGAAAGCTGATACGCTACCCCCCCTAAACGTACGTGCTCTGATCCTTTCTCGGCTTTTGAAGCAGTGATTGTCCCTTCTTTGGCCTTCGCTCCTTCGGCGATCACTATGTTGACGAAGCCTCTGCCTTTGGTGTAGCGAAGTTCAATTCGTTTCACCAATTTATTTACGTTGTATGGTATCTCGGGAATCAAACAAATCTCTGCGCCTCCCGCAATAGCCGTGTGCAGGGCGATCCAACCCGCATCGCGCCCCATCACTTCCATGATCATTACGCGGTGATGACTCTCCGCCGTGGTGACCAGTTTATCAAAGCTGTCGGTGGCGATTTGCACCGCCGTCTGAAACCCAAAGGTCATGTCAGTGGCCGAAAGGTCGTTGTCAATTGTTTTAGGGACTCCTATTATCGGAATTCCTTTTTCATAAAGGACTTTGGAAATGCGCTGCGAACCGTCGCCTCCAATATTGACAACCGCGTCAAAGTCAAGTTTTTTAAGTTTCGCAACCAGTTCATCTGACCGATCAACGAATTTTATAGATCCATCCGCTTGCGGCACCGGGAATTTTATTGGATTGGACTTGTTGGTGGTTTTCAAGATGGTTCCCCCCTTGACGTGAATACCCGCCGTTCGCTTGGAGGTCAGCCGGATAATTTCTTGTGGCTCGCTGAGTACGCCGTTGAACGCCTCAATACTTCCATAGACCTCCCATTTCTCTTTACGTGCGCTCTTCGCAACACCGCGGATCACTGCATTGAGGCCAGGGCAATCACCACCCCCCGTGAGAATCAAAACTCTTTTCATAATACAATGTTAATGAGGATACAAATTACTGATAAGAAGACAAATCACAATTGGGGAAACGATGGTCAAGCGGACGCTCTTCTCAAACGATCATTAATCGCCCTGCCTAGTCCAAAATCCGGAACAGTCTCGGTCAAGATAATTTCTACCGAGGATTTGTCGAGCTCTCGCAATGCAGAGAACAATTTTTGAGCAGCCTCATTTACATCTCCAACGGGAGAAAGAACAATTTGCTTTTCGATGAAATCGCCGGCATATCTTTTCTGGAACGACAACACACCCACACGCGTGTTTCTATTTTCATGCAGCAATTCATCAATATTTCCAATTTTCAAAATTTTCCCAGGCGCATAATGACTTTGCAGTTGGCCGGGAGCCTGTGGGTTAGAGACGGACTGCGTTTGAACTTGCACATCACCAACGATCAATTCAATTTTTTCAACGCTCAGACCTCCGACGCGATGAATCATGGGTATATCATTTTCAAATCCAATGATCGTTGACTCAATGCCAATATTGCATTCGCCGCCATCCAGGATATAGTCTATCTTGTTACCCAACTGTTCGTTGACGTGCTCGGGCTTGGTCGGGCTCACATAGCCAAACGGATTCGCGCTGGGCGCCGCCAGCGGAAAAGAAAGCGACTTGAGAAGTGCATGAGTGAGTTGATGGTTGGGGCAACGGATGCCAACACGATCAAGTCCTGATGTGACCAGATCGGGAATACTCTTTTTTTTAGCCAGCAAAAAGGTAATCGGCCCTGGCCAGAATTCCTTCATTAAAGAAATGGCCTTGCTCGGGATTTCTTGCACGTATTTATTGACCGTATCGCGATCGGGCACGTGAACGATCAAGGGATCGAAATGAGGCCTGTTTTTAGCTGCAAAAATCTTCGTGACCGAGGAGACATCAAGCGCATTGGCTGCAAGTCCATAGACGGTTTCGGTAGGAACAGCAACCAATTTTCCTGCCTCCAGAAGAGCTTTTGCTTTGTCAAGGTCTTTTCCAATTTCCGCCATACTAAAGCAGCTTTTCCTTCATGCGAAGGACCGATCGTTCTTTGGTATAATTCTCCAACTCACTAAGCAACACCCATTTCACATCGTGCGATTCATCGCTCACAATAATCTCTTCCTTTTCGTTTGCCTTCACTAAAAAACGAATGTCGTGATGGAAGTGTTCCAGGAAATCTTTTCGTGCGGGAATCAGGTGAACATCAATATCGAAAATAGCTAGCTCGGGCAATAATTCCCTAAGCCCCGTTTCTTCTTCCCCTTCACGCAGAGCTACATTTAAAATATTTTCTTCGCCATCCGCATGCCCACCGGGTTGCACCCACTTGTTAAGTTTCGCATGATGAACAAGTAGTGTTTTTGTTCGATCCTGGTTTACAATCCACGACGAGCCTGTGATATGGCCAGGCAAATGTGTTCGCTGAAAGCAATCTGGATGTTTCAATAACTCCAAGAATCGCTTGACGAACTGTCTTTCTTCTTCGAATTTAGATTGATAGAACTGAAGGTCGCGAATTAATGAAGCTCTGTCCACGTTACTGAATCACAATGGTCACCTTGTTGAACTCGCCTTTTTTGAGCTGGCTGATTTTCTCGCCTCCTCCGGTATTGTCTTTGTCGCCCTTTCTGCACAAAACATAATATGATTCAGGGTTCAATTTTTTGAACTTCACCACGCCCTTTGCGTCAGTTTTGCCTTCTTCAAGTTGGTTTTTTTCCTTGATGTAATCATCTTCCTTCGCAAACAATTTTACCGAAACCCCTTCTACAGTATTTCCGAGCTCATCTCTTACAGTAATCGTTAGGGAAGTATTGAAAAGTTGAAGAGGTTTGTCAACAGCAAAGTTCAATACGAGGGTGAGTAACAAAAGTGATTTCATGGTTGAATGATTTAAATTTCAAACGCAACAGAATAAACAAAGATAATGCCGCAATCATTACAATGAATACGCACTTTTATAAAATCCTTTTTGTTGCAAAAATTCAATGAGGTCAGCATAGAACGAGTGTGAGGCCAATGTGGCGCTATCTCCCACCATGAGCAGTTTCTTTTTTGCCCGGGTCATGGCCACATTCGTCCGTCGGATATCCATCAAGAACCCCACTTCGCTTTTCTCATTGCTCCTCACAAAACTGATGGCAATCACCTCGCGTTCCTGGCCTTGAAACGCGTCCACTGTATTTATCGAAATGAGGCTACCCAGCTGTCGCAGGACTATAGAATTTTCAGCCAACTGCTCCAATCGATCAACCTGCGCACGGTATGGCGCAATGATGCCAAGTGTGATTTTCTCATCGGCCCAAGTAGCCGCCCCAACAGATTCAACCAGTCGCTCGATTTGCTGAATCGACAACTCGGCCTCCTCTTGATTAAAACGACTAAGCGTTTCAGGGTCCTGTTTTTCGGTATATCCACAACCCGCAGTGTCAATGAATTCGATCGGGAGTTCGTATGGCCTAAGCAATTCATGTTTTACCGACTCGTGAGCCATCAATCCATTGTGGTAAAAATACTTGGAAGGAAATTCCATAATCGATTCATGCATGCGGTACTGCACCCGCAACATCGAAGTCAAAGCGGGGAATTTTTCGATTCCTTTTTCAAAAAGAGTCTGTGACAGGCCTTGACTCGCTGCTTCTTTGGATTTGATGGTAGGTGGCAATTGACAATGATCGCCAGCAAAAATCACGCGGTGAGATTTCAATAACGGAATCCAACACGCTGGCTCGAGAGCCTGCGCCGCTTCGTCAATAAACACGGTTTTGAATTTTCTTCCTTTAAGGACGGGGTGTGAGGAGCCCACCAGAGTGCAGCAAATGGCATCGGCATTGTTCAGCAGATCGTTGATGATATAGAACTCGAGCATGTCGGCATCGGATTTCAGAAGGCGCGCTTCCTCCCGAAGCAAACTTCTCTGTTGTCTTTCATGCGGTCCGAAATTTCTCTTGAATTGTCCCGCCTGCCGTCGCACCTGTTCCATTTTTCTTCGTAGGGCTCGCAGCTCACCAAAATGATTGTGTTCGGAAATCTTCACATCGATGGTTTTGCTAAGGGTCTGCTCTGTTACTCGGGCAGGGTGACCAATCCGTAAAGTGTTCAACCCTTGCGCACTCAATTTTTCAACCAGCAAATCAACGGCGGCATTGCTTGGAGCACACACCAAAACTTGTCTTTCCTCTTTTATGGTTTGTTTGATTGCTTCGACGATCGTAGTTGTCTTGCCGGTGCCGGGAGGGCCGTGGATGAAGGCAACGTCAGTTGTTGATGTCATCTTTTGAACGGCCTTCCACTGGCTCTCGTTCAGTACACTTGCCGCAGGACGCAGGAGGCTAGGTGCGGGTTCCTGGATATTGGATTCTTTTTGACCATTGATTGTCTTTAGACCATCAACATTGAGGAGGATTTCCCTTAATTCCGCGAGTCGGCCGTCTTCCACCTCCATTACTTTTTTCAATGCGTATTCCATCTCGCGATAGCTCATCTCGTCAAACATCACGTCCACACCCAGGGAGCCGTCATCGATCCAATCGGGAAGGTCATCTCCGTTGATTGTGATTGTCATCGTATTTTCGCGCACATAGTTAACCACACCGTTAATGTGTTGCGTTTCGGGTTTTCCCGACGCATTGCTGAACAGGCTAACTACTTTTCCACTTTGAAACGAATGGGGCAAGTCGAGTGAATTTGTTTTTTCAATTTCAATGATCACCCGCTCTCCCGTGCCGATATAGTCGCGAACCAAACGGATGGGATACCAGGTCACTCCTTCTTTCGTGCGTTGGTGGAGCGATCGCATCAATACTCTTTGACGGTATTGCTCAAGGTCTGCTTGTCGCTCAAGTTGGAGAAGTTGAAGAGTGTGCTTGAGTTGTTCTTTAGAATTCATTTTTCAGAGTCCATGGTCGATGTTGCGGGTTTCAAGTTACCGGTTGATGCAGTGTTTTTTGAAACTTGGAACTTTAAGCCGCACGTACAACACGTTATTCAAAGTTTGGAAATTTGGAAAGCGCCTTAGGTTCACTGCCGGGCGCCGCCGCTTCGAAGCAAAAATGTGCCATGCCGTTGGTGACCGCCAAGTATTTGGCGCCGAGAGTCATATTGTATACAGCCACCTGATTAAATGCCTTTTGATTCAGCTTAATGGTAGGCGATTTGCATTCGATCAGCATCCACTCTTTTCCGTTTCGATTGAAAATCAGAATATCTGATCGCTTCTGCAGCTTATTGTAGGTTAAACTTCCTTCAATCCGAAATAATGATTTCGGATATTTGAGTTCCGTAATCAAGTAATTGATAAAATGTTGACGCACCCACTCCTCGGGGGTAAGCACGATGTATTTTTTTCTAATCACATCAAAAATCCATACTTTGCCATTATCCTTTTTCAAGGATGGATGGTAGGTGGGAAGATTGAGTTGATACATCGGATAAAAATAGAAAATTTGGAACATGAAGACGAAAAAAGAAATTGTTGAGAACTGGCTGCCGCGCTACACCGGCGTGCAACTAAAAAACTTCGGTGAGTACATTTTATTGACCAACTTCGATAACTACGTGCGCAAGTTTGCGGAGTGGCACAACGTACCTGTGGTAGGTGAAGACAAAGCCATGCTCAGCGCGACCGCCGAAGGGATCACGTTCATCAATTTCGGAATGGGCAGCCCCAATGCCGCTACAATCATGGATTGTCTCACGGCGATAACACCGAAGGCATGTTTGTTTCTAGGAAAATGCGGTGGCCTAAAAAAGAAAAATGCCCTTGGCGATCTGATCCTTCCCATCGCGGCGATCCGAGGAGAAGGAACTTCGAACGACTATTTTCCGCCAGAAGTGCCGTCGCTTCCCGCCTTTGCGTTGCAAAAAGCAATTTCCACAACGATTCGCGATTACAATCAAGACTATTGGACGGGTACTGTTTATACCACCAACCGAAGAGTGTGGGAATGGGATGAGCATTTTAAGGACTATTTGGTAAAAATCCGCGCGATGGCGATTGACATGGAGACCGCCACTATTTTCTCAACGGCCTTTTACAACGAAATTCCGGCAGGAGCGTTGCTCCTTGTATCAGACCAGCCGATGGAACCCCAAGGGGTAAAAACCGAGGCAAGCGATAAAGCCGTAACCTCAAATTTCGTGGACGTTCACCTGAAAATAGGAATTGACTCACTGAAACAATTGATCAACAACGGAATGACAGTGAAGCATTTGCAATACTGAAAATCGTAAACGGATTCTATTGCACGTCCTAAAGTTAACGGCTGTCATGACCGATTGATTTCTGCTATCTTCCGAAAATGAAAGCCGTCATCGTCAGCTCCACGTTTGATTTCTTAAAGAGATTGAAGCGAAACAACAACCGGGAGTGGTTCCAGAAAAACAAACACCTCTACATTATAGCGCAGGAAAACGTTGGAGCTTGGGTAAACGGGCTGATCGAAGAGATGAATACGCACGATCATTTGGAAACGAGCCATTGGAAAGAAAGTCTGTATCGCATCTACAACGACGTGCGTTTTGCAGAAGATAAAACACCTTATAATCCGAGGTTTGCCGGTTATTTGCGGCGCGAAAAACCGGCTTTGCGCGGTGGATATTATTATTGGATCAAACCCGGTGAGTCACGCGTGGGATGTGGTTTTGTTTCTCCCAATCCGGCTGACTTGCAAAGGATTCGCGAAGACATTGACGGAAATCATTCCGATTGGCGTAAAATAATTTCTGGAAAGAAAATAAAAAATGTTTTTGGCGAGATGAGAGGAAATCAGGTCAAAACATCACCGCGCGGTTTTCGGAAAGATCACCCAGCGATCGAGTTGCTTCGTTACAAACAATTTTGGTTTGAGCGATCGTTTTCAGATCAGGATGTTTTATCCGACCATTTTGTAAAAAACGTAACTGATACGTATAGAGCTATCAGGCCATTTTTTGATTACATGAGTGAAGTACTCACGACTAATAAGAACGGAGAGCCGTTGTAAAAAAGAAAGCCACCTCTTGGTGGCTTTTCTCTAAAATCAAAATTTCTTTGCTATCGAATCGAGGCTCCAAAGCCTAATGTGAACGCATTGAATTTTTGCAAGGAATAATCTCCACTAAAGTAAATCGGGCCGAGCTTCAACCGCATACCAGCTGTTGCCTTAAATCCGTTGTTGGAGTACGTAGTTGAAAAGGGATCGGTAAGCTTAACGGGCGCGGGGTTTGTCTGGGGGTTTTGAAAAAGCGGGTTATCCATTTGAAATGTTCCTGTCAGGCTGGCCTTACTTGAAACAGCAGCATATCCAACACCAGCGTAAAAGGTGAGTACAGCGACCTTCTTCGAGATTAACGCCTGAATCAGCCATGAATTAAAAGTATAATTGGCTTTGCCATTATTCGAATAAGGGACGCCGTCATTTTGATTCCACCACCCGGTCACGGGGTCAACCCGTGTATTTGTAAGCGCCGTACTTCCTGATATGGAATTATAGGCCACCAAAAGAGACAAGTCAAAGGGTAGCATTTTTACGCCAGGAATGTGTTGTTTGATGTCATGCATCAAACCAAAACCGAGCATGCCAAGTTTTGAATCGCCCTGCTTTTGTTCGGGTAAGTAACGAACCTTCAAGTCTGTGCTCTTGATGAGTCCCACTCCCAACTGTATGATAGGCACTGGTATGGCGTTCATACCAATATTCTTCTTGAAATCAAGACCTTCTGGTCCGTCCACATTTGCAATCGTGTATCCATTGTTCGTTATCGTGTATGAGGAGGGGATTTTAGGTCCTATAAATGTTGGCGCCGGCGTATTGTTCGGGACGGTATTTGCCGAAAGCCCAAGCTTATAAGGATCAAAAGTTTCCTCGGAAGTCGGCATATTCACTACTGCCAAACTAACTCCAAGGTCAATTCCGCCAATCTTGTGGGCCTGTGCGGTGTTGTACCATCCGCTGGTCATCCCATACGAAAGGCCTTTGATGGCAGGACTTAGAAAGGCTCCTATCAGTTTGTTGGCATCACTCTTTTGAGCAGCAAGAAATGAAGATAGGTCTGCTTCAGTGCCTTGAGCTCGAGCACTCGCTGCTAAAACAACCAGCGCTACGATCAACTGAACAACGCTTAATCTTTTTTTCATATCAAATGGTTAGGGTGAATTTCTTTATACCAAGTTAGCAATTTTGGTAAACATCAGACGGCTCAAAAATCAAAACAAATTTACTTGAGCGCATTTTGGTATTTTTGCAACTCATGTCTGAATTTTTATACACCCTCTCTATCCATTTTCTTAGGTTCGCCTTTATTCTTGCATCACCGTTCTCGGCAAAGGCGCGACAGTTTGTCGAGGGAAGAAAGTCAATTTTCTCAAAACTGAAAACCGCTTTTGCAAAACAAGAACATGGTCCATTGGTCTGGGTTCATTGCGCCTCTCTTGGTGAATTTGAACAAGGACGCCCAATTATTGAATCCTTAAAAGAAAAGGTGGCTGACGTCAGAATCCTCTTGACATTCTTCTCACCTTCAGGATATGAAGTCAGGAAAGCTTACCCTTTTGCGAACCATGTTTTTTATTTACCCTGGGACACTCCGCGTCAGGCAAAAAAATTTGTTGAAATCACCCAACCTACGGTCGCTATTTTCATAAAATATGAATTCTGGTTTCATTATTCGGTGCAACTAAGAAAATCAGGCACCCACAGCATCTCCGCCTCATGCATCTTGCGTCCTGACCAGATCTTTTTCAAAAGCTATGGAACTCTCTTCCGGAATCTGCTCAAAAATTTCAATTATTTCTTTACGCAAAATGAAGAAACCAAGAAGCTTCTGAGTTCGATTTCGATCCCGTCGGCTCAGGTGGCGGGCGACACTCGTTTTGACCGGGTCATGCAGATCATTCATCGTGGAGAGGAAATCGACCAAGCGCGGCAGTTCAAAAATGGCCAGAAAACATTCGTCATTGGCAGTTGCTGGCCTGAAGACATGGACGCCCTCGCGCCGTTCATCAATGAACATAGAGGTACCTTAAAATTCATCATCGCTCCTCATGAAATCTCCGAAACATTTATTCGAAGCATCGAAAAATCCCTGGAAATGAAATCGATTCGTTTTTCGCAAAATGATCCGATCCTGCAAGAAAGCGACGTGCTTATCATCGACAACGTGGGCATGTTGTCAAGGCTTTACGGGTATGGTGAATTTGCTTTTGTGGGTGGTGCGTTTGGCAGTGGGTTGCACAACATCCTTGAAGCAGCGTGCTATGGCATTCCGATATTTTTTGGAAACAAAAATTATGAAAAGTACCAAGAGGCAAATGAGCTGATCATGCGTGGTGGAGCCTTTGAAGTGGGTGGTTATGCTGATCTGAAATCCAAATATGACCTGCTGGTGGATCGTCCGGAGAACTTCATGCTTGCCTGCGAGGTCACCCGGACGTATGTAGAAGAAAACCTTGGGGCCACAAAAAAGATTACCGACTACTGTATCCCAATCCTCGCACGATGACTGGCGTTGTCATAAAATCCACGGGATCTTGGTATCAAGTACTTTGTGAAAACAAAGTTTACGAAAGTCGCATTCGCGGAAAGATCAGGCTCGAAGGCATCAAGGAAACCAATCCCGTCGCCGTGGGTGATCATGTTGAACTTGAAATTGAAGAGGGTTCTCATGTGATCACCAAAATCCTTCCCAGAAAAAATCACATACTAAGGCAGTCCGTAAAAAAAACGGGGCATTCCAATATCCTGGCCGCCAACATCGATCAGGCGATTTTGATAGCCACCCTCGCTCAACCGCGAACATCGCTCGGCTTTATCGACCGATTTTTGGTTTCCGCGGAAGCCTTTCGCATACCACAACTTTTGGCGTTCAACAAAATCGATTTGCTCAACGGCGAAGAAATGAAACTACTCGACGAGTTGACAATGGCCTATGAAAGATTCGGTGTCCAAACGATGCTGTTGTCTGCAACAAAGAATGACGGAATCGATAAATTCAAAAAAATCATTTCAGGCAAGATCTCCCTTATCGCAGGACATTCGGGTGTAGGCAAGTCCACTTTGCTCAATCAAGTTTCACCTTTGATCAAACAATCCACCGCCGCGATTTCCACATTCAACGAAAAAGGTACACACACTACGACATTTGCCGAAATGTTCGTGCTCGATGACAAAACTTTTGTGATCGACACACCGGGAATTAAAGAATGGGGTTTGGTAGACATGACGCCTCAAGAAATCTCGGATTATTTTCCCGAAATGCGCGACCTGCGACTGAAATGCAAATTTGGGTCAAAGTGCCTGCATCTTCGTGAGCCCGGCTGCGCAATACGAGATGCCGTGGAACGAGGCGAAATATTAACGAGCCGTTTTGAAAGTTACGTAGCCATGGCCGAGGGAAAGGACAACCGGAAGTAGGTCAAGAATAGACCAGCTGTTGGTACTTTTTCCTAAGCCAAAACCAAGGTAGCGGAACCTTAGATAGCACGCTGAGCAAGTAATAAATCCAATTGTGTCCTCCAATCTCGCCTTCCAATTGCCCAAAAAGCTTTGCCTCTCGATGATTGCTTGAAAAGACAGCATGTCGAAATTCATATCGGACGCGCCTCAACAGCGCTTTTTTATCCTCTGCATCTCGACATAAAGCGATCGCCTTCTTGCAAATCAAAAACGTGGAATGCAGTTGGGCATCTCGGGGTTCGTAGAGTTTTGAGGACATCGATCCCCTGACCACCCTCACTTTGGTCAAGACTTCGTCGACGTAAGCATATTTGAATTCGCGCGAGGACCTTACCCAGAAATCGAAGTCTTCGTAAGCCAAATTCTCATCATAGCCATTCATCTGAATCAGCACGTCACGTCTCACCAGCATTGAAGGCGCGCAGATGAAATAACGTTCGAGGACGTCTCTGAAAATCCAGCCTTCGGGTACTTTTGAGATCAACCTCTTTTTCATCAAATGCGCCGTATGATATCGCAACTCCTTGCCCCTAGCATCAATATACATGGCATCGGAAAAAGTTACGCCGTACGTTTGATCCAGGTTTGAAAAACGCGCGAGCAGTCGCTCCATCCGGTGAGGCATCATGACGTCGTCAGCAGCGAAATCAGTAATAAAGGCCCCTTTTGACAATGCAAAGCCTGAATTGAATGCCGCACAAATGCCTCCGTTTTCCTTCAACTTGAGAAACGTGATGGTTGGGTGACTTGCTATGACCTGCTCAATCACTTGCACGCTTGAATCGCTGCTACCGTCGTCGACGACGATCAGTTCAATGTTTGAATACGTTTGACTCAACACCGAATGAATTGCTTCACCGACGAACTGCTCGTGATTAAAACACAGGCAAACCACGGAAATCAAAGGATGATTCATCGAGTCAGTTTCAGACAAAAGTAACTGCGTCTAGATAGCCCCAGGGTGTCAATACGGGACGCCTACTTTTTTGAAAATAAAGTGCATTAGCCAAGCCGGGCCTATGAGTAAAAATTGAATATCCTTGAAAAAAGAAGGCTTCTTCCCTTCCACTTTATGTCCATAAAATTGGCCCACCCAAGCCACCACAAAAATGATCAGCGCGATCAGCCAAAGCGGAGTCGTAAATGTCTTCGTTAGTGCATTGATCACGACGAGGCATACGAAAGAAAAAAACAGCATCCCAATAGACAAGGGCACTGACAACGACAAATAATAAATCATTACTAATACTAACAGAACAGAAGCCCAGTTGAGCAAGGGTACATCACCAAAAATAGCTCGCAAAAGATCACTTGGGATGGAGGCGATCAGCGCTACGATGCTGAAAAAAATAGCCGGCACGCAAATCCAATGAATAAATTTGTTCGTTGCATTTTGATGGCTTTCGCCATACTCTGAAAGCAGTTGATCTATTTTGCGCATATCCTCAAAATCTCACACAAGCTAGTTCAATCTTTCACACTTTTCAAGATCGCTCAGGCCTTGGTTTTTACTTTCTTCCAATCCTTCAATTGCCAATACGCTGTGGCAGTGGTCAATTGGTTTCCTTTCGTATCGAAGATTTTCACTTGACAGGGTACGACGACTGCATCCGCCGTTTGGAGAGGCCCATAAATTTTTTCTTGAAACCAATCTTCATTCGCGGAAAATTCAGCGATCCCATCGGTCTTCCCCTGGTAATGGTATTCAATTTCTAATTTTTGAAGGATCAATCGGTAGCGATCCATCCCAAGCCGGCTTATCAATAAAAACCCCGTCGTAAACTCACTTAATGTAGCCAGCGCGCATGCATGCAGCCCGCGAACGTGATTCAAATTTTTTCTTTTAAAAGGTAAACGGGATTTGATGCCTGTGTCCGAGAGACTAATCAACTCAAAACCATGCGGCAGGTTGAACGGAATCATTCGACTCAACGCCATATTCAAAAGCCACAAGTAAAAAGATGATTGTTTTGCTTTTTCGACTAACTTGGCAGGATTCATTTTGAATTGTTTTCAGAAAAGTAGGAAATAGCCAACGATAAACTTTCATAGGTTGACCTAATAAGTTTGGTTATTTCGTTAAGAAAAAATTGATCAGCGAATGAAGAAGAAAATAATAGTATTGGGTGCCGGCTTGGTCGGCCATGTGATGGCCAAAGACTTAGCCAAAGATTTTGACGTAACCGCCTCAGATATCAATGAAGACGCGCTAAAGGCAGTGGAGACGCATGGGGTCAAGACCGTAAAGACGGATTTATCCGATCGTGAAAAGTTAATTTCGCTCGTTCAGCCGTTTGACCTCGTGATTGGTTCGGTGCCCGGTTTCATGGGATTAAGAAATGCGCAGGCGGTGATTGAGGCAGGTAAAAACATGGTCGACATTTCCTTTTTTCCGGAAGATCCATTTCAACTTGATGAAGCAGCAAAGAAAAAAAATGTGACGATCGTCACCGACTGCGGGGTGGCTCCTGGAATGGGCAATATCATCCTAGGTTATCATGACAAACGTATGAAGATCAATTCCTACGAATGTTTAGTGGGTGGGCTTCCTGCCGTGCGTGAATGGCCTTACGAATACAAAGCCGTCTTCTCTCCCATCGATGTAATCGAAGAATATATCCGTCCGGCGCGTTACGTGCAAAATCGCGCCATGATCACAAAAGAAGCTCTTTCGGACCCAGAACTGATCCACTTTGACAGCGTCGGCACATTGGAGTCGTGGAACTCGGACGGATTGCGCTCGCTTATCAAAACAATGCCGCACATCCCAAACATGATCGAAAAGACGCTCCGTTATCCCGGCTGCATCGAGTACCTGCGCGTCCTTCGTGAGACGGGCTTTTTCTCACATGAAGAAATCGAAGTGAAGGGAATGAAAATCAAACCTGTAGACGTCACCGCGAAACTTTTGTTCCCCAAATGGAAACTTAAACCGGGCGAGGAAGAATTTACCGTAATGCGTATTCGTATGGAAGGGACCGAAGATAACAAGCCCAAAAAATATGAATACAATCTATTGGACCGTACTGAAAAATCCAGTGGCACACTGTCAATGGCTCGCACCACCGGTTATACTTGCACGGCAGTTGCCAACTTGGTACTGACCGGACAATTCAATCGCAAAGGAATCTGTCCTCCCGAATATGTTGGAGAAAAAGAATCTGATTTTGACTTTGTCGTGAAGTATTTAGCTGACAGAGGAGTCTTGTACAAAAAGAAAGAAAGTTAGTAGATGTCTCAATTGCCGTTTTCAAGGATTACCATTAGCAACGAGGAAATCAATGCCCTTCCACTCGGAGCATTTCAGGAAAAAATATTTGTCATCGATCAGGAAAAAGATTTGCCAGGTGTCTTCTCAGAGGTAAATCAGAATTCTGTCGTGGGTTTTGATACAGAAACAAAACCTGTTTTTGTGCGAGGCCACAGAAATAATGTTGCCCTCATGCAAATCGCCTTGCCAAGTAAGGTGTTTCTCGTTCGCCTCAATAAAACGGGGATTCAACCCGAGATTATCGATTTCCTGGAAAACGAGAACGTGCTGAAAGCAGGTGTTGCCCTCCGCGACGACATCAAAGCTTTGCAGCGGCTAAGGAAATTCAACCCCCAAGGCGTCGTTGAGTTGGCCGACCTCGCAAAAAAAGCCGGCTTAAGAGAGGAGGGCGTCAAAAAGCTGACAGGGCTTTTGCTCGGATTTCGTGTTTCCAAAACAGCCCAGACCAGCAATTGGGAAGCCGCCGCTCTCAACGAAAAGCAAATCACTTATGCTGCCACAGACGCTTGGGTTTGCTTGGAAATCTATCAAAAGTTGAAAGCTGTGATAAGTTGACTACTTTTTTTTCTTTGCTGCCTTTCCGAATTTTTTAAACCCACGCTCCACAATCAAATCGACCGTACGTTCTCCATCCGTGATGACGTCGGCGACCGCATTAATACGCCACACCAAAAAATTGTTTTTGTTATTTAAATCCATAATCAAGCTGGTCTGATTGTAATCGCGTGACCACGTGGTGGCAGACGAGCCAGGGGTTTGCCCAAGTGGGCCAATGGCTTGCACATCCGAACGTGACATGGTTCCGACGGCATAGGTGACCGTTAAATCCCCGCCGTTATCCACCCATTGCAGGCCCTTGAATTCAAGTTCTCGCCTCACTCCATTTTTTATCCATTTGTCGATCGTCGCATCGCTCACCTTTTTCTGATCTGGAGGTGTAATCACCTGACTTTCGCCAAAAGAAAACGTCTTGTATTTGCTGACGTCATGCTTTTTATCGTACTCTACTTTTATTCCTTGGCCGAATACATGCGTTGAAACTGCCAACAACAACACGGGGAGAATTCTCATAATCTAAATTTATTCTAAAAGTGGTCAGTAGACAAGAACAATTATGTGAGCTACGCTCTCGGATGAAACTCTTGAATCACTTGCTTCAGGTAATCGCGATCGAGGTGGGTATAAATTTCTGTGGTTGTAATGGA
The DNA here is from genome assembly GCA_035492075.1 of Cyclobacteriaceae bacterium. Taxonomy (GTDB): domain Bacteria; phylum Bacteroidota; class Bacteroidia; order Cytophagales; family Cyclobacteriaceae; genus ELB16-189. Next base: position 5,314 of record DATJJP010000076.1, on the reverse strand, counting down.
AGCGTGTCCTAACATTTCCTGCACAGCACGTAAATCGGCGCCACCTTCAATTAAGTGAGTAGCAAATGAATGACGAAAGGTGTGCGGGCTAATTGTCTTCTTCAATCCAATTTTTTCTGCCAAGCTTTTAATCACCAAAAAAATCATCACCCGAGAAAGCTTACGGCCTCTTTTATTTAAGAAGGCATAATTTTGAAAACCTTTTTGAACAGGGATATGCCCACGGATCTCTTCTAAATAGATTTTCAAAAATCTCATCGCATCTCGCCCCACGGGTACCAGTCGTTCTTTGTTGCCTTTTCCGATCACGCGAAGAAAACCGATATCGAAATAGATGTTCGACAATCGCAGATCGACCAATTCGCTCACACGTAGACCCGAGCTATAGAGAATTTCCAAAATAGCCCGGTTTCTGGCACCCTCCGGTGATGAAAGGTCAATGCCGTCAAACAGTTTGACGATATCGTGGTACTCTAACGTGTCGGGAAGTTTTCGCCCAATCTTAGGGCCTTCCAACAGGGCCGCGGGGTTGCCATCAATTAACTCTTCATATTCAAGATATTTGTAAAATGCTTTTATCCCTGACAGAATTCGCGCCTGCGAATAGGCACTCATGCCAAGTTCACTGATGTACTGAATGAATTTTTGCAGGTCTTTCGTATTAATTTTCAGCGGGGTCAGCTTGCTCTTTGAGAGTTCCAGGTATTGTTGAAGCTTCTCCACGTCGCGCACGTACGCATCGATCGAATTCTGAGAAAGCGATCGCTCCAGCTTTAGATACTGTCCGAATTGTTTAATGTAGATACTCCAATTCAAATTTGGCCGTTTCGTATTACCTTGCAAGATAACCGATTCGAGGTTCAAAATTTGAAATTCAGAATGAGCTTCAATTGAATTTTGAATCTTGAGTTTTGAATTTTGAACACCTTATGAAGATCCAGATTATCAATGGCCCGAACCTCAATTTGCTGGGCAAACGTGAAACCGATGTTTATGGCAATGAGCCTTTCGAAGAATATTTTGATAGACTCCAAAAACGATTTCCATCGGCCCAACTGCATTATTACCAGTCAAATGTTGAAGGTGAAATCATCAATCACCTGCACCAAGTAGGGTTCGATTTTCACGGTATCGTTTTAAATGCCGGCGCATATACACATACCTCTGTTGCCATCCATGACGCCATTGCAGCGATCAAAACACCCGTGGTGGAGGTCCACATCAGTAACATTTATGCGCGGGAGGAATTTCGTCATACCAGTTTGATCACTTCAAAATGTGCCGGGTTGATTACCGGATTTGGTTTAGAAGGATATGCTCTGGCTTTGCAGTTTCTGATACAGAAAGGCACATCAAAATAATTGGCAGATCGTTTTACTAGCAACATGGAAAACTTACAATCGTACTACAAACTTTTAGCACAGAACAAAGAATGGGTGTCGCAAAAAAACCAGGAGGACCCTAATTTCTTCAAGCGACTGGCAGGTATTCAACGTCCTGAGTTTTTATGGATCGGGTGCTCCGACAGTCGTGTGCCGGCCAACCAGATTACAGGCACTGACCCTGGCGAAGTGTTCGTGCATAGAAACATCGCCAACATGGTCATCCACACGGATATGAACATGCTAAGTGTACTGGATTATGCCGTCAATATTCTTGAAGTAAAGCATGTCATCGTGTGTGGCCATTACGGATGTGGTGGCGTTAGAGCTGCCATGGACGACCGGCAATACGGCATCATCGACAATTGGATTGCACATATCAAAGACGTCTATATGACGTACCAAAGCGAATTGGAGCAAATTAAAGATCGACAGGAAAGGGAAAACAAGTTTATTGAATATAATGTCATCGAACAGGTACTTGATCTAAGTCAGACATCCATCATTCAAAACTCTTGGTCTAAACGTGGCGGCCCGTGGATTCATGGGTGGGTTTACGATGTACATGATGGCCTCATTAGAGATTTAAAAGTCTCCATGAAGGATAATTCAAAGCTTCCTGAAATCTACAAGTTCAAACAAAACCCGCGTTGAATCCTTCTTTGTATGGCAGCCTAAATCGAGAAAAAAAAGACGTTTCTCAAATTAAACCTCATCCTTAAAACTGCATCCAACGCTTATTTGAGCCAAAGGCGAAGGCCGTACTCAATAATCTTGGGGAGTTAGTTTTAGTTTAGTTGGAACCGGGCGCCCTCTGGGCGCCTGGTTCGCTTTCAGCCACCGCTTCCCCTTCTACAAAAAATCTCCAAGTTTGGGTTAAATTTGGGCTCCAACGGGTTGACGAGTGGACATCAAAGAAATTTTCTCCGTTACGCTTATCCTCTTTTCAGTGATTGACATCATTGGATCAGTGCCATTTATTATCCTTATCAAACAACGAGAGGGGAAAATACAAACAGAGAAAGCAACGATCATTTCCGCCGCGCTGATGGTTGGGTTTCTGTATTTAGGTCAGTCGATTTTAACTCTTTTCGGCCTTGATGTTGCTTCTTTTGCCGTTGCGGGTGCGATCGTCATATTCATCGTGGCCATGGAAATGATCTTGGGTATCACATTGATCAAAGATGATCCCGATGCAAAGGGCTCAGGTTCCATTGTGCCACTCGCATTTCCGTTGATTGCCGGCGCAGGCACGCTCACGACGATTCTTTCTCTACGAGCCGTTTATGAAGAGACCAATGTTTTGATCGGAATATTGCTCAATCTTGTTTTTGTCTATATCGTGTTACGATCTGCCTCGTGGTTGGAGAGAGTAGTTGGCAAGTCCGGATTCGCGGTGCTGCGCAGGGTCTTCGGTATGATATTGTTGGCTATCAGTGTCAAGATCTTCAAAGGCAATTTTCTTCCCACCTAAATGATCCGCATCTACACAGACGGCGCCGCGCAGGGGAATCCTGGTCGAGGTGGCTATGGAGCGATTTTAAAATTCAATCAAGCTGAAAAAGAATTGTCAGAAGGCTTTCGCCTTACCACCAATAATCGGATGGAACTCCTTGCGGTGATCAAAGGCCTTGAAGCAATCAAAAAAGAGGGAATCCCTGTCACTATTTATTCCGACTCGAAATACGTTGTGGAAGCCGTTGAAAAAGGATGGCTGTGGAATTGGGAAAAGAAAAATTTCAAAGACAAGGCCAACCCCGATTTATGGATCAAATACATTCCTCTCCACAAAAAATTCAAACCTAAATTTGTTTGGATTAAGGGTCACGCTGGGCACCCCGAAAATGAGCGTTGCGACTTCCTCGCCGTGCAGGCTGCATCACAGCACCAACTTCTGATCGACTACGAATACGAAGCATTAAATAAAAAGAGCCGCGATTAAAACCGCAGCTCTCTTTTGAAAAGGATTTTGCTTTTACTTCATGGCTTTTGCCTTGTCCAATTCGCCCTGATATACATTCATAAAAGGTTTCTGATTTTCAGGAACATTCTTGATTGCCTCTTCCCAGTATTTGATTGCATTTTTCTTGTCGCCCATGGCCGCATAGCCTCGAGCGAGGCCTACGTTGGGCGTGAATTTGTCTTTCGTCAGGTTTGTTTTAGCGTTGAATTGGAAGACTTCCAACGCTTTTTCTTTTTGACCTGCATTCAGCAACCCGCGACCATATTGGTGAATGGCCTGGACGGAAGCATCAGGCAGGCGAATCGCCTCTTGCATGATTGCATCAGCTTCCGGGTTTTTTCCCATAGCCAACAATACATTCGATTTCGATTGAAGTGTTGCGAATTCTTTCTTCCCCCCCACAAAATTCGGATCCATCGCTTTATCCGCCCACGTCAAGGCCTCTTCTAAATTGATTTTTTTCTGGGCGCAGAAATTTGCTGCCGTCGAATAATTGCGGTAGTCAAATCCCGGAAATGAGCGAAGTTGATTTCTCATCATGGACACATACATTCCATTCACATCCCCCGCCTCGATTTTGAATGAGATTCTTTTCTTCTCCCATTGCAGGTAGGCGACGGCTGAACTTGGCAAACGATCATCAAATCCAAATGTCAGGTACTCCGTGAAAGGTGCGTCTGTGGGTGTAACGTCAACACGGAGAGCATCCTCCTTTTGATCATAAGTGAAGCTTCCCCAGCTCGTGGAATTATTCGAAAATATCCAGGTCCATGAACCTTCTTTTGCGGTAGCCAAGAACAACCCGTACGAGCCTGCCTTCAATTCCTTTCCCTCGATTGTTACATCGTTCGAAAATTTAATGACCGTGTTTTCGTTCGCTCCCGCTCGCCAGGGTGCTGCTTTCACGCCAAAACCCTGATCCGCAAAACCATAATGAACGAGCTTGCCCCAAATTTGGTCCGTGCGATCCTGCCCTTGCGCGGTATGCACGTGAGGACTGCTGTAGGCAATCGAGACTTCAACAGGACCGATGTTCTGTATCACTTTTGCCTTTTGGTTGTCACCACTCGGTGGCTGTGCCAGCGGCTGCGCTTGCGCATAGACAGCGCAAACGATCATCGCTAAAAACGTAATTTGTTTTTTCATGGGATTTGGATTTTAGTTTAGAAATAGTCGACCTATCTCTAACGAAATCCAGGTCCGGATTGTTTACACCCTAAATTCGGGATTTTCTCATGCGATCTCCATTAGCGCTGGCCGGCAATAAGGCTTTGAGGGAACTTGGCTGAATTTCCGCCACAAAGGAATCCGTCGCGGCCATGGCCTCGCCATCAATATGAAACGCCACTGGCTCATTGAGTTGAATTACGAGTTGTTGGGCCTTGTGAATCTCCACAAACCTAGACCGGTCTAAGTTACCTGTAAACATTTTTCCAGCAAATGCAGGCGCCTGCGTGAAAGGAATTTTCCGGATGAAACTAACATCAATCAATTGATCGCAAACAGATGCCCGCGGAGCCACTCTGGCGTTGTTGCCAAACTGCGACGAATTGGCAACAGCAATGATAAACGACTTTGTGTTGAATGTTTTCCCGTTCAACGTGACCGCTGCTTCAAAGGGCTTGAACCTCCTAAACTCGTTGAGCACTAATCTCGTGTACCCGATCAATCCCCGTTTTGCCCTACCTGCAAAAAGTGCCGCAACGTGACCATCAAAACCTATGCCTGAGACATTCACCGAAAGTTTTTCATTGATCAGTACGGTGTCTATTTGTTGCACTTCGTGATTTGAAATAATTTTCAACGACCTTTTGAAATCCATTGGCACAGCAAGATGCCGGGCCAGGCCATTGCCGGATCCTTTCGGTAAAATCCCCATCGCCACCGTTGAGCCTACCAATCCTTGAGCCACTTCATTCACAGTTCCATCTCCTCCTACCGCAAATACCATGTCCATTTTTTGTTCTAC
>DATJJP010000075.1:0-29938 GCA_035492075.1 Cyclobacteriaceae bacterium | reverse complement strand
CATTTCTGTTTTTTATTTCTTTATACTCGTCATTCAATATTAGGTTAATTACCTCGTCCTTGTAAATGCCAGTTCTTTTACTAACAAAAGTTAGACCGTGGCAGTTATAAATTTTAGTTTCTTCCCCTTGGAATTTGGAATCCAATCCAAATAGTCGCTCAAATTGAATCTCTGAATTAATTTCTTGTTTGGTCGCAATTGAATATTGCTGATTTTCAATGTTTGATTTTCTAGATGTCTGAGTAGCAATTGACTCTGGATGCTCATGTGTCTCGCTCGCTATTATAATAGGCATATCAATGACTAATCACATATTGTTATCTGTCCAGTTAGTCCATTATATATAAGATTCCAATGCACTAAAACATCTCGTCCAATCAAACAGTCTACCCCTTTCAATGGGCATGATGCTGCCGATAAGTCTATTCCTTTGCCCCAAGGAAATAATATTCTTGTAAAATACTTTGGCCTCTTTTGTTGGTCAGTGACAGAGGTAACATTTTGAAATCCAGTTTGAACTAAATTTAATTGCTGCGCTAATGTGTCCTTAATAACACAACCAAATGCTCCGGTATCTATTAGCGCTTGCACACTTATTGAAGGTACTAGCTTCTTTTGAGCAGTCAATATCTGAGCAACTTTGATGGGCTGAGTAATTGTCACCTGAATAACAGGTCCTCTTACTTGAAGGGCGTATTTAGGGGGAACCTGTTTATGGACATCCTTCCCATCCTTATCCTTTTCAACATGTGTTGCACCATACTGTATTGGGTAAATCATAGAATTTAACCCAATTATACAAGGTCAGCGGCCATTACAAAATTTACGGGCTCCTCTTCGGTTAAAAATTCAATTAGGAAACCACCCTCAAGACCATAATTATCGATTCCAAAATTGGCAGCTGAATCATAATGGTCAAAAGAACCCATAACCTCACCGTCAACGACTACAATATATTTATTGCGGTACGTTTCTAAGAGTTTTGGCCTATTGTCATCAATCCATTTACGGTTTTGTTCCAAGGCTGTCATATTCTTTTTGTTTGACATTGTCAAGTTACGCCAATTTTAATACAAAAAAGTTGCAAAAGTATCAGTTTTTACTGCATAATTCACTATAAAACCCAAAAATTGTCCTTTAGGTGCATTTTACGAGTATTAATTTCTCAGGTTTTGTTTTCAGTCCTATCAAATTGATATGGTTTAAACCTTTTGAGGAACCTTTTCCGACCTCTATATAATAGAGTTATTGTCACGTAACCCTTACTTTAAAAAATGCTACATACTTGTCGGGTATGTTGTTCGTTTTTTAGTCAGTCGTTAATTTGTCGGATGGGTTGTGCGGGTGGGAGAGGCAGGCTCTTTTGCATTGGTTTGGTTTGAGTGTCGGACGTGCGGCAATGCAAATGTCCCTGACTGTGTGAAATGAAACTGTAAACTGTCGGGCGGGTATTACCACCAACGAACGGGCATCTACCTTTTGCTGCGATTAGGTTAAAAGCAATTCAGGTGCGGTAGAAATTTGCGCCTATCGCCATCCTTACCGATTACATGGCATGGTACACAATGGTGCGAAATAGTGACAGTTCACTACTTTGAATTGTCTTTTCATTCCCCTTCTCAAAACTTTTGACAGCTGCTTTTCGTCTTAGGATAGTCCAAAAATCCCTAACGCTATGTTTAAAAACTACCTTGTCACCGCGTTTCGTAACCTCTGGAAAGAAAAAAACAAAAATGGCATAAACATCCTCGGGCTTACCATTGGAATTGCCTCAAGCCTAACCCTTTTTCTGATCATTCGTCATCATAGCAGTTTTGACAATTTTCATTCAAAGGCCGATCGGATCTACAGAGTAGTCACCATGTCGGATGGGAACAATGGCAAAGATTATACTGGCGGCATTCCAGCAGTCCTTCCCGATGCTTTCAGAAATGATTTTCATGAAGCCGAGGAAGTAGTCTTCACCTCTTACCGCGCGGGTGCCATGATTTCCATTCCACAAGGAACAGGCGAGCCAAAACGTTACGAGGAAGAGAGAGGCACCGTTTATACGCAATCCAATTTCTTCAAGGTCTTCGATCGCAAAATCATCAAAGGCAGGGCCGACAATTGCTTGGACAATCCAAACGAAGCAGTAATTTCAAAAAAGGCCGCTCTCAAATATTTCAACAAAGAGGATGCCATCGGAGAGGTTCTTGAATTTGAAAAAAATCCGTTTAAAGTGACGGCCATCATGGAGGATACCCCTAACAATACGGACCTTCCTTTTGACCTGATGCTGTCGGTTGCCACCAAAAAGAAAGATTTTGAAAAACAGGGATGGCACAGCATCTGGAGCGATGAACACTGCTACCTCACCTTGAAAGAAGGAGCGACTCAACAAGACGTGGAGCAGCGTATGCCCGACTTCGTCAAAAAATACTTGGGTGTTGGTGACAAAAACCGCAGCAACCAGACATTTGCATTGCAACCACTTAGCACATTCCATTTTGATGACCGTTTCGGCAACTACAACTATAACACGGTAAGCAAAACCATGTTGATTGCGCTTACGGCTATAGCCATTCTCCTTATCGTTACCGCCTGCATCAATTTCATAAATCTTTCCACGGCAGAAGCTATCAAAAGGTCGAAAGAAGTGGGTATCCGCAAGTCGTTGGGGAGCACACGCAATCAATTGATCGCCCAGTTTCTCGGCGAAGCCACAGTGGTCACCATCATTTCAGTTGCAGTTGCACTCGCGATAACGGTGTTTTCATTACGCTTCATCAATTCGTTCTTAGACTTGCAGCTTTCCCTTCACTTGACCGAGCCCATGGTGATTGCTTTCATTGCAGGGCTGACCCTGGTTGTTTCCGTGCTTTCAGGACTATATCCGTCGTTCGTGGTGTCGGGCTTTCAACCTGCCTTTGCAATGAAAAGCAAAGTCGGCGACAAAAACTCTTCGGGCTATTTTTTGCGTCGGGGTCTTGTGATTTTACAATTCATTATTTCACAGACTTTGATTATTGGCACGATTGTCTTGATCAATCAAATGGATTATTTCCGCAGTAAGGATTTAGGGTTCAGAAAAGATGCCATCATTACACTGCCTGTGCCGGTGCGCGAAGAACCGTCGGTTACGGATAGTTCAAAAGTGAGTAGGGCAAGGACATTGCGCAATGAAGTATCGCAGTTGAAAAACGTGGAGTTGGCCAGCCTGAACAACGCACCGCCTTCTTCAGGAATGGTGATGGGATCCAATTTCAGTATAGAAGGAAGCGACAACTATTATGAAACACAAATCAAAACCGTCGATAGCAGCTACGTTCATTTATTCGAGTTGAAGCTTTTAGCCGGCAAAAACATTTTTGACTACGACACGGCCCAAGGTTTTCTGGTCAACGAGAAACTGGCCACGATCACGGGGTTCCACAACCCTCAAGACATGATTGGCAAAGTAATCAAAGTCTGGGGGAAGAAGCTTCCCGTCGTTGGTATAGTCAATGATTTTCATACGGTATCGCTGCGTCATCCGGTGGAAGCTACTATTTTGATGAACCGAATAAGGGATTATCGATCGCTTGCGGTGAAAATTTCGCCCGTAAACATGCAGGAAACAATCAAGGAAATTCAGAAGAAATGGGAAGCACTTTATCCTGATTTCATTTTCTCGTATCAATTTTTGGACGAATCCATCCGCGAATTTTATGATGGCGAGCAACGCACGTCTACCATGCTTACCGTATTTACATCCCTCGCCATTTTGATTGGTTGTCTGGGTTTGTTTGGCCTCGCGTCATTCATGGCCAACCAAAAAACAAAGGAGATCGGCGTACGCAAGGTCATGGGGGCCAGCGTTCAAAGTATTGTAATGCTCTTTACAAAAGAATTTATTTCCTTGATCTTCATTGGATTTGTTGTGGCATCGCCGCTCGCTTGGTATTTATGCAATCAGTGGCTGAGTCAGTTTTCCTACCGTATCGCCCTTGGGCCCATCATTTTTGCGGTAGGGCTGATCGTTACTTTTTTAATAGCGATGGTTACCGTGGGCTACCGATCATTCCGGGCTGCTTCTGCCAATCCCGTCGACTCACTGAAATACGAATGATGCGCCTCGAAGCGAAATAAATCATCCGTGGCAAAATTTGCTATTGCCTGATTCAGGTTTAATCTTTGTCGGCGAAAGCAAAGACGATGAATTTACTTCACCCCTCTTCTTGGAAAGACTATGAACTCATCGACTCAGGCGATGGTGAAAAACTGGAGCGTTTTGGAAATTTTATTTTGATACGTCCCGAACCCCAGGCCATTTGGCAAAAATCAAAATCCCAGGAAGATTGGAACAAGATTAGCCATGCCCATTTTTCCCGCGAGCAGAAAGATCATTTCCGATTTGGCGATGACGTGAAAGGTGGCTGGAAGAAAAAGCAGTCCATGCCCGACAGCTGGAATGTGGACTATACGTATGCCGATTTATCATTGACATTGCGATTGGCTTTGACCAGTTTTGGTCACGTTGGCATTTTTCCTGAGCAGGGTGAAAACTGGAACTTTATTTTTGACACCGTCTCCCGGTGGAAGGCCCCTTCCCGGGTTTTAAATCTTTTTGCGTACACCGGTGCCGCTTCGGTAGTGGCGCGTCGAGCCGGTGCCGACGTCACGCATTGTGATGCATCACGACCTGGCTTGAACTGGGCCAATCAAAACATGCAGCTCAACCAACTTGAAAATATTCGTTGGGTGTATGAAGATGCCTTGAAATTTGTAAAGAGGGAAGCCAAACGCGGAAACAAATACAATGGCATTATCATGGACCCTCCGCCCTACGGTCGTGGGCCGGAAGGAGAGAAGTGGACCCTGCAAGAAAAACTGGATGAGTTGGTCTATCTCAGTAGCCAACTGCTTGAATCAGAAGATCGATTTTTCATCTTGTCGATGTATGCCGTGGGTTTGTCTGCCACCGTGGGCCTGAACGTAGTGAAAACACATTTCCACCCCAGCAACATCGAGTGTGGCGAGTTTTATCTGAAGCCCATTCAAGGCAACGACCTGCCGATGGGAACCTTCGTGCGATTCAAAGATTAGAAATTCTCACTTCATCAACTGCGGAATAATTCGAACGTACACCTGCGCTGAAAGCGGGCTCCTTCCGTAAAAAGTGTTAAGAACATCGGGTATGAAACTTAATGTTCCCTGAGCGCCAAGGGCAACACTCGTTTTAAACCAAGTTGCGATCGTTTGGTTTAACCCAACGGTCAACGACTGAATGGACAAGATTTGATCTCCAATAACGGAGAACAGTTGTAGTTCCTCCGACGATTTCTCAATCGCTTCATAGCGACCATAAATAGCTGTCTTCTTTAATTGATAATTTCCCTCTGCCAAGATGGAGTGCTCCTGATGATCGCCGCCTTCGTCATTATATCCCCAAACCAGTGATGCCGTCAGCAGTTTGTCGCCGGTTCTTTTTTTTGAATAAATCAGCGAAGCTGTTGTCCGATTGATGTTAAGGGTGGGATCGAGCGATTCGGGGCTTTTGATAAATGCCCGTGAAGCTTGAAGTACAAAATTTTGTGAAGGCGCATAAGAAAGGCGATAGCTGTAACTATCGAATAAAGGTTTGTCGAAATCAAATCGATTTTCGTTTGGTTCTCGCCCTGTGAAAGACGACGCCTCTGCCTTGAATTTTTTATAACGCACGCCAAATGTGGCTACTCCAAATGTCACGTGGGTAGCGTCCTGCCAATGATGACCCAGCGGCGCATCTGGATTGTTGATGGAAGAAATGCGATGCATAAAAGCGGTCGGGCCAAGTGCAGGTTCACCGGGCATGCCTAGATACAGGGAAATGTCGGTGTTTGTATTGACTCGCTGCGTATAACCAAGGGCAAGTTCAGAAACTAAATCATGAGGGTGTTGACGATTGACCAATGGTTGCCCATTATAAGATTCACCGGTTTGAAACAACAAGGGGTAGCCATTTCCGCCCAATGTGATTGGATCAATGGAAAACATACCTCTAATCAACAGTAGTCCGTTTTTACCGACCGATTTTTGGGCCATCCCCATTGTCCAGCCGATCGCATCAAATTGACGGGCGCTGTTCTGGCGGTTATTCACATTCTGCCAATCCTGTCGAATGAACAAACTGCCGTGCCACATGGTGCTCCATGAATTCTTTCCATTCATCCACGCGTACATTGGCGTGGCATCGGGAAGCCAGCCGGTTCCCGATCCATTTCGATTCATCGGGAGGCTTTTTGAAAACGCGTGCGTCATCATTTTCATGCCCGGCATGGATTGCATCACTGCGCCAACGCTTTTCGTTTTTGGAATTCGATACGACGGTTTTGTGGACAAAAGTTTTATTGGGAACGACACCCTGATTTTTTCCCATGCGATAGTTAACTCCGCATTCGAATCATCGATCTGTCTTAAATAGTACTTCAATCGCTCGTGCAAGCCAGACTCGCGCACAGGCACGTTCAGGCGAACGACATCATCGTTTGCGGAATAGTCGTCGGCCAAATGCTGCTCCCAATTTTTGTTGATGATGATTGTCCATTCACTTTTCGACGGAATGGTGAAGATCGCATATTTCCCTGCTTTTATTACCTTGCCGTTGATCGATACGGGCGCAGCAAATTCAACGGAAGTCGCACTATGAGCGCCAGTGACCCAAACCTGATCGTACGGAACAAGGCCGCCCCAAATCACCCGCCCTCTTACGGCCGGAGCATAATAATTTACTCGCATCCGAATTTTCCCAATCGCAAGTTCTGCTGTCGAGGGATTGCTTCCCTTCGTGGTGTCTTGCGTCTGAGAAAAAATTTCGATCGGAAATAAAAACAAAACCAAAATGAGGATTCTTCGTTGCATGGTGCGTGGTTAACGGTGGATATCTATCTTTGGATTCTAAACGAAATGTTAAAATTAAAACGCTTATAACAAATGAAAATAATAAAGCTCTTCATGGTGTTTTCAGTGAGTGTCCTGCTGTGGTCATCCTGCGAGTCAAAAAAAGAGGCTTCTGCAGAGACCAACGATTCCACTGAGCAAAAATACGAATGTCCGATGCATCCCGAAGTCGTTGGGAAAAAAGAAGATACGTGTCCTACCTGCGGAATGAAATTGACGAAAATACACGAAGAAAAATACGAATGCCCGATGCATCCAGACGTCGTTGGAAAAAAAGACGATACCTGTCCGAAGTGTGGCATGAAATTGACCAAAGCCCACGAGGAAAAGAAAACGAACAAGTATAAAATGGAATTCAAAACGGCACCCACAATTGAGGCGGGGAAATCCGCACTGCTATCGTTTACTCCCACCCTGGTGGGGCGTGAACAAGACTCCGTACCTCTCGACATCCAACACGATAAAAAAATACACTTGATTGTAGTAAGTAAAGACCTTGCCTACTTCGATCATATTCATCCACAAAGACAAGCCAACGGATCTTACGAAATCAAGGTCCTGGCGAAAGGAGAAAAATATTCCAAAAACAAATTCCAAAACGAAACTCATTTTGATCAAGGCGGTGACTACGTATTGTTTGCCGACTATCTGCCAACAGGAGCAAGTCATCAATTGGACAGGATCGAACTGAATGTGGCAGGGCCATCGTATCAAGCTCTCCATTTTACAAAAGAAAAGCGGGTGGCAAATGCAGATGGTTACGAAGTTTCACTTCAGCCCAAAGACGGAAAGCTGTCGAGCGGGGGGTTGATGCACATTGCGGCCGTAGTTAAAAAGGACGGGAAAGAAATTCCTGCCGATCAGTTTGAAAATTATTTGTCGGCCAAGGCCCATGTCGTGGTTATCAGCGAAGACACAAAAAACTATTTGCATGTTCACCCTGATGTTTCCAATGGCAGACTGGATTTGCACACTACATTTGAGACACCGGGTATTTATCGCGGATGGCTTCAGTTTCAGACCAACGGCACGGTACATACCGCCGACTTCGTGCTGAATGTAACTCAAGGCACGAGTGATAAAGCGGCAGCACCTGAACATCATCATTGATCACTCATTGGGTGAAATGGACGGCCACGCGATGAAACCCATTTTTTGCTGAATAGTCAACAGAAAAAAGATAAGTCTCGCAAATGGCTTTGACAATGGAGAGTCCGAGACCGAGGGAGTTCGAGTTGGAATTCGTTTTGACGAACCTCTGAAACAATTTTTCAGTACCGAGGGCAGGCGTAGCGCCAGTATTGGCGATCTCCAATGTGTCGTTCTTGATCGATATTAAGATTTTGCCAGGTGAAATGTTGTGTTTGATCGCATTGATGAGCAAATTCTCCACGAGCATCTCTGCCAAATAGGGATGCATCTTGATCGACATGTGTTCATGGTCAAGTTTTTCAATCGCAATTGATTTTATTTGAATCAATTCGGAAAAGCGGGCAAGGCTTTCTTCAATTAGCTTACCTACCTCGATGTTTTCCACTTGATGAAATTGGCGATTCTCGATCTTCGATAAGATGACCAGCGCCTCATTCAGCTTTGAAAGTCGTTTGGCCGCGACCGACGCCGAGTTAATCATGTCCATTTGCTCCTTAGTGAGCGTGGGCGATTGCAACAAAATTTCAAGTTTATTGCTAATGATAGCCAGCGGGGTTTGAATTTCATGGGAAGCATTTTCAGTGAACTCCTTCTGAACGTTAAACTCATTTTGAATTTTCGCCGACATTTTTTCAATCGCCGCCGACAGCTCGTTGAATTCGTTGATTGAATTTCGGGGGAGTGAAACACTTTGGGCCGAGTCTACTTTGTAGTTGTTGATATTGTCCAGGATAAAGTAAAACGGCGCCCATATATTTTTTGAGACTTTATTGTTGACCAAGGTCAACACAATCACGAACGCTACAAACAACAATATTTCCAATAAAACCACGCCTTCGATAAGTTCTTTATGTTCGATCATCGAACGCCTTACGCAAATGGCGTAAGCCTTGTTTTTGATGGTTGCGTGGAAAGACAGCTGGCGGTACCTTATTGACTTGCCTTCAATGCGATCATATATAGTAGTGTCTGAAAACACATCGGTTTCACTTCGAAAGGATGGAATTTGTTTTATGCTCACCATGTTAGCAGAGTAGTTCTGAAACAAAATCACACTATCCGATCGCTCCAATTGCTTGAGATTATATTCCTTTCGATTGTGAAGCTTATTGTTGATGTCGTTATCGATGATGACTTTGAACAACTGATAGAATAAAATGCCACCCAAACAGAAAATGATTGAAGAAACCCCGAGAAAATAAATATTTGTCTTACTCAGTAGTTTCATAAACTCAATCCATATCAGTGAATTTATAGCCCACACCATATACCGTGTGCAAATAGTCGCGTGAGCCGTGCTCTACCAGCTTCTTTCTCAGATTGCTCACATGCGCGTAAATAAAATCAAACGAATCTGCGGAGTCGATGTAATCACCCCACAAGTGCTCAACGATAGATTCTTTTGCCAGCACTTTATTACGGTTAGAGATAAAATAAATCAACAGGTCAAATTCCTTTTTGGTCAGAGGCACCACTTTACCTTTCACCGTCACTTGCAACGTCTCCGGATTGGCGCGGATCTCATGGAACTCGATTTCTTTCTTCCCTTCAAATTTTCTCCGTCTCAAGATCGATCGTATTCTCGCGTTCAACTCAGAGAGATTGAAGGGCTTGGTGAGGTAATCGTCGGCGCCAATATCCAATCCCTGAATCTTATCCTCCAAAGAATTTTTGGCAGAAATGATCATCACTCCGGTGTTCGTCACTCTTGATTTCAGCAGCTCCACCAATTGAAGGCCGTTCCCATCAGGAAGGCCGATGTCTGCCAAAATGCAGTCGTATTCATAGAGATTGATTTTCTCTTTGCCTTCTTGATACGTGGCCGCTTCCTCGCATACATATCCTTCCGTGCGCAAGAAGGAGCTCAATGTGCTCAGCAATTCTTTCTCGTCTTCAATCACCAATACTTTCATGTGCTTGTCAATAATCAAATTAGAAATCCGTTTTGTGTTTCCGAATGAAAATGTCGTGAGCGGCAGCGGCGTCACTTAAATTGAACAAAAAGGCCGACCCAAAATTGGGTCAGCCTTCAAAACACCCCAAACCGACTATCCTTATTTAAAGCTAACCATCAGGTTTCCGATGTGCCTGCTCCCATCCAGCACCTCAATTTTATAAGTTCCTTTGCCCAGCTGATTTGACGGGGAATAACTTAGTTCAATTTTTGTTGATTGGTATCCTCCCGCAAAAGTGGAGTTGACGTCGTTGACGCTATGAAAGTCAAATGATCCACCGGGGTCGGGTATTGGCTTTCCCGTGGGGTCGAAGAACTTACCCGTGGGATGCTTTAATTCAAACGGCACTGACAGCGTGGCAGCAATTTTTCGAACTCGCTTTCCCTTCACATTGAGTTTTCCATTTCGACTATATGTTTCCAGCCAAACGTTGTCTTTGACATTGAAGAGTACGTCGCTCAACTTGTCATTCGATTCTGTGATCGCGATGATTCTACCTTCCAATTCTTTTTTCCCTTTTTCCAGCTCCACTCTTTTCGCCTGCAGTTCTTTTAATTCACCCTCGTCCTTCTTTCGCAAAGCGAGTAGTGACTCTATTTTTCTGTTCGCCGAGTCGGCGGCCTGCTTAGACCACGCTAGCTCCTTGTTCTTCGCCTGAAGGATCATCTGGCCCACCGAAATAGATTTTTTCAATTTGTCTGCTCCCGCCGAAGATGAATCTAGCTTCGCTTCAAGCAATTGTACACGTTGCAGGCTCGAGTCGTTGAGCAGGTAAAGAGAGTCCGCCCTATGCCTGGTGGCAGTGAGGCTACGATCAAGACTTTTGTTGTCTTTGTAGGCGGTATAAAGTAAGCTCACGGAACCCAACACAAACATCGACATCACCAATCCAACGGCGAATTTCATAATGCACGGCCTTTAAAAGTCAGGTGAAATTTATCCAGGGAATCTTTAGCGAATCTTTAGTTCCGGGCCAAGAAAAGGAGATTTCTTGGCAAAAAAAGAAAGGCCAACCTATTACGGTCGGCCTTTCCAACTAAACTAAACTAAACTGATAATCAGAGCCAACGTTTTGGCTGTGATGCCACATAGAAGTGACTGAGGAATCTTTGAGAGTCCTTTTGGGGTTGGACTTGACCGACATGGAAAAGTTTAATTGAGATAATTTTTTTTGTTAATTTCTTTTCTCAGAACGGAAGAAAAACCAAGACCAGGTAATCATTGCGGCGAGAAATACGGCAAGGATTATAAACTGATCAGTGATTTTTGGGAAATACTCCAAAAACATTGGCGTGTTAACTTTACCAAAAGGTGGAAATCAATTCTTTAGGAATTCTTAAGAAATAGGGAGGCGAAAGTGGCCTTAAAACTTGGAATTATTTGTGATTCCACATGTACTCACCTCGCGACTGGAATCCAAATCCTTAAAAAAGGCCTTCAAGATCCACCCTGAAGGCCTTCGCTTCCAAAAATTATTTACGGGGAATCAACGGTGCCCATGAAGGCCGCCGTGGAAACCACTCCCAAACCCGGCGCCCATCGCCCCCGCTCGTCCACCGATGTAGCCGCGCGATTGCGTCTGGAAAGGATGCGGAGTGAAACGACTGGTAGGGTTTACGTTATTCAAGTGCGGCACATTTGACGGCCTGTTGTACAAAAAAGGTGAATTTGAACTCATTCTTGCCTCAGGCCTATAGTGCGATGTAGCCACGTTTATAAATCCGCGGCTGCTTACTGTTGTTGCGAGACCCGCCCGCGTTGCGTTGTCTCTATAATATATGCCGAACTGACGATACAAATGCGGGTAACGCTGATAGTAACCTCCGTTGTAAAACCAAAAACTGAATCCATAAGAAGGAAACCCATACAAGCCGCCGAGGCCAAAATAAAATCCAGGGTAATACCAAAACATACCAGGGTACCACATCGGATAACTGTACCAATAAGGGTAGCCGAACCAAAATGAATACGGATAGTAATAGGGACTGTTGTAGTACGGATTCGTTCCATATGCGCCGGACGCCTGGCGCAATTCTTTCATTGCTTTGGGATCCTGTTCCATTTGTTTCTTGAAAGCGGCCGCGTCGCGTTGGTTTTGGATTTCGAGGTTGTCGTGTAGTGATGCTAGCTGAGCAGTTACTTCGCTTGGATTATTTCTATAACGTTCCCCCAATCGCGATGCCAGATCAACGTTGTTTGTTAATAGCGCCAATACATCGGGCTTCATCTGCAAACGGTGAAACGCTTCGCGCGCAGGTGACGGAAGATGTGTTATCGACTTCTCAAACTCCGAATTGGCTTTCATCCGCATGTTGTCGAGCGTCACCAAATTCTTATGTTCATTTTTGTAGACGTGCCAAGCCGCCTCCTGTAGTTCGGGCTCTTGATGGGGCAGCAATTTACTCACATCGTTTTTCGTCTGCTTTGGTGGCAACACGGCCAATCGGTGCATCAACTCAGGGTAGCGCGTGATTGTATAAAACCACTCTTGCTTTTTCTGTCTAAAGTGGCCAATCATTTTCTGAAACGATTCCGCCGTTTGCAATTGCGAATTCCTTACCTGCGTTATCACCTTCGGGTACTCACTTGCAATTAAAATACTGGTGCGCTGGTCCACATCAAAAGGAGCAATTGCTTCCATCAAGCCCTTTTCAGTTTCGAGTCTGCCGGTTTGAGCAAATGTTAAAACCGCCACCATCCATCCGCTGAGGGAAAGGGCAGATTTGACGACATGCCAAATCGGTTTTCTTCCAGGTACCGGAATTTTTCTTCCTGTGTCCATAAAATTTGTTTTTACGATTTTCAAACGATTTAGATCTTCCATCGCCAAGGCTTCAGAAAAAAGCGCTCAATCAATCCCGTTGATCTCCGTTTACGGTGTAAATGCGCTGGAAAGATGCTCCTGTAGTTAAAAACGAAAATCACTGCCAAAAGATCGCTGGCGCAAGGGTGAAGCGCCTACTACGGCGACGATTGGTTGATCTACCCTGTTGCATTGCCATTCGTGACCAGCAGATATTAAAAAAGAAACAGGCAAGAAAAACCCGCCATTCACATCGTCATTCAATGATGTGTGTAATCAAAATGTAAAGTCACTCAGGGCCTTCCATTCCGTCTTCTTAACCAGTCGTTTTCTATTTTTGATTCGCGGTTAGCTTCGCTAAGCATGAGTGTATCCGGAAAAAATGGCAACAGTATGTTTTATGACAAATTCCACAAGCATGGATTTAAGGACGGTGTGCGAAGGATTGCAAATAAACTGGGAATAGAATTTTATACACTCAAAAAGCGACCCTTCGGCACCAATCATTTGAGTGATGCCATAAGCATGGGAAGTTTACATAATCCCAAAATCATTTTTGACATCGGGGCCAACATTGGGCATACGTCCATGCAATTCAGGGAAGTTTTTCGGGGTGCAGAAATCTACGCGTTTGAACCGGTGCGATCTACTTTTCTTGAGCTCACAAAAAATCTGAACGGCACAGATGTGAGAGCGGTCAACGTTGGGTTTGGAGAGCGGGAGGAGAGAAAAAAAATATTTCTTCAAAACCTGAGTGAGCTTAATTCATTGGTAGACGCGCTGAACAACGCCAACGGGACCGGAGCGAGCGAGGAGGTAGAAATAGTCACACTCGACAATTTCTGTGAACGAAAAAACATCAGCAGTATATCTCTATTAAAAATAGATACGGAAGGATTTGGGCTCAACGTATTAAAAGGAGCTAACACCTTGCTAAAAAAAGGGGCTATCGAATCCATTTTTATTGAAGTAGGTTTTTCCGAGCATGATAAGAGGCACGACTATTTTTTCGAGGTCTTCAAAATCCTAAGCGACTGCTCCTTTAAGTTGCTTGGGTTTTATGATCAATGGATCGAGGATTCAAAACTTGAATACTGTAATGCGTTTTTTGTCTTGGAGAAGGCGCACGTCTGAGCGGCTCCCGTGCGTTTTTACTTTCGTCAACACTGTCGTGTCTGATTACACCCTGGAAGTCGTTTTTTTCATTACAGCAAAATCAGGACATCGATGCTCGCCTATTTTTTCAACGTCGTCCGGCAAGTTAAACTTCAGTTCGCCTTTCAAATCTTCACACTCAACGCTTACCTCTTTCTTTTTGAGAAAGCAGAATTCAACTTCTGTTCATTCGGAACGCCCGTGTTGAAATTAGTTGGCGACGATGTAGAATGTTAAATGACAGTATATGGTTCATACGACTGACAAACCCGGCCTTAAGTATCAACTCAAGGATTCGCCTTATTCTCCCGACTATGCGAGGGCGATACGATACTTAAATAGAACAAGAGACAGAGACTACGTGCCGATGAAGGCAAAGGTCTACACCATTTTGTTACTGGCCTCCATCTTGGTTTCAATTTTGGTGACGATTTTGCTGAACCGCTAGCGCTGCCGCGGTTTTGCATTTTGCTTGGCCCTCCAGGGCTGGCTTAGGATGCAAACTTGGGGTTTAAGCAGTCGCATTTTTTGATTTGCGATGAGGCGTCATTTGAGCATCGCGATTCAACCAACGGCATTGTTTGGCTACGCCAGAGGTCAATTTTTTATTTTCCATTTTTGTTGCCCTCCACCACGTAAATCCCTACCGCAAAAAGAATATTCTTTGCAATGTTGTTGATATTGTGAAATCCCCAATAAGTGAATGCACTGTCGGTGGACATATTTTCAAAAGCAGGAATTGACGAGCGCAGGAAGTTGACTATTACATACTCGGCCACCCAGAACAAAAAAAGATTGAACGAATAGTAGAAAAGAATTGCTGCGTTAAGCCACATCGGTGCAAATCGGGCCAGATTATCTGTGGGTAGTTGCTTGTATAGATCGAAGTAATAGAGATGTGCGAGTAAGACCAGGACTGCACTTTGCATGGCAATATTGATACTTCGGAAATCCCCCCACCTGTCGAGGCTGTTCAGGATAAAGTAGGCCAATAGAATTTGGCCAATCACAAGGATCATTACCTTGCGCCGCTCCATCAGAATTGAGTAAAATATCAAGAGCAACGCGAATGAAACGATGAAATAGGCATTGACGACGGGAAGGTTTGAGATGCGCATCCTGGCTAAGACGTAACTGGCGGCATCGGAAGACGCTGACACTATAAGAAGGATTGACATCACCCTCATAATTCTTGTGCTCCAAAACTTTCTTTTACGAAATGAAACAGATAAAGGCACCAACACGGAGAAGTAAGACAGATAGATCAAAATTTTTCCAAGTGTCATAGTTGTATGTATAAGGTCAGGTTTATGAAGCGCAGACAGGCGGGCAAGGCGAGGACACATCCTCGATTGCGTCTGGATTGACTACACTGTTATCACTCAACAACATTTGTGGGGCTCCGGAATCATCGAGTGCCAGGTTTATCCGCACCGCTTGTGCGCGTTGCTCCACAAGCAACCGCTCAAAGGTCAACGCCCCAAAAAAATGTGAACGCACTTTGCCAGTGTAGTTGTTTATCCAAGCTTGTTGGGTTGACCAGTCCATCATTTTGCCGTCAATCGTGACTGACGTGTTTGCCATCATCTTGCCGTTGCTGCCGATGCCCACGGGGATGATGTGAAGCTGACCCGAGCTATCGAGAGAATAGTGCAAACTCACTCCTACGCACGTCGCGTTTGAAAGGATCTGTTTGAAAACAGCGCTCGAGATAAAATATTCCGTGACCGAGGCGCGCGGATTAGCTTTGACAAAATTCCCCATCCACCGCACAGCGGTGGCGCGATCGATTGGCGATCCGATCCATTTATTAAATCCCGACGATGTCGTGCTCAACTGCCCAGCCTCATGGGTAGACCACGTGGGCGCTGAGCCTTTCGGCTTGGAGGTGATCTTCTGTTCGGTGCAAGAATTGACGAGCATCAAAAGAACAAGGGCAGGAATTGACGAGCGCAGTATGTTGACAATCATGATTTATTATGGTTTTAAAAGAAAGTTTGCTTTTCCTCCATGAAGTTGACAGCCACTAGGCAAAGACAGGTCGGCTCTTTAGCTGCAGGTATTTTTATTTGAGCCGGTGGAGACAAGTAAAAAACGAATTATAAAAGCAGCATGGTGGGAGTAACTCCCAGAAAGAATTATGAAGAATAGCCGGAAGACTTCGTGAAACCACACCGCTAAATGAATAGGTGTCCTTTGCCTTCGCCAGAAGAATCTAATTACCCGCACGGACCATCGGAGCGTTAGGTAAGATCAATTTACCAAATGCACGAAAGATCGGAGCGTTAGGTAAAACTGTTCTACAAGGCCCACGAAAGGCATAAATGATTGCTAAAGCCGTTCCACTAAGTGCAAAGAACATCGGTGCAAGCCACAGAACCATTTTACAAACTCCGCAAGCTATTGGAACTTTGGGTAAATCTATTTCATCAACTGCACAGAAGATGGGAGCATTGGGCAAACTTTTTTAACAAGATGCGCCAAAGCCAGGGGCATTAAGTGAAGCCCTTTGACTAAACGCACAAACAGTCGGTACCGTCGGTAAAACCTTTTTACCTAATGCACGGACGGCCGGAGCGTTAGGCAAAACCTTTTTACCAGATGCACGGACGACCGGAGCGTTTGGTAAAACCATTTTACCAAGTGCACGGAGCGTCGGAGCGTTTGGTAAAACCATTTTACCAAATGCACGGAGCGTCGGAGCGTTTGGTAAAACCATTTTACCAAGTGTACGGACGATCCGTACACTTGGTAAAATGGTCTGTACGGTTGTACCGATCATCTGTACTAAAGAAAAACGCTATTTACTGCCTGTTTTTAGGCATCCTGATAAAAGAGGCACATTTCATGTCGCCAAGCAGCGCATATTGTGTCTGGCTTAACTGCCTGTTGAAGAATTACAGTCAAAATTTTTAAAAAACACATTCATGGCCATAGACATTAAAAGAACGGATCTGGACTTCAATATCCAGTTGAAGAACATTTCGAGTAAAATCGGCAAGTACGCCACCGCCCTTGGGCTTACTCCGGCAGAGGTCACTTCACTTCAAGCGGATGCCGCTGCATTTGATTATCTGGTAAACCTTCAAGCCGCTGTTCAGACCTTTGCTGCAACTGTCACGTCATACAAAAACGGACTTCGCAAAGGCGAAGGCGCACAACTGGGAGCCCTACCTGTGGCTCCCGTTTTGGGCACGGCGCCGGCAATGCCAGCACCCAACTTAGAAGGCCGGCTACGTGCCAACCTGCAACGCTGGATTAATCACCCTGCCTATACTGTTGCCATCGGCGAAGACTTGGGCATAGAGGGGGCAAAAGAGACCTTTTCCTTGACTGATGCCAAACCAAAATTTCACATCGAGCTATCAAGCGGGCGTCCCAATCTTCGCTGGACCAAGGGAAAATTTGAGGGTGTCATAATATATAAAGACTCAGGCAAGGGTTTTGAAAGGCTGGACCGCGACATGAAACCAGATTACCTGGATGAATCTCCCCTCCCTCCTGTGGGGACGTCTGTGGTATGGAGATATAAGATGAAATACCTCATAAACGATCAGCCTGTTGGCGAATGGAGTGATGTAATGAGCATCACTGTAACGGGCGGCGATTGAGAAGATTTTGCTTTGGTTTTTTTTAATGAGGCCCCGAAAGGGGCCTTTTTTTTCAATTTGAACTTTCTTACTCCCTCAAATGAAACTGCGGGCGTCGGAGAACAGGTATAGATATGTCCGCTATTTCTGATGAATGACGCTTCCTGAACCAACATAGTCATAGTTTTCATTTACCTGTGGCTGATGCAATTACCAATGCCCAAGTGAAACCCTTTTCGACGAAACCTCCCCACCCTTCGATGAAACCTTTTACGCTGAGCGATCCGATATTCAAATTTGTCTTTTCAAATTTATGGAGTCGTTACGTCTTCAACGAGACTTTTTCAAGAGGCTGTTTCCTTTTTTTGTTCAGGTCGATAAAACCATGACCATTCTTGATTGCGGCGAAAGTTTGTTGCAGCTCTTGCCCAACGTTCTCCAGAGCAATTTCAATGCTCACTTTTCGCTAATCGTCCCTTCCAAGGTGATCAGCAACTTCAGTTCATTAACGAACCTAACAAATGCATCGACGACTCTTCAATTGAAAAGTAAAACCACTGTTTTTCTACACGGCCAATTTGAGTATTTGGTGACCGACGAACAGATGGTTTTTCTGGGCTCCCCTTGTGCCAACCCGAATGAACGGATGGGAAACCTCCCGTTTGGCCTAGACGACCCCGCCATTCAGGACCACCTGAGCACTCGTCTTCCTTCCGATAAACCACTAGAGGTTACCACGACCGAGCTCAATGAACTCCTTCATACCATCGACAAGCAGAAGCACGACCTGGATAAAAGCGAAGAACGCCTTAGCGTCTTGTCTCAAATCGCTGAAGATAATATCAATGCGGTCATCATCACAGATGCGCTCAACAGAATCACCTGGGCAAATAAAAGTTTTTCCATGATGACAGGGTATTCTGCATCCGAATATATAGGTAAGAACCCTGCCCACTTGCTGCAAGGGCCAAATACCGATCCGGAAACTGCCGACTACCTTAAATTCCAAGTCAAGAACATCCAGAACTTCAACGGTGAAATTTTAAACTATACTAAAGATGGAAGTGAATATTGGGTGCGTATCTCTGGGCAGCCCCTTTTCAATAAACAAAATGAATTGACCGGTTTCTTTGCCATTGAACAGGATATCACCCGCGAGCGTATCATTCAGGAACAACTCCTGGACTCAGAGAGAAAATTACGAGTGTCGTTGGAAAAAGTAGGTGACAACGTGTGGGAGCATGATTTCAGAACCAACACCACCGCATTTTCCAAAATCAACAACGAATTCATCGAGATGGAGGAGGCGGGAGCGAACAGCGCTGATCTCTGGTGGTCACGCATCTACAAAGACGACCTGCACTTGCTTGATGAAAATGATCGAAAGCTCCGTAGCGGTGAGGTCGACTCACACAACTTGAAATACCGCATGGTGCAGAATGATGGCAGTGTACGTTGGGTGCTGGACCGTGGCGTGGTCATAGAAAAAGATAGTCGCGGATTGCCACTGAAGATCATTGGAACGCACACCAACATTACCGAACAAAAGCAGCTGGAAGAATTGTTGATCAAGGCGAAAGAGGAAGCGCTAGAACTGGCCAAAACAAAGGAATTGTTTTTGGCGAATATGAGCCACGAAATCCGAACACCTCTCAATGCGATTATTGGCATGGTGCGGGAGCTCAAGCACACCGCGTTGGATTCTACCCAGATGCAACTGGTAAAAAATGCGGACGCCTCCAGCGACCATCTATTTTCGTTGGTCAACAATGTGCTGGACCTTTCAAAAATTGATTCTGGAAATTTCGAGTTAAACAAAAGCGTCTTTTGTTGGAACGAACTTTTCGCAAAAGTAAACGCCGTCACTCAAAAATCAGCGCGCGATAAGCAGCTTGAATTGACCTTCGAAAATCGTGTTCAAGCGAACGAACAGTTTGTGGGAGACGCGGGCAGAATTCGCCAGGTATTATTTAATGTCATCGGCAACGCGATAAAGTTCACCGAAAAAGGCCACGTCTTGGTGCAATGCAGGAATGGAAAAACCGTGGACCATCAGCGTGAACTTATTGTCTCGATTTCCGATACCGGAATAGGGATGGACCCTACCTTCCTCGCTTCGATCTTTGACAAATTCACTCAGGAAAACAATTCGATCCAACGTAAATATGGCGGCACAGGGTTGGGTATGTCCATCACCAAACAGCTGGTGGAGCGCATGGGTGGGCGAATAGAAGTCGACAGCGAGCTCGGCGGGGGCACTCGTTTTGTGATTTACTTCTTGCTTGAACAGGCGGATCCGCTCGCAGCGACGATGGATGTCGACCTAAAAACAGATGTCTCGTTGACAGGTAAAAAAATATTAGTCGTTGAAGACAATGAAATGAATCGCTTGGTGGCAAAAAGTTTGTTGGCTCGACACCACGCAGAGGTGCTTTTCGCTGAAAATGGCCTCGTCGCCATTGATCAGGTGAAACTCCACCGGTTTGATTTAATTCTAATGGATTTGCAAATGCCTGTCATGGACGGGCTGGAGGCCGCGGCCCAAATCAGGAAGATGAAAATCAACACACCGATAATCGCCTTCACTGCGAATGCTTTCAAAACCGAGATCGACAACGCGCTGCGCGCAGGGATGGATGACTTCGTAGCAAAACCGTTCGACGAACGCACCCTATTGGAAAAAATGAAGGGCGCGCTTTCAAAAGGGAAAACAGGTGGGCTGGCCATTACGAAAGAGGATACAAGCGACGAACAGGAGAGCATATCCGCCTTCATTGACGAGGCCTACATGGACGAAATCTCGGGTGGAAGCGCCGCTTTCAGAAAGGAGATGTTCAAGATTTTCCACAAACAGTCGCACGAATTTTTGGATCAGTCCGCAGACTTGATAATCCAGCAAAAGTGGGCCGATCTCATACGCGTGGCTCATC
This sequence comes from Cyclobacteriaceae bacterium, assembly GCA_035492075.1. GTDB lineage: Bacteria > Bacteroidota > Bacteroidia > Cytophagales > Cyclobacteriaceae > ELB16-189. The sequence continues at coordinate 9,453 of DATJJP010000075.1, read as the reverse complement.
AATTCAAACCGCAAGGCTCCTACCTGGGCGCCAAGGAGCTCACACAAATTGTTGCCCGTATCGAAAAAGAATGCAAGCTAGGGCCCAATATCTCCACGTTGAAAAACGACCTCGGGGCCGCCACTGAAATGATAAAAAAGATCAACCGGGAAATTGAAGTCAAACTCAGTCTGGTGCAATAGCCCTATTCCTTTCAAAAGCATTTTCCTGTGCAACGGCAATTTTTTCCCCAAGTCACTTTCAAAGCGGTCCGCTTGTTCTTACGACTTATTCTTAACAATCAGAAATTTCCCGATCATCGACTTCGATTTTCCTTACTGACTTTCATCAGGATTTGCCGACAGGGAATTTCGCAGGTGGATGAAAGAGTATCCTATTTCTAAAATGGACGGGTTTTTTATGTGCCGATCTGATTTTTACAAATCAGTTTAAACTGATGCTTTCTACCGCCACTGGATGCACATTTGGTACATCAGCAAAAAAACAAGTGTCATGAAAACACAATACAAAGCGAATCGCATTACTGGGGTAGTGTTGTTCAGCACATTAATGTTCGCAGTCATATACCAAGTGTCGGCTCAGAATCTTCATTTGTTCAGGCCGCAAAGCGCCACCTATTTGGGTGGTTCAGTATCTGTGGGGTTCCCACAGTATTCCTTGAAGAGCAACATTGCCGCAATAGATCAACAAAAAGTAGCCTGCACGGGCGCCACCGTTGGTGGCATGGTTTCAAATGCGATCGGCAAGATCAAAGCCGACTTGGGCCTGTTCTATTCGAATGCCTCATCAGGCAACGACATGCAAATGACTCAAGGCTCCGTGTCCGGAAACCTTTATGTGCTTCGGTTAAAGAGAGCGGCTCCTTATCATACCTTTGAGCCTTACGTCAAGTTCGGATTGGCTTCACAACTCACGAAGTTCTACGGCAATTATCTCAACGCCAACGAAAATACAACTGAAACGAATTATAGCTCCGACACTCAACCACTTCTCAACACGTCGTGGCTTCATCAAGGGCAGCTAGGGCTAGGCATAGAGTATCAGTTTGAAAACAACAGCGACAGGTTTGTGCAGTTATTTGGGGAAATAAGCTACGGGTTACCGATTTCAATGAAATCATCGAATCCGGTTTTCGCCAAAACTTCCCTGGTGGATCAAACCACAATTTCGTTCGGTGTCAGTTTCGGAATCATTAAATAACCGGCTTTATGAAAACGAGGGCGAAAGGGAATTTGATAGATGTAAATATGTGCAATGGTCAAAGGGAATGCGCCTTGTTGAAAGGGGCAACCAACATCATCGAGAGTTTCATCAGGAGTTGCTCTCATAAGCTGAAGTCTCCACTTACTTCCATTGGTGGTTTGGTCATGGTGGCACAACATTCGAAAGACCTTTCGGAGGTGAAAGAATATCTGGGGTTAATCCATCAGAGTGCAATGAACATGATTGAGATGATTCACATCATGGAAGAATACATGGACAATCAAAAGCGGGAGCTTGACTCCAAAGAAATAAAGGCCGATCAGTTGGTGAAGCGTATCCTTGAAGAAGAAGCTGCCGAACTCCAACAACACCACATCCAAGTATCGACAAAAATTGTGCAGCCATGCAAATGGATAAATGACGAACATGTCACGTACGTCATATTAAAAAGCCTTTTGGAAAATTCGATTCAATACAGGAACCGAAACATCGATCCAAAAATCAATATCAAGATTGGCGTCGGGGTGCAACATGTTACTTTGGAAGTGTCCGACAACGGCATGGGAATAGCTGAACAAGAACAACCGAAGATCTTCGAGCCATTTCACAAAGGGTCTGAATTATCGACGGGCCACGGCCTGGGGTTGTTTCTAGTGAAAGGCTTCCTCGATAAGCTAAAAGCAACAATTTCAGTGAGCTCGAAGGAAAACATCGGCACTACATTTTCGATTTCTATTCCCAACCGGCTCGCTGCGTGACTTTCGCGCATTAGCATGATGAAAGTCATTACTGTAATTCGGGTATTTAATTAAATTAACCACAAAAAAAGCCTAAAAGCCTAAAGTCATGGACGAGAGATCAACGACAGGAGCATCAATGGAAGGCGATGCGTGGCTCAAGGAATTTATTGCGCACGTCTCTCACGAGTTTAAGACTCCACTTGCCACGTTGAAGCTCTCGGCCAATTATCTATTGAAGTACCGCCATAAAATCACGGAGGATGCGATTGACGAAAAACTTCGGCAGATTTTGATGCAAGCGGATTTGCTTTCTTATTCGGTGCACAATATCTCTAAGCTAAGAAAGGCTGAAAAAGACAAAATCATAATTTCAAAAACGAAGACCAACCTAATTGATCTTTTGCAAAAAGAGATCGCGGTGGCGGAAAAGAAATTCAATAATAGTCACAAGATCGAGTTTCAGTGTTCAGAAACTGTATTGGAAATTGAAACAGATGAAGATATCTTTCATGACGTATTCAGTAATATCTTGGACAATGCATTTAAATTTTCACCCGGCAAGCAACGGATTGTGATGACACTAAAGAAATACCAAGAATTCGTGGAAGTTGAAATCAAGGATGAGGGCATTGGTATCGCCGCCGACGAGATCAACAACGTGTTTGATTCTTTTTATCGAGGATCGAATGCCACCCACAGTCCGGGCATGGGGCTTGGGCTCGCTCTCGTAAAACAAGGCGTTGCCGCGCTGAACATCAAACTCCAAATAGAAAGCCAGATTAACAAGGGTACGTCTGTCCGCGTTGAAATCCCAAGGTCATGAAAAAGAAAAATAAAATTTTGATTGTGGATGATGCGAAAGCACTCGCCGAAAACCTTGGCGATACATTGTCAATGGAGGGATATACCGTTTCGGTGCTGAACGACGGCATCAGCGCCTTATCTTTTCTTGAAAAGGAAACACCCGACATTATCATCACCGACCTGATCATGCCAAATATGAATGGCTTTGAGTTAATGCAGGAAATCAAAAAAATAAAAAGGTTAAACCATACGAAATTGATTGCGGTTTCCGCAGATTTGGATGAGGATAGAATAAAAAAAGGAACGTCTGCCGGGGCCGATTTGTTTTTTTCCAAACCTTTTGACGAAGAGGCCCTCCTCACGGCGCTTCATAAACTTGCTAACGGATGAACTATGGCTGACAAAATCAAGATTGTTCTGGTAGACGATCACACGTTGGTTCGTGAAGGAATCGCCTCGATGCTCAAAGTGGTTGACAACTTCCAAGTCATTTCTTCGCTTGAAAGCGGGGAAGAACTTGTAAGTAATTTTCGCCACCTCGATCCTGATGTCGTCGTGATGGACATCATGCTCCGCGGAATGACGGGCATTGAAGCCACACGCTGGATCAAGGGGCGATCGACAAAAACAAAAGTGATCCTGCTCTCTACCGAAGTGGACAAAACCCTGGTGACGACAGGAATTCAGGCGGGCATTGACGGTTACTTGCCCAAGCACATCGAAAAACATATTCTCATTGAAGGCATCAACAAAGTGCATGCGGGAAACAAATATTTTGATGAAGCCATTACCAAACTAGTTTTTGAAGACTATTACAATCAGGAAAAAATATCAAGGCAGACCAAACAGAAATTAAAAACCACCGACATCTCCGAGCGCGAAATGCAAGTGCTTAGTTTGGTTGCCCAAGGCAGGACCAATCAGGAAGTAGCCGACGAGCTTTTTATCAGCACAAAGACCGTAGACACCCACAAAGCCCACATTCTAGACAAGCTCGGCTTACGAAACACCGCTGAATTGGTGAAATATGCCATAAAGAATGGGCTGATTTCCATGTGAAATTTTGTCATTGCAAGAACCCCAACACCTCCGAATAGACATAGGAGTAACTCTCATATACTCCAAAAGAAGTAGCCAATTTAATTTAACCTGTCATTTAATCGATTCTTTATTCTAAGAGCGATTTGACTTTTGTATTTTAAACAAAAGGAATCGTTCCGGTTTATACGTAAGAATTTATTAGGCATGGTTGGCGTCGTAAAAGAACAGATACCTAAGCTGGAGAAAATTGCTTTTGGCCTCTCCGGTTCATTGACCTTTATCTCAGGCGTTACTCTCGTTGCTTGGGCTTTTGGTTGGAGAAGTATACTTGCGCCCTTAAACGGCCTACTTCCCATCAACCCCTTAACTTCAATTGAGTTTTTATTGATCAGTGCGGCAATCATGTTTGCACGCAAGCAATCGCCGGCTTTTTTCAATACCCTTCTTTTTTGTCTCCTACTCTGTAATATCACCGTTGTTTTGGGGAAGATGTTCGAATTCCCATCCTACATCGATACGTTTTTCTTCCATCGACAGATGGCAGAATACCAAGGCAGTCAGGTTTTGAACGGCATGTCGATGACCACAGCCATTTGTTTTATTTTGACGATCACTTCGCTTGCGTTGTTGTCATCGGATCGCGTTTCCCAATACTTCCGCGAGTCTCTTAACATCATCGTCTTTTTTGTTTCACTCACGGTAATGCTTTCTTATTTGTTTCGCGTTCCTGAGGCTTTGCCGTTTTTCTTGATGGCCCCTTTGGCCGCCATTTTGTTCTTGATCCTTTCCGTCGTCATTCTGCTTCTTAAACCACAACACGGTTTCATTCGCCATCTGGTGATTGGTCCTTTCAGCCAATCCCCGGAAAGAATACTAATTCCACTTTCATTGATTTTCCCAATTGCATTAGGCTATGTCCGTTTGTTCGGCGAATGGTACCACTTGATCTCCACCGAATTGGGGGTGACGTTTATCATTCTCACCGTGGTGATTGTATTGGCGGGGTCTGCCTGGGCGCTGGCGCGAAGTTTCAACCAGAAAATGAACCTGTTCGTTGATTACCAGCAGCAAGCCAGTGCGCTGGCGACCGCGAATGAAGAATTGCAGGCCTTGGCGGAAGAACTGCAAACTGCCAATGAAGAGCTTGGGGCAAACTTGGAGGCGCTAAGTCATGCCAACGTGGCCCTCGAAAAAGCAAATGCCACGATCGCAAGGCAAAAAGACGAACAGCTGAACCGCGTGCTCAACTCAACAAACGATGTGGTTTGGTCATTTGACTTGACAGGGAAAGGAGAGAATTATTTGAGCCATTCGGCGGAGCGCGTTTATCGCAAGCCTTACGAAACGCTACTGGCGAAACCGTACTTTTGGTTGGAGCCCGTGCTACCCGCGGATCAGAGGATGAAGCAAGCCAGCCAAGCTCGCCTTAATGAAACGGGAGAAACGTCATGCACGTACCGCATCTTAATTGATGGAGAAGTGCGCTGGGTGAAAGACGACTTGAAATTGATCAAAGACGAAAACGGAATTCCCATTCGACTGGAAGGTGTGGCCAGCGACATCACCGAAATTATTGAGAAAGAAGCAGAAGTACTACATGAAAGAAATCTCCTTCGCGCATTGATTGATAATATTCCCTCGTACATTTTTCTTCGAGACACAAATCTTAAAACTATCCTTAGCAATCGGGCCACTTATAAATTACTGGGAGCTACCAGAGAAGACCAGGTCATCGGTCGTGATCTGATCGATTATTATGGCGAGCAAGCTCGCTCTCTCTTTGAAGAGGAGAAAAAAGTACTTGCCACCGGTGAACCGTTGATCAATCGAGAAGTAAAGGTAAACGTGCATGGACGTGAGGCCTTGTTGAGCTCGACAAAGGTTCCTATAAAAGATGAAACAGGAAAAGTGATTCAAATTCTGGGCATTTCTCATGATATCACTGACTTGCGTAGACAGGAGAATGAGCTCAAGCAGTACCGTCAAGATTTAGAGATCGTTTTCACAAATTCGGCCGACAATTTTGTGGTGATTGACAGAGAGGGAAGAATTGTTTTGTTAAACGAGGGCTTCAAGCGGTTTTCCGAGGAGATGCGAGGAGTTGCCCCCGAGGTAGGCGCAATCATCTTCGACGTTCTTCCTCCCGACCGAGTTGAACCCAGTCGTGAGGTTTTCAGGCGAGTTTTGCAAGGCGAAAAGGTTGACTTGGTCGCCAAAACGATCCTGAACGAGGTGCCGCGTTATTTTTCGGTCCGATACAGCCCCGTGATCCATGAAGGTGAGGTCAAATTTATTTCGATCTCCGCCTTTGATGTCACTGAAAAGAAAAATCAAGAAATAAAATTGGCGGAGTCGCAGGCGGAACTTGAAATCATCTTCAAGAACTCGTCCGACTATTTTCAGCTCATGGACACCTCGGCCCGGCTGATATTGTTCAATCAGAATTTCGCAAAACTAATTGAAGAGTTTTACGGAAAAGTGCCAAAAGTAGGAGCTGTGCTTTGGGATTTGATGTCGCCTGAGCGAGTCGAGGTTCATAAAAAATTATTTGATAGAGCGAAGCAAGGCGAATCCTTTTACTTTGAAAGCAGGGTGCAAACTCCAAATGGCGAAAGGCATTTTGAAGTCAGGTATGGCGCCGTCAAGTCAAACGATCAGGTGACGCACGTTTCTATCTCGTCGATGGATATCACGGAACGGAAAAATCACGAAATCAAATTGGCAGAATACCGGCAAGAGCTGGAGATGATATTCAATAACTCATCTGATATTTTCTTTTTGGTGGACAAAAAAGAAAAGCTTACTCTTTTTAATAAACGGTTTTCTGACTACTGCAATTTGATCATGGGTGTTACACCAAAACCTGGTCTTGCCTGGCATGCAACGGTATCGCCTGAGCACATCCAGAAATACCAGGAATATGCCGATCGGGCTTTTCGCGGCGAGTCTTTCACTTACATGGACAAGCTTGAGACCGGCGCCGGCGCTCTTTATTTGCACACCCGAGTTCAGCCGCTGTTCAGTGAAGGTAAAGTCACGCACATGATGGTCTCCATTGCCGACCGTACCGCCGAGTTGAAAAGAGAGGAAGAGGCAGAGAAATACAGGGAAAACCTTGAAATCATATTCCAAAATTCAACCGATCATTTTGCTCTTCTCAATACAAATGGAGAGATCGTTGTGCTCAACCACCGGCTTCAAGATTTCATTCGAAAATATTCCAAAATTGAGCCAACCCCAGGGCTTTCTTTTTATGACGTTGTAGCTCCCAACCGTCGCGAGGCAGCCCGACTGCTTGTGCAACGCGCACTCGCCGGCGAACGCGTCAAGGTTGTTTCTGAATCGGTGTTTGAAAGTGAAACGCGCTACTATGATGTGATCTACAACCCGGTGATAAAAAACGGCAAGGTTACTCACGTTACCATAACATCCACCGACATCACCGACGCCCGGAGGCAAGAACGGCTGACACGCCAATATCAAGATACGTTGGACATCGTTTTTAAAACGTCTCGCGATACGTTCGTGTTGATCTCCGCAGACGGGAAAGTAGTCTCTTTCAACGACGCCTTTGAGAAATTCATCAAAGATGTAGCCAACATCCAGCCCCGGGTAGGAAATGATTTCCTTGACATCGTTGCTCCACATCGTCAGGCAGACGCCATAGCGTTGTTCAAGAAGACTTTGGCGGGTGAACGATCAGCCATCGACGCTGAATTTAAAAGTTCTGCGGGACAGAAAATTTTCCACTACGTACGTTATGAGCCGATCATCAATGAGGGGAGAGTTACTCATGCTTGCATCACGGCGGTAGACGTCACCGCGTTCAGAAATATTGAAAACGAGTTGAAACGCGACCAATATTTCCTCGACAAAGCTTCTGAATCGGCACGCATTGGCTATTGGACTTCCGAGCCGGGCTACACGAACGGGAAACTCACCTGGTCCAAGGAAGTGTTCAAGATATTTGATGTTGCAGAAGAGGGATTCAGCGGGAAAAACACAGAGTTTTTTGATCGTGTTTATGCCGAAGATCGTCCTCGTGTAATGGAGTTGTCAAAAGCGGCTTTAGAGACAGACTCTGTTTACGATATTGACCATCGCATTGTCTTAGCCGACGGCACTGTGCGATGGGTGAGTGAAAAAGCCCAGGTCATCCGTGACAACAACAACAAGGCCACGTTGGTGGGAGTTATCCAAGACATCAACGATCGGAAGGTTATTGAACGTGTTTTGCGCGAATACAATGAGCGATTTGAAGTCCTCTCAAAAGCGACCAATGATGCGATCTGGGATTTGGACATCGAAAAAGATGTGGAGACGTGGAACCACGGCCTGGAAACTATTTTCGGTTATGAACAACGTGAAGTGAAGGAAGCCCAGCGGTGGTGGTCCGAAAAAATCCATCCCGATGATTACCCGCGCGTCACGTCTGAAATGAACGCGGTGATTACCCACCACCAGAGCAACTGGATCACTGAGTACCGGTACCGTTGTGCCAATGGTGATTATAAAAATGTCCTTGACCGTGCGTACGTAGTTTACTCCGGCCATAAAGCGATCCGTATGATTGGAGCTATGCAGGACATTACCGAAGTGGTTCAATACCGGCAAAACCTGGAGGCCATCATAGAAGAACGCACGCACAAGTTGAACGACTCTGTGAGAAAGGAAAAAGAACTGGTAAATCTCAAAAGCAAGTTCATCTCCATCGCTTCTCACGAGTTTAGAACTCCCTTGGCAACGATCGCTTTGTCTTCGAACTTCTTGAAACGGTTCAGTGAAAAATTGCAGCCGCAGCAAATCGTGGAGAAAGCAGGCGCCATTGAAAAACAAGTGCAGCACATGACCGCTCTCGTGGAAGATGTATTGTTCGTGGGCAAGTCTGAAGAAGGCAAGGTGAAAGTGGATAAAAAAATAACCCCTGTCACCATCTTTGAAAAGCTCGTCCGCGAGGCACTGAGCAGCCGCAATGATACGCATGCTCTTAAACTGATCACCCAAGTGAAAGTCAAGGAATTTGAAACGGATGAAAAACTGCTGCGGAACATTGTCTTCAACCTGGTGAGCAATGCCGTCAAGTTTTCGCCAAAGGCAAAAAACATTTATATCTCCTTGCGAGAGGAAGGAAAGAAGCTGCACCTTTCTGTGCGAGACGAAGGCATCGGCATTCCTTCAGAGGAATTGAAAAATCTTTTCGCATCATTCACTCGCGCCTCCAACGCCCACAGCATAGAAGGGACGGGATTGGGACTGGTCATTATAAAGCGCGCCGTAGAACTCCTCAATGGCTCCATTGACGTGCGGAGCGAGGTGGGCAAAGGCACGGAATTCATCGTTCTCTTGCCGTTGTAACTCAAATAATGGCTTTGCAGCAAGATTTGCTCGTCTCCTAAAAACGGCTGAAATCTTCGTCTTTAAGCCCTTTTTTAGAATTTCCGGGAGGCTGGGAAAGTTTAGTCTAATCCCCTGACGGGTTTCATCGACCAACAGCCGTGTTAATCGAATATAAAAAAGGCTAGCCCTTTTGCACAATACTTTTGAGCCATCAAAACGCCAAAGAAATGCAAAAGATGCTCAAAAGAACTGTCGATATAGCTGTGTCAGCGGTGGCACTATTGATGCTGTCGCCGGTGCTCTTAGTGATTGCCCTGATTATAAAGTT